>JAUVAU010000012.1 GCA_030591565.1 Deltaproteobacteria bacterium | reverse complement strand
CCTTTTCTCCGATTTACTTCGTCAGGCTAAAAAATGATCCTCGAAATACGCCGAGTATTCCTCCGGTCATTTTTTATATCCTTCCTCGTTCTCGAATAAAATTCAGTGCTTGTCAACGATCAGACAGGCTGAGCAAGTAGATAGGCAGATAGCTATGAGTAGCCGATTTTCCAGCCAGTTTCCTTATTGTCTACCTTTGTCAACAGCCTGGTGCGCTAATGCGCATCCAAGTTTTCGGTCATGAAAACTTGCCTCGAAGGATCTTCGGGGTTTCCAGTTTATCGTCGGCTTGGTTGGAAGTTTGCCAGACATCGGCAAAATCTCCGGTTTAGCCCTGTTTAGTGTTACCCCTGCGTTGGGAGAGTTTTTCGTCAGAGCCTCCTAAGCTGGCGTGACCTGGCTCGCTGTGCCCCAGACCGTCCCAATTTCTCCATGCCCTGACTAGATGATTTCCCGTCGTATTCTCGACTGCTCCAGGCGTGTTTGCTTCCCGTAAAACTCCATTTTATCCAACGCTGTTTTACTAGGCTGCTTTGTGCGTAGACCGCATTGCCCATCTTTGTGATAGTCCGCGCCGGGTAAGGGTTTGTGCAACCTCCTGTGTTAGTGAAAAATATAACGTGAATAGCGGTTCATGGGGGTTGCGCCAGGGTTGGTTTTGGTCTTGCGAGAGGCGGTGGGAGACGGTATACTCCAAACCCTTGTTTTATTGACGGGTTTTAATTTGTATTCGGGGTAGATCACACTCCCGTTTTCGGTCCATCACTATCAAGTAGGCCTTTTTACTATCGAAAGGAGAAGCTCTATGTCAGACACCACCTTGAAAGCAGTTTATCCGGTACCTGGAGAATTTGCCGGGAACTCATGGTTCAACAGCCGTGAGGAGTATGCGGCGCTCTACAAGGAGTCGATCGAGGATAATGACGGCTTCTGGGCCAGGATGGCCGAGCAGCAGGTCACCTGGTTCAAAAAATGGGACACGGTTCAGGATTGGAAGTACTCCAAGGACGGAGTCTACGTAAAGTGGTTCCTGGGCGGAAAGCTCAACATCTCCTACAACTGTCTTGACCGCCATCTGGAGACCCGTGGCGACCAGACCGCCATCCTTTGGGAAGGCAACGAGCCCACCGAAGATAAGGCGGTCACCTACAAAGAGCTGCACGAGATGGTCTGCCGCTTCGCCAACGTCTTGAAGGACAAGGGCGTCAAGAAGGGCGACGTCGTCACCCTCTACATGCCCATGATCCCCGAGCTGGCCGTCGCCATGCTGGCCTGCGCCCGCATCGGCGCCATCCACTCGGTCGTCTTCGGTGGCTTCTCCGCCGACGCGCTTAAAGACCGTATCCAGGATTGCGAATCCGTCCTGCTCGCCACTTGCGATGGCTACTATCGCGGCAAAAAGCTGGTTGACCAAAAAGCCCAGGCCGACCATGCAGCCGGTCAGTGTCCCACCATCAAGAACGTCATCGTGGTTGACCGCGTCGGTTCCGAAGTAAATCCCAACATGGGCGCCATCGACAGCTGGTTCCACGAAGATTGCGCAGCCGCCTCCCCCGAGTGCGAATGCGAATGGCTGGACGCGGAAGATCCCCTGTTCATCCTCTACACGTCGGGTTCCACCGGCAAGCCCAAGGGCATCAAGCACACCACCGGCGGTTACCTGGTCTACACCTCGCTGACCCACAAGTATGTCTTTGACTATCATGATGGCGACATCTACTTTTGCGCCGCCGACATCGGCTGGGTCACCGGCCACAGCTACATCGTCTACGGCCCCCTTTGCAACGGCGCCATCTCCATGATGTTTGAAGGCGTACCGAACTATCCGGACGCTGGCCGCTACTGGGATATCATCGGCAAGCACAAAGTCAACGTGCTCTACACCGCGCCCACCGCGATCCGCGCCATCGCCAGCCAGGGTGATGAATTCGTCACCAGCCGCTTGGACAAGCTCGACAGCCTGCGTCTGCTCGGCACCGTCGGCGAACCGATCAACCCCGAAGCCTGGAAGTGGTACTTTGAGCTTCCCGGTCGCTCCAAATGCCCCATCGTGGACACCTGGTGGCAGACTGAGACCGGCGGCATCCTGATCACCGGCCTGCCCGGCGCGATCGAGATGAAGCCCGGCAAGGCGACCACCCCCTTCTTCGGCATCGAGCCTGTCATCGTCGATCCCGAAAAGGGCAACGAGCTGGAAGGCGTCACCGAAGGCGCACTCTGCATCCGTCGCCCCTGGCCGGGCCAGATGCGCGGTGTGTTTGGCGACGAAGACCGTTTCCGCACCACCTACTTCGTGCAGTATGACGGCTACTACTTCACCGGTGACGGCGCCAACCGCGATGCCGATGGCGACTACCAGATCACCGGCCGCATCGATGACGTCATCAACGTCTCCGGTCATCGCATGGGCACCGCAGAAGTGGAAAGCGCCCTGGTGCTCCACTCCAACGTCGCCGAGGCGGCGGTCGTCGGTTGTCCCCATGAGGTGAAGGGCCAGGGCATCTACGCCTACGTGACCCTGAACGCCGGCCAGGAAGGCTCTGATGAGCTGAAGAAGGAGCTGGTCGCCCTGGTGCGCAAGGAGATCGGCCCCATCGCTTCTCCCGACCATATCCAGTGGGCTCCCGGCCTGCCCAAGACCCGCTCGGGCAAGATCATGCGCCGCATCCTGCGCAAGATCGCCGCGAACGAAGTCGCTGGTGGTTTCGGCGATACCTCCACCCTGCTCGACCCCTCAGTGGTCGAATCCCTGGTGGAGAACCGCGCTGTCAAAGACTAGCGGTTAACGCTAAATGAAAAATGGGGCCGCTCCATTACGGGGGCGGCCCTTTTTTTTCAACCGGAGCCAATTCAACCGGAGCCGACCCGATCAAATGGTGATAATCAACGACACCTCCCCCTTCTACACAAGCGACAACCCCTCGCTCATGTGGGAGATGACGATCTGCCAGTCGCTTTCGAGAAGCGACAACGCGGTCGCCTCGGCGCTCACAAACCCCAGAGCCTATGGGGCGATTCTCGCCGCCTTCATTGCAGAGCGCATATCCAGCACGAATTTCGGCCACATCGTCGAAGTAGGGGGCGGCTACGGCACCCTGATGGGCAACCTGCTCTCCACGGTGAGGGCGAAACTGGTGACGATGGTTGATATAAGCCCCCGCTTTCTCGAGATGCAGGCCGAGGAGCTTGAGGGGCTGGTCGATGTCCGGACGGTCCAGTCGGACGCTGTGCGTTTTCTCAATGGCTTTCAGGGGTGCTGTGATCTCCTGATAGCCAATGAAAATATCGGCGACTTTACGACTGTGGATGGACTGGACGCTACGAAGTTGCGCGAAAGAGCTGTGGCCGATGAGCCCCTTGGTGAAGGCGAGTTTGACCGCTGCGCGAGGTTCGCAAGGCAATATAAGCTGGAGCTCCCTGCCCACGGGGTAGTGGCTATGAATCTCGGCGCGCTGGAGTTTGTTGAAGCCCTCTCGGGCAAGGCTGGAATTGCATTCATCAGCGAACATTCAGCCGACATCTCTCCCGACCCACGCTATGATTTTTTGCAACCCATCGCCACCGGGCAACCCCGGCGCATTGAATTGAAGGACCACGCCGAATACTCGATCCGCTTCGATCATCTGGAGGCCGTCGCCAGGGCCGCAGGGTTTACGGTGGAACGCATCTCGATGCTGGAATTCCTCGGAGTGCGCACCGACAAAGGGGCACGCTTCATGGCTGGGGTGGAGTGCGTGGGAAATGAAAAGGTCGAGGCGATACATGAATTCCTGAATCACGCCAAGGAATATGAGTGCCTGTTGCTCGTCGCTGAAGAGGGGTGATAGAAGCTACAGACAGATAAAAAGGAGTGGCCTGCCAAAAGATGGTGAGGGGCAGACAAATAAAGTGAATGTCCGTTCATAAGTTTATTGTGCTTGCGTCAACCTTTTGATAGTTTACGTAAACTGTCAAGCAAGTTGGTTTTCCTATGCTGGAGAAGATGAAAATGAAAAAGCCCCTCTGGACCCCCACGCCTGAGCGAATCGCCAACGCGAACATTACCAGCTTCACCAAGTTCGTCAACGGTAGTCATGGAACCTCGCTTGAGGGCTACGATGAGCTGTACCAGTGGTCGGTGGATAATATCCCCGAGTTCTGGGGGGCGATGTGGGAATTCGCCGACGTAGTGCACAGCGCGCCCTATGAAAGGGTGCTGGGCAAGGCGACCATGCCCGGGGCCCAGTGGTTTGAGGGCGCGAGGCTGAACTTCGCCGAAAACCTTCTCCGAAACCGCAGCGACGCCACCGCCGCCATTTCGGTCATGGAGGGGGGGGAGGTCAGGAGTACGGTTACCTTCAACGAACTCTACTCCCAGGTCGCGAAGCTGGCGCAATTTTTCAAGGAGTCGGGCGTCGGCGTGGGCGACCGGGTGGCCGGGTTCATGCCCAACATTACCGAGTCGCTGGTTGCCATGCTCGCCGCGACCAGTTTGGGAGCTATCTGGTCCTCGTGCAGTCCCGATTTCGGCTTCAAGGGCGTGATGGACCGTTTCGGCCAGATTGCGCCCAAGATACTCATCACCGCCGACGGCTACCGCTATAACGGAAAGATCTTCGATTCGCTGGGCAGGGTCGCCGAGGTCTGCGACAAGATCGACTCCATTGAAAAAGTGGTAGTGGTGCCCCATGTCTCCGAGACTCCCGATCTATCAGCCCTGGAGAATGCGGTCAGCTTGCCGACCATCCTGGAGAACGACGCAGAAGAGATCGAGTTCGCGCAGCTGCCCTTCGATCACCCCCTCTACATCATGTACTCCTCGGGGACCACTGGCGTGCCCAAGTGCATCGTCCACGGCGCGGGCGGCACCTTGCTCCAGCACGCCAAGGAGCTGATGCTCAACACCGACCTCAAGGCGGGCGACACGATCTTCTACTTCACCACCTGCGGCTGGATGATGTGGAACTGGCTTGTCAGCTCGATCATGACCGGCGCAGCCGTGGTCTTCTACGACGGCAGCCCCGCAGTCCCCGACGTGGGTGTGCTGTGGCGCATGGCCGAGAAGCTTGAAATCAACGTCTTCGGCACCAGCCCCAAGTTCATCTCCATCTGCGACAAGGATAACTTCCTGCCAGGGGAGCAGCTTGATCTAACCCCCTTGCGAGCCATCCTCTCCACCGGCTCGCCGCTCTCGGTTGAGAACTTCAACTGGGTCTATGAGAACGTGAAGGAGGATGTGAACCTCGCCTCCATCTCGGGCGGCACCGACATCATCAGCTGCTTCATGCTCGGCTCCCCGGTCAGCCCCGTCTACCCCGGCGAGATACAGAAGCGCGGCCTCGGGATGAAGGTGGAGGCCTGGAATGACGAGGGTAAACCCGTGGTGGGAGAAAAGGGAGAGCTTGTCTGCACGGCACCCTTCGTCTCCATGCCGGTGAGCTTCTGGAACGATCCCGACGGCGCTGCCTACCATGGGGCGTATTTCGACCATTACCCCGGCGTGTGGCGTCACGGCGATTATATTGAAGTCACCGACCAGGGCGGAGTCATCGTCTACGGACGCTCCGACGCGACACTCAACCCCGGCGGCGTGCGCATCGGCACCGCCGAGATATACCGCCAGGTTGAGGTTATGGACGAGGTGCTGGACTCGGTGGTCATCGGGCAGAACTGGGATGACGACGTGAGGGTGGTCCTCTTCGTGGTTCTAAGGCCCGGCCTGGTGCTCGACGATGAATTGAAGAAGAAAATCAAGACGCAGATACGGGTGAACACCACCCCGCGCCACATGCCCGCCGTCATCATCCAGGTGGACGACATTCCGCGCACCATAAGCGGCAAGAAGGTGGAGATGGCGGTGACCAAGATCATCCACGGCGAAGAGGTTAAGAACAAGGACGCGCTCGCCAACCCGGAATCGCTGGGTCAGTTTGAGGGGTTAGAGCAGTTGCAGAATTGAGTCAGCTCAAGAGCTGGCTGTCAGGTGCAGGATAATGACTATTCAGCCTTCTTCCGGCTCCACCGGCCCGGCGAACTTGAGGGTCTTTTCGCCGGGTTCAAGGTGAAGTGTCTGGGTCGGGAATGCGAAGTCGATCTCCATCCTGGCGAATATACGCTGAATTTCCCCCAGCGTGGCCGAGCCGTAATGTAGAGAGGTAGCCCAGTCCTCCAACCCCGCCTTGAACCAGACGCGAACCACCTTGGAGTGTTTGTCCAGCCTGTCGAGATAGACCCAGGTGGCCTCCTTGACCGCCTCCGGCTTCGAGTTGATGTAAATCTTCAGCTGCTCCACCAACTCTTCCAGCCGCTCGGCCGGTATGTTGTAGGGCACGTCCAAGTCCCACTTGAACATGAATTTGGTGCGGCCAAAGTAGTTCTTCACCGGCTTGTTGACGAAATCGGCGTTGGGGATCGTCACGGTGGTCATGTCGCTAAACAACTCCACCGAGGTGCGAAAGACGCCGATCCGCTTCACCGTCCCCGACCACTCTCCAAATTCTATGAAGTGGCCCTGGTCAAAAATTCCCGTGGAAAAGATATAGACGCGTCCCACGATATTGGTCAGGGGGTCCTTGACCGCGACCACCAACGCTATGCCGCCTATGCCCAGCGATGCCCAGATCGCCTTTACGTCCACCCCCAGATTTGAAAGCACGGTCAGCGCAGCCATGATGATGATGACCATGTTGCCCACCTCTTTTATCTGGCGGCTGACCCGTTTTACGGCAGCTTCGAGAAGGATCAGCTCCGCGGGACTCTTGCCTTTCTCGGTGCGCTCAAAATAACTTTGGCACAGGGCCTCGGTGGTGGCGTTCAGCACCCTGTGGGCGGCGACGAAGAGGATCGCAATGGACGCCACCGAGAGAAGTCGGTCGATCCACATGGTTAGCCCCTCGGCCAACGTCAATCCCTCCTTGGCGATCTTTACGCCGATTACGACCACCAGCCATGAGGCGGGGGCGAGCACACCCTTGACCACCACGTCGTCGAGCTTGGTGGCGGTCTTCTCCGACCAGAGGGTGAGATGCCTGTTTACTATCCTCCGGGCGATCCAGGTGGCAATGATCGTCGCCACCACCAGGGCCAGAAAGGTCGCGTACGCGCTGTAGGTGTTGCCCATGAATTCGTGGTCCATAAATTCCATCGGTCGATCCCTTCGATAAAAGCAAAGCAGCTACAAGCAAGTGGTCAAACTACCAATGGTGGAGAGTAAACTCAAGCCCGGTGCCGAGCGGTAGCGGAGAAATAAAAAAACCCGGTGGTGGAAAGAGATATAAAGCCCGGCAGAGGGGAGAAACAAAAAAGGGGTCTCGAAAATTCGGGACCCCTTTTTTCTTATATGGGTGTGGGTATTAAAAGGTGGACATCGCTGCTTCCGCCATGCGGACCACAAAGCCAGGCGCGAGGCCCAGGATGAGCACCGCAGCAGCGGCGACGACCGTAGCCACGGTGATGGCCGGACCGGAACGAAGACCTTCGGGGGCCGCTTCGGGGCGTTCGCGAAAGTACATGTAGACGATCACCCTGAGGTAGAAATAAACCGAGGCCGCAGAGTTCAGGACGCCGATTACCGCCAGCCAGTAGAATTCCTTGCCGATCGCCGCCTTGAAGATGAGGAACTTGCCGATGAAGCCGGCCGTGGGGGGGATGCCCGCCATGGAGAACATAAAGAGCGTCAGCGCTGCGGCCAGTAACGGGTACTTGAAGCCCACCCCGGCGTAGTCGTCCAGATTTGTTGAATCCGCGCCCCTTCTTCCCAGCATGATTACGCAGGCGAAAGCGCCGATATTCATGAAGGCGTAGGAGAGCAGGTAGAAGAGCATGCCGGTGCCCGCAGCGGCAGTGGCGGTGACCACTCCCACAAGGAGGTAACCCGCGTGTGCGATTGAAGAGTAGGCCAGCATGCGCTTGACGTCGCGCTGGGCCAGCGCTGCAAAGTTACCCATCGTCATGGTGGCGACAGCCAGGAGCCACAGCGCCTGGGACCACACGGGGGAGGTGGCCGGGAAGGCGACGAAGAAGATCCTGAAGAACGCCGCGAAGGCGGCGGCCTTCACACCGGTAGCCATGAACGCGGTCACGGAAGTGGGTGCGCCCTGGTAAACGTCGGGGGTCCAGCCGTGGAAGGGGAACGCAGCTACCTTGAAAGCAAAACCCACGATCAGCAGCGCGATGCCCGAGAGCGCCATCGGCGAAGAGGCCAACCCCTTGATCTGGGTGAACTGTTCCATGATCCCGTGAATCTGGGTGGTCCCGGTCGCGCCGTAGATCAGCGCGATGCCGTAGAGCATGAACGCCGAGGAGAAGGCTCCCAGCAGGAAGTACTTGAAGCAGGACTCCACCCCCTCCTTGGTGCGGAAGAAACCGGCCAGGGCGTATATGGCGATGCTCATTGTCTCAAGGGCCAGGAACATCAACAGCAGATGGGTGGCCGAGGCCATGAACATCATGCCGGTCATGGACAGGAGGATCAGGGCATGGTATTCGCCGTGTTCGTGGCGTTCGTCTTTCAGATAATTTGAAGAGACGAGGATGGTCAACGCGCCCACAATTAAGATGATCATATTACAAAAGGCGCTGTACCCGTCAGCGGCCAACATGCCGGAAAAGCCAAGACGGTTCTCGTGGCAACTCATGCCGGTGGCTGCAGCGGCGATGCCGATACCCAGCAGGGATATCCACGTTGCCTCGGGACGGCGGCGGCCGTGGCCGAACACTTCGACCATCAGCACCAATAGCGCCGTGCCCAACAACGCGATGTGTGGGGCAATGAGTTTCAAGTCTGCTAGCTGGAAGTCCATCAACCAATCCTCCAGGATTATCGGCTGTAGTTGTCAAGCCCGTCGGCAATGAGGCTGGCCAGAGTGGGTTTTTCAGTCAGTTGAGCGCAAGCGATGCGCTTGTCGGAAACCTGGCCCAGCCAGCTCTCCACGGTGGTCTCCATCTTGCCCAGGAAGCTGCCGGGGTAGATGCCCATCCAGAAAACCAATATCACCATCGGCAAGAGGTAGCCCCATTCAAGGGCGTTGAGGTCCTTGAGGTTCTGGTTCTCTTCATTATCGAGCGGGCCAAAAAAGACTCTGCGGTACATCCAGAGCATATAGGCCGCGGCCAGGATGACGCCGAAGGCGGCAAAGACCGCTGCGATCTTGGAGCTCAGGAAGGTGCCCAGCATTATGAGGAACTCGCCTACAAAACCATTAAGACCTGGCAGGCCAATGGAGCTCATCGTCATTATCATGAAGATCGCGGCGTAAAAGGGCATCTGCTTGGCCAGTCCGCCAAAGTCCTTGATCATGCGGGTGTGGCGACGCTCATATATGACCCCGACCAGCAGGAAGAGCGCGCCGGTCGAGATGCCGTGGTTGAGGCTCTGGTAGAGGCCGCCGACCACGCCCTGCTGGTTCAGCGCAAAGATGCCCAGCATCACATAACCCAGGTGGGAGACCGAGGAGTACGCCACCAGCTTCTTGATATCGTCTTGCACCATCGCCACCAGCGCGCCATAGATGATGCCGATAATCGCCAGCGTCATCATAAAGGGGGTGAACTGCTCCACCGCGTTGGGAAAGAGCGGCATGGCGAAGCGCAGGAAGCCGTAGGTGCCCATCTTCAGCAGTACGCCTGCAAGAATGACCGAACCCGCCGTGGGGGCCTGGGTGTGTGCATCGGGCAGCCAGGTGTGGACCGGCCACATCGGCACCTTGATCGCGAACGCCAGACAGAAGGCGGCGAAGAGCCAGAACTGGACGTTGGGCGCGAGGTTGAGTTTGTATAGCTCAATGATGGAGAAGGTGGCCTCGTTGCCCGCGCCGATATTCATGAAGTAGAGGGCGAGGATCGCGACCAGCATCAAGAGCGAGCCGACCATCGTGAAGATGAAGAACTTCACCGCAGCGTATATCCTCTCCTTGCCGCCCCACACGCCAATGAGGAAGTACATCGGTATGAGCATCGCTTCCCAGAAGATGTAGAAGAGGAAGAGGTCCAGGCTGACGAGCGCGCCTATCATGCCGGTCTCAAGCATCAGGAAGAAGAACATGTACTCCTTGATGCGCTTCTCAATCGTCCAGGAGGACATCAAACAGATAACGGTGAGGAAGGTCGTCAGGAGCACCAGAAACAGGCTTATGCCGTCGATGCCGATGAAGTAGTTGACGCCAAGCGATTGTATCCAGGGTGCGTTCTCAACAAACTGCATACCGGGGTTCGCGGAGTCGAAACGCCACCAGAGCGGCAGGCTCACCGCAAAGTTGATCAATGACACCGTGAGCGCAAAGCCCTTGATGAGGCCAGCGGCCCTTTTATCCATCAAGAGGATGATCAGAGCACCCACGAGTGGAATAAATGTGATCACGGACAAAATGTGGTCCATGCCAAAATCTCCCGGACTAAATAAGGCGAAAAATTCGCCGCGTCCGCCGGTCGAAGCCGACGGCTCGCTGATTCATTAACTTTCGTTTTAAATACTTTTCAAACCCTACAGCGTCGCATGTGCGGCGAAGAACGCCAGCAACGCCACTGTGCCGATGGCCACCGCCAGGGCATAGCCCTGGGCCTGTCCGGTCTGCAGCCGCGCCAGACCGCCGCCGGTGGCGCGAACCACCTTGGCGAGGCCGTTGGCCGCGCCATCGATCACAACCACATCCCAGAACTTCCAGAAATGGTTTGAAAGAGCCACGAGGCCCTTGACGAAGACCGCGTCGTATATTTCGTCAACGTAGTATTTATTGTAGAGCAGCTCGTAAACGCCCTTGGCGCTTGCTGCGGCCTTGGCCGGGATATCGGTGCGCTTGAGGTAGCAAAACGCTGCGAACGCGATGCCGATGAGCGCCCAGCCCACCGAAGCGAACATCAGGATGTACTCGATTATGGAGTGGCCTTCGCCACCGCCTCCACCGCCGGAAGCGTAAGCCGCCGAGGGGCCGATGTCGCCCACCAGCGCGGCGGCGTGCCTTGCGCCTTCCATCGAGCCGGTGTCCAGCACAGGAGCCAGCCAGTGGTGGAAATGATTGGCCCCGCCAAGCGCCTCGGGAATACCGACCCAGCCGCCCACGATGGAGAGACCCATCAGGACGTAGAGGGGCACGTACATCGTCCAGGGCGATTCATGCACCTTGCCCTTTACGTGCTCGTCGTGGCGTTCCTCGCCAAAAAAGGTCATGAAGACCAGGCGGAACATGTAGAAGGCCGTAATCCCTGCCGCCAGGAAGCCAAGCGCCCACTGGGCCTTGAAGCCGCCCGACCAGGCCATCCAGAGGATCTCGTCCTTGGAGAAAAAAGCCGCCAGGGGAGGAATGCCCGCGATGGCGATGGTTGCGATAAGGAAGGTTCTGTAGGTGTGGGGCATGTACTTTCTCAGGTTGCCCATCTTGCGCATATCCTGCTCATCGTGCATTCCGTGAATGACGGAGCCGGAGCCGAGAAAGAGACAAGCCTTGAAGAACGCATGGGTCATCAGGTGGAAGATACCCACCGCGTATGCGCCAACGCCCATGGCGATGAACATATAGCCCAGCTGACTGACCGTGGAGTAGGCCAGCACCTTCTTGATGTCGTTTTGAGCTATTGCAATCGTCCCCGCAAAGAGCGCTGTTATCGCGCCCACCGTGGCTACGGTCGCCATCGCGCCGGGAGCCATGGAGTAGAGGATGTTACAGCGCGCTATCATATAGACGCCGGCGGTGACCATCGTCGCCGCATGTATGAGAGCGGAGACAGGGGTCGGGCCGGCCATGGCGTCGGGCAGCCAGACGTAAAGGGGTAGCTGCGCGGACTTGCCACAGGCGCCGAGAAAGAGCAGCAGACAGATCAGCGTAGCCGTAGCCGCGGTTATCGCAGTCGGCGCGGCGGCCATCACTTCACGGAAATTAAGGGTGCCGAAGTGCATGAAGATGAAGAACATCGCGAGCAGGAAGCCGAAGTCGCCGATGCGATTGACCACGAAAGCCTTCATTCCGGCTTTCGCTTTTTCCTGATCCTCGAACCAGAAGCCGATGAGCAGGTAGGAGCAGAGCCCCACGCCCTCCCAGCCCACAAAGAGGACCAGGAAGTTGTTGCCCAGCACCAGCGTGAGCATGGCGAAGCAAAAGAGGTTCATGTAGGTGAAGAACCGGTTGTAGCTGCTGTCATGGTGCATGTAGCCGACGGAGTAGACGTGGATGAGAAAGCCGACGCCGGTGACGATGAGCGTCATCACAGAGCTTAGCGGATCCATCAGATAGGCCAGGTCTATGGAGGTAGAGCCGGTCGCTATCCAGCTGAACAAGGTGACTTCATGGAAGCGCTGCGACGGGTCCAGATGGGTCAGGGCGATAAAAGAGGCCACACTGACGACAAAGGCGGCGAAAATGGAGCCGCAGGCGATAATATTAACAGCCCATTTGGGAAACCTTCTTCCCACAGTGCCATTTATTATCGCCCCCACCATGGGTAGAAACGGAATTAGCCAGATCCAGTCAAGCATCTATCTAGTCCTCCAGGTCAACCTTTTAGAAGATTGATCTCATCGGCGTAAACCGAATCACGATGGCGAAAAAGGTTGACCACGATGGCCAGTCCAACTGCGGCCTCGGCAGCCGCTACCGTCATCACGAAAAATACGTAAATTAAGCCCTCAGCGCTGTCGAGCTTGTCGGCGATCGCCACGAACGAAAGGTTCACGCCGTTTAGCATCAGCTCGATGCACATCAGGAGAACGATAACGTTTCGCCTAACCAGCACGCCCACGCAACCTATGGCGAACAGGATCGCGGATAACAATAGCGAGTACTCGAAGGGAATCATGAAAAACCTTCCTTAACCGCGCACCGGATTAAAGCCGCTTCTTTGCCAGAGCCACGGCTCCGACAAGGCCGACGAGCAGCAGAACGGAAGCCAGCTCGAAGGGCAGCAGGTAATTTGTAAACAGCTCATTGGACAGATACTCAACACTGCCGATGCGCTCCAGGGCCTTTTCCGTCATCCCACCAGTCTTGCCGGTGATTGACCCGGCCAGCGGAATGAGCAGGGAGAGGAAGACAAGCCCGCCCACCCCAATGGCGATCACCTTCCCCGATTTCAGTTTCGCCCGCTGTTCTTCTTCGCGGCGAAGGTCCAGCAGGAAGATGACGAAGATAACGAGCATCATCACGCCGCCGGCGTAGATCATCAACTGGATGGCGAAGATGAACTCTGCGTTGTGCAGCAGATAGATCACCGCGATGCTGACCATCGTGCCCAGCATCGCCAGCGCGGAATGCACAGGGTTTCTGAAACTCACCACCCCCAGAGCTCCGGCGATCGCCAGCGCGGCGCAAATAAAGAAGACTGTGGTCACCATGTCTATCAAGCCTCCTCGATCTTGGCCAACTGGTCGCGATTCAGATTGAACTCTTCACGCGTGTATTCGCAGAAGTCGTAATTGCGCGTCAGCTCGATGGCGTCCTTGGGACACGCCTCCTGGCAATAGCCGCAAAAGATGCAGCGGGTGACTTCCACATCAAAACGAGAGGGGAAGCTCCTGCCATCCTCGGTCTCCGTGCGCTCAACGGTGATGACGTCGGCGGGGCAAACGGCCTCGCACAGCCCACAGGCCACGCAAAGAAGACGCCCATCGTCCATCTTCAGCCGGTGCAGGCCGCGCCAGCGTTCGCTGACCTCGCGCCGCTGCTCCGGGTACTGATAAGTGATGGGCTTCACGAAGAGGTGCTTGATGGTAAAAGCGAGCCCTTTTAGAAGCGGTATTAAAGTTCGTATCACGACCATAGTCTATATACTCCCGAATCCCTTGCCTTATCAGCCAATCAAGGTCATCACAACACCGGTAACCAACATGTTGACTATCGCGATGGGCATGAGCCATTTCCAACCCAGGTTCATGATCTGGTCATAACGAAGCCGGGGAAAGGTACCGCGCTCCCAGATGAAGAAGACGATCAGCAAGAACACCTTGGCGATGAACCAGAATATCTTGGGTACGAAGGGGACTTCCCACCCAAAGGGGAGGTTCCATCCGCCCAGAAACAGACAGACCGTAATCGCGGCAAGGCTTATCATGTGGGCGTATTCGGCCATGAAGAAGAGCGCGAACTTCATGGAGGAATATTCGATGTTGAAACCGCAGGCCAGCTCGGCCTCCGCCTCGGGCATATCGAAAGGCGTGCGGTTGATCTCGGCCAATCCGGCTATGATGAAGAGCACGAAGGCCACCGGCTGAAAAAAGATGTTCCAGTAAAAGGTCTGTCCGGCGACGATCTTGGTGAGGCTGAGCGAGCCGCTCATCATGATGATCGAAACCAGGGTCATCCCCATCGCCAGCTCGTAGCTGATGGTCTGGGCGCCCGAGCGCATCGCGCCAATCAGGCCATACTTGTTGTTCGAGGCCCAGCCGCCGAGCATCGCGCCGTAGGCGCCGATACCTGAAAGCCCCAGAATGTAGAGCACCGCCACATTCATATCGGTTATGTGCATCTTGACCTCGCGGCCAAAGATGGTCACCGAGTCCCCAAAGGGGATGACGGCGACGATGCAGATCGCAGGAACCAGTGCGATGACCGGCGCCAGGATAAAGACAGGCTTGTCCACGTTGGCCGGGACTATGTCTTCCTTGAAGAAGAACTTTAGTCCGTCAGCCAGCGGCTGCAGGAGTCCGAAGGGTCCGGCGCGGTTGGGTCCGTGACGCACCTGGAGGCGCCCAAGGAACTTTCGCTCCAGAAGGGTGGTGTAGGCCACCGAGCCCAGCAGCACGCCGAATACGACGGCTACCTTTAGAACGCTTTCGATCAGGAAATCCATCTAACAGCTTCCTTTGTCTTATCGGCGTCAAACCGCTTCATGCGACTTAGTACGCCACAATAAATTTTTTAAAGCGCTGCTAAACCTTGTGAATATTTACCGCCGTCACCTTGAACTCCGGAATCCCCGCCGTGGGGCAGGTTGCCGGGTTGGTCAAAACGTTGACGGGTGATTCGCTGTAATGAAAACTCATGAACACCGTGCCGGGCGCAGTGGAATCGACCACTTTCACCTTTGAAGTTATCTGGCCGCGGCGCGATGCTATTTCAACCGTGTCGCCGGTCTTGACGCCCATTGTCTGCGCATCGGCCGGGTGCATCTCCATGAAACCCTCAGGGTAGTTCTCGTCTATGCGCTTGGAGCGTCTGGTCATCGAGCCGCAGTGGTAATGGGCGTGCTCGCGACCGGTGGTCATGATGAAGGGGAACTGATCGTCCGGGCTCTCGAAGGGACCGGTGAAGGCTATCGACTGGAAGAGCCCCTTGCCGCGCGCAAACCCTGCGGTGTGCAGGACCGGCGTGCCGGGGTGGTCCTTGTCCGGGCAGGGCCACTGCAGACCGACCGAATCGATACGGGCGTAGTCCATGCCGTGGTAGCTCGGTGTCAATTGGGCTATTTCATCGAAAATTGCCGAAGCGTCGGTGTAGTCCATCTTGAAGCCGAGCTTCGCCGAGAGGTCGCAGATTATCTGCCAGTCGGCCTTCGAGTCTCCCCTTGGGGCGACACCCTTGCGAACGCGCTGTACCCTGCGCTCGGTGTTGGTGAAGGTGCCGTCTTTTTCGGCAAAGGAGGCCGCCGGGAAGACGATGTCCGCCTTGGCCGCCGTTTCGGTCAAAAAGATATCCTGGACGATGAGAAAATCCAGCTCGTCAAGGGCATGGTCGATATGGCGCAGATCCGGGTCGGATATCATTGGATTTTCGCCCATGATAAAGAGTCCCTTGATGCTGCCGTCCTTGCCGATCGCCTGGGTGACCTCGGTGAGCTTCATTCCGGGTGTGCCGGGGAGCGTTACACTCCACGCCGCCTCAAACTTCTCTCTGGCTGCGTCGTCATCAACTTTTTGGTAACCGGTGAAGACATTGGGCAGTCCGCCAAGGTCGCAAGCGCCCTGGACATTGTTCTGTCCGCGCAGCGGGTTGACGCCGCCGCCGGGCATGCCGACGTTGCCGCACAGCATGGCGAGGTTGGCGAGCGACTTGACGCCGTCGGTGCCCTGTCCATGCTGGGTGACGCCCATGGCGTAGAGGATCGCTGCGGGGGAGGCCTCGCCGTAGATACGTCCGGCCTTGCGGATATCCTCAGCGCTCAGCCCAGTCATCTCGGCCACCTTTTCAGGGGTGAACTCGGCCACCGAGCCCTTGAACTCTTCCCAACCTTCGGTGCGCTCGGCGATGTAGGCTTCATCCGCCAGCCCCTCGGCTATTATCACGTTCATCATCGCAAGGATAACTGGGATGTTGTAGCCCGGCGGGACCTGCAAAAAGACGTTGGCGTACTCGACCAGCGGAATGCGCCGGGGGTCGATCACGACCAGCTTGGCGCCCTTTTGCGTGACGGAGCGTTTGACCAGATCGCCGATGATCGGGTGGTTTTCAGTGGTGTTCGACCCTATGACGAGGATCGCCTCGGCTTCGCCGATATCGGCGATCGAGTTTGTCATTGCGCCTGAACCGAAGCTTGTGGCCAGACCGGCCACGGTAGCGCTGTGTCAGAGTCGTGCGCAGTGATCGACGTTGTTCGTGCCGATTACCGCCCTGAAAAACTTTTGGAATACGTAATTATCTTCGTTGGTGCAACGGGCCGAGGCGAAGCCGGCTATGGAGTCGGGGCCGTGTGCGTCGCGCACCTCCTTGATCTTCTTGGCCGCGGTGTGCAGGGCGTCTTCCCAGGTGGTCTCCCTGAGTTCGCCATCACGTCTCACCAGCGGTTTTGTGAGCCTGTCGGGGTGGTCCACGAACTCCCAGGCGAAGCGGCCCTTGATGCAGAGGCTGCCGAAGTTGGGCAGCTTATCGTGGTCGGTGGTGGTCACCCTGATGATCTTGTCGTTCAGGACGTTCAGGTCAAACTGGCAACCTACGCCGCAGTAGCCGCAAGTGGTGGTGATGCGCTTGGACTGCCAGATGCGCGCCTTTTCATCTCTTATGCCATCGGTCAATGCGCCGACCGGGCAGACGCTGAGGCATTCGCCGCAGCTTATGCAGTCAACGCCTTCCACCGGGCCGATGTAGGAGTCGAAACCGTTGCCCTTGATCTCGATGCAGCCGATGCCCTTGACTTCCTTACACGCCGTAACGCAGCGGGCGCAGAGCACACAGCGGTCAGCCCATTGTTTAATCATGGGGCTGATGTAACGCTCAATGTCCCTTGTGGGCTGTGCGCCGGGGGTGGGCTGCTCGGTAACGCCGAACTCCCAGACCATGTCCTGGAGGACGCACTCGCCGCCCTTGTCGCACACGGGGCAATCAAGGGGGTGGCCGACGAGCATCAGGCTCAGCGCGTCGCGGCGCATCCCGTGAAGCAGCTCGGATTGGGTGGTCACCTTCATATCGGCGGCGGCCATGGTATCGCAGGCGCTTACGGGTTTTCCAAGGCCTTCGACTTCCACGACGCACATGCGGCATGAGCCGATAGGTCTCATCTTTTTCATCCAGCACATGGTCGGTATGCGGATGCCCGCCGAGTTGGCGGCTTCCAGGATCGTCTGACCCTTTTCGACCTGTACGGGAGTCCCGTCAATGGTGAGGTTAATCATGTGCTTTCTACCTAACGTTCTCGCAACCGGTGCAGTAAAAAGTTTCCTCTAAGCCTTTGCCGCGACCATGAGTCGGTAGCAGCGAAGACAACGCGATGCTTCGGCTATTGCTTCTTCGTGGGTGAACCCGACCTCCACCTCTTCCATATTGGTCACCCGCTCGGCCACCGGCTTGTGGTGAATCTTGGCGGGTTCGGTGGAGCAGGGCTGTCCCACATCCTCAGCCTTGTCGTAAGGCTTGAGTTCTTCAATGAACTTGTTTATCACCCACTCGTCCATCGGATCGGATGACCCCTCTTTGATGAAGCGGTCGATCTGGTAGGCGGCTTCCTTGCCTGCCGCCAGACCTCCGATGAGCGTGAGCGGGCCAGTCTCGCAGTCGCCACCAGCGAAGACGCCGACGCCGTTTTTGACCATGGCGAGTCTGTTCAGCCCCTGGATGACTATCGTCTTCCAGCGGGTGGTCTCAAGCTCTTCAATGCCTTCAATGAGATCAAGGTCGATCGCCTGGCCGATCGCCATTATGCAGGCGTCCGCCGGTATAACGTACTCGGAGCCTTTCATCTCGACGGGGCGGCGACGGCCTGAGTCATCGGGCTCGCCAAGCTCCATCTTCACGACCTCGACGCCGGTGACCTTGCCGTTTTCGGAGATGATCTTGTTGGGATTGGTAAGGATGAGCATCTCGATCTTCTCATCCTCGGCGTCCTGAACCTCCACAGCGTCGGCGGGCATCTCGATCAAGCTGCGGCGGTAGACGATCTTGACGTTCTTGAAGCCTTTCCTGAGCGCCGAGCGTGCGCAGTCGATGGCGACGTTGCCGCCTCCGACCACGATGCAAGTTTCGCCGGTGAAAACATCCTTGCCAAGGGCTACGTCGCGCAGGTAGTCGGCACCCTTGAAGAAGCCGACGATGTCGTCGCTTTCGCCCTCGACACCCATCGAGGTGCCAAGGCGTGCGCCAAAGCCCAGGAAGACAGCCTTGTAGTCGTTACTTATAAGCTCTTCGAGTTTCACATCGGTGCCCACATCGGTCTCGTAGCGAATCTCCACACCCATCTTGCGGACCAACTCTGCCTCGTAACGGAGCAGCTCGCGGGGCAGGCGATAATCGGGGATGCCGACCGCGGCCATTCCGCCGGGCTCGCCAAGGGCCTCGAAGATCACGGGGGCGTACCCAAGCTGCGACAGGAAGTAGCCGCAGCTTAGCCCCGCAGGGCCGGCGCCTACTATCGCTATCTTTTCGCCCTCGGGTTCTTTTTCGGGCAAGCGGGTGGGGCGGTTTCGTTCAATCTCGTAATCGGCGACGAAGCGCTTGAGGAACTTGATCTGCACGGGGCCGTCCACGTTGGAGCGGCGGCAATCAAACTCGCAGGGACGCACGCACACGCGGCCAATGGTGCCGGGCAGGCAGTTGTCGCGCCTGATAAGCTCCAGGCTGTCCTCGAAGCGACCCTTCTTGATTAGTTCAACGTATGTGGGAATCTCAAGATGGGCGGGGCACGCCGATTTGCACGGCGCGGTGGTGGCGGTGATATATTCGGAGCGGGGCACCGACTTTTTGTCGGCCACAAGCCCGTCGATCTCTTTACCGAAGTTCTCGATCACATCCAGAAAACCCTTGCCGCAGGTCTGCCCGAGATCGCACATCGCCTGATCTCTGAGGCGTTCGGAGAGGCGCTTAATCTCACCGGCGTCATTTTCCCTGCCTGCGCCCGAGCAGATTCTTTCAAAGGCTTCCAGTATGACGTGGGAGCCGATGCGGCAGGGGATGCACTGTCCACACGAGTTGTCCGACAACCCCCTGGCGTAGGCTCGCGCCATATCGACAGGGTGGGAGTCGCCCCATACGGCGATGCCGTCCCAGCCCATGATTCCTGCCAGGGAGGTTCCGTTGGAAAGCTCTTTGGGCAGCTCGATGGCCTGCGCGTCAACCGCTTGTTTGCGGCTGTCGACGGTTGCATCGCCCCAGCTGGAGAAGACCAAGTCGCTCATCAATGACTATCCTTCACTCATTTGGTTATCTGTCTATCTCGCCCAGGACGATGTCGAGGGATCCGATAACAGCAATGACGTCGGCGACCATGTGACCGACCGACATATCCTTTAACGCCTGCAAATTAATGAAGCAGGGCGGGCGTACGCGGAAGCGATAGGGATTCTCGCTGCCGTCGCTCACCAGGTAGTAGCCCAGCTCGCCCTTGGTTCCCTCCACCGACATGTAGACCTCGCCCTCGGGGGCCTTGTACCCGGCGCTCATCAGCTTGAAATGGCGGATGAGGCCTTCGATGGAATTGTAGACGTCTTCCTTTGGCGGCGGTGTGTAGCGGAAATCGTCCAGCATCACCGGCCCGTCGGCGAGGCGGTCAAGGGCCTGCTCGACGATACGGGTGGACTGGCGCATCTCCGTGAGCCTCACCGTGTAACGATCGTAAACGTCGCCGGTCGTCCCGGTGGGGATTTCAAAGTCGTAGCTTTCGTAGCCGCTGTAGGGCTGGGCTTTTCTTATGTCGTAGCTGACCCCGGCGGCGCGCAGCACCGGGCCGGTGATCGCATAGGAGATACAATCTTCCTGTGAGATGATGCCAATGCCGTTGATCCGTTTTCTCCAGATCGGGTTATGGGTCAGCATCAACTCGTACTCGTCAACGCGGGAGGGGAACTTCTTGATGAAATCGGTGGTCTTGGTGATGAACTTGTCGTTTATGTCGTCGGCCAGACCGCCCACGCGAATGAAGCTGGGCGTCAGGCGTGCGCCGGTGACCTCTTCGAGGAGGTCGTGGATGATCTCTCTCTCACGAAAGCAGTAGAAGAGCATCGTCATCGCGCCGATATCCAACGCGTGGGTCGCCAGCCACAGCAGATGGCCCGCGATGCGCTGTAATTCGCTGAGGCAGACACGCAGCACATTAGCGCGATCGGGTATCTCGCCCTCAATGTCCAGGAGCTTTTCCACCGCAAGACAATAACCAAGGTTGTTGATGAGCGCCCCGGTGTAGTCCATGCGGTCGGTCAGGGTGAGCGCCTGATGGTAGGTCTTGTGCTCGGCCAGCTTTTCGATCCCGCGGTGAAGGTGTCCAAGGTGGGGGATTACATCCACCACCGTTTCGCCGTCGAGTTCGAGCACCAGCCTCAAAACCCCGTGGGTCGCAGGGTGCTGCGGACCCATATTGACGATCATGTTTTTCGTCTCGGCCATCTTATCCTCGAAACGCCTCTAAAAAGTTTGTCGGCGCGGTTCTAGCGGTATACCGCAGTTTGCGGCCGACCAGTCAGGGGGAAGTCCTTTCTCAGCGGGTGGCCCTCGTAGCCGTCCCACAGAAGGATTCTCCTCAAATCACTGTGTCCGTCAAATTCGATCCCGAAGAGATCGTAAACTTCTCGCTCAAGCCAGTTGGCAGCCTTCCACACCTGCTCCACCGTGCTGATCTTGACATCCTGGGCAACCGGGGCCTTAAGGCGAAGGCGACGATTGTTTTTCAGCGAGTAGAGGGTGTAGACGACTGTGAAGCGGGGGGTGCGGCCCATGTAGTCCACCGCCGTGAGGTCGATGAGCATGTCGAAGAGCAGTTCTTCATCATCGCGCAGAAAGGTCGTGATCTGGACGATGCTCTCCTTGTCCACCGTGACGATATCCTGGCCCCGGAAGGTCTCGGTGGCCGTTATGGCCTCACCGAACTTGGATTTGAGCGATTCAACTATGACGCTAAATTCCATTGTCTTGATCCCGCTTGGCTAACCCGCCACCCGAATATCGGGGCGGTCGGAGAATTTTTCGTTACCTATCTTGTCCTGCAGCTTGATGATCGCCGCCAGGAGCGCTTCGGGCCTGGGGGGGCAACCCGGGACGTAGACATCCACCGGCAGGATGGTGTCCACACCCTGAATTGTATTGTAGGTGTTGAAGATCCCGCCCGAGCAGGCGCAGGAGCCGTAGGCTATGACCCACTTGGGATCGGGCATCTGGTTATAGATGCGTTCGACTGGGTGGCACATCTTGGTGGTCAGGGTGCCCGCGACGATCATCAGATCGGACTGGCGAGGCGAGGGCCTGAACGCTTCCGCACCGAAACGCGCGATATCGTAGTCCGAGGTGGACGCGACCATCATCTCCAGCGCACAACACGCAAGACCGAAGGTGGCAGGCCAGATGGAGTTCTTCCTGGCCAGCCCCACAACCTTTTCAAGTTTGGTGACAAGGAAAGGGGGTAGTTTGCTTTCTATTCCCACTCAAGCACTCCCTTCTTCCAGATGTAGGCGTAGCCGACAAGCAGGATGAAAAGAAAGACGAGCATTTCGATGAAGCCGAAAAGTCCGAGCGATTTGAATTGGACGGCCCAGGGATAGAGGAAGATGACTTCCACATCGAAGATAAGGAACGCCATTGCGATGAGATAATATTTAACGTCGAGGGGGCGTCGGGCGTCCGGTTGGACGTCCATGCCGCATTCGTAGGTGGCCTGCTTGGCGGCGGTCGGGCGCTTGGGGCCCAACAGCGACGAGATGAGCAGAACGCCCAGCCCGAAAGCGGCAGCAAACAAGAACAAAATGAGGACGGGAACGAAGTTTTGAAGCATGCAGTCCCTCCTGAAAATAAAATCGCCATAACGGCAAATTGGGCAAAGCCCAAAACTAAACCGACGAAACGATACTTTGGGCCATTTCCACCTGTCAAGGGGGAAACGCCTTTAGAGACGTTAGAGAGGTCGATTAAACGATTTTTTTTTCGATTTGACCCTTTTTACGCCGAATCGGCGCGGAGTTTCCCGTAATGATTGATAGCAGCCAATATCAGCCCCAGGGAGATGAAAGCGCCGGGGGGTAGAATCATTATGATGACCGGATGGTATCCACTGCCGAGTAGCTCCATCCCGAACACCGAGCCATTTCCAAAGAGTTCGCGCACCGCGCCGAGGATGGTGAGGCTAAGAGTGAAGCCCAAACCCATCCCCAGCCCGTCGGCCAGCGCCAGCATGGAACCGTTTTTGGAGGCGTAGGCTTCGGCGCGGCCAAGGATGACGCAGTTTACCACGATGAGGGGGATGAAGACCCCCAGTGTTTTGTGCAGATCATGGACAAAGCCGTTCATCACCAGATCGACCACGGTGACAAAGGTGGCTATGATGACGATGAAGCAGGGGATGCGCACCTTGGAGGGGATCACGTTTCTAAGCAGGCTGATGACTACGTTGGCGCAGACCAGCACGAAGGTGGTGGCGAGCCCCATGGCCAGCCCGTTTACCGCCTCGGTCGTGACCGCCAGCGTGGGGCACATGCCGAGCAATAGCCTGAAGACCGGGTTCTCCCGGCCGATCCCCTTGGTGAATTGGGTGATAAGGCTCATCGCTTATCCTCCCTTGCTGCAAATATTTTCGCCTTGTCGGTCGTGAAAGAGGTAAGGCCGCTCTCTATCGCCGCCACCAGCGCCCTGGGCGTTACCGTCGCGCCGGTAATCTGATCAAAATCGCCGCCATCCTTTTTTACCAGCCATTGGGCGGTGGAGAGCTCTTTGCCCTTGAACTGCTTCAGGTATTCGGAGTCGGTGAATTTAGCGCCGAGGCCGGGGGTTTCGGTGTGTATGAGGATCGAGACGCCGTTTACCTCGCCACCGGGGTTCACACCCACCAGCGCTGTGATAAGGCCGGAATAGCCCTCCATCGTGGAGACCTTGAACGCCGCGCCCACCGGGACGCCGTCTTTTTTGCCCACATAGTACACCCGCTCTTCAATGACGATCTTGTCCTCGTCGGGGGCGTTGTCGAAGGAGGGCAGCACCGCCTCCACCGCATCCAGCAGCTCTTTTCTGAGCGCCTGCGCAATGGGCTCGCGGGTCAGCTGTTCAACCACCGAGAGGCCAAGCGCCGCCGCCACGCACACCAGCGCCAGCACGAGGACCAGCTTTGCTATCCCCTTCATGCTTCACCCCCTTTTTTCACCGGGACGAAGCCGAATTTTCGCGGCTTGGTGTAGCGGTCGATCAGCGGCACCGTGGAGTTCATGAGCAATATGGAGAAGCTCACCCCCTCGGGGTAGCCGCCCCAGAGGCGGATGATAGCTGTGATGAGCCCGCAGCCGATGCCAAAGACGAGACGGCCCTTGCCATTCAGCGGACTTGTCACCATATCGGTCGCCATGAAAAACGCGCCCAGCATCAAGCCGCCGGTCATCAGGTGAAGTTGCGGCGACAGATACTTGTCCGGGGCGAGCATGTAAGCCGGGATCGTTACGGCGAGCAATGCCGCGATGAAGCCCAGCGGTATGTCCAGGGTGATTATTCGCCTGACGTAAAGCACCGCCGCGCCCAGCAACAGCAACAGGGTGGAGGTCTCGCCGATGGAGCCGGGACGCATGCCGATGAAGAGGTCCATGAGGGCGACCTGGGGCAGCTGTCCGCGCTCGGGACTCATGAGGAAAGTCTTGGCTTCGCCCAGCGGGGTCGCCGCTGTGACGGCGTCGGCCAGCACCCCGGAGCTTACGGTCCAGTCGGTCATCTCCACGGGGAAGCTGATGAGCATCACCACGCGGGCCACCAGCGCCGGGTTGAAGGGGTTGTGCCCCAGCCCTCCGAAGACCTGCTTGCCCAAGAGGACCGCAGTCGCCGCCCCAAAGACGCAGAGCCACCAGGGGGCGGCAGCCGGGAGGTTCATGGCGAGCAGCAGACCGGTGAGGACGGCGGAGCCATCTTCAATCGTCACCTCGCGACCCCGCAGCTTTTGCGCGACCGCTTCAAAAATAGCCGAGAAAGCCACGCACAGGGCGGTGACGGCCAGGGCGGGCAGTCCGAAGAGGTAGAAACCCCACAGCGCAGAGGGCAGCAGCGCAGCCGATACGGTCCACATTATCTTCGAGACGGAGTCACCGTCGAAGACGTGGGGCGATGAGGTTATGTATAGGGTGGGTTTCATCTTCTATGTCCCAAGCTGCCTGCGCCGGGCCAACACGCGGCCCTTTGCGTAGCGGATGTATTGAACAAGCGGGATGCCTGCGGGGCAGACGTAGGAGCAGCTGGCGCACTCAATGCAGTCAAGGGTGTCCCACTCGTCGGCCTCGGCGACCCGGTCGGCGTCGATGAAGTTGTAGATCGTCGTCGGGCTGAGCCCCATGGGGCAAGACGATACGCAGCGGCCACAGCTGATGCAGGATTTCTGCGGTTCGGTCCTCACCTGCGAGGCGGGCAAGCAAAGGAGTCCGGAAGTTCCCTTGGTGGAGGGCACGTCCAGGGTGTACTGGGAGAGCCCCATCATCGGGCCGCCCATTATCACCTTGGCTATGTCGTCGGTGAGTCCGCCGCACTGCTCTATCAGGTAGCCGATGGGGGTGCCGGTGCGGATGAGGAGGTTTTTCGGCTCCTTCACCCCGTCGCCGGTCACGGTGCAGATGCGGCTTGTGAGCGGTTTCCCCTGGGTTACCGCCTCCCAGATCGCCACTGCGGTTGCGACGTTTTGCACTACGGTACCCACTGCCATGGGCAGCGCCGCCGAGGGCACGTCACGCCCGGAAATTGCGTGTATCAGCTGCTTTTCAGCCCCCTGGGGGTAGCGCACCTCAAGGGGTTTCACCTCAACCCCGCCAAGGGATGCAGCTTTGTCTTGCATCAACGCTATGGGGTCGGGCTTGTTCTTCTCTATGCCGATGAAGCCCGAGTCCAGGCCGAATATGGCGAGGATTACTTTGAGTCCATTAATAATGTCATCGGGCCTGTCCAGCATGAGCCTGTGGTCGGCGGTCAGGAAGGGTTCGCACTCCACGCCATTCAAGATGATTGTATCAATGCCAATCTCCGGCGGGGGCGAGAGCTTGACGTGGGTGGGGAAGGTCGCGCCGCCCATGCCCACTATCCCGGCGGCGAGTATGCGAGTCTTGATCTCGTTGGGGTCATGGTTGAAGGGGTCGGCTATCGGCTCCATCGGCCCTTCCGCTTCAACGAAGGTGTCCTCGCCGTCAACCTCGATCTCGATAGCAAGCTGTTCCGCCCCAAGTGGGTGGGCGTAGGGCGCGACCGAGCGCACCGTGCCCGAGGTGGAGGCGTGGATCGGGACGGAGACGAACCCCGCAGCCTCGGCGACCACCTGACCGCCGAGGACCTTGTCCCCCTTGGTGACGATGGGCTTGGCGGGTGCGCCGATATGCTGGCTGACCGGCAGGAATAACCGCTCGGGGAGTCCGGCGTCAACCACTGGAAGCGAAGCGGTCCGCTCTTTCTCGTCATGGGGGTGGACCCCGCCTCTAAAGAGCTTCTTACCCATCGGTGGCCGCCTCCGATGTTTTCTTTTTCGCTCCCGGCTTTGGCCGCTCCGCGCCGAGCATCACGGCATCGACGGGACAGACCTGCACGCAGCGTTGGCAACCGATACATTTTTCCTGGTGGATTTTATGGACCTCTTTCTTCTCGCCCTCGATTGCATCGACAGGGCATACCTTCGCGCACTTGGTGCAGCCGATGCACTTCTCCTCCTCAATGAGGAGGTCGCGGCGAGGCGCAAGGGCGTCGTCGATATTGGAGGTGGGGCAGACCTGGGCGCACATGCCGCAGTCCACGCATTTCTCCGCGTCGATTATTGCCAGCCCGCGGGACATGGAGATCGCCTCCACCGGGCATATCTTTTCGCAGCGTCCGCAGCCGATACACCCGACCGAGCAGAGCGCCTTGATCTGTTTGCCACTCAGCGGCGAGTTGCAGCGGATGTGTACGTTCATGGAGAGGGGGCGTAGATCCAGTATGGACTTGGGACACGCCCGGACGCAGGAGCCGCAGCCGGTGCAGGCCTCGGCGTCAACCACCGCGATGCCCTTGTCTCCCATGTGTATTGCGTCAAAGGGGCAGGAACGCTCGCAGGTGCCGAGCCCCATGCAGCCGTAGTTGCACCCCTTGGGTGAAGAGAGCACCAGCGCGGCGGCGCGGCAATCGGGGATGCCGAGGTACTGGCCTTTGTCAATTGCTTTACCATGAACACCCTTGCAGTGGAGCACGGCTATGAACTTTTCGGCTTTTTCAGCGTCCAGGCCCATTATGGTTGCTATATTTTTTGACACGTCCTCGCCGCCGGGTATGCAGGCGTTGGGCAGCGCGCCCCCGGCCACTATCGCCTCGGCCAGCGCATTGCAGCCCGTGAGGCCGCAGGCCCCGCAGTTCACACCGGGCAGCGCCTCGGCCACCTCTTCAACGCGGGGGTCGGTTTCCACGTGGAATTTGATCGAGGCCGCGCCAAGCCCCAGGGCTGCCAGGAAGCCGATGCCTCCCAGGACCAGTGCCGCTTCAATCATTTGGCCAACCCCGCGAAACCCATGAAGGCCAGCGAGAGGAGTCCTGCGGTGACCAGCGCGATGGCGGTGCCCTCAAATGCTTTTGGCACGTCGGAGAGGTCGAGACGTTCCCGCAGTCCGGCGAAGAGCACGATAGCCAGGGTGAAGCCCAGCGCCGCGCCGACGCTGAAGACCACCGTCTCAACGAAGCCGTAATCCTTCTGGATGTTCAGCACGGCCACGCCCAGTACGGCGCAGTTGGTTGTTATGAGGGGTAGAAAGATCCCCAGCGCCTGATAGAGGGCGGGGCTGACTTTTTGCACCACCATCTCAACGAGCTGGACGAGCGATGCGATTACCAGAATGAATGCGATGGTCTGAAGATAGCCGAGGCCGAGGGGGTAGAGCAGGTAACGCTGAATGAACCAGGTGACGATCGAGGCCACGCACATGACGAAGACCACCGCGAACCCCATGCCCAACGCAGTCTCCGTCTTTTTGGAGACGCCCAGGAAGGGGCATATACCCAAAAAGCGCGACAACACGAAGTTGTTCACCAGCACGGAGGCGACGAAGAGTAGAGCCAGTTCAGTCATTGGTTACCGTTTGGTTGATGGTCTGTGACACCGGGGAGGTAGACGTTAAAAAAACGCGGCGGCTATGTCAACGCTTTTCAAGCCTCGCCAACGCAAGCGCGATGGGCAGGTCCGCCTCGGGCATCTCCAGGCCAGCCACCTCGGAGGGGCGGACCCATTTCAGACCGGCGCAAACCAGGGTGCGTGGCTCGCCGGAAAGGTGGGTACACCAGCGGGTGTCAAGGCGGATGGTGAAGGTGTCGTAATCGTGGAAAACCTCCATGAATTGGGAGTCTACGCGGACCTCGATACCCAGCTCCTCTTCCAGCTCGCGGACCAGCGCCGCGTCGGGGTCTTCCCCCGGTTCCACCTTGCCGCCGGGAAATTCCCACAGCCCGCCGTGAGGTCCACCGGGGAGCCTTTTGGCGACCAATATTTTTTCATCCTTCAGTATCAAAGCTGCCACAACGTGCAGGGGTGCGCGTGTATCCATGACCATGGAAGTTACGCCAACGCGGGCAACCGGCGCAACCCCCTTCACCCGGTTTGGGCAAATGTGGTAAAACCGGATTCATGGAAATCGTAACCGGAACAATCTACTACATAAAAGTCAGGTACCCTTGGGGTGAAGTGAAGCGGTTCGAGTGCGACAAGGTCAGTCGCATGGAGGATGGCTCGGTGACCTGGTTGAGCGAGACCTCGGTGGGGCTGGAGCCTTGCGTTGACAATGTCATAGAGGAGAACGACCGCTTCCTTTGCGGCTGGCTCGGCGGAACGTGCGACACCACTGCAACCATAGCGCTTACCCCCGACGAAGGGCCCGATCTGTAACCCTGTAACAATTCATTTCAGGAGAACAAATGAAAATTCTTGCGATAGTCGGCTCCACCCGCAGCGAAGAGAAATCAGGCGTCAACACCCTGGTCAGGCGTGTGGCCGAGGGCACCGGCATGGAGTGCGAGATAGTGAGCCTTCGCGGTAAAAAGATACATGGCTGCATCGCGTGCATGGGGTGCGTTCACGATAATGTCTGCGTGGTCGATGACGACATGAAGGGACTGCGCGAGAAGATCGTCGAGGCGGACGCCTACATCATCGGCGCTCCCAACTTCTACACCGGCATGAACGCCATATCCCATGCGTTTATGGAGCGCTGGTACCAGTTCAGGCACCGCACGGCGGATACCCTTTGGGGCAAGCTGGCGGTGGCCGTTGGAGTGGGCGGCGGCACGGGCGAGCCGGTGGTCAACGAGATCGAAAAGTTCATGCTCTACAACTTTATCGAAACGGTCGAGAAGGTGCACGGCCAGGGCGCGGCCAGCTGTTTCACCTGCGGCTACGGCGAAAGCTGCGGAGTGGGGGTGCCCCGCATGATGTTTGGCGAAGACGTCAAGATCACCGAGGAGATAATCCCCGGCGTGCACAAGCAGCCCGAGCTTCTTGAGCGTGCGACCCAGGCGGGCAGAAATCTTGCCAAGCGGCTCACCGAGGGGCACGACCGCAAGGCGGTCGCCATGAAGGTGCAGGAGGTAATGATGGCGAAATTCAAGGAGTCGACCTGATCGGCCATGGGGCGGGGGTGTGATGTCCGGGTACAATCTTCACCACACCGAAACGTTCAGCCGAAAGCTGCGCAAGATAAAGCAACATGACCTTGTGGGCTTTGAGCGGGTGGAGAAGACCCTTGAACGGCTCGCGGCTGCGCCGGGCGAAACCGACGGCGTGCTGCATGGTCCCCACCGGGGGAAGCTGAAGAAATATGTCGGCAGGGGCGGCTACCGCATTGTCTACAACTGGTGCGACAGCTGCCGCAAGAGCCGCAGGCACCTTGCGGACAAATGCTCCTTTTGCGGTGAAATCCCCGACAACAGCGTGGTGCTACACGACATATACCACAAGAGCGATGCGGAGAAGGCGGGGTACTGACCGGCTTAGTCGTTGCCTGCGAGCAGATGTATTATCGAGGAGGGGCTGGCGATCCAGAAACCCTTGAACCCCTCGGGCAGATTCTCAACCTCGTCACAGCGCTCAATCCCCAGCTTTTTAAAGTGGGCGGCGGCGGCCTCTGTGTCGTTGGTCTCTATCTCAAGCCAGACTTCCGCCTGACTGAGCGTTTCGACCTTGTCGATCCAAAGTGTTTTGCCGCCGAACTCGAAGGCCACGCCGTAATCTTCACTAAAGATCACCTCGAACCCCAGCGCGTCGCGGTAGAACTCCACCGTCGCCTCGTACCGGGCGGGCGGGACCTTCATGGCTATGTTGTCGCCGGGTTTGAATTCGAGCTTACCCATGATCCATTTCCTCTTTCAACTACTTCACCGCTCTGTAGACGGCTGAAAAGTCGGCATCGGCCAGGTTGTCAGCCAGCGCCTTGATAAAATCCTCATTGGCCGCCGCTGCCACCGGTAGTGGTTGGCCCGTCGCCTCCCCCAGCGCCAACGCCAGCCGCATGTCTTTTTGCATGTGCTTCAGCGGAAAGGCGGTGGGGTACTCGTCCCGTTGAAGGTTGGGCCCCTTCAGCGCGAACATGGGATTGGCGACCGCCCCGCTGTCCAGCACTTGCAGCAGGGTGGCGAGGTCCAGTCCCGACCTGTCGGCAAGCGACATCCCCTCGCAAAGAGAGGTGAGCATGGTGCCCATTATCATGTTGACTACCAGCTTCATCTTAGCACCATTGCCGATTTTGCCTAGATAGACCGAGAGCTTACCCATCTCGTCGAGCATCGGCATGGCGCGTCGGTAAAGCTCCTCGTCGCCCCCGCAGAGAAAGATCAAGGCGCCATCCTCCGCCGGTTTTTTGGAGCCGGAGACGGGCGCTTCAAGGTACGTGGCCCCGGTTGCCTTTACTGCCTCGCCTATGACCACGGCGGATTCAGGGTCGATGGTTGAGACGTCTACATACCCCTTGCCCGGTCCAAGACCTGCCACGACCCCGTCTTCCGAGAGCGCGACCGCTCTTGCCGCCTCCGGGTCCGAAACCATTGCGAAGGTGATGTCGCAAGCCTGGGCTACCTCCCTGGGAGTGGAGGCCACAGTTGCGCCCTTGGCTGCCAGCGGTTCGCACTTGCGCGGGTCGCGGTTCCATACTGTTAATTCGTGGCCGCCACGCAGCAGGTTCAGCGCCATGGGGGCGCCCATTATCCCCAGCCCTATCATTCCAACTTTGGTCATTTGCTCCACCTTGTATTCAGTCCGGCTCTCAGCACTGGCTGAAGCCCTTGGAAAGCTCGGCTGCGGAGAGCACGAGCGCAAACCGACCGCTAATAGCGGCCATGAAGGAGGTTTGTACGTCTGTCGCCGTTACGGATCTCCCGTTAAATTCCAGCCCCAGCGTGGCGCAGGCGTCATGGGCCAGCGCGCACTTGAAGCCCAGGTCGGAGGCGGTGCGCACGGTGGTGTCCACGCACATGTGGGTCATCATCCCGGCGAAGACCAGCTTGCCTATCCCCTCGCGCTTGAGGAACTCGCCCAGCGTTGTCTCCCTGAAGGAATTGGGGTAGTTCTTCTCTATCACCAGCTCGTCGGGCAGGGGAGCGACCGAGCTGTGTGTCTCGGTCCCCTCGGTGCCCGGTATAAAGAAGGTCGCCCCGGGCTGCACCGAGAAGTGGCGGATATGGCAGATGGTCACATTGTTTTCGCGGGCAGCGGCCAGGAGCTTGCCGGCCTCCCCGGCAGCCTCGACCGCGCCCTCCAGCTCCATCTTGCCGCCGGGGAAGTAGTCGTTCTGGATGTCGATGAGAACTAGCGCGGTCTTCATGCCCCCTCCAGCTCCTTTTGCAGCTCTGCAATCCGGTCTTCGATCTCCTCGATGCGCAGAATCTGGTGGGGGCGGATCGAGTGGGCGGGCAACGCCCCCTTGCGTTCGATTAATTCCTTGTTCAACTCAGCCAGTTCAGCCTCCAGCTCGTCTTTTGTCATAATATTTCTCCAGGTATTACTCCACGAATGAGCAGCAGTAGTCGGCGAACTCGTCAACCTTCACGGTGAAGCTGGAATCGCCGGGAACCTCAAAGGACTCGCCGGGTCCGACCTCGGACCAATCGTCGCCCTCATTTAGTTTGTAGGCCATCTTCCCGGCCAGCAGCTCCATCACCTCGGGCGCGCCAGTGTTGAAAGTGAACTCGCCCGCCAACATGACGCCCAGCGTCTTTTTGGAGCCGTCACCGAAGACCACCGTGCGGCTGGTGACCTTGCCGTCGAAGTAGACGTTGGCCTCGCGCACGACCGTTACGTTATTGAATTCGGACATCTAAAAATCCTTTCAAACTGTGAAGTTGAAGTTGATACAAGGTGAATAGCAAGAAGGTGGGGGGATTGCAAGGCGTGAGGTGCTAAGGGGTGATCTTTCCGGCCCTTTTGTGTCAACTATAGCGCGAGATCAGCTTTTCCAGGTAGCGGGACTTGACCTGCTCGGTTGCCATGACGCGTTTGACCGGGGGCAGGCGAAGTATCGCACCCAGCACGGCGGCCAGGGCGCGGTGGCTCCAAAGCGTCTGGTTATCGAAAATAAGGTTTTGAAGTTTGCCGCGCTCCAGCGCCATCAGCACCGCGCGGTGGGTGCTGTCCAGGGGGGTGATGACCCTTTGCTCCCGCGACTCCAACCGGAGCGCCCCGTCAGTCTGGCAGACGCGGACGCAGACCCCGCAACCCAGGCAGAGCTTTGCGTCAAGTCGAGCTGTCTTCTTCTTCCCGCTTTCCTCCATTGTCATCGCCTCAACGGGGCAGGCTTTTACGCATTTGCCGCAGCCGGTGCAGTTGTCGCTATCCACCACCGGGATGAAGTTGGTGGTGTGGATCGGGTCCATCACCGCAAAGCGTTTTTGGGCGAGCAGCGCCTCGCAGCAGCAGCCGCAGCAGTTGCAGATAAAGCTGACAGACTCCCGCACGTTCTCGCCAAACTGCACCAGGTTGGACTCGTAGGCCCGGTCCAGCAGCTCCAGCCCTTCGGCCACGTCCACCCTGCGTGCGTGCCCGTGGTGTGTCAGCGCCTCGGCGACGGTGTTGAAGGTCATGCAGATGTCTATGGGTGCTTCACAGGCGCGCTCCAGGTGCATCATCTTGTGGCGGCAGTAGCACATGCCCACGCCCATCGCCGTGGCGGTTTTTATCGTCTCGCTGGCGCGCTCATAGTCCAGCACGTTCAGGGTTGCGCCCACCTCTTGGATCAGGGCCGGTTCGTTGACGAAGGTGCGCCCCAACTGCGTATCGCCTTCGGTGAAGAGGTCGCGGACGAACTCCTCCTCCACGTTGAGGTATTGGTAGAAAAGCTCGCTCAGCAGCTTCTGGTCGATATCGTCGCGCACCCGCATAAGGGAGAACTCAAAAAACCCCGCCATCGGCGGCGGCAGCACGTAAAGGTATTCACCCTTCTCCTCAAAGTCCATCAGCAGGGCGCGCTCAGCCAGCTTGTCCAAAATGAGTTTTGCGCGCTTTTCGTTCATTTTCCAGACCTGCGCCGCCTTCTGCACGGTGAAGGGCCTGATCGGCAACTGGGCCACCAGCTCTGCCTCGCGTTCGGAGAAGAGAATCCTGAGAATTTTAAACAGAAGATCAGAAGGGGAAGCGCCCTGGGGAAAGCGGTTCAGCCGCTCGGTCAGCCGGTCGTACTGGTGGCGTGAAGTCGCGTGAGCCATGGGCCAATCCTATCCTTGGGCACTCCTCCAGAGCAGAAACAGAGACGTACCAAGCAATACCGCAGAAAAGGTGGTTTGGCTAATTGGCTTGGTGATTCAGGGGGTCACTCCCCTATTATTTTCACCAGCACGCGCTTGCGTCTTCTGCCGTCAAACTCGCCATAAAAGATCGCTTCCCAGGGGCCAAAATCGAGACGTCCATCGGTCACGGCTACGGTCACTTCGCGGCCCATGATCTGGCGTTTCAGGTGGGCGTCGCCATTGTCTTCGCCGGTGAGGTTGTGTTTGTAGAGCGAAAGCGGTTCGTGGGGGGCGAGTTCTTCAAGCCACCGTTCGTAGTCCTGATGCAAGCCGCCTTCGTTGTCGTTGATGAAGACCGAGGCGGTGATGTGCATGGCGTTGACCAGCACGAGGCCTTCTTTTATCCCGCTCGCGCGCAGGCATTCGTTCACGTGGGGGGTGATGTGGATGAACTCGCGGCGGGTGGGGATGTCGAACCAGAGTTCCTTGCGGTAGCTTTTCATGGGGAGCTTCTCCTGAGATTGTCCATGTTTGGCCATTCAACCGCCCCTATTATTTCCGGTAGGTCTTGAGCAATGAAGTCACCCCAGTTTTTACGGACTTTTTCGGTTTGAGTAGCTAAGTCGCCCGAGAATACGTCTGTTTTGGATAGGAATGTCTTTGCATAAAGCTGGGTCCACTTGGGACTGAACCGTCTACTTGCTCTTTTAAAGACACCTTTTTTGGACGTTGCAGTCTGGAAAAAAGCCTGCCTTACGGGCAGGTCACCAGGCCCAAGGACAAGCTTAAGTGTCAGGTCGCTTGGGTAGTTTTGGAATTCAAAAAGAAGTAAACGTTTAGTAGAAGTCCAGCCATCACAAGTTTTTTGTGCGGGGTGATTGTCCCACTCGACAACGCCAAATCTTATATATCCTTTTGAACAATGATCAAGAACAAGCCCCGAATTGGGTGATGACTCCTTGATTATCTCTTCAAGTAGATATCGAAGCTCCATCTGTCGGTCCGGGCGATGTTCAAGGATAAGATCAATAGCTTCTTTATGTGCTTTGTAAATTTTTATGCAAAGGTTTGCGGAAATAGACTCGCTCACGATATGCCTCCCGATCATTGTTAGATAATGCTCAGTAAGAACAACGACATCTGGTCCCATAACAGATCGCTTAGAGTTCAAGGTGAATTCCAAGAGTGTTGCAATTGACTGGTAACTAAATGTTAGCCACTCTTCGCTGGCTGAGTCGTCTGTGGGTGGGTCGCCATCGGGTGTAAGGTAGACGAGAATTTTTTTGTGCTTCGGGAACTCTTTCGATGCAATTTCTTCGTACCTATTCAGTTGGCCCTTGGAATCGGTGGTCCCTATTTTATTTTCTATTACACAGACGATCCCGTTTGTATCATCACGTATCAGGATGTCCATATTTTGCCATTCGCGGAAAATTTCTGCGGAGTCCATACTTGAAACATCAATGTCAATGGCGCTTACATTGTCAAGAGAAGATTTGACGAGCACTGCTTTGAGGAATTCTTTGAGAAAGTAATCTCCTAATCCGTGATTTTTTGATGGATTGAGCAGAAAGGATAAGAAGTCAGAGTGGCGTAGCTCTTGCCTGACAGCGCCAATGGCCTCAAAAATATTGAATCCTGCCAGTTGCGCCTCAAGGTTTTCAAGGTCAGCGTGATTTACAACAAATTCCTCAAGGAGCTTTCGTTCCCTCTTAGCTTGTTCCTCGTCGCTTAGTTGTTGCTGAGTGCTGTTATGCGAATTGTTGTCCATGTACGCCCCTCATGTATTTATGTAGCTTGGGATATTTTGTTTGGAAATTCTTGCAGCTTTTCGGTCTGGATGCAAAGGGCCGGGTGAATAATTGGCTCAGGCGTACTGGGTGGGGTCGGGTATGCCAGCTCTGGTGAAGCCACGTTTTCTCAGCAGGCAGGAATCGCAGTGGCCGCACGCCAGTCCATTTTCGTCGGGGTCGTAACAGGAGCGGGTGAGTGAATAGTCCACCCCCAGCCGGGTGCCTTCCCTGATTATTTCCGCCTTGGTCATGTGGATGAGGGGGGCGTGCAGGGTGAAGGGGTTGCCTTCGACGCCCTGTTTGGTGCCGACGTTCAGGGTGTGTTGCATCGCTTCGATGAACTCGGGGCGACAATCTGGGTAGCCGGAATAATCCAGCGCGTTGATGCCGAGGTAGATGTCGGAGGCCCCCACCGCTTCGGCGCGGGCGGCGGCTATTGTGATGAAGAGGATATTACGCGCCGGTACGTAGGTGTCGGGAATCTTGTCGCCAATGTCACCACTCATATCTTCAATGGAGTCGTGTTTGGGGACTTCCAGCTGGCCGGTCAGCGCCGACCGGGTGACCTTCGCCAGGTCCAGATCGGCGATCATGTGATCTTCCACCCCCATCACATGGGCGAGCTTGGCCGCTGCGATCAACTCTATCCCGTGGCGCTGGCCGTAGTTGAAGGACAAAGCATAAACGCGATGACCCTTCTCCAGAGCCATCGCGCATACCGTTGCCGAATCGAGCCCGCCGCTTAATAGCACTATGGCGGGTGTATTTGCTCTAGTGTTCACCGGTCTCCTGCACAAGCTCGGTCAATACGCCGCCGCTGGCCTTGGGGTGTACGAACGCGATGAGCGTGTCGTGCGCGCCCTTGCGCGGCTGCTGGTCCACCATGCGCACGCCCTGGCCTATGAGTTTTTCCACCACTTCGCCGGTGTCTTCCACCTGATAGGCGATGTGATGAATGCCGGGGCCATTCTTTTCAAGGTACTTGGCTATGGGGGACTCGGGGCTGGTGGGCTGGATCAGTTCAATGCGGATTTCGCCGATGGGAAGGAAGGCGACCTTGACCTTCTGGTCCACTACCTCTTCCACGCCGCCGAGCGTGAGGCCCAGCTGCTCGGTGTAGAACTTGGCCGCTTCTTCTATGTCGTGCACGGCGATGCCGATGTGGTTTATCTGGCTTGGCATGTCTAAAATCCTTTCCCTACTTTGAGCTTGTTGAAAAACCCCGGATATCCTCCGATTGACGTTGTCAGGGGCGAAAAATGATCCTCGAAATACTTATGGGTATGCCTGCGGTCATTTTTCTTCCCTTCCTACTCCTCGAATGATCTTCGGGGCTTCCTGTTTATCGTCGGCTTAGTTAGAGGTTTGGCCAGCATCGGCTAAAATCTCCGGTTTAGCCCTGTTTAGTGTTACCCCCGCTTTGGGAGAGTTTTTCAAGAGCCTCCTACTTGAGGAAATCGTTGATGAAATCCACCACGGTGTTGGTGTCGGTGCCGGGAAGGAATATCTCCTTGAAGCCGGAATCCTTCAGGCCGGGGATGTCCTCCAGGGGGATGATCCCGCCGCCAAAGAGCAGCACGCCTTCTTTGCCTTTTTCCTTGATGCCCTGGGCGACCCTGGGGAAGAGCACGTTGTGCGCGCCGGAGAGACAGCTGAGGCCGACGACGTCCACGTCTTCCTGCACCGCCGTGGCGACGATCTTCTCAGGCGTCTGGCGGATGCCGGTGTAGATCACTTCCATACCGGCGTCGCGCAGTGCGCGGGCGACGACTTTTGCGCCACGGTCATGGCCGTCGAGGCCGGGCTTTGCTATGAGAACTCTGATTGTTTTACCGCTCATTATAACTTTCCTCCCTTAACCGGCTTCGGAATATTCGCCGTAGACGCCGCGCAGGGTGTCGCAGATTTCGCCCAGAGTGGCATAGGTTTTGACCGCCTCATAGATCGGGGGCATGACGTTGGCGCCGTCGGTTGCCACTTTTTCGAGGGAGGCCAGGGCCTTGTCGGTGGCAGCCTGGTCGCGCTCGGCGCGAACTTTGATGGTTTTTTCCTTCTGGTAGTCTTCCACCGCCTGATCGACCCTGAGCAGGTTGGTGGGAGGCGCTTCTTCCATCGTGAATTTGTTGACGCCGACGACGATCTCGTCAGCGGTCTCGATATCTTTCTGGTAACGGTAGGCCGAATCGGCGATCTCTTTCTGGATATAACCGGCTTCGATTGCCTTGACCACGCCGCCCAGGTCTTCGATCTTGGCGATGTATTCCAGCGCCTTGGTTTCGATCTCGTCGGTGAGCGCCTCCACGCAGTAGGAACCGGCCAGCGGGTCGCAGGTGTCGGCCACGCCCGACTCGTTGGCGATGATCTGCTGGGTTCTCAGTGCGATGCGCACCGAGTCCTGGGTGGGCAGGCAGAGCGCCTCGTCGCGTGAGTTGGTGTGCAGGCTCTGGGTGCCGCCAAGCACAGCGGCCATCGCCTGGATTGTGACGCGCACGATGTTGTTGTCGGGCTGCTGCGCGGTGAGGCTGCAACCGGCGGTCTGGGTGTGGAACCTGAGCATCATCGAGCGCGGATCCTTGGCCTTGAACCGCTCCTTCATGATCTTGGCCCACATCCTCCTCGCGGCGCGGAACTTGGACACCTCTTCAATGAGGTTGTTGTGGCAGTTGAAGAAGAAGCTCAAGCGGCCTGCGAACTCGTCAACGTCAAGCCCGGCGTCGAGCGCCGCCTCCACGTAGGTGATGCCGTTAGCCAGGGTGAACGCCACTTCCTGCACGGCGGAGCTGCCAGCCTCGCGGATGTGGTAGCCGGAGATGGAGACCGTGTTCCAGCTGGGGATCTTCTCCTTGCAGAACGCCATGATGTCGGTGATGACCTTGAGGCTTGGCGTCGGGGGGAAGATGTAGGTGCCGCGCGCGATATATTCCTTGAGCAGGTCGTTCTGGATCGTGCCGCGAAGTTTCTCGGGGCTGACCCCCTGTTTTTCCGCCACCGCCATGTACATGGAGAGGAGCACGGCTGCGGGCGAGTTGATCGTCATGGAGGTGGAGACCTTGTCCATGGGGATGCCGTCGAAGAGAATCTCCAGATCGCGCAGGCTGTCCACCGCGACGCCGACCTTGCCCACTTCGCCCTCCGCCAACTCGTGATCGGAGTCGTAGCCGATCTGGGTGGGCAGGTCGAAGGCGACGCTGAGGCCGGTCTGGCCCTGGTCCAACAGATATTTATAGCGCTCGTTTGTCAGCTCGGCGGTGCCGAACCCCGCATACTGGCGCATTGTCCAGAAGCGGCCACGGTACATGGTGGGCTGAACGCCGCGTGTGAAGGGATAGCCGCCGGGCAGGCCGTCTTCCATCACGCTCTCTTCGGGCGCGTCCAACGCGGTGAAGACGCGCTTCATCTCGTTCATTGAAGTGGTCTGGAACTTTTCCTTGCGCTCGGGCCGCTTGGACAGGAGCTTGTCCACTGTGCCCTCCTGCCACTGATCCATCCTGGACTTGAAATCGTCACGGTTCATTTACGTTATCCTCCAGTTCAAATCACCCAAGCAGTGACCACAACACGCCCGCAGCGATTCCCGAGCCGATTACGCCCGCGACGTTGGGGCCCATGGCGTGCATGAGTAGAAAATTAGTCGGGTCTTCCTTGGCGCCGACTATCTGGACCACTCGGGCCGAGTCGGGCACTGCGGAGACCCCCGCCGCTCCAATGAGCGGGTTGATCTTTTCTTTGGCGAAGACGTTCATCAGCTTGGCGAAGAGGACCCCAGCCGCGGTGGCCATGGCGAAGCTGGCCGCGCCCAGCCCGAAGATCTTGAGCGAGGTGGCGGTGAGGAAGAGCTCGGCCGAGGCGCTCGCCCCGACGCTGACGCCCAGCAGGATCGTTACCGTGTCGATGAACGAAGACTTGGCGGTGTTGGCGAGCCGGTCGGTGACGCCGCACTCCTTCATCAGGTTGCCGAAGAAGAGCATGCCCAGAAGCATGACCGCGCCGGGCGCGATCAGCGCGCAGATGAGAAATGACACCAGCGGAAAGAGTATGCGCTCAAGTTTGGACGCGGGCCGCACGGGCGGCATCTTCATGAGCCGCTCTTCCTTTGTGGTGAGCAGATACATCACCGGGGGCTGGATGACAGGCACCAGCGCCATGTAGGAATAGGCCGCGATGGCTACCGGGGCTATCAGGTGTGGGGCCAGCTTTGAGGCCAGAAAGATCGAAGTCGGGCCGTCAGCGCCGCCGATGATGCCGATTGCGCCTGCCTCGGCGGGGTTGAACCCGAGATAAAGGGCTCCGGCCAGGGTGGCGAAGATGCCAAGCTGCGCCGCAGCGCCCAAGAGAACCAGCTTGGGGTTGGCTATCAGCGTCGAGAAATCGGTCAGCGCTCCGATCCCCATGAAGATCAGCGGGGGATAGTAACCCTTGATGACCCCCATATAGAGGTAGTCCATTACCGAGGTGGCCCCGGTGGTGCCGTTCATGAACCCTTCGCTGATGAGCGCAAAGCCGGGGGGCATCGGGATGTTGGCGATCAGGATGCCAAAGCCGATGGGGACAAGCAGCAGGGGCTCGTAGTGCTTCTTGATCGCGAGGTAGATGAAGATGCACCCCACGCAGATCATCGCCAGATGACCTATGGTGAAATTGGCGAAGCCGGTGCCGCTGAGAAATTTTAGCAAAAACTGTTCAAGGCCCATATTTGTCTACCCGATGGTAAGAAGCGCTTCGTTGACTCCAACATCCTGCCCGGTTGAGACAAGAATATCCTGAACGGTTCCGGCCACGTGCGCCTTGATTTCGTTCTCCATCTTCATGGCTTCCATCACTATGACGGTGTCGCCAACCGCAACCGCGTCGCCGACCTTGACGTTCACGTTGAGGATGTGGCCGGGCATCGGCGCGACGACCGGTTCGCCAGCGGTAGCCGGAGCGGCTGCTGCCGGTGCCGGTGCAGGAACTGCAGGGGCGGGTGCTGCTGCCGGTGCAGGTGCGGCGGCGGGTGCCGGTGCTGCGACAGGTGCAGGTGCTGCTACGGGAGCCGGTGCCGCCACGGGGGCTGCAGGGGCGGCAACTGTGGCGATTCCACCGGGAATCTCCACGGTGTAGGAGGTGCCGTTGACGATTACAGTGGCGTTGGAGCCGGAAATATCCGCTATCTCAACCACGTAGTTGTTGCCGTTCAGTGTAAGGTTATAACGACTCATGGTTTCTCCTTGATTATCTGATGCGTTTATCGCTTGTTTATTTTTGCAGAGATTGAATCAGCCGGCTTTTCTCAGCTGCGCCTGGAGTCTCATCGAGTGGGACTCCATCCACCCGGCCATCTTCCAGCTCGGGTTGGCGGCGGGGCCGGTGGGCTCCATGGCTGCTTCTATTTGAGCCTGATTGCAACCCTGGATATGCATGTGCAGCGCCGTCATTATGGCAGCCGCCACGTCGGCGGGCACGTCGGCAGTCACGTTGGGCTGTGCGCCTTCGAGGTGGAGCGCAAGGCCGATAACCGCAGCCACGTCGGCGGGTACTTCCTGGTGCACGCCTTCGAGATGGAGCGCAAGGCCGATCGTCGCGGCCAGCCGCTCCTCTTCAGGGTCGGCTGCTGCCAGGGCCGGAGCCAGTGAGGGCGCAGCGGCGGAGGCGGAGACCTTCGCCTCTTTCTTGGCGGCGTGTTGCTTCTCCAGGTTGCCGATGATGCGCTTGAAGATAATCATGTAGATGGACAGCAGGAAGAGCGCGGTGAAAACCACACCCATCCCCACTACTGCCGTCATCATTGCAAGATTGCCTATATCCTGGGACATTCCATTCATCCCTATCGCCCTTTCATTGCTGCGGCGTCAATTATAAAAAGATGGTTGACCACTCGCGCCTTCGCTTACAGCGGAATATTGCCGTGTTTGCGCGGCGGGTTGGTGTCGCGTTTGTTCTTCAATGCTTCCAGCCCCTGGATGATGCGGATGCGCGTATCCTCGGGCATTATCACCTCGTCTATGTAGCCGCGCTCGGCGGCCTGGTAGGGGTTGGCGAACTGCTCGGAGTACTCGGCAATCTTTTCCAGTCGCGCCTTCTTGGGGTCTTCGGCCTTCTTGATTTCCCTGGCGAAGATGATGTCCACCGCGCCCATGGGGCCCATGACGGCGATCTCGGCCGTGGGGTACGCCAGGTTGAGGTCGCCGCGCAGATGTTTGGAGCTCATGACGCAGTAAGCGCCGCCATAAGCCTTGCGGGTGATGACGGTGATCTTGGGCACCGTGGCCTCGGCATAGGCGTAGATCAGCTTCGCGCCGTGTTTGATGATCCCGCGATACTCCTGATCGGTGCCGGGCAGGTAGCCGGGGACATCTTCCATGGTGACGAGTGGAATGTTGAAGGCGTCGCAAAAGCGGATGAACCTCGCGCCCTTCATGGAGGCGTCGCAATCGAGGCAACCTGCCAGATGGGCGGGCTGGTTGGCGATTATGCCCACCACGTAGCCGCCCATACGGGCGAAGCCGACCACGATGTTGAGGGCGTAGTAGGAGTGGACCTCCATGAAGTCGCCATTATCCACCATCGCCGTGAGGACTTCCTTCATGTCGTAACCCTGGTTGGGGTTGGCGGGCACCATCTCGTTTAGCTCGGGCAGCTTGCGGCTCGCCGGATCGTCCGAGGGCTTGAAGGGTGCGTCCTCCAGATTGTTGGAGGGCAGGAAGGTCAGCAACCGGCGAATCTGGTCGAGGCATTCCTTGTCGTCGCCGGTCATGAAGTGCGCCACGCCCGAGGTGCGGTTGTGGGTCATCGCGCCGCCAAGCGCGTCCATCGTCACGTCCTCGTTGGTCACTGATTTGATGACCTTGGGGCCGGTGATGAACATGTGGCTGGTGCCTTCGACCATGAAGATGAAGTCGGTGATGGCGGGGCTGTAGACCGCGCCGCCCGCACAGGTGCCGATGATCGCGGAGATCTGCGGCACGACGCCGGAGCTCATGACGTTGCGCTGGAAGATGTTGGCGTAACCGGCGAGGCTGCCCACACCCTCATGGATGCGTGCGCCGCCGGAATCATTGAGGCCGATGAAGGGCGCGCCGTTTTTCAGCGCCATGTCCATCACCTTGCAGATCTTGTTCGCCATCGTCAGCGAAAGCGAGCCGCCAAAGACGGTGAAGTCCTGCGCGTAGGCGTAGATGTGACGGCCATCGATCTTGCCAAAGCCCGTAACCACGCCATCGCCGAGGAACTTCGTTTTTTCCATGCCGAAGTTGGTGCACTGGTGGGTGACGAACTTGTCCACCTCGACAAAGGAGCCCGGATCGAAAAAGTAGTCGAGCCGCTCCCTCGCTGTAAGCATCCCCTTGGCGTGGTGTTTGGCAACTCGTGCTTCGCCGCCGCCCGCCTGGGCATCGGCGTTTTTTTGCGACAGAAGGTCGAACTTCTCTTGCAGGGTAGACATCCCTTCCTCCTGGTTCTATGTAAAAGTTCTTTTATCTCTGGTTAACTTGTTTAGCAGTTTAAGTCTGTAGACATCAAACTATTGTCAGCCGTTCTTAGCCAATTGTCAGCCCCGTTCTTAGCTTATTACAAGAAGAATGTCGCCCTGGCCGACGCTGTCACCATTGGAAAAGAGTACTTCCTGTATGGTGCCGTCCATGTGGGCCACGAGGCTGTTTTCCATCTTCATCGCTTCAAGTATTACGACGGTGTCACCTGTTTTGACGGTGTCGCCGGGTTTGACTTTGTACTCCAGCACCATGCCGGGCATGGGCGCGGGGAGGCCGCCCGCACCGGCGGCTGCCGGGGCCGGGGCCGCTGCTGGGGCTGGAGCCGGGGCTGCTGCTGCGGGCGCAGGGGCTGGCGCTGCAACCGGCGCTGGTGCCGCCACTGGGGCTGGTGCGGCCGGGGCTGCAACCGGGGCCGCAGGGCGCACAATTACGTCGCCTTCAACCGCGACATCAAAGTACTGGCCGTTGATGTACACCTGATAGGTGGCGGCGTTTGCGCTGGGTTTGGGAGCTTCTTTTTTCTCTTCCAGCGTTCCCGCCAGCGCTTTCTTGATCAGCTCCTGTTCCGCCAAACCCTCTTCTGTGGTGCGAGCGGTCCACTCCGCCGGAGCTTTTGCCAGACCCTCTCTCACCTCCAGCAAGCGTTTGCCGGTGGTGGGGAAGAGGGTGTAGAGGAGCAGGTCTTTCTGGTTCTTGGCGAGGTCGCCGATATCTTTTTTGGCTTCTTCCAGCTCCGGCTCAAGAACGTCGGCGGGCCTGCAAGTGATCGGCTCGGTGCCGCGCTTGTAGCCCTTTAGCGCCAGGGCGCGAAGCTCATCGTTCACCTCTGCCGGGGGGGTGCCGTAGAGGCCGTAGCAGTAGTCCTTTACCTGCCCGGAGATCATCTTGTAGCGATCTTCGATGGAGCCGGGTTTGCCGAAGAGTACGTTCTGTACCGCCTGGACGCCGACGATCTGGCTGGTGGGCGTAACGAGCGGCGGGAAGCCGAGGTCTTTGCGCACGAGGGGCAGCTCCGCAAACACATCGTTCAGGCGATGGTCGGCGTTGGCTTGCTTGAGCTGGTTGATCAGGTTGGAGAGCATCCCCCCGGGAACCTGATGGCGCAGCACGCCGATGTCCACGACCGCCAGCCTTGAGGTGTCGAGCAGGTGTTTATACTTGGGAGCTATCGTTTCGAGGTATTCGTTTATTTCGTTGAGCTTGTCCATGTCCAGCCCGGTGGCGCGATCCGAGTCCTGGAGCATCGTGACGATCGGCTCGATTGCAGGATGGCTCGTCCGGTTGGCGAAGGGGGCGGAGCAGGTGTCGATGATATCTACCCCCGCGTCGATGGCGCGCTGGAAGGTGTACTCGGCCAACCCGGAGGTGGTGTGGCAGTGTAGCTCAATGGGCAGGTCCACCGCTTTTTTCAGTGCTTTAATAAGCGAGTAGGCGTCGTCGGGGGAGAGCAATCCGGCCATATCCTTGATGCAGATCGAGTCGGCGCCCATGGAGGCGAAGTTCTTCGCCTTCTTGACCCAGTAGTTCTTGGTGAAGATCTTGCCGCCCATCTTGCGTTCGGTGACGGTGAAGGAGAGCGCGGCCTGAAAATGCATACCGTTGCGCAGGACCGCTTTGGCCGCCGTCTCGAAGTTGCGCTCGTCATTCAACGCGTCGAAGATGCGGTAGATGTCCACGCCCGCTTCACACGCCTCATCGACAAAGGCGTTGGCCACGTCGTCGGCGTAGTTGCGGTAGCCGACCAAGTTCTGGCCACGGAGCAGCATCTGGAATTTGACTTCCTTGGGGATGAACTTGCGCAGGCGCTTGGGCCTCTCCCAGGGGTCTTCGCCAAGGAAACGGTGCATGGTGTCGAAGGTGGCTCCGCCCCAGACTTCCATGGAGTGGTAGCCCACCTTGCCGGCTGTCTCGGCTATCGCCTCGATATCCTCGGTGCGCATTCGAGTTGCAAAAAGGCTCTGGTGTCCATCGCGAAAGGTGAGGTCAGTTATCTTGAGCGGATTCTTGGCTTTCGGGCTCATGCGTCATTCTCCCGGAAATCGTATGCAGGTTGTCTGTCTGAGTTTATCCCATAAAGAAAATTACGGGCCGAAAATCGGCACTCGATAATTTCGCCGGGACGCCATTTAATATTGTAATACGACTGCTAAGTCAACTTCCTCTGTAAAGGACGGCGAGAACTTTTGCCGGCTTGCCGCCGTGTGAGAGGAGGCGATGGCGCAGTGTGGACTGGAAGTATACGGAATCACCACTGAAAAGGACAATCCGTTCTTCGCCGAGGAGCAACTCCACTTCCCCCTCCAAAATCAGGAGAAATTCTTCGCCCTCATGGCTGTAGAGCATCTCGTCGTCGGCGGTGCCGGGGTCCACCGACAGCATAAAGGGCTCCATCGCCTTGTCACGCTTTTTGTATGTTAGTGCGTGGTAGGTGTAGCCATGCTTATGCCCCGTGCGGGAGATGACACGGGTTATTACCGGAAGCTCATCCTTGCGGATGACTTCGTACTCTTCCTCCGGGCCGTCGTCCTTGAAAAAGTAGCCGACCCGGACACCCAGCACCTTTGCGATGCGTGAAAGGGTGGCGATGGGCGGGGAGACGTTGTTGTTCTCGATCTGCGATATCAGGGCAGGGGAGAAGCCAGTGTCGTTGGCGACATCCTGCAGGGTCTTCTTTTTTGAAGTCCTCAGCGTTTTTATTTTAGCGCCGATATCGAAATCGTCCGGGGAAGGCTGTCCAGGCGTCTTTATCTTGTCCGGGGCCTGCTTTTTTGCAGCAATTATTTTCGCCAAGTCCACTATTCCTCTTATATTATGTACTATGGGGTGGAGGTATTTTAGGTGCAGGGGGGGCGGTGGTCAAGGACGAAGTTTAGTGTGGGTAAAAGAAATTTAGCTAAAATGAAACTATCGACAAATGCCGGTAGTCTTCAAACGGTTGGATATTTGCGGTATGGGTGGCGTTGGACGCGTACCTGGCAGCCACGTCCCGAGCAGGTCGCGGTTGATTAGATCGAGATGTTGAAACCCAGCTTTTGCGAAAGCTTTTCTCCCGCCTCTTTTGCCAGGGGGATCAATTCTTTTTCGAGGCGCTCGTCGGTGAATCGGTAGGAGGGCCCGGAGATGCTGACCCCCGCCACAACGCGGCGAGTGTAGTCGAAGATCGGTACTCCGACGCAGCGGATGCCCTCGTCATATTCTTCATCGTCGATGGCGTAGCCCTGCTCGTGGACCTTTTTGAGGTGGTTGGCGAGGACCTTGCGGTCGACGATCGTCTTGGGGGTGAAGCTTATGAGGTCATCGCCGGCCAGCGCCCGTTCCACTTCATCGTCGGATTCAAAGGCTATCTGGACCTTGCCAACCGCCGAGCAGTAGATGGGTAGCCCGACGCCCACTCGGGAGACGACCCTGACGGGCCTGTTGGCTTCCACCACATCAACGTAGACCACGCGGTTGTCGCGTATGAGTCCCAGGTAGGCCGTTTCATTGCATTTCTCGACTACCTCGTCGAGAATGGGGCGCGCCATCTTCAGCAGTCCCATGTGCTTGATGAATATCTGGCCCAGCTCAAGTACCCGCAGCCCAAGGCGGTAGTTGTCGGTTACCTTGTTCTGCTCCATGTAGCCGCGGCTCTCAAGGGTGGCGAGGAGGCGGAACACGTTGTTCTTGTGAAGCCCCAGCCGCTTGGAGAGTTCGGTTACTCCCAGTTCGGGCTCGTCATCGCGGAACTCTTCCAGAAGGTCGAGCGCGTTGGTGACGGACTGTATTATGTAGCTGGATTTGTTTCGCTTACCCACTTAGAATCCCTGCCTTTACAGGCCCGGCATCGGGCGCCTTGGTCCAAGCCTGTTTATTTTCAAAATAAAACACTCAACTAACTATAATGCCTGGAGAAATTACAGGGCATTGTGGTTGTTGCGCCAAAAGGGCAGCAACAACAGCCGGAATATAAAACTATGTTATATTGCTGTCAAGCAAAAAGCCCCGCTGTGCACGTGGATAATGTCACATCAATTGGTCGGTTTATAGCCCTGGGGAGCTACGTTGAAAGCGCAAATTGAGTGCGAGGAGTGTCTGCACGGCCTTGGCCGAAGGATGGCTAAAGCCGCGTGCGAAAAGGATAAGGCGAGTTATGGCGCAACGCTGGAAGTGGCGGCTGCGGTGGTGGGCCGTGAGTTTATCCTCGGTCGCTCGGTGCCCACCCGCGTGGCGACCTCCATGTTCAGGGCGGTTGTTTGCCAATCCAATAATCCGGACCCTTTCGCCCGGCTAAAGGCAGAGGAGTATGAGAGGGGGGTTGCGGCAGCCGAAAGGCTGAAGCGCGGGGTCGGGGATTCCATCGGGGAGCTGTTGTTGATGTCGGCCACGGGCAACCGGCTGGATTTTTTTCGCGACCTCGCTGAAGTGGAGGCGGAATGGGCGCAGGGGGCCAAACCTCCAGCGGTGGACGATAGGGAGCGTCTTGTCGCCAAGCTCGCGGCTGGGTCGAGGGTTTTGATCCTCGCTGACAATGTCGGCGAATATCCCTTTGACGAGCCTTTGATGGAGGGTTTGCGCCGGCTGGGCGCCGAGGTCGTCTATGCGGTGAAGGGGAAGGTGAGTCAGAATGACCTCTGTATTGACGATTTGGAGACACTGGGGCTGACGGTTGAGGGGGTTGAGGGGGTTGAGGGTATTATCGACACCGGGACCGATTGGGTCGGCTGCGAGCTCTCCGAGGTCTCCAGGGAGTTCCGCGACGAGTGGGAGAGCGCTGATCTGGTGATCTCCAAGGGAATGGCGAATATGGAAACGCTGACCGAGTACCCCCACGAGCTTCGTGGGCGAGAGGTCTTTTTTGTTTTGGTCGCCAAATGCGAACCGGTCGCCCGTATGTTGGGTGTCAAGGTCGGCGCTCTTGTCCTGGCCCACGCTGACAGGGTGCTAGGCAGAGAGGTTATATGAATGGCTGGAAGTAACGGCGAGATGATCGAGACGCCAAAGCACATAAAGATCACCGAGGGGTTCAGCGGCTTGACCGTGCTGGAGGTGGTCAGGCGCGCCATGCCGCAAATCGGTGCGCGCGCTGTCTTCAAAAAAGCCCGCATGGGCAGGGTCCTGGTAAACAACGAGAAATGCAACCCCCTGGACCGCGTGACCACTGACGATATCGTCACCGTCCTCCTTTTGAGGAGGCCGATACCGCAGATGCTGGAGGTCACCGTAGCGGACAAATGGGTGAACACCCCCGCAGGGCCCTTCACCGTGGTGCGCGAAGACGCGGAGCTGCTTGTCGTCTCCAAGCCGCCAGGATGCGCCAGCCATCCCGCCCTTGGTCATGGCGGAGACACGCTGATCGAGCGGATCATCCATTACCTGGGCCCTTTCCCTGACGATTTCAAGCCCGCGCTGGCAAACCGATTGGATCTGCGCACCAGTGGATTGGTCTTCGTTGGTAAGTCCCCAAGGGCCCGCCAGCACCTTGGCAACGCTCTTCAAAAGGGGCGGATAGACAAATACTACCTGACCCTGGTGGCGGGGTGGGCCGAGGAGGTGGGGGAGATAGACCGGGCGCTGGAAAAAAAGCCCGACAGCCGGGCCCTCGTCGCCTATCCGGAAGGGCACCCGCGCTTAAAATCCCGAATGCAACAGGCGCACACCCGCTTTCGTACCATCTACAGGGCCGAGCATCCGCTCATGGCGTCGCTTCTGGATGTGGAGTTGATAACCGGGCGCTACCACCAGATCCGCCGCCATCTGGCCGGGGAGGGGTTCCCGGTGGCGCAGGATCAGCGTTACGGTGACAAGAGGTTCAATAT
>JAUVAU010000102.1 GCA_030591565.1 Deltaproteobacteria bacterium | reverse complement strand
ATGTATGAGCGTTACTGCGAGTTGCAGGGATGGACGGTAGAGGTGCTGAGCTCCAACACCACCGGCATCGGCGGCATCAAGGAGATCGTCTCCCTTCTCAAGGGCAAGGATGTTTACGCCAAACTCAAATACGAGAGCGGCGCACACCGCGTCCAGCGCGTGCCGACCACCGAATCGGGAGGACGCATCCACACCTCGGCGGTCACCGTGGCGATAATGCCCGAGGCCGACGACATCGATGTGGTGATCGACCCCGAAGACATCAAGACCGACACCTTTCGCGCATCCGGCGCGGGCGGCCAGCATGTTAACAAGACCGAGTCGGCGGTTCGCCTGACCCATCTTCCCACGGGGATCGTCGTAGGTTGCCAGGATGAAAAATCCCAGCACAAGAACCGTGCGAGGGCGCTGAAGATATTGAAGGCGCGCGTCTTTGAGCAGATGGAGGCCAAAGCGCGCAGCGAGCGAAGCGCCGCGCGAAAAGAGTTGGTGGGCAGCGGCGACAGGAGCGAGCGGATTCGCACCTACAACTACCCCCAGGGGCGCATCACCGACCACCGCATCAACCTCACCGTCTACAAGCTGCAAGAGGTGCTGGCAGGCGAATTGAATTCGCTGGTAGAGCCGCTCCAGGCCTTCGCCAAATCCCAGGCCCTGGCACATGGCGCAACCTGAGCAGACACCCCACACCCCGGTGGCGCTGGTCAAGCTGGCCCATGGGTTCCTGGAAAAAAATGGAGTGGAAAATCCCCGTCTGGAGGCGGAGATTCTTCTGGCCCATGTCCTTGATATCAAACGCATCGATATCTACGTCAATTTTGACAAGCCCCTTAGTAAAGCTGAAATAGACGGCTACCGGGAGCTGATGGTTCGCCGCGCAAAGGGTGAACCCACGGCCTATATCCTGGGAAAGCGCGAGTTCTGGTCCCTGGAGTTCAGGGTCACCCCCGACGTCCTCATCCCCAGGCCGGACACCGAGCGGCTTGTGGAGGCGGCGCTGGAAAAGATGGGCGAAGGCGGGCGGCTGCTCGATATCGGCGTCGGCTCGGGCGCGATAGCCATTGCGCTGCTCAGTGAAAAACCGGGATGGAGCGGCGTGGGGCTGGATATCTCCAGGGAAGCCATAGCGGTGGCGGTCCATAACGCAGAGGTCAATGGGGTGGCCGAGCGGCTCGAACTGGTCAACTCCGATCTTTTCGACAAGGCGGTGGGTGAATTCGACCTGATCGTCACAAACCCCCCCTATATTCCCACCGGAGAGCTGGAAGAACTTGATGTCGCACGCACCGAACCGGTTTCGGCGCTTGACGGCGGGGGTGATGGGTTGGATATTATCCGACGTATAGTAGAGGAGGCTCCAGCTCATCTGCGCGCCGGAGGGGTGTTTTGCGTGGAGTTCGCCCTGGGCCAGGCTCCTGAAGTTGAGACAATACTTGCCCACGGCGGGTTCAATTCAATAGATATCATAAAAGATTACGCCGGTATCGAGCGGTTGGCGACGGCGGTGAAAGCGGAATAGGAAGATTATGGATTCAATAAAGATTGAGGGCGGCGCGAGGCTCGAAGGCGTCATCGACATCAGCCCGGCCAAAAACGCGGTGCTGCCGCTGATGACCGCAGCGCTCCTGGCAAGGGGGGTGAGCAAACTCACCCGCGTCCCCGACCTGGCCGATGTGCGCACCCTTGGAAAGCTGCTTGCCAACCTTGGCGCCGAAGTGGAGCGCGATGGCGAGGGGCTGGTCATAGACACCTCGTCCGTTGACGGGTGGGACGCCCCCTACGATCTTGTGAAGACGATGAGGGCTTCGGTCCTCGTCCTCGGTCCGTTGGTGGGCCGCTATGGAAAGGCGAGGGTGAGTCTGCCCGGCGGCTGCGCCATAGGCGCGCGCCCCATCGACCAGCATCTCTCCGGGCTGGAGAAACTGGGAGCCAAGGTCACGCTGGAACATGGCTACGTGGATGTGGAGGCGCAGAGGCTCACGGGGGCGAGATTTGTTTTCGATGTCGTCACCGTGACCGGCACCGAGAATATCCTGATGGCCGCCTGCCTTGCCGAGGGCACGACGATTATTGAAAATGCCGCGCGCGAACCTGAAGTTGAAGACCTCGCCCGCTGTCTGGTCTCAATGGGTGCGAAGATCGAGGGGATCGGCACAGCCATCCTCACGATCGAGGGTGTAACCGAGCTGGCCCCCTACGAGTACGAACCGGTGGGTGACAGGATAGAGACCGGCACCTACATGGTGGCGGCGGCGATAACCGGTGGCGAGCTGACACTCAAGGGTGCGCGTCTTGAACATCTCGACGCGGTGACGGAAAAGCTGATGCAGAGCGGGACCGAGATCATCTCCCTGGACAATGGGGACGTGGTGGTCAAGGGGGGCGACCACTCCAAAAGCGTGGACATGAGGACCAGCCCCTACCCCGGCTTTCCCACCGATATGCAGGCGCAGTTCATGGCGCTGATGGCGGTGTCCCAAGGGGTGAGCGTCATTAACGAGTCGATCTTCGAGAACCGCTACATGCACGTTGCCGAGTTGATCCGGATGGGGGCTGACATTCGCCTCGAAGGACACACCGCCACGGTGCTGGGGGTGCCCGCTCTCTCCGGAGCCAATGTGATGGCGACCGACCTGCGCGCAAGCGCGGCGCTGGTGTTGGCAGGGCTCGCGGCCAGCGGCGCCACCGTGGTGGGGCGCGTCTACCATCTGGACAGGGGTTATGAGCGCCTCGAAGAGAAACTCTCGGCGGTTGGTGCGCGCATCTCAAGGATATCCGCTACTTGACTACGCTGCGCCATTGGGAGCAGGATTGGTCGGAGTGAATAGCGGAAGTT
>JAUVAU010000020.1 GCA_030591565.1 Deltaproteobacteria bacterium | reverse complement strand
GTGGTCGTGAAGCGTCTGGAAGAGGTGCTTTAGAATGGAAAAAGCTCTGGATGGAAGGTGGGGCTACAAGCTCGGCCCCACTGATATAGAAGGCGAAAGTTTCAGGATAATTTCAGGATTGACCGATCTCAGTGACTTAACTCCCAACCAGGTTGCGCTGGTCTCAAGGGTGATCCATGCCACCGGCGATCCGCTCTTCAAGGAGCTGGTCAAATGGAGCCCCGGTGCGTTGGAGGCGGGAGCCGAGGCGTTGAAATCCGGCGCGACCATCGTCACCGATGTGGAGATGGTCAGGTCCGGGGTGTCCAAGGTGCGCGCAGCCAAGTATGGCTGCGAGATCGTCAGCTATATCTCCGACCCCGAGGTCGCCCGCATCGCCCGCGAGCGCAAGCTGACCCGTTCGGTTGTCGCGGTGGAGAGAGCGGTGAAGGAACATCCCGGCGCGGTCTTCGCCTTTGGCAACGCGCCCACGGCGCTCTTCAGGCTGATGGAGATGGTGGACCAGGGCGAGGCCGACCCGGCGCTGATTATCGGCGTGGTGGTTGGTTTTGTCGGCGCCGCCGAATCTAAAGAGGCGCTGGTCAAGCGTACCGATGTGAACTGGATAAGCTGCGTGGGCAACAAGGGCGGCTCCAACGTCGCCGCCGCGTCGGTCAACGCGCTCTTCAAAATCGTCGCTGGCGAAGTGTAGAGGTCAGGCGTTGAGCGACCAGCCCAAACTCCGACATGGCTACACCACCGGCTCCACAGCTGCGGCCGCTGCAAAGGGGGCCACGCTGCTGCTGCTGGGGCGCGAGGTCGAGAAGGTCTCGCTCCTGCTGCCCTGGAACTCCAGTGGGGCGAAAGCGGTGGAGTTCAACCTCGTCAATATCAAGAAGGGCAAGGGGTGGGCTTCCTGCGGGGTGGTAAAGGATGGGGGCGACGACCCCGACGCCACCCACGGCATGGAGCTACGCGCTTCGGTGGCTTTTGGCGATATCGCGCCGGGAGCCAGCCGCATCGACCACAGCGAGCCGACTGGTTACCCCCACACCGATAGCAGCGGGATCGAGATTGAAGTTGAAGGCGGCGAGGGGGTGGGACGGGTCACCCGCAAGGGGCTGGCCGCCTCAGTCGGTTCACCCGCGATAAATCCCGTGCCGATGGAGATGATAAGGGCAAGCGTCGCTGCCAGTGCAAGCGAGGCTGGTTGCGATGAGCGCGCAACGCTGAAGGTCGTTATCAGCGCCCCCGAGGGGGCCGAGCGCGCAAAGCGCACGATGAACGCGAGGCTGGGCATTATCGGAGGCATCTCGATCCTTGGGACCAACGGGATAGTCGTCCCCATGTCCACCGCCGCCTGGACCGGAACCATTGATGCGACGCTGGATGTGGCGAAGGCGTCCGGGGCGGTGAGGGCGATCCTTGGCTTTGGCAGGACGAGCGAACGCGCCGGTCAGGCGCTCTTTCCCGAACTTGCCGATAACGCCGCCGTGCTCATGGGCGACCATGTGGGCTACGCGCTGGACGCTGCTGCCGAGCGCAAGATGGACGTGATAGTGGTGGGGCAGTTCGCCAAGTTCTGCAAATTGGCGGCTGGCAACTTCGCCACCCATGTCTCCGACTCCACCCTGGACATGTCCGCCCTGGAGAAGATGCTTATTGATGGGGGGCTGACCCCGGAAGAGGCCAGGGCCACCCGCCACGCCAATACCGCCAGGGAGGTCTGCGAGAGGTTACTTGAAGAGGGGCGCACGGAGCTGTTCACCTTCCTGGCCCACCGTGTAGCCGACAGGGCAGTGGAGAGGGTCAAGGGAGCGATCTCCGTGGAGGTCGTGCTCTTCGATTACTCCTCAAAGGTGCTGGCGAGGATAGAAGTCAAAGCGCGGGGTGAGGCCTGATGGACCGAGTCTTGGTGCGCCGGGTTTATGTGCTAGGCGTTGCGCCCGGGACCACCGCGTTGACACCGGAGGCCCTTGAACGCATCGGGAGCTGCGATCTGTTGGTCAGCGCCGCAAGGCATCGGGAGCTGGTGGGGGAGTGTGGAGGAGATTTTGGGGGCGAATTCCTTCCCGTGGAGGGCCATGTCTCCGAAGCGGTGAAGCGCGTCGCCGAGAACACTGAACTCAAAGCGGCCTTCCTCGCTTCAGGTGACCCCGGCTTTTTCGGTATTGCCTCACTGCTGGTTGCAAAAATCGGGGCGGCTGAGGTCGAAATCGTCCCGGCTGTCTCCTCCATGCAGTTGGCTTTTTCACGGTTGGGAGTGAGCTGGTCCGACGCCTCCATGGCAAGCTTGCACGGCAGGGGGATCGATGGTCTCGCCCCGGTGCTGGGTGCGCCAAAGATCGGCCTCTTCACCGATGATGAGAACAACCCCGCCGCCATAGCGCGCTACCTGATTGACGCAGGCTGGGGCGAGCTTTCCATGGGGGTATGCACCAACCTCGGTATGGAGGACGAAAGGGTCAGCTGGGGAATTGTCCCCGATTTCCTTGACTGGAACGACGCAGGACTTTCCGTGGTCGTGCTGGTCAGAACGGGAACCGACCCGCGTCCCCTTGGTCCCGGCCTCGAAGAGGAGCGGTTTGTCTATCCCAGGGGGAGGATAACCAAGCGCGAGGTGCGCAGCGCGGCGCTGGGGCTGTTGTCTTTGCCGAGGGCGGGCGTACTCTGGGATATTGGCGCGGGGTCGGGCTCGGTGGGTATTGAGGCATTTCTCCTTTCCTCTACCCTCAAGGTCTTCTCGGTTGAGCGCGATGACGAGGCGTTTGGGCATATAGTTGAAAACAGGAAGAAGCTCAGAGCCGCCGGGGTCACCCCCGTACATGGCTTGGCGCCTGAAGCCCTGACCGATCTTCCCGACCCCGACAGGGTGTTTATCGGGGGGAGCGGCGGCAATCTCAACGAGGTGCTTGACCTCTGCGCAGCGCGGATCGCCGACAATGGGGTTATAGTTGTCTCAGCCGTGCTCGACACCACTTTTTCCGATGCAGTCGGATGGGCGCAGCGTACAGGCTGGGAGTGTGAGTGGACTGAAATAATCGCGGCGAGATCAAGCCGTACCGGGGCCGGGGTGCGCAAGGTCGCGCAGAATCCGATTACCCTTATACGCATTACCAGAGCCTGATTGGCCGTGGAGAAACGACTTGAGCGATAGATACAGCGAAGCCGAAGTTGTCTTTGTGGGCGCAGGGCCGGGCAGCCCCGACCTTATCACGGTGGCCGGGCACGACGCCCTGGCCCGGGCCGACGTGGTCCTCTACGCCGGGAGTCTGGTCAATCCTGAGCTGCTTAAATACGCCGCCAGCGCCGAGGAAATTTTCGACACCGCAAAGATGAGTCTGGTCGAGACCACCAAGGTATGTCTGGACTACGCGCACCGCGGAAAAGTAGTGGTACGGTTGCAGACCGGCGACCCCTCCCTCTACGGCGCTATAAGCGAGCAGATGGAGCCGCTGGAGGAAAAGGGCATAAGGTGCAGCGTGGTGCCCGGCGTGTCCAGCGCCTTCGCCTCGGCGGCGGCGCTCGCCACACCGCTGACATTGCCCGAGATGAGCCAGACCTTGATCTTCACCCGTATCGCGGGGAGGACCCCTGTGCCGGAAAGTGAATCCCTGGACAAGCTGGCCGCCACCGGTGCGACGATCTGCGTCTTTCTCTCCGTTGACCGGATCGAAGAGGTCGTCGCCGCCTGTATAAAGGGCGGACGCAGTGTGAAGACCCCCGCAGCAGTGGTCTGCCGCGCCTCGTGGCCCGATGAGAGGTCGGTGGCCGGGACGCTGGAAGATATCGCCGACAAGGTGAGGGATGCGGGGTTCAAACGCCAGTCGATGATAATAGTCGGCGAGCCCCTTGGCCCTGCATGTCTTGGCCGTGAACTTGCCCACCGCTCCAAACTCTACGACCCCGGTTTCTCCCATGGTTACCGTGAAGGGACCAGCAGCAAGGACACCCGCAGTAAGGACAGTAAGTGACCGCCCCCGCACCAGTTCGCGTCATCGCGCTTAGCCGCAGGGGGGTGGAGACGGCCCTGAAACTCAAGGAGGCTGTCAACGCGCAAACGGTCTACCTCCCCGAACGGCTGGCTTCCGGGATGGGCGGGGTGGAGGGGGTTGAGGTATTTGATCTGCCGGTAGCCAATTTGATCGGGGAGCTTTGGGGTGAGACCTCGGCGTTCCTGATGGTCATGGCTGCGGGTATTGCGGTGCGGTCCATAGCGCCCCTTGCGCGGGACAAGAAGAGCGACCCCGCAGTGGTCATTCTCGACCCGGAGGGGTGTTTTGCAGTGCCGATCCTCTCGGGGCATCTGGGGGGGGGTAACGAGCTGGCGCGGGAAGTAGCCGACAAGTTGGGTGGCACGGCTGTAATAACCACCGCCACCGATTGCGCCGGTCGCCCCGCTGCCGAGGTGTGGGCGCGTGACGAGAGCCTTTCGGTGGAGAACTTCGACAAGGTGGTCACCGTTAACTCCGCCTGGGCCGATGGCGATCCGGTGGGGTTGTGGATCGACCCCCAATTGCCCCAAGGGTGCAGGGAGATCGCCCGTTCGCTTGTGGACCATGTTGAGCTGCTGACCTGCTCTGCCGAAGAGCTGGCCGCTTATGAGGGGGCGCTGGTCGCGGTCACCCACCGCATTATTACCGGACTGGACGGGAAGGCATTGCTGCTGCGCCCCTCGGTGCTGGCGATTGGCGCTGGATGCAGAAAAGACGCCGATCCGCAAAAGGTGGAAGAGGGAGTCCTCAACGCCATTGAGGAGGCTGGATATTCCTCAATTTGCGCAAATGTACTTGCGAGCGTGGACGCAAAGGCCAATGAACCCGCCTTGCTCCAATTGGCCCGGACATTGGGGGTGGATTTCATCACCTACACCTCCGGGGAGCTGAAAGATATAGGGGTTCCCAACCCCTCGGGGAGGGTGGCGGAGGCGGTGGGTACCCCCAGCGTTTGCGAGGCCGCGGCGCTTAAAGCATCCAACGGCGGCAAGCTGCTGTTGGAGAAGGTCTCCAAGGATATATGGACGCTCTCGATAGCGCTCTGTGAATGGAAAGGGAGTGGGAATTGATCTTTGTCGTAGGCATAGGCCCAGGCGGCGCGGAGTACATGACCGGCAGGGCGATCCAGGCTATAGACACGGCTGACGTGATCGTCGGCTATAAATATTATCTTGGGCTTGTAGGCGATCTGGCCGAAGGCAAGGAGTTTGTCTCCACCGGGATGACCGGCGAGATCGAGCGGTGCACGAAGGCTGTGGAGCTGGCGCTTGAAGGCCGCTCGGTGGCGGTGGTCAGCTCGGGCGACCCCGGCGTCTATGGCATGGCGGGGCTTGTGCTTGAACTGTTGCATGAAACCCCCGGCGGCGACGAGCTTGAGGTGGAGATCGTGCCGGGAGTCACGGCGGCGGGCGCTGCCGCCTCGGTGCTGGGCGCTCCGCTCATGTGTGACTTCGCGGTGGTGAGCCTCTCCGACCTGCTCACGCCGTGGCGGGTAATCGAAAAGAGGTTGGAGGGCGCGGCAAGCGGCGACTTCGTGGTGGCGATCTACAACCCCCGGAGCAAAAAGCGCCGCGACCACCTGGACCGCGCCTGTGAAATACTGATGAAGCACAGGCCGGGTTCCACCCCGGTGGGGATCGTCAGGAACGCCCTGAGGGAGGGGCAAAGCGCAGTCGTCACCACACTGGAAGAGGCCGCCGGGCAGGATGTGGATATGATGAGCGTCGTGATCGTCGGCAACTCCACGACGAAAACCCTCGGGAATAAAATAGTGACGCCAAGGGGCTATCCGCTAGAGGGAGAGCAGCGATGAGTACAAGTGAATCAAGAAAAATTGTGGTGACCGTCATCGGGCGGGATCAGGTGGGCATCGTCGCCAAGATCGCCACCGTGCTTGCCGCGCAACGGGTCAACATCGAGGATATAAACCAGAAGATACTCGCCGGTGAGATTTTCGCCATGACGATGCTCTGTGACATGGCCGAGTCGCCCCTTGAGTTGAACGAGTTGACCGAAGCACTGAAAAAGTCGGTGGACGAGCTGGGACTTGAAGTGCGTGTCCAGGACGCGGAGGTGTTTAGGTATATGCACCGCGTATAATAAAAGGCCGGACTTAGCAGTCCGGCTTCAGATCACTGACAAAGCCTGTCTTTTCTCCGATTGACTTTGTCAGGCTAAGAAATGATCCTCGAAATACGACAAGTATTCCTCCGGTCGTTTCTTATCACCTTCCTTGTTCTCGAAGAAAATCCAGCCCTTGTCAGCAATCAGCCATGCTGGGTAAGTAGACAGACAATTTTTCAGCCAACTTCCTTTTGTCTCCTGACTCTATAGCTATGGGTGATTACACGGTTTTTTCACCCCGAATCAGATCTTCGTAGCTTTCCCTTTTCCTGACAATTTCATAGTTTGCTCCGTCGACCATGACCTCGGCGGGGCGGGGCCGTGAGTTGTAGTTGGAGCTCATGGTGAAACCGTACCCCCCGGCGCTCATAACGGCGTAGAGGTCGCCCGGCTCCATCTCGGGCAGTTCCCTGTCCTTCGCCATGAAGTCGCCGGTTTCACAGATTGGCCCGACCAGATCGGCGTAGCGGGTCGCGCTTGACTGCTTGACCGCTTTTATACCGTGGTGGGCACCGTAGAGGCTGGGGCGGATCAGGTCATTCATTGCAGTGTCCCCGATTATAAATTGCTTATTCTCTCCATCCTTGGTGTATTGAACCCGGCCAACCAGCACACCTGCGTTGCCGGCAATCGCCCTGCCCGGTTCCATGATGATGGTGAGGCCCAGATCGCCCACGGTATCGATCACCGCCCGTCCATACTCGGAGGGGTGGGGCGGGGTCTCGTCGTCGTAGGGGATGCCAAGCCCGCCGCCGATGTCGAAGTACTTGATGTCGATCCCTTCCTCCTTGAGATCGACGACCAGCTTCTTGATCTTCTGCACCGCATCCACGAAGGGGCCGATCTCGGTGATCTGGCTGCCGATGTGGCAGTCAACGCCGACGATCTCCACATTTTTGAGATCGCGCGCGGCACGGTATTCGACCAGCGCCCGCTCGATGGCGATGCCGAACTTGTTCTTTTTCAGCCCGGTGGAGATGTAGGCGTGGGTGCGCGGGTCCACGTCGGGGTTGACGCGGATCGCGATGGGGGCGATCAGGCCCAGCTCGGCGGCGACCCTGTCAATGGTCAGCAGCTCAAGGGGGCTCTCCACGTTGAACATCAGGATGCCTGACTCAAGGGCGAAGCGGATCTCTTCCTCTTTTTTGCCGACGCCCGAGTAGACTATTTTTTTCGGGTCGCCTCCAGCCTTTAGTGCCCTGAAAAGCTCGCCGCCGCTGACAACGTCGGCCCCGGCCCCCCCAGTGAAGAGGGTGTCGAGCACCGAGAGGTTGGAGTTGACCTTGACCGAGTAGCAGACAATATGGTCCGCCCCGGCAAAGGCGTCCTGGAAGGCCTTCAGGTGTTTTTGCAGGGTGGCTTTGGAGTAACAGTAAAAGGGCGTGCCTACCTTGGCAGCTATGTCGGCAAGGCTTACCGCTTCGCAGTGGAGCAGGCCATCTTTGTAATCGAAATGGTGCATCGCAAGTTTTCCCCGTGGTCGGATGTGTTCAAGTAAGGCTGAGCAGACTATCATAAATATAAATAGGAGGCTCTCCGAAAAGCTCTCCTGAAGCGGGGGATAACGCTGAACTGGAGATTTTAGCCGATGCCGGACAAACCTCTAACCAAGCCGACGATAAACTGGAAGCCTCGAAGATCATTCGAGGACGAGGAAGGGAAGAAAAATGACCGCAGGCATACTGATAGGTATTTCGAGGATCATTTTTCGCCCCTGACAACATCAATCGGAGGATATCCGGGGTTTCTCAACAAACTCCTAGTGTAACACCCGCGCCACTTGGGCCGATGTCCTCGCGCCCGATTCATGTTACAGTCCACCCATGTCGCAACTCTTCGTAACAGAGATATTCACCTCCATACAGGGTGAATCCCACTGGTCCGGCTACCCCTGCACCTTCATCCGTTTGGGCGGCTGCAATCTGGACTGCAACTACTGCGACACACGCTACTCGCGCCAGGGCGGGGAAGAGACCACCCCCGAGGCGGCGGCGAAAAAAGCCCTCGCCTTCGGCGTGGAGATGGTCGAGGTCACAGGCGGCGAGCCCCTGCACCAGCCATCCGCCTTTGAGCTTCTTGAACTATTGGTGGAGGGCGGCGCGAGGGTGTTGCTGGAGACAAACGGCAGCTATTCAATTTACGGCCTGCCCCCCGAGGTCACGGTGGTGATGGACATCAAGACGCCGGGTTCCGGCATGGCGGAGAGCAACCTCTGGTCCAACATCGGCCTCCTGAGGCCCAGCGACGAGGTCAAATTCATCCTCACCAGCAGGGCCGATTACGAGTGGTCGAAAGAGGTGATAGAGGACAAGGAGCTTGTTGGCCGCACCCTCATAAGCCTCTCCCCCGCATATGGGCTGGTGGACCCCGCCGAGCTGGCCGCCTGGATGGTGGAGGACAGACTGGATGTGCGCTTTCAGCTCCAACTTCACAGGATCATCTGGCCCGAGCGGGACCGGGGAGTGTAAAGGGGGTTAATCCCTTTAATCCGGTGCGGTAGCGAAGATGTTTTGGCAGACGTTTTTGAAAACCCCAAAGTGGTCAGCGCGTGGTGAGGACCGCTTCCAGGGTAATCTCCTCGCCGCCGCGTTTGACCGTCACCTTGACCGTGTCGCCGGACGAGTGCTTCTTCAGGATGTCGGAGAATGCTTTCAGATCGTCAACCTCTTCCCCATCCACCGCTGTAATCACATCGTCCGTTTCTATCCCTGCTTCTTGGGCCGGGGAACCTTCCACCACCTGGGCGACTTTGACTCCACCCTCCTGGTAGGAGAAATCGGGAACGGTGCCCAAGGAAACCTTTCGCTGGGTCCGCGACCCCTGCTTTGGCGACGCACCGGATTTTGAGCTGCCCAGGGTTGAACTGAGCGGGTCGGCCCGTTTCCCAAGGTACTCTACCGCCTCCTTTGCCACCTCGGCCACCGCCACCAGCCCGTCACCGTCTATCTTGTCCGGGGTATCGCCGGGGGCGTGGTAGTCCAGATGCGCCCCGGTGAAGAGCTGCACCGCCGGAACCCCCGCCTCGATAAAGCTCGCCTGATCGCTGGAGCCAAAGTCCTTCATCACCGACTCAACCTTCGCGCCGGTGACAAACCCCGCCCCCATGAAGATATGGACCCATTCCCGCGCCGACCCCGCGCCAAGCACGAGAATCTTCCCTTCGCCCAACCTGCCAACGGTGTCGATGTTTATCATCGCGAAGGTCTTCTCCGGCGGGAAGGGCGAGGCCTTCAGGTAATGCAGCGACCCCGTTCGGGAGAGTTCTTCGGCACTAAAAGCGACGAAGATGATGGGTCTCTCCATAGGTGAACCGCCGAAATGTTTGGCAAGCTCCAGCAGGACGGCCACGCCGCTAGCGTTGTCGTCGGCTCCGGGGTGCAGCTTGCCCTTGTTTCCCTTTTTCACGTCGGGGTAGCCAAGGCCAAGGTGATCATAATGTGCGCCCACCACCAGCGGTTGGTCGGCCAGCGCAGGATTTGTTCCCCTGACGATGCCGACGACGTTAGCCACAGGTGCCTCTTCGCCCTTTTCATCCTTTGCGGTGAATGATTGCAGCCAACCGCCTTCGTCACCCCCCGGTTGAAGGCCGGAGGCGCGGAAATGTTCCACAATGAAAGCTGAGCTTTTCTCCAGCCCCGCGCTTCCTATGGAACGGCCTTCACGTTCGACCGAGGCCAGATACTCGATAACCTCCATCATCTTTGCTTTGGAGAAGACCGGTGGCAGCTGGGCCAGCGGGGGGGACTGGGGTAGCGTGCCTCGCGCTGCGTTCTCCTCAAAATAGAAGGTGAGCGGCGAACCCACGGCGGGCCAGCGCCCCTTGGCGATGTTGGCCGGTTCATCCCCGGCAAAGCCGAGGTAGCTGTATTTATGGTAGTGGGGGAGCTTGCGGGTCAGCCCCGGTAGCGGCGCTACCGTATCGGCGGCGACAAGGGTGATCTGATTGAGAGGGTCGCCATCCCTGCGCGCTGTCGCGACGACCGAATGGCCTTCCCTTGGTACTGTGGTGGAGCCCAGGTCCGTCTCCGTATCACCAAATTTTGCCGGGTAGATGGAGAGCGCCTCTTTCAGCTTCGGCAGAAATGTATTCTCCCACCCCAGCAGCCACACCCCGCCATCGGCGGGCAGCGCATCCAGCTCGCTGTCCTCCACGATAGTGAAGTCGCCCTCGTTCCCCTCTGTCCATGTTTCCGCCAGTTTTTTGTAGCCCGCTATCATCTCCGGAGCAGCCCCGGAGGGGAGGACCATAACCGATTTATCCGCCCCAAAGGAGCCGGAGAGGGCGGGAGGGGTCTCGTTTCGATCCAGCAGCCGGAAGAGGTCGAACCCAGGATCGACGTCGATCCTCAGGGGTTTTGAATCCGTCGAGAAGGTGAAAGGAGTTTGTGCGCCCGTCATTTTCACCCTCTCCGCAAGGGCCTGGGGCGAACCTTCTACGGTCATGGCTATGGGGACTTCCAGCTCGTAGGGTGCGGACTGTTGGGTTTGCGACAACTGTCCCGACACCCTCCACCCTTCCGGCGTCTCTTCCCGTCGCACCTCTTTGAGGGCGAGGATCGGAGCGCCGGTCTGCTCCACCCAGGCGGTGAAGAAACCGTCCAACTCCTCACCCGTTGCTTTCTCGAAGGCGGATTCAAGGTCGGTCCAGGAGGCGCGCTCCCACCTGTTGTCCAGGTAGAACTGCTGAAGCCCCTTGGTGAAGCTCTCGTCACCGAGCTTCTTTCTCAGCATGTGGAAGACCATGAGGGACTTGCCGTAGCCAAGGGCTTCGCTGGCCGAACTATGCCGTGAAACGAACCCGGTCAGCGGGCCGTCATTTCCGTCTGCCACATAGTCGAGATATTTTTGCAGGGTGGATTCACGGTGATCGCGCCCCGCCCCCGATTGTTCGCGCATCAGGTGGTCGGCCAGGTAAGCGGTCAGCCCCTCGGCCCAGTTGCCCCGGCTATAATCCACGTAGACGGAGTTGCCCCACCAGTTGTGAAGTATCTCGTGGGGGTAGGAGGTGCGCAGGATGAAGGGGAAGCGGATGATGCGAGGCCCCAGCAGGGTAAAGGAAGGCATCCCGTAGCCCGTCTCCCAGAAGTTCTCCACCAGGGCGAACTTGGTAAAAGGGTAGGGGCCGATAAACCCCTCGTACATCTTGATATAGCGCAGGGTGGCGTCCAGAAACTTTTGCGCAAGGGCAGGGTCGGGTGTCCGCAGGTACGCCATCGCCGTGAAGCCATCGGTCTGCTGCTCATAATAGGTGAAGGGCGCGGCGATGAGGTATATCTCGTCCTGTGGGGTGGCCGAACGCCAATGTACCCGCGTCCCCTTGTCGGAGGTGACCCGCTCAATCAGTTCCCCCTGGCTCACCGCATCCCAACCCGGCGGCAACTCCACCACCAGATCGAAGGTGAGAAGCTCATCGCCAAAGCGCGGTACCCAGTGGGTCGCGCCGGAGAGCACCACCCCATCGGTGGAGATGATACCCGGCGTCGCCATGAACCCCCGCGCATACTCCTTGCCCACCGCTTTCAGTTGATGGTTGACCACCCCTGCGTAGGTGAGGGTCAGTACTTCGCCGTCAGTCACCGTGGCGGAGTAGCCGGAGTAGATACCACCGTTACCTGAATTGGCGGGCGAGTCCAATGGTGTCGCCGCCAATTCGCCAGCCGAAGGAGAGAGCCCCTTGGCGAGGAAGAATTCGATCTTGCCCGACTCTGCCGGGGGCGGCGAGGCTATCACGTCCACCGCGTCGAGGGTGTTATCGACCGGGTCGATCGTAACCCTTATGTCGTGGTGGACAATTGTTTTGGCTGGTTTGTCTGTAGCTTGGGCAGAGGCCTGACAAAGCTGGGTAGCTGAGAGGAAGGCCAATAGGGCGGCCATGACGATGCGCATGCGTTATCTCCGGTAAAGCGGCTTTAATTGGAAAAGGGGAGGAGCCAAATGTATACCCTGGTCGGCACCCTGTGACGGGCCAGCCAGACGGGGGTGGAGTCCCTGCCTGCGGCGTCGGCAGGCTGGAGCGCCAGCCGCGTGGTTTCTGCGATGGTTGGCGGCATTATCCTTGTGGTGCCCGCATCCTTTTGCCTGAAGGTCACTGACGAAAGATAGTGAATCTCGTCGCCCGGCTGGAGGGTCGCCAGCTCGGTCCACCCGGCGTGCTCAAGGAAGACTTTGCGTGGTGGTCCCAGCCTTTGTGTGTAGTACTCAACCGAGGCCTCCAGCGCGGCCTCAGCCCCTGCCCAGCCGATGGCCCTGGTCACTATCCCCGCCCTTTTGCGCTCATTATCCATCGTGGCCGCGCCCTTTAGCAAAAGCTCCCCCAAGCGCGGCGCCACCCTCTCGTCGTAGAGGATCGCCTTGGCGAAAAAAGCCGCCGCACGGGTGATCTTGCCCCCCTCAAGCGCGGTTTCGCCCGCGCTGCGCCAAAGAGTAGATATCTCCGGCTTGGTTTTGGCGTCAACCCTGACAGCGTTCTCGAAGTTTGAATCCGCAGTGATTAAATCACCGGTCTTCAGCGCGATGGCGCCCGCCTCGATCAGGCTGCGGACGTCCCTACTCTGCGCCGCCGTGCAGTTGGCAGGGGAGAGCGCCACCGCAGTAAAGGTGGCGACGACAAACAGGGTTACAACTTTCAAAAGGTGCATCGGATAACTCCTCCGGGGCCATTGTAGCGGCATAGTGCCCGCCCTGTGAACTTCCAATGCCCGTTATGTGAATTTCGCTGTAAAGTCAGGGAGGGTCGAGGTTATCCGAAAGAATAAATCAGGCACCACCTTCGGATAAAAAACCCCTGCCGCCGCCAGTGTTTTTTTGATAACCGGCTTGCCTGAAACACGAAAAGTCCGCTGAATCTGGGGAGTTGTGTTATCGGGGGCGGCACTAGGGGTTGGGCAACTGGTTTAGCGTCACTTTTTTGACCCTTGCGAAATGGAAACTATTTAATATTATGAAAGCATGGCCTCTTTATTTCCCTTGAAGTTTTTCGAGTTGTCTTCGGAGGGGGGACGAGTAAGGCCCCGGATAAAATGACGGGGCGGAGGTAGATCATGGGTCATCGTGCGCCTGGTCCGGTAACGGTCGCATTGCCCAACATCGCTGCAAGCAATCGACCCAGCATGGGCCGCTCAAAGACGTCGAGCTTCGCCCGGGATCCCTCGGTCGATGTTTACCTCAAGGACATTCGCAAGGTTTCCCTCCTCACTGCTGACGATGAAAAGGAACTTGGCCGCAAGATCGCCAAGGGTGACGCCGAAGCACGGCGCAAGATGATAGAGGCCAATCTCAGGCTGGTGGTCAAGCTGGCATGCCGTTACATGAACAGGGGTATGCAGTTAATGGACCTGATCGAAGAGGGCAACCTGGGGCTTATCCGGGCGGTGGAGCGCTTCGACCCCGGCAGGGGTTGCCGCTTCTCCACTTACGCCGCCTGGTGGATTCGCCAGGCGATCCAGCGCGCCCTTGTCCGCCAAGGTCGCACCGTGCGGTTGCCCATCCGCGTCCACGATGACATTCGCAGGGTCGAGAGGATGAAGGAAGAGCTCTCCAAGCTGCTAAACCGTCAGGCCACGATGGAGGAGCTTAGCCGCGCCACCGAGATCGGCGTCGAAGTGCTGGAGCGGCTGCGCAGGGTCGGGGCCGCCGGGGCTTCTCTGGACAAGCCGATCGACTGTGATGAAGATGTGCTGCTGGGTGACCGCATAGCAGCTTCCGGTGTAATCGATCCCACAAAGGAGCTTTGGCGTGAAAAGCTCCGCTGGCTGATAAACGGCCATATCGTAGAGTTGCGCGATCGCCACCGCCACATCCTCTCCATGCGTTTTGGCCTCGACGGCGCAGAGCCGATGACGCTCAAGCAGATCGCACAAACCTGCGGGGTGAGCCGTGAGAGGGTAAGGCAGATCGAAATCTCCGCACTGAAAAAGCTCCGCACGGTTATGGAGCGCGACGGAGTCCGTAGCGCTGACGTGAGGTGACCGCCACCCTCCCTGCCACTTTACTGAAAAGACAGGCTTCTCTACATTCTCTTCATTTGTCGGGTGCATCCGGATATACTCCCCCTCTGTTACATTGTCCTGGAATACCGGAGAAGTTAATGGGTTCTTCAATGGAACTGTGGATGGCCTGGCGGCAGATGAAGGCCAAACGCAGCGAAAGATTTATCTCGCTGATTACCTGGCTCAGCACAATCGGCGTTGCGGTGGGCGTGGCCGCGTTGATCGTGGTGTATTCGGTGATGACCGGCTACACGGAGACCTTGCGCGACAAGCTGGTGGGGGTCAACTCCCACATCGCGGTATATGGCCTTGAGGGCAATATAGAAAACGTTGACGAGGTGATGGCCCGCATCACCTCCATTCCGGGGGTGATCGACGCCACCCCGGTGGTAACCGGCCAGGCGATGCTGGCATTTGGCTCCGCCACCGGCGGCGCTGTGCTCAGGGGGATCAATCCCGCCAACCGATATTGGCGCGACGCGATAGAGCAAACCGTGGTGGAGGGGGAGGTCGGAGCTTTGGCCGAGGCCGACAGGGGGATACTCATCGGCAGGGAGCTGGCTGATGTGTTGGGGGTCAAGGTGGGTGACGCCGTCAGAGCGACGATCCCCGTGGGCAACGCCCCGACGCTGGGTTCGTTCAGGGTCGCGGGAATCTTTTCCACCGGCATGTACGAGTTCGACTCCAAGATGGTGTTCACCGACATCGCCACGGCGCAATCGATCTTCAAGCTGGGCGACTCGGTTGGGGGGGTTGAAGTGAGGGTGGACGATATGATGGAGGCATCTACCTATGCCCGCGCCATCGAGATCAACCTGGGCAGGGAGTTTTGGGTCAGCGACTGGAAGCGGATGAATCGCAATATGTTCTTCGCGCTGGAGCTGCAAAGGGTGGTGTTGAGCATCATCCTTGGGCTGATCGTGCTGGTGGCGGCGTTCAACGTCGCGGCCACCCTGATAATGACGGTCATCGAAAAGACGCGGGAGATAGGCATCCTCAAGGCGATGGGGGCCTCGAACCGGCTGGTGAGGCGTATTTTTTCCCTTCAGGGTCTGATAATCGGAATCACCGGGGCCGGCTCCGGGCTGGTGCTGGGGCTGGGTGTGTGCGCGCTGCTCAAACGCTATCCGATAATAAAAATCCCCGGCGACATCTATCTCTTCGACCGGCTACCCGTGGTCGTCTCACCGGGGCCGTGCGCGCTCTTTGCGCTGATAGCGGTGGTCCTGTGTTGGGTTGCGACGATATATCCCTCCTGGAAGGCGGCCAGTCTCAACCCCGCCGACGCCATTCGCATCGAGTGACTTTGCGCTTCCCCCCACTTGACCAGGGGCACGTTGAATTTATACTTCTCGTATGGGTAATGTAATCTGTCTCGAAGGGGAGGCTCGACATGCGAATAGGGATACTGACCGGAGGTGGCGACGTACCCGGCCTCAACCCCGCCATAAAGACGGTGGCGACCAGAGGCGAGGCCGAGGGCCATGAGGTGGTGGGGATACGCAGGGGGTGGATGGGGCTTTTGCACCTGAATCCCGATGACCCAGCCTCCATGAAAGAGTTCATCTGCAACCTCGACCACGCCAACACCCGCACCATCGACCGCAGCGGCGGCACCTATCTGCACACCTCAAGGGTCAATCCCCAAGCAGTAAAGTCATCAGACGTTCCCGAGTGCATCCCGGCCGCCATGAAAGTCGAGCTGGCGGGGGGGCTGGTTGACTGCACCAAATATGTATTGGGCGTGCTCGGGAAGCTGGGCATTGATGTCTTGGTCCCCATCGGCGGCGAAGACACCCTGGGCTATGGCGCCCGACTCCACCGCGAGGGGTTCCCTGTCGTCTCGATCCCCAAAACAATGGACAACGATGTCTATGGCACCGACTTTTGCATAGGGTTTTCCACCGCCGTGACCCGCTCGGTCCAGTTCATCCACCAGCTGCGCAGCTGCGTCGGTTCCCATGAGCGCATCGGGGTCATTGAACTTTTCGGCAGACATTCGGGGGAGACTTCCCTCATCGCCTCCTACCTCGCGGGGGTGGACCGTGCGGTCATCTCCGAGGTGCCCTTCGACCCGGAGAAACTGGGGGGTCTCCTTATGAAGGACAAGTTCGACAACCCCAGCAACTACTGCATCGTGACCCTTTCAGAGGGGGCCAAACCAATCGGCGAGGGGCTAATGGAGGAGGGCGAGGCCGATGCGTTCGGTCACAGGAAGCTCGGAGGCGTGGGCCAATGGACGGCCCAGGCGCTGGAACGCATAACCGGCGAGAAGACGATGGTGCAAAACCTGGCCTACCTGATGCGCTCGGGCGCGCCCGATGCGCTGGACATCATGGTGGCGGTCAACTTCGCCGCCTGCGCGATGGACCTCATAGACGACAAGAACTTCGGCAAGATGGTCGCGCTGCGCCAGGGGCGTTACACCTACGTGGAGGCCGATTCGCCCATACTGGGGGAAAAGACGGTGGACGTGGCGGCGTTCTACGACTCCGAGCAGTATCGCCCCTCACTCAACCACGGGCTGGGCAAGCCCATGTTCCTCTATTGATGGCAGTGAAAACCCACGGCAGCGCGGCAGTTGTGGGGAGGTTCGCTCCCTCTCCCACGGGGCCGCTCCATCTGGGGTCGCTTGTGGCGGCGGTGGGGAGCTATCTCTTCGCGCGCAGCGTTGGGGGAAAGTGGCTTATGCGGGTGGAAGACCTGGATACGCCGAGGGTGATTGAGGGGATGGCTGACGATATCCTGCGCACCCTGGAAGCCCTTGGCCTGACCTGGGATGGCCCAATCGTCTACCAGAGCAAGCGCACCAAAGCTTACGCCGAGGCGATGGATAAATTGCTGGCCCAGGGTGTTGCCTACCCCTGCGGCTGCACCCGCAAAGAGGTGGCGCTGGCCGCCACCGCACCCCACGCGGGAGAGGAGGGGCCGGTCTACCCCGGTACCTGTCGCGGGGGGTTGCCCGAGGGCAGGGAACCCCGCTCGCATCGGCTGTGTGTTGAGGGTGAAGAGGTTGAGTTCGTCGATCTGGTGCGGGGGAAATGCAAGTACGATCTGACCGCGCTCGGGGGTGACTTTGTCATCCGCAGGGCCGACGGGATATTCGCCTACCAGCTGGCCGTGGTCGTTGACGATGGCGAGGCGGGTGTCAATCAGGTCGTGCGCGGCGCGGACCTCATAACGTCCACCCCCCGGCAGATAATTCTACAAAAGCTGTTGGGGTTGCCCACCCCAGCCTACGCTCATCTGCCTCTGGTCACCGCCCCCGATGGGGGAAAGTTGAGCAAGCGTGACAACCCTGTGACCATCTCTTCAGCAAAAAGTCTCGAACGCGAGGGTGGCGAGTTGGTCGGAGCCGCCCTGGGGTTTCTCGGCTTCCCCCCGCCGAGGGAGCTGTTGAAGGAAAGCGGCGAAGAGGTGTTGCACTGGGGGGTGGAGAATTTCGATCCGGCCAGGGTTTCAAAGCTTGACCGACCGCTTGAGTTCGAGTAGCCACATGTCAGGCAAGGGCCATGTACCATGCCGCTGCAACTGCCAGCGCCCCCACCGCACCCAGCGCGAAACCGGTGTTCAGGCCGGGTAATCCCTTTCGCGAGATGATGAAGGCGGTAACGCCGCCGCCCAATAGCCCTATAAAAAATCCCCAGAGATGTGCGCCGTAGTCGGTGTTCCCCCCCGGTCCGCCCAGCATCGACAGCAGCGCCGCGCCTGCGCCGATGGGGATGACCAGCTTTCGCCAGGCCGGGTCGCGCCTGCGCTGTACCGCAAGGGAGGCCAGCACCCCCACGGCGGCGAAGATAGCCGTGGAAGCGCCCAGGCTCACGTGGTAGGGGCCGGAGGTGAAGACGTTGGCCGAGTTGGCGATTGCCCCACAGAGGACCAGCAAAAAGAGCGAGGCCCCAAAACCGAGTGAACGGCAGAGTTTGTAGATGATCACCGTACCGATTGCCGCGTTGCCCATCAGATGCATCGTGTCGCCGTGGAGCGTCAAGGCGGTGGCCGCCCTCCACCACTGCCCCTGCTTGAATAGGCGTGCATCGAGCCAGCCGAGCTTCCTTATCGCTTCGGGCAGTTGGAGGTGTAGAGCGATCAGCAGCAGCGGGACCGTCAGCGAAAGCCAGGCAGCCGGATTATCCGGGATGGGGGAGGCGATTGACTTGCCCTGGCGAATCTCTTCTTCGTAGAGGAGAATTTCGCGCTCCGCCCGCTCTTTGGAGATTGGGGGAACCAGGATTTTTTTGGATTTGCCCAGCCCGGTCACACGGAAGGGGACGCCGCGAGCCTTTAACACGAGGGTCCAGTGCCAATGGCCGCCGACCTCCCCAGGGGTGGCCATGCCGTCAAAAACCTCCACCCAGCTTTGTTCTTCCATCTCTTATCTTTTCCGGTGGAGGCGCGCCACTGTGATGGTCAGCCTTCGATGGTGGAGATCATGTGGAAGGTCTCCACGCCGAGCTTGGCCCGTCCGCTTTCCACCCACTCCATCAGTCCGTCGCCTGCCGACTCCATCTCCGGGCTGGACATGCAGCGCTCATGGTCGTCCTGGCTCTGCCACTGCAGGTAGTTGACAACTGTGGAGCCATCCAGCGACTGGTGAGAGCGAAAGCCGAGAAAGCCCTGCTGCGATGCCATGAAGGGACCGATCTCCATAAGCATCATCGTCACCATCTCCATCAACTCCTCTTTGTCGGAGGGGTCCACGGTGAACCGGACCATAACGGTGAAAGGCCGTTGGGGTTTGGTTTCCTGGGTCATTTTACACCTCTGTCAATACACGCAAATGAAGTACAAGTAATGAAAATCAGGCAACGCTGCCCATGGTACATCAACCGGGCGAAATTATCACTTATCAAGCCAGCCAAGTACCGACCGCACCACGCTGGCCGGGTCGCAGGGCTTTTCCAGAAAGAGGTCGGCTCCGGCCTCCAATGCCCCGGTTTTTGTCGCTTCGTTGGCGACGGTGGATACCACGAAAAGTCCCGGCCTGTTCTCCATTTTCGAGAACTTCTCCAAAAGCGCCCGGCCTCCCGTTTGAGCCATGACCAGCTCGGTGACCACAAGGGCGAAGCCGGGGTCTCCCCGCTCCAGCAAGGAGAGCACGGTGGAGCCGTCGGTTGCGGTAACTGTCTGCAGCCCTGCCGCCTCCAGCCGCTCGGCAAGCGCTTTGGCGAAGGCGCTGTCCGGGTCGACTATGAGGATGGTGGGGGGTGTTTTGGTCGGCAGGGTCAACTCGAAGCGTGCGCCCCTCGCTGCCGGAAACACGGCAATAGTGCCGAGGTTTTTCTCCATCAGCGTTTTGGCGTTGGCAAGCCCCAGCCCCGACCCCCTCGCCTTGGTGGAAAAGTCGGGGTCGAATATCCTGGCCGCAACTTCCTGTGGGATGCCGGGGCCGTCATCCTCAACCACCACGTGCGCCCTGCCTTCGGGGGTGCTGGAGCAGGAGATCGTTATCGACACCTTGCCCTCGCCACTTTCGGCGGAGTTGAGGATGAGGTTCCCGATCACCTGTTCGATCTCCCGGCGATTGCAAAATGCCGGGACCATGCCATGTTGCGTCTGCTTGATGCTGACTCTTTCACCCAGCGAGGGCGAGATAACGGCGGTTGCGGTGCAGAGCAGCTCGTTCAAGTTGAGCTGTTCTTTGGCAGCGCCCCGGGTGTCACCCGCTATGGAGCCAGCCAGGCCGCTCCCTCGCTTGGCTGCCGCTTTTATCGCCTCCAGCGTCCCTGTGTCGGAGCGCCCCGGGTCGGCGAGCGATTCGGTCCCCGCGACGATGGCCTGGAGGAGATTTTTCAGATCGTGAGCGATCCCGGCTGATTTCAACGCGGCTTGAGACAGCTCTCCACTGGCGCTTGCCGCCAGCCGGCGGTTATGGCTTAGCTCCCCGGTCAGTTTGGCGAACAGCGTGCGCACGGTGGCGATTGCGGGGATGATCCAGATAACAGCCGCCGGATAGAGCGTCGGCCCCAGCTCGGGTGCAAAGAAGCGCAGGAGGGGGTGGGCTATGGAGCGCAGCGCCACAAGCCCCATTCCCAGGCCGAGCAGATGGTCGCCCTCACCCATCGCGGCGATTGCGCAGGGCAGGGTTATAAAAAATGCCGTCAGGTCCAGAGGGAGGGTCGCGACCGGTCCTGGTTGGTCCAGGAGCGTAGCCAGTATCAGCCAGATCGTGCTGACCAGGATGACCGCGTTGAGGTAGGGGCTTCGGCGGCTGTTGTAAAGATAGTTGACAGCCATGGCCATGAGGATGGCCGCCGCAGGAGCGCTGAACCTCCCGAAGATGATGGCTGCAAGGTTGGGCTCGTCGAAGGTGTACAGCCCAGCGCCCAGCCGTGCGGCGATGAGTAAGAGCGCGATGGTGAGGATGTATGCCGGGGTGCGTCTGGTCGCAAGCGCGGTAAGGAAGATCACCGCAGCCATGGAGAGGACGGCGGCCAGCGCGGCCCAGAAGGGTATGGAGGAAGAGACCATCGGCAAGCCTGTGATGAAAGTTATTGCCGTCGGCTCCCAGTCGGCCACGGCAAGCGATTCATTTCTCAGACGCTATAGCCATGAGTCATTATGCCGCTGGTTGAGGGTTTTGTGAATAGGGGCAGGCATTTTAGGGGGGAAATGACGTGCTTTGTGAAACAAATCTCAACTTTGGCGGTAGTAGTTATTGTGTGAGGGTGGCCGGTAACTTGAAAGCCCTCAGCATTAATTTCACGCCGCCCCTCCCCACTACCTCCTGGTGGGGAGGGGATATTTTTATCTAGGTTTGTTGAAAAGCCCCGGATATCCTCCGATTGAGGTTGTCAGGGGCGAAAAATGATCCTCGAAATACTTGTCGGTATGCCTGCGGTCATTTTTCTTCCCTTCCTACTCCTCGAATGATCTTCGGGGCTTCCAGTTTATCGTCGGCTCAGTTGGAGGTTTGCCAGGCATCGGCTAAAATCTCCGGGTTAGCCCGGTTTAGTGTAACTCCCCCGCTTCGGGAGAGTTTTTCGTCAGAGCCTCCTAGAGATGACAGCTGGCCGGGTTATCTGCCGGGCTATCCATCCAGGGAAGATTTCACCCTTACACTCCGTCGAGAAACCCTTTTGTGCCAGCCTCCAGGTAACTGGTAATATCGTAATCATCGGCTTTGCTGTCAATCTTGTAGCGCAAGGCCTCAAGGTCGCCCATGAGCCCGGTGGAGTAGCCGACCAGATCGGCAGCTCCCAGGGCGTGCATCCTGGCGCCGGCCGCAGCCGCAGCGGCGGGACTCATCCCGGCGGCTCTCAACCGTTTCTCCACGGCGCTGACATCAGCCAAAAGCATCTGGTTGTCTTCTGAGGCGGTTAGCTCGCCAAAGGAGTCCTCAGTCGCAGCAGCGAGCTGGGGGACCTCTCCCTCGAAAGTCGGGTCGTCCGTCATGAAGTCGGTACCATATTTTTCCTGGAGCAGGCCGGTGGTGATGGCGATTGGTTCTCCAGTGGTGAAGAGGGAATGGCTCAGCATACTCGAATAGTCATTGGAGTTTGCGTCGCCATCAAGCATGTCGCCAAGGGCTTCATAGGTGCCCGCCGGGGAGATAACGTCGTGGATCGCATCACTAAAAAAGCTCATCCGTTTCCTTTCTCTTTCAAGCGCAGCAAGATCAACTTAAATTTCTGCCGACGTACTGGAGAAGGTCCGAGTACGTTTCGTTGTCGTTGGTGGATTTGGAGGAGCTGAAGAGGTCGGAGTAGCCAAGCTGCTCCAGCCCGAAATCCGCCAGCGCCGAGGCGGCGTCCATGTCGGCCTGCCTGTCGGCTGCGCCACGGCCCATGATCTCATCGAAAAGAGCGTTGCTCGCCCTGTGGCTCTCCTCCTGGCTGACTCTGCTGCCGGCCGCTCTGGAGAGGGCCTGGGCGTCGAGCTGCTCGGTGGAGGCGGCTATGATATCTTCCGCCGCCAATGCGTCGCGAAGAAAGCCGCCTGGAGCCAGCTGGGGTATCGTTTCGTTTTCAAAGGGGGCCAGCAGTCCGGCGACATACCGCTCAGTCGCCTCAAGATTGGCTAACTGCTGTGCGTTTTCCTCATTGGCGTCGACTTCGCCGGAGGCGGAGAGCGCACCGGAGCCGACTGTGGTTACAACTCCAAGAATCGTACTGAAGAGACTCATCTTTTCCTCACATTTCCTGCCTGCACCAGTTGGGCCAGCGCGGCCAAGAGTTCATTGAGTTTTGCCACGATCATTTCGCTTGTGGCTCCCGACGGTAGTTGCGAGAGCGTCCCCACCCGCAGGAGGCCGTTGTGCAGGTTGCGTAGCTGCTCCACCGCCTCCGCAGTCGTGGATGGTGGCTGGAAGGGGCGACTCATCCTCTAAACTCCACGTTTCTGATTTCGGTATCCTCCGGCCCGCTGGAGCCGGTGAGCCTGACCTGATAATAGTAGCCGCGATCCACCGGGAGGTTGACCTCCTGGGGCCCCTGGATCGGGTAGCTGCAAACGCTCGACCCATCGATGAGAAACTCCAGAATTATCTCGCCGTCCATGTCCACGAAGACCTTGGGCGGCGTTGGCCTCAGCCTGCCGTCGCCGGTCTCTCCCGTGGTCAGCGCCCAGGCGGTCTCGGTTGGCTGGGTGCCGATTGCCTTGAATCTATCCGGTAGTTTGGCTACCAGGCTCCTCGCGTTGTCGATATAGAGGAAGGCCTGGGGCTGGGCGGTGAACTGGCGAAAGAACCATTCGCCCTGTTCCCAGTCGTAGGCGAGGCAGCCGCCGTTTTCGTCCACCAGGTAATAAATCCCCTGGGAGGCCCCGCCGATGGTGGTGTGCGGGTTATCGAGCTTTTCGATGTAGGGGGAGTTGATGGCGGCGGTCATGTTTTTGCGTGCGCTGCCATCCAAAAGGTAGATGCCGTCGTCAAAGAGCGCAAAGGTGCCTGTGTCGGTGGTGGTTATGGAGCCGACGCTCACCGGTCCCTCGGTTATCCCGATTTCGCGAAGCTCGAAGTAGGGGGGGTTGCCCACCAGGTACTTCACCGTCGTGGGAGTGTAGATTTCCGCAGTCTCCCGGCGGCTGACCACCTTCAGGATCGTATCGCCCACGTCCAGGTTGAAGCTCTTCCTGAAATAGCGAAATTGCTCCGGTTCGGAGTAGCGAAGGGTCGAGCCTTCGGCCAGAAAGAGGCACCCTTTGTGGACGCCGACAACCTTTGCATTGTCCAGCGATCCCACCAGTTGCTCGGGGAGGTAGTTGAGGTCCAGCGGTCCCGGCCACCTCTCAAGAAATGAGCCATCCGTTTTGTAGGGGAAGTCCGGCGATGAGTCGGTATCTTTGACCAGCGCAGCGCTCTCCTCCCCAACCCTGTGGTAGAACCCGGCGGTGTTGTCCAGCCTGTAAAGCAGCGTTGCGCAGCCTGCGGGTTTGGTGGCCGGAATGGAAAAGTAGGGGTAGGCGTAGACGTCGTAGTAGTTGTCAAGACCCGCCAGCGTGTAGGTTCCGATTCCCTCTAACACAATTGTGTCGCCCGACTCCCATGTGGACGAACCGGTCTGCTCGGTGGTGTCTATAAGAAATGCATGGAGGCCGGTGGCCCAAAATCCGTAGCCGCGCACGTAGGCTTCATCGCCTGATTTGGTGGAGTTGGTTATCTTGGTTCCGTAGGGTACATCCACCGAATCCGGTACCGAGGTGTTGATCTGCTTGAAGGTGTTGGTGAACTTTACCGGCGAGCCAAGGCCGGTGACGTAACCAGCTATGTTGTCGGTATAGGCCAGCGTGTAGGTGCCGCTTTCGCCAGCCGCTAAACCGCTTGTCGAGTTAAGCCACCCGGAATGCCAATAGAGCAGCACGGGGGCGGTGTCGGGCTCTTCAACGAGCAGCTCGGTTGCGGTTGTGTTTGAGTGGTCGTAGACCTCGGGGGTTCCACCCGCCGAGGGGGCGTAGACCATGTACTCGGCTTCAGTGTCGGCGCTGTAGGCACGCGCCACGTCGTTGTCCCCAAGTTTTTCAAGCTGCCACTCTGCGATGGAGCCGGGCTGGGGGGTGTAGTCAACGTCGCCGAGCCTTGGGCGTATTACCCCGCCCCTGCCGGTGAGCTGGGTGAACTCAGGGTAGTTGGACTGGGGCAGGTGCCTCGGATCGCTTTCGGTGTTTAGTCCCCGGCTCATCTAAAGCGCCTCCATGGGTGCGAAGAGCAGTGTGTCGCTCTGGGCGTGGTGCTGGCTCCAGGTGTTGATGGTCGCCTTGTGGTGTTGCCAGGCACCGGCGAGCAGCTGGGAGCGGGTGACCTCCTCGGGCACTTGGGAGAGCGCAAAGCAGCGCCACAGCGCGTAGGCCGAGAGTGCATCGACATAGCGAAGCGGCAGGCTGTCCTGCCCGGTGGAGGGGCGGGGGTAAAAGTGGTAGGTGACTACGATGTTGCCCGCCGCCGGATCGGTCTGCGCCAGGGTGGAGTCGCCAAAGCTGAAATGCACAACGGTGTCCTCAATCAGGGTGGCGGCAAGGTTGTCGCCATCGATCTTGGAACCGGTCTCCTCATCGATGGGTGGGGGCTGGGAGACGACCGGCCCCTCGCCGTTCTGGCTCGGGGTGGGGCAGAGCCGTATACCGTTGCGATCGGGTATGTAATGGGTCGGCTCGCCACCCAGCGTCCTCCACCCGGTCCCCTTGACCCTGGTGATGCTGTCGTTGGTGGCGCCTCTGAGTTGTTTGCCATCGAACTGCACCGACACCACCCGCAGGGTCTCGGCCAGCGTCTCATAATAGGCGACGCCTGCACTGGCTACGTGGAGGTCGTGGCGTATAAACGCCCCGCCGTCGGCCAGGTCGCGAAGCCCCTCGTTGATGAATTTGGTTATCTGGTCCGCGCTCCAGCGCCGATGGTTGGGGTCGGAAAGATCCACGGCGATGCGCGAGACCAGGTCGGTTACCTGTAAACCCTTTGTGATCGTCATCTTGGCCCCCGTTTACTGTTTGATTTCCAGCGACAGCCAGCACTCACCGCCCACTGTGTCCAGGGCTGCGGTGGAGTTCTGGTATGCCTGCATGGTGAAATAATCGTTTTGCGATACGGTCAGAACCGGTGTCGAAAGCTGTGTTACGTCGTACCCTGCCAAGGTCGCGGGCTTGATGTTGACGCAGCGTATGTTTGGAATGGTTGCACCGTTTTTGAGGATGCGTACGCCACGGTTGCCCGTTGCGTTTGTTGCGAAGGAGAGCTGCGCGGTGAGGCTTGCGTAGGCGACGCCCTGGGGTATCGTGAGCCGCTCGGTGTTGGCGGCTAAATCGTGAACGTCCTCAGTGTCGTACTCTTCCGTGTCGAGGCCGGTGACCGTCGTCCATGTGCTGTCCGCAATCGTCTGGGCGGAGGAGGCTCCCACCAGCGCACCGCGAAACTTCGTGTCCAGGGTGACCACGTCCGTCGTCGCTTTTTGCAGGTTGTCGCCGACTGAAACTTTGTCGGACAGATACCCCGGGGCACCATCGGAAACGTTGACCGCCGATAACCCCTTGGAGGAGAGGGTGACCAATTGGTTGCCCGAGCCATCGGTGTCTGTCTGCACGTTCAGGCCAGTCCCCACGGACACTTTGTCCTCAAGATAACCGTGGGAGGAGTCGGCTGCGCTGACTTTTAGCCGAGTGGATTCCATTATGAGGGAGTCGAGCACCTGGGTCACCGTATTGCCGACGGTGGTGTGGACGATGAGGTCGGAGCCCTTGCCGGTATTGTCTGAACCGAGCAAGGTTCGAAGCGAGTCCAGATCAGCCGTTGAGGGTTCAATGCCCGGGATGGATTTTCCGATGTTCACAGGATAGCCGTCGGCGACCAAAACCCCGCTGGGGGCGGCGGGATGGTAGATAACCAGCCGCACGCCATAGCTGCCCGCCGGGAAGGAAAAGCCGGTGAGGTCGATAGTTATGCGGCCCGCACCCGATTCGCTAACCCAATCAAAAGAGGCAGGGTACGCGTCGGAGTCCACTGTTTTGCCAGCAATGGTCAACTGCGCTCTGTTGATGCCGAGAGCGTTCAAGTCCACCGGCGACCCCGATTTGGCGCGAATTTCCACGGTAAGTTGAGCGTCGTGGCCCACGTATATGGCGTCACCCATCATTATCCGCCTTTCTGGCGTATTGCCCTCTAGTAACTACCGAGTGTTCCTTTACCACCTTCATGGAAACGCTGTAGCCCTCGCTAGTCAGTCGGGCTGAGCCCTCCATTTTGAGCGGCGGGCCTTCGCCTATGGGCCAGAGGTGAAGAGGCCATGTGGCGAGGGGGAGAAATGTCTTTGGGAATAGCCCGTCCATTTAGACCTCGCTGGCGTCAAGGGTTACGTCGGCGGTGGTGTTGCCGTTGAGATCGGTTGGGACCACGACCCTGGATTTATTCCCGCCGGGGACCTTGAAGCTCTTGTCGCCTTCGGCTCCTCCACCCATGCGCTCGCCGCAGAGTACGGCAAAAATTAATCGCAAGAGCTGTTGGTAGGTCCATGAATCGACGCCGTTGGATTCGGCTATATCCGCTGCGGGGTCGAAGTCGACAAGGGTCGAGAGGTCGGCTCTGTAGTCGGTCAGCGTCACCGTGTTGATGATGACGGGGTCGAGAACCACGTTAGCGGTGGTGGAGACGGGTATAAGCGCCAGTGCGTCGGCATCGGTTTCGGCTTGGGTGAGGTTAAGCCAGTAGACGCCGTTGCCGATCTCGACGGGCTCTTCATCCCCAAGCGGTGCTACCGCTGCGCCATCCTTTGACAGGGTGGCGGTAATATTGGCCTTGTCACCCTTTTTGGCTTCGTCGGCTGCGGTGTCCCATGCGAGGCAGTAGAACCCCTGGCCTGCTACATTTTTGATTGTCGCCATTTTTAAACTCCATGCGGTCTGATGCGTGGGCGGAAACTGCTGCCACCACCGCTAGCCGCGCCACCCTGCCAAGCGCCAATGTTGACCGAACCTAACATCGGCACAGAAACAGCCAATAAGTTTGTATTGGTTATTTCGTAGTTACCGTTAGCAATATCTACATACTGCGGATTTTCGTTGAATTCATTTATGGAATCGTTTAGATAAGAAGCCACTTGACCTGATCCATTATTATAGAATCCAACACTGTCAGCATTGACGGTATAACCAGGTGAAAGCGCATACGTGCCATTATTAGTAAGTAGTGAAGCTATGATTGGGACTGGGCTAGTAGTTGATAATAACCAAACACCAAGACCAACATTGGCGTCTATAGTCGAGGTTATAATGCTACCGCCATTGACTAGCCGCACCCCATCCGCATTATCTCTAATGAAACAACCTGCCAAGGCGGCCCCTGTGCCGCCGTATATGCCGTAACCACCATTTCCGACTGTTTCACACATAGTATAACGAGAATATATATCGCCCTTAATACCATCTCCACCGTTGTTGTTTGCTCGGCACAGATGGGCGAAGAAATAATCATCTGAGTAAATGCCATGAGTTCCATTCCCGGATGCTTCTACAAGGAAACACCGTACCCGGTCCCCTGTGGATACCATTAGCCCAGTACCCGGCGCGTTTAATATTCGCAAACCTTGATAATGCTGGTATGAGCCGCCTGAAATAGCGTCACCTGCACCCTGACCGCTATGATCTAAAGTCGGAGCATCGGCTAGAGTGAGAGCAATCCCGGATTTGTCACTCTTCCACCCACGGAAAGCAATCATCTCTAGGCTACCGCCGCCCCAGGTGGTCCACGGTAAATTAGCCGTGGGCGTAAAAGCCCCGGCAAAATTAAATCGCTTACTCGACGCAAGGGCCGCAGCGACTTGTGTTATATCCCAAGCGTCAGCCCAGCTCGTCCCGTCATTGGCTCCGGCGCCACCAGGAACCACATACTCTTCGGTATAAGTAAAAAGAGGTGCTGACATCAGCTCCATACCTCCACGACTTCGGTTGCCTTACCCATGAGCTGATCGAGCGTGAAGGTGTTTACCTTGTCACGCCCTGCAACCCACGTGGACACGCCGAGGGCGTTGGCTAGTGCGTTAAATAGCGCGCCCGAATACGTAAAGTTATCCGGCAGCGCTGTTGTGTACGCTGCGAGAAACGCTGACCACTCCATCGAGGGGCTACCACTCTTGATGATCTCGAAAATAGCAGTTAGCGCCGCTACAGCATCGGGGCCGCCCTTTTTTTCGACCAGTTCCCAAAAGTCAGCAATAGCCGCAACCGGGGCCATGACTTCATGGGTATAGTTCGGGCCTTTGAAGTTAGCAGCGGGTGCGCTCAAGGTGATATTTGCCGGAGGGTTGGCCGGATCAATCTGCACGCCATTTTGCTTGACGCCGTGAAAGGCTCCGGCCTTTAGCTCAACCGGGTGAAGCTCGGGATTCACCAGGTCATCGAAGCGGTGATTTGCGCCATCTTCAATGACCAGAGGAGCGGTTACTGGTAGCGTATTACTCATGAGCTGGCCGTCCTTTGTTCCTTCGCCTTGGCGATCAACTCTGCTCTGGACCAGTTGGATGGTGGTCTGAAGTTGTGTTCGGTACACAGCTCGTTCACAAGCGCCGCTTTGCTCATGCGGGCGGGATACTTGGTGCGCACGGGAGCGCTATTGAAATCCGGGCGTTCTTCGCCAGTCGTATTTCCGGCCTTGCCGGTGTCGATGATATGGGCGTCGGGATGGTTGCGCATGAATTTATCCAGATCGCCTGTAGGTATACGGTTAGCCGGACAGCCCGGAACTTTTACTAGGGTGAATGGTGACATCGCTACCCCTTTCGGCTGGAAGGGGAGGGCCGAAAGCCGACCCTCCCTTCACCGCTTCTTGTTGCTTTTTTTTAGAGTTCGGTTTCGATTATGATCCCCGCGTATTTGTTGCGGTCGAAGATCTTGCCGCCGTAGACCATCAGCCCACGCACGCCGGTGGCGAATTCGCCTTCGAGGCGCAGCGCTTCGGTCTCGGTTATCTGCTCGGCAAACGAGATGAGGTCGTTATTGCCGCACATGACCCTGAAGGGGTCGGCGGAGGTGCCGGTACCGCTGACGTTGTTGGAGCAGTAGATTTTAAAGCCCGCCAGGTTGCCGAAAAGACCTTGCTCCACCAGCTTGTCGGCGCGATCGGTGGCGTGGGTCAGCTCCGAAGAGGTAAGGATCAGCTCTTCGATGTCGGGGGGGATGACCGCCCACATGTCGCCTTCGATCCAGGTGTTCGCCCTGCGGAACGCTTTTTTGGCGCGCACCAGGGTCTTGTAAAGGTTGCTTGCGGTGACCGTGCCGTGGCCTGTGTAGCCCACGCAGGTCCAGGTGATGTCGTTGTCGGTCACCGTGGAGCCAAGGGTGGCAGGCCAGGTCGGCTCGGTGGTTGCGTGGGAGGTGCCGCCGTCATCGGTGACTTCGTAAACCAGGCCGTTGCCGCTGGTGGGGATGGCGCGATCACCAGTGGAGTAGGCGGTGGAGTTTGCCCATGCATCGGGGGCGGTACCCGCCACGATGACCTGGCCGACCGAGCTGTAGAACGAGGAGCCCAGCAGCCAGGTTTCGATCTCATCTTTCATGGCGACCGAGGCGCGCTTGGTGTACTGGTGGCGTACATCCATGTCAGCCTGGGCGCGTTCGATATCTTCGACCTTGAAGGCCCAGTATTTGCGCTCGTTGATCGTGAGCGTGTCGGAGAAGTCCGGGATGTCCTCGTAGCTCACGGGATTGCCGGCGCCGGGGTTGTTGTCGTAATCGTTGACCGTGATGTTGCCGAGATAGGGGACGTGTACGGTGTCGCCGTACTGGCTGATCTCACCTTCGTATTTGGTGTTGATCAGGCGGCGCATCACGAAAGTGTCGTCCCAGTTCTTGAGGAGCTGTTTGGACCACACTTCGGGGATGAAACTGGATAGTGTCTGGGTGTATGCCATTGGGTGTTCTCCTTTTAAGGTGTCCGGTTAGTCGATTTCGCCCCTGGCCAGTGCGGCGTCGATCAGGGCCTCGTTCTGCCTGTAGTCATCCAGGCTCATGCCGGCTATGTCCTCGCGGGTCCAACGGGGACCCGTGGGAGCGCTGCCGGTCTGGGGTGAGGGGCTAAGGTTGTGGCGGATCTTTTCTTTTCGGGTGTTTTCCACCGCCTCGCGTGCTTTGGCCGTGCTCGCTACCACCTTTTCATTTTTGAACTGGCGAAGCGCCCAGTTCACGTCGGATGGGTCGGTGGAGTGAACGAGGCATTGGCGCACCAGGGGTGGCTGGTTGGTGGCCCAGGAGATGAACTCGTTGTCGGACTTTAGCTCCAGTGCGTCGGGATGCTCATTGAGAACTGAGCTGAGGAGCGCCTGGTGCGCCATCTCCCGCTCGTAGCTGCCCACGCCGCGAATGACCGTGTCGAGAAGGTCTATTAGCGGCCCGAACTCCTCAAAGTCCGCCAGCGAATCCTTTGCCCTCTTGAAGCGGAGCGCGACCTGGGGATCACTCAGAAGTGCGGGAGGAGCGACGTTGACAGCCGATTCGACCGCCTGGCGCAAAAGGGCGTTGTCCTGGCTGAGTTTGGTGGCCCAGGCTTTGGTGTCCTTGAGCGCTTTTTCCACACTGGAATTCGCTCCTTCGCTTTTGGTGCTTTCCGCCGGTTCGGGCTCGCGGACTTCGTCGGTAAGCTCGAAGGTTTCCACTTCGATCTCCTCAATTTGGGTTGTTGCCGGACCTTCGGTTTGCCCGACTTGGGGTTCGGTAACTTCCAGGGTGGCGGTTTGTTCCTGCTGTTCTTCAGTTGACATCTGGTCTCCTTTCGCGCGGGCCATCTCTTAGGTAATCCGCGCAAGCTGTGGTTTCGTCCGGGTCCGTTAGTGGATAATCCGGGCAACGATTTCTTGACGCGAAACCGAGTTTAGAAGACACGAGGGTTCACCCAGACTTAAATATCAGCGGCAAAAAATGTCGTAATTTTGAGGTGTTATGAATTTGCGGGGTCACTGCATTGTTTTTTTTAGTGTTAAACTCGCGTCCAGGGGATCGGGCTTGGCTGGTCCGGGGGACTTTTTTGTCAATATAATTGAGCAAGGCCCTGAATACCGTGGCAATTAAGATTGATGGGTGACCGTTATTCGTGTACCGAATGGTCTTTTTTACGGTAGAATAAGGGCGTTCCCATTTACGGAGTGAGTCGAGTATGCAGAATAGGATTTTGATAGCTGACGCCGATCCCAATGCCCGAAAGGACATTGTGGCGATCGTGGAAGAGTTCGGGGCCGAGTGCGTGCAAGCCACGAACAATGATGAGGCTTTTCGCTCTTTCCTGGAGTTTGGTCCCGATATGGTCATTGTGGATTCGCTCATCCCCAGGAAGGGCGCTTTCGAGTTGATCTCGCGCATCAGGAAGAGCGCGGGGGGAGACAAGGTGGGCATAATCGTCACCAGCGCCATTTCGGGTGGTGGCGAGATAAGGGAGGAGGCGATAAGCGTCTGGAAGGCCCAGGAGGTTTTAAACAAACCGATAAAAAAAGCGCTTCTACTCAATCAACTCAACGTTTTTCCGGGTTTCGCAAAGGGCGGCGATGCGCCGGACGGGGGAGTGATCGGGTTATTGACCGGGGTCGTCACCGAGACGGGAAATTTCAATCGCCATAGCTTCCCGCAGGTTTTTTCCTACGCGTTGCGCTCAAAGGAGCCTCGCAGGCTGTCGGTCTACCACGGCAATGTCCAGAAGATGCTCTTTTTTTCCGGCGGCAAATTAGCCTTCGCCAACTCCAACGTATTTGGCGATACCCTTGCGCGCTACCTTCTCCAGCGTGGGTTGGTAACCGAAGATGGGTTCAAGGCCGCGTTGCAGATGGTCATCCAGGCGGGGATGAAAATTGGGGAGGCGTTTGTCGCCCTTGCCCAGACCGACCCGGCCACGGTGGATGCGGCAGTGAAAAGAAATATCATGGACAAGGTGCTCGATGTGTTCACCTGGAACAAGGGGAGCTATCGCATCCTCCCCTGGGCTGAGCCGCCCAGCGTGATACCCGACGGACCCCTTGATGGCGAGCTGCTGTTGTGGCTGGTGATGAATGAACAGACCGGTTCGGGGTTTATAAGCGATGCGCTGGATGAGGTGGCTGACCTGCCGGTGACCATAGGGCGCCCCATAGAAGAGTTGCCGAAGTCCAGCGAGTTCGGGGCCGCGTCCGGGAAGATGGCAGCGCTATTTGAAAAGGCCGAAGGCTCGAATGTGCTGGAGTTGCTTGAGGAGGCGGGTGATGAGGCCAAGGGACTTCTCTACTACCTGATTCTCTGCGGTTTTCTGGTGGTGGGAGATGATGCGGCTGATTATGAGAGGCTACCGCTCGATCCTGAGTTGAGAAAGCTGGTCGAACAGGCCAGGGACAAGCTGGAATGGATGCGCACCAGAAATTATTTTCAGCTCCTCGGCCTGCCTGTGAATTGCAACGACGAGGCTGTCCATGCCGCGTATCTAAAGCAGAAAGCCGAGTTCGAGCCGATTACCGGCACCGATGAGGTTGAGCCCGAAGCGCTGCTGACAGCTAAGAGAGCGGTCAGCCAGGTGCTGGAACGTGCGGTGGGCGTGCTGGAAGATTCGGTGAGTAGGCGAGAATACCTGGCTTCATTGATGGGCGAAGAACAGCAGAGTGCCGATCACGCTGAGATGATGAAGGCGGAGGCTTCCTTTAGGGAGGGTGTGTCCGCCTTGAAGGCTCGGCTATGGGCGTTGGCGTATGATAAGTTCAGGGAAGCGGTGGAGCTGAACCCCATAGAGCCTGAATACCTTCTCTATCTGGGCATTGCCCGAATGCACGAAAAAGAACCAAGCGAAGCCGAGGCGCTGGCTACCGCTGAGAAGATACTCACCAGGGCCCACCTTGCGTCGCCCAACAACGCCGAACCCCTGTATCAGCTGGGCAAGGTGTACGATATGATGCGTGACAGCGAGCGGGCTGAGGACTACTGCCGTCGGGCGCTCGTTTGCGACTTCCACCACGAGCGCGCAAAGAGGCTGATTGAGCGTATTACGAAGAAAAAAGGTATGAGCCTGGGGGCGATCTTTGGTCCGAAGGGGCAATAAAACCAGCGTGGATGAGTATCAGGAGGCTCTGACGAAAAACTCTCCCGAAGCGGGGGGGGTAACACTAAACAGGGCTAAATCGGGCTAAACCGATGTCGGACAAACCTCCAACTGAGCCGACGATAAACTGGAAGCCCCAAAGATCCTTCGAGGAGTAGGAAGGGAAGAAAAATGACCGCAGGCATACTGATAGGTATTTCGAGGATCATTTTTCGCCCCTGACAACGTCAATCGGAGGATATCCGGGGTTTTTCAACAAATTCTTAGTTGTTGAGCACGAACTGGGTGAGGGCTTCGTTGTCCTCAGTGTCCACGTATATGAATTCGATCCCGGAGCTTATATTGCCCCCCTTCGTGGGGTATTCGTAGAGCACCTTGCCGATCGCCTTGACCGGTTTCTTCTCCAGCGTGATGCTCATGACCATAACCCTGCCGATTCCCAATGGACGGGATGAAGTGAGGAGGCACCCGCCCGTTCCCAGCTCAATCGTGGTCAGGGAACGCTTTTCCAGATCGGTAATCGCGTCGGTGATGCGGACCTCGTTTACCGAGTGTATTCGGGGATTTTGCCGTCTTGTGTTAATCATATCAACCCAAGAAAAAGGTTACCGAGCCGATAGCGCCATAAAGTATACGACAAACAGTATCACCTGCAGGGCAGAGTGTAAAATATTTGTAGCTTTGCCGGTGAAAAACGCTGTCTCCCCGAGGCTACTTAAGGGTCACTATAACATCAAGCAGTATCTGTTTGTTCGGTACCCCTGAGGGGTAGTCCTTAGCGATTTCCCAGATAATTTCCCGTTTTTTCCCCGGTGGCACCATGTTGCCCACGTCGCCTTTGACGGTAACGACGTTTAGGCTGCGTCTCCGTCTGTCTTTGCTCTGTTCGGCGATTAGGGCAACGGGGACAGGCGTGGGGGCCTCCAGATCGTATGTTATTACCACGCAGTCGTCACGCATCTTGGCGCTTAAGTTCTGTATTTTGCACAGATCGCGGATCTCCTTGCGCATGCGCCGCTCGTTGTTGAGTATCCAGGTGATCATCTCGGCTTCACCTGTTCCCATGTCAACATAGTCCCAGGCGTTGCGGCCCTCGTCATCGCGCGCGTACATGTCGGCGCCATTGACCAGCAGAAGGTCGGTCACCGTCTCGAAGCGTTTGGCTATGGCCTCCATCAGGAGGGTTTTGCCCTTGTAATCGGAGTAATCGATATGGGCGCCCTTGGCCACAAGCAGGTTGGCGAGCCTGTGGACAGTTCGCTCTGATCGGGCGGAGTTGGCGTTGAGCGCCGTCATAAGGGCGTGGCCAAGTGTCCATTTGTCGATGGCGTGCTCGAAAAGTATCTGTTCAGCTGTGGCGATGTCGGAGTTTGTTACGGATTGGATGAGACGGTTCTTGGCCACCATTGCATCGATTGCATGGCTTTTGGGCAGGGGGACGGCAAGGCAGACGATCACAAGCGTGAGGGTGGCAAGTAAGCGTTTGCACATCTATCGCTTCTCCTCCGGTTTAGCCTTTGTCGAGTCCTGAGTTGAACAATACCACCACTTGTTGCGATTACAATGAATTATCGCAAGGCGCCAACTTCTGTGCGCCGGTTCCCCGCCGACTTCGGCAGCTGCAATTGCCTCTCCTTTCGGTGGTGCGAAGCCTTTCTGGAAAAAAAGGGGGGGAGGGCCGTGATCCCATGGACGACCCTCTGGCTTGGGCAAACTGTTACATCGGGATGGGGATTTCCTTGCCGTTTAGAAGCAGTTTGCCCCCGGAGAAGGAGCCGTCAAGGCGCAGCCTGTCTCTATCTTTGACGAAGACGCCCTGGTCGACGATGTCCTTTAGCTGTTGGTCGGCTAGCTTTTTGGCGACCTTGTCAACCTCCGAGGGGTCGGGCATTGCGTCGGGATTTTCCATGAACAACTGCTGGTATGCCTGGCCTTCCGAGGAGGATTTGGCCATTCTTTTAGCCAGCTCGGTGGGTAGACTCATGTCGAACTCGGAATAAAGCGCTGTGATGAGTGTGACCGGGTTCTCCAGGTCGTATTGCGTATTGCCATTTATTCCAAGCAGTACGCTGCCTTCGAGCAGCCCCTGGGGGGTTTCGATGGTCAACTCGGAGATTGATATCGAGGGGGAGTTCTTTATGAGCGAGTCGATGGCGTCTACGCCATCGGGTCCAATCGTCTGGACGAAGCTCTGATCTTCTCCGCCGCTCATCGCGACCATCGCCAGCTCGTCGAAGATATCCTCAAACCGCTCGATCAAGCGCAAGTAACTGGGGATATCCAGCTTTTCCATACCGTAGACCAACCTGGCCGGCCCGAACTCTTCCGTCTCCACCTTCACCGACTCCAGAGTGGTTGTGATTTTGGCGTCCATCAGATCCCCGTCCATATTTGAAACGAGGGAGAAATCAATCCCGTATGCGCCGCCCATCGTGGTGCCCTCTTCGGTTAGAAAAAAGCCGTCCATGTGGCCGCTGCTTCCCCCATAGAAAAACCCGAACGGGTGGCGGTTCATATCCATATCGCTTTTCCAGCCCAGCATTTTGAAGCTGCCCTGGGATGAGTTTATTTCCATTCCTCCACCTGTCGCTTCCATCGTCAGATGCCCATTGTCGTAAGCAAAGGGTCCCTCGAAGCCGCTCCATTTTATGGAAAATGGACTCTCGGCCTCAGTGGTCAGTTCCGGTCCCCACATATAGCCGTCAATAGCTCCCGAGCTATCCACGACCATGCGTGAAGTGGAGAGCGCGGGGGTTCCGAAGAGCTGGGCGATAACATCCGGCTCCTCTTCAAAAAAGAAAGTACTGTCAACCACCGCCAGTGCAAACATGGGGGCCGGCATGCCATTGAATGATCCGGCAGCGAAGGTGAAGGGGCCGTGGTAGACAGTGTCCTGGAAGACGAATCGCGTCATCCTGGCAAACTCGGGATCGCTGCCTGTGGTACCCGGGGGAATGTCGAAGGTCAGCAGAAGCTGCGCCTCGGAAGTGAACAGGCCCCTGTCGTAACTTGTCACCGTCAGTTCAAAGCTACCGGGCATGGAAAATTGGCTGATAGTTTTTTTGTAGTTGAATTCGATCTGTATACCGAAATAGTAGGGCACTGCCAAAACCGCAATTGCCACAACTGCAATGGCCGTAATCAATACCTTACGCATGACCGTCACTCCTTATACTTTTAAATTATCAGTGGGGCGCTTTGGATGAATTGGTCGCCAGCGACCGTGAGACAATATATCAAAAACCGCAAGCTGACAGAATATAAATTATCCGGCAACGCTGCTGGGACGATTGACTGATATATGATTTGGAGGGGGTTGCTCAGCGGGTGGCTCAGGCGGTGAGCGTCGCCTGTTCTTCGTGGTCAAGGTGCGAGAGGAAGGAGTCATATACCTTGTGCTGTCCATCGGAGATAAAGAGGAACTCGACCCCGGTGCAGATCCTGCCTTCCAGGTCGCGGTACTCGTGTACTACCTTGGAGATGGCCCGAACGGGCTGGCGGGAATTTTCAATGACTATGTCGAGGGTCAGCACCCTGCCGACGCCGTAGAACTCCTCGCCGACAAGCAGGCTGCCCCGTAGGCAAAGGTCGATGGACTTTACCTTTTCCGTTGCCGGGCCATGGCTGGGCGTCGAGACGAAGATGGTGCTTTCGATCTCGAAGCGTGCGGATTTACGCTCGCGATGGTAAGCCATCAAAAAGTCTCCCATTAATTAAATGAAACCAAATACAAATACCCCTTAAAACAGGGGAACCATCACAGTGGTTTGTGTGGGGCAAGCCCCAAACAGAAATTGGTCAAACCACGCAACCCATGAGTTCTCCAGTATGGGTCTTATGTGTATATATGACAAGCATACATGGTTGGCGGCAGAGGGGAAGGGCACTATTATCGTTTCCGGTAATGGGAATGATAATCGGTGCCGGGTGGTGTTTCGTCTGTTCACGCAAGCCGAGTTAGTGCAGAATCACCGGATGCATATTACGCAAATGGAGAGAGGTGGCCGCGATGAAGACAATTAAGATCCTTATCATTTGCCTTGCGCTGGTAATGGGCGCTTCGGCGGGGTTCGCGCTTGATAGCAAGATCGTCAGGGATATCTCGCGTGCCGATAGCAAAAAGGAGTTACTTTCACTGGCCGAAGATGTGATGAAGAAGCTCGCCTCGGTTAGTCCGGGTAGCGATGAGGCTGCGATCCGTATAGCCGCTGAAGCCGATGCTTATATGGCTTACATCAATCTGAAGCTCAACGCCGAGCTCATTGAAAAGCTTGGCGAAGAAATTGAAGAGGGGCTTGACGACCTCTCAGACGAAATAGGGAAAGAATAATTTATGGCGATTAGAAGTGTAATTCTGGGAGTTGGCGCCAGCGCACCCGAGCGCATTGTGACCAACTATGATCTTGAAAAACTGATGGACACCTCCCACGACTGGATAATCCAGCGCACCGGCATTAGCGAGCGCAGGATGGTGGACGAAGGGGGCAAGTGGTCCGATTTTGTCGTGCCTGGATGCCTCATGGCGATGGAGAGGGCAGGGGTCAAAGCCGAAGAGCTGGACATGGTCATCGCGGGGACGATGACCGCTGACATGATGATGCCCTCGGGCGGGTGCACGATACAGTCTCTTATCGGCGCCAAGAACGCAGTGGCCTTCTCACTCTCTGCGGCGTGCTCCGGCTTTATCTATGGGTTGACCGTTGCAGATCGCTTCATACGCACAGAGCCGGACATGAAGATTCTGGTCATAGGCGCCGACCTGATCAGCCAGCGGCTCGATTGGGAGGACCGCTCCACCGCCATACTGTTTGGCGATGGTGGCGGCGCGGCTGTGCTGACCGGGCGCGAAGGTGAGCGTGGCATACTGTCTACCCGCATGTATTCGGATGGCGACCTGTGGGATCTTCTCTACGTATCTGGGGGTGGAACACTTGACCCGGCGTTTAACGAGGCCAGCATCAAGCCCCACGCCATCAAGATGAAGGGCAACGAGCTTTTCAAGGTGGCGGTCAAGTCGATGGGGCAGGCTTGCCTGAACGCCCTTGAGGAGGCTGGCGTCAAGGCGGAAGATATCGACCTCGTCGTTCCCCACCAGGCCAACTTGAGGATAATCAATAAGGTGATATCCCGCCTTGGCCTCGATATGGAGAAGGTGATCATAAACGTCGATAAATACGGCAACACCTCGGCGGGTACAATACCGCTGGCGCTAAACGATGCCTACGAGGCTGGAAGAATCAAGGAAGGCGACCTTGTGCTGATGCCGGTCTTTGGCGGCGGCCTCACCTGGGGCGCGACGCTGCTGCGCTGGTAGGGGTTAGCGCTTTAGGCTGTTGACAAAGTCAAGAAGGGGCAATTCTCAAAGGAATCGCCCCTTCTCTCGTTTAATCCGGCAAACCCCGGCTCAGCGCTTTAGTTTGTATTCCAGCGGGTGTGGGTTAAGGTAGGTCTGCATCCCAAGGTAGGGGCTGCGGTTTCGTCGTGTGTGGTGGTTGACTAGCGTGATGGGGACCTCAAGGCCGACCATGCCTGCCCTGTAGGCCTCAATCGCGCCATTCAGTTCTGCCGCCTCTTCCTTGGTCATCG
>JAUVAU010000100.1 GCA_030591565.1 Deltaproteobacteria bacterium | reverse complement strand
CTTGCCGTGGTGTACCTTGTGCTTGTAGAGGCGCGCATGCTTTGCCGTGTACATGCAGCAGACGCGGGAGCAGTAGGGCTTGTGATTCTCCGGGTCGCGTGAGCCGACGCACTGGATGAAGACGATGCTCTCGACCAGTTTGCCGTCGGAGGGGCGCAAAACCTCGCCCGCCGTGGGACCGGAAGCAGAGAGGAAGCGCTCCATGGCGATGCCGTCAATCACGTCGGGGATTTTTCCATAACCATACTCGGCCATGGCGGCGTTGGGGTACAGCTCGAACCCGGTGGCGACGATCACCACTGCCACCTCTTCCTCGACGAAATATTCCTTCTGTTCAAAGTCGATGGCGTCGACCGGGCAGGTGTCGGCGCACACACCGCATTTATCGTCCTGGAAACGGCGGCAGTTGGGCAAGTCGATCACCGGTTTATTTGGTATCGCCTGGGGCGAAAGAGTGTAGATAGCCTTCTTCATCCCCACTTCGCGGTCGAAAAAGTTGGTCTCGACCCAGGTGGGGCACTGCTCCTGACAGGCACCGCAGCCGGTGCATTTTTCCCAATCCACGTAGGAGGGTTTGCGGCGAATCTTTACTTTGAAGTTCCCGGCTTCGCCCTCCATCCCAACCACCTCGGAGTAGGTGAGCAGCTTGAGGTTGGGGTGCTGGCCGGTTTCCACCGTGCGCGGCGTGAGCGTACATTGGGCGCAGTCGAGGGTGGGGAAGGTCTCGGAGAGTTGAAGCATCCGGCCGCCCACCGAGGGGAGCCGCTCCACCAGCACGACTTCATAGCCGGCGTCGCCAAGGTCCAGCGCAGCAGTTATGCCCGCTATTCCCCCACCGATGACCATTATGCGGTCAGTTTTGGTAATCGAACTCACCTCACCCCTCCGCGTCGGCCGCCACCAACCCGTGTGAAGCCAGGATCGGTTTGGGGTCGGTGAAATGTTTCTCGGTGTCCAGCATCGCCTCGCCAAGGCCCAGCGCAAGTCCCAGCAACTCGGTGAAGTAAAGGACCGGCAGGGTCTTCATGCCGGTGTCCTCTTCCTTCATCTCGTTTTGCCTGTCTTCAAGGTTGAACTGGCAAAGCGGGCAGGCGGTAATAAGAAGCTCGGCTCCACGTGACTGGGCGGAGTCGATGATTTCGCGCGAACAGCGGGTTGCGGTGGCGTCGGAGTGGACGACCTGGAAAGCGCCGCAGCACTCGGACTTCATGGGGTAGTCCACCGGCTCCGCGCCAAGCGCCACGAGCAGCTCTTCCATGATTGAGGGCTGATCGGGGTCATCCATCTGCATCTCATCCGCTGGCCTGAGCAGCAGACAGCCGTAATAGGCCCCCACCTTCAATCCGGCCAGCGGCTTTTCAACCTTCTCGCCAAGGGCCTCGAAGCCGACCTCGTCACGCAGGATTTCAAGATAGTGAACCACGTCCAGCGAGCCGTCATACTCTTCCTCGATAAACCCGGTCACCTTCTCGCGCCGCTCCGGGTTCGTCTTCATCACGTTGTTGGTGCGTTTTAGCACGTTGTGGCAAATGGCGCACAATGTGACCAGCTTGTCACCGACCTTGGCGCCGTTAACCAACGCGCGCGTGGGCGAGGAGAGCGCGATGTCGTAGTCTTCGGCGAGGGGAAAGGAGGCTCCGCAGCAGGTCCAATCTTCAAGCTCTTCAAGCTCGAAACCCAACTTCAGGGCGACCGCCTTGCCTGCCTCGTCAAAGGACTTGGCCTTTGTATAAAGTGTACATCCGGGAAAATAGGGGTATTTCATCACTCGATCCCTAACTCAAGGAGAGAAATTTGCGGTAGCCGCTAATCAGCGCGATCTGGGGAGCGCGCTTGCGGTACTCGTCGTCGAATTCGCGAATGGAGATTTCGTTCTTGCCCGAGCGCAGCTGGATCATCCGTATGGCTTCCATTATGCGGGCCAGATCGACTCCCTTGGGGCAGACGCTCATGCACTGCAAGCAGCTGGCGCAGATCCAGGGCGTGTTGGCCTCCATAACCTTTTCATCCATCCCGAGCTGGAGGTAACGGATGACCTGGTTGGGGAGCATGTCCATCTCTTCGGTCGCAGGGCATGCCGCAGAGCACTTGCCACACTGGTAGCAGGCGTAGACGTTCTGCATGGAGAGCTCTTTGATCTTTTCCTGCGTTTCATTTCCGATGTTCTCGGCGCATATCTTTTTGCGCATTTTATTTCTACCTCACGACCCTCAAGGTCATAAGCGGTTCATTTAGCGGCGTATTGTTTCCGGCCCTCCATATAGAGGTCGCCGCCGTGGCAATCGTTGACCACCGTTGCCGGGAAGTCTTCGACAGTAAGTTTGCGAATTGCTTCGGGGCCAAGGTCATCATATGCGATGACTTGGGCCGACTTGATGCATAGAGAAATGAGCGCCCCGGCTCCGCCGGTGGCTCCAAAATAGACCGCCTTGTGCTCTTTTAGCGCAGCTTTCACTTCGTCAGAGCGTTTGCCCTTGCCGATCATCCCTTTAAGCCCCTGTTCAATCATGGTGGGGCTGTAGGGGTCCATGCGATAGCTGGTGGTGGGACCGGCCGAGCCGATCACCTTGCCGGGCTTGGGGGGCGTGGGGCCCACAAAATATATTACCTGACCAGCCGGGTCGAAGGGCAGCGCTTCACCCTTCTCGATCAATTCCACCAGACGGGCGTGCGCCGCATCGCGGGCGGTGTATATGACGCCGCTGATGAGGACGCGGTCGCCGATCTTGAGCTTTTCAACGTCAGCGTCGCTAAAGGGGGTGGTGAGTCTTATGGGATCGCTCATCTACAGCTCCACCTCTTTGTGACGCGCCGAGTGGCACTGGATGTTGACCGCCACCGGCAGGCTGGCGATGTGGCAGGGGTGGTATTCGATATGGACTCCCAGGCTCGTGGTGACGCCGCCCATTCCCATGGGGCCGATGCCGAGCTTGTTGACCTCTTCTTGCAGCTCTGCCTCCAGCGCCGCGTAGTAGGGGTCGCTGTTATGTTCGCCCACCGGACGCAGGAGGGATTTTTTTGCCAGCAGCGCCGCAATCTCAAAGGTGCCGCCCACGCCCACGCCCACTATTATCGGCGGACAGGGGTTTGGCCCGGCAACGCTCACACACTCAAGGACGAACGCTTTGACGCCTTCCACACCATCGGCGGGTTTGAGCATGGCGATGCCGCTCATGTTCTCGCTTCCGCCGCCCTTGGGGGCCAGCGTCAGCTTGAGCTTGTCGCCCGGGACCACGGTGATGTGGATGATTGCGGGGGTGTTGTCGCCGGTATTCACTCTGTTTAGCGGATCGCGGACGATGGATTTTCTAAGATAACCCTCGGCGTAGCCCTGCCTGACGCCCTCGTCAATCGCCTCGTTCAGGTCGCCGCCCACAAAGTGGAGGTCCTGGCCCACCTCGGCGAAGACCACGGCGACGCCGGTGTCCTGGCAGAGCGGCATCTTGTTTTCCGAGGCTATGGAGGCGTTGAGCTTAAGCTGCTCCAATACGTCCCGACCGGTGTCGGAGGGTTCGATGGCGAGCGCCTTATCGAAGGCGCACAGGACATCATCGCCCAGTTCCGTATTGGCTTCGATAGCCATACGTTTCAATGCCTGCGTTATCAGGCTAACGTCAAGTTCGCGCATGGGAAGACCCGCTGTTGCTTGTTAGACGTCGAGCAGTTCGACGAGTTCTTCGACCGCCGCCGCAGAGTTGTCAAGCTGCGACTTCTCTTCGGCCGTGAGGTCGATCTCCAGCACCTTCTCGACGCCGCCCGCTCCCAAGAGGACCGGCACGCCAAGGTAGATACCGTTGTAGCCATACTCGCCTTCGAGATAGGCGGCGCAGGGCAGGATGCGTTTCTGGTCGCGCAGGATCGCTTCAGCCATCTGGACCGCAGCGGCCGAGGGGGCGAAAAAGGCGCTGCCGGTTTTGAGCAGGTTGACGATCTCGGCGCCACCGGCGCGTGTGCGCTG
>JAUVAU010000064.1 GCA_030591565.1 Deltaproteobacteria bacterium | reverse complement strand
CCCTTTACGCCGTGGCTCTCCTCGGCTGCCCTACGGACTCCCCTGGTCCAGCCGACCTCTGCGAAGGCGAGGCGCCCCTGGCCGATCGACAGGCGGGTGCCTGCGCGGGTGCGCTACAGGTCTGTGACCCGGATCTGGGATGGGTGGAGCCGGATTACACCAGCCTGCCGAGCTATGAGGCCACCGAGCTTAGCTGCGACGGTACGGACAACGACTGTGACGGCATCGTGGACGAGATGGACACGCCGCGGACCTGGTACGCCGATGCTGATGGCGACGGCTTTGGCGACCCTCTGGCTTCACTGATGGCGGTCCTCCAGCCCGCAGGATATGTGAGTGACAACACCGACTGTGACGACACGCAAGCGGCTGCTTATCCTGGCAATACCGAGATAGTAGACTCCATAGACAACGACTGTAATGGAGTGGTGGATGACACAAGCGGCTCCGGCAAGTGTTTCATCGGCTCGCTATTGGACTAAGGCTGACGGGATAAAACCCGCTTGACTTAGGGTTGTATTTCCACAAACCAAAAAGGGCTCCGCATAAATTGCGGAGCCCTTTTTCTTGCCCTGACTTTATTCAGGAGAGCCGCGTCGGTTTATGCGAAGAAGTAAAAAGTTTTTTATTTGTTCAGATTCCCAACCACAGTGTACAATTCACAAATTCACTTCCGCAGTAGTGGGTTTAATAGCACATTCCATTTATTCAGGAGGTTCACATGTCACGCATCGTTTCCCTTCTCGCCGCATTCATCCTCATCCTGGGTGTCACCGCTACCCAGACAGTCGCCGCCGACATCGAACTGAGCTACGCAAACTTTCCCCCGCCGATCACTTTCCCCTGCGTTCAGATGGAGAAGTGGAAGGAAGAGGTGGAGAAGCGCACCAGCGGCAAGGTCGCGGTCAAGACCTTCCCCGGTGGTTCCCTCCTAAAAGCCAAAGCTATGTACGATGGCGTGGTTGACGGTGTTGCCGATATCGGCTGCGTGGCCTTCCCCTACCAGCCGGGCCGTTTCCCGTTGCTGGCCGGTGTCGACCTGCCCATCGGCTTCCCCAACTCCAAGGTCGCCAACGCCGTCCTGTGGGACCTCTACAAGAAGTACAACCCCAAGTCCCTTGACGACGTGAAGGTGCTGGCGCTCTTCACCGCCCCCCCGGCGGTGATCATGTCCAAGGACCCGATCCGCGTCATGGCTGACCTGAAGGGTTACGAACTGCGCTCAACCGGCGCGGGCGTCGCCCCCTTGAAGCTGCTGGGCGCGGTGCCGGTCTCCATGCCCATGCCCGCGACCCCCGAGGCGCTGCAAAAGGGCGTGGTTAAGGGCATCCTCTCCTCAACCGACATCCTCAAGGATTTCCGTTTCGCCGAGCTTTGCAAGTACACCACTATCGCCGACCTTCAGACCACCGCCTTTGGCGTGGTGATGAACAAGGACAAGTGGAATGCGCTGCCCGACGACGTGAAAAAGGTCTTTGACGATCTCGCCAAGGAGCACTCCTACTGGACCGGCAAGTATGTTGACGATCACGGTATGGAAGCCATTGAGTGGTCCAAGAAGGAGCACGGACACGAGGTCATCAAACTCTCCGATGGGGAGTACAAGGCGTGGCATGACAAGGTTGCCCCGCTGGCCGACGAGTGGATCACCGCCACCGAGGGCAGAGGCTTGCCCGCCAAGGCGTTTTTCGATGATATGGCCGCGCTCAAGGCCAAGTACGAAGCGGAACTAAAATAGTAGGACGCATACAATAAACCGGGCGGGGTCTCCAACTGCTGGTGCCCCGCCCTTTTTTCGTTTGTGCCTTACAGATACGACAGTTGGATGAATATCCTAGAGAAAACCATCACCAGATTTAACAGCGTGCTCCTCTGGGCCGCAGCCATCGTGATGTTGGCCGCGATGGCTATTGCGGTGGTGAACATGATTGGCCGCCCGTTCAAATCACCGGTTCAGGGCTCCTTTGAGCTGATGGGGTTGGCAAGCGCCGTCATCGCGGCGTTCGCCCTGGGGTACACCCAGGAGAAGAAGAACCACATCGCGGTGGATATCCTCTTCAAACACTTCCCCCCAAGAGTTCAACGCGTTCTTGATGCGATCTCCAACCTCACCTGCGCTATCTTCTTCGGCCTCGCGGCATACCGGATGGCGCTCTTCGGATTGAAGCTCAAGACCACCGGGGAGGTCTCCGAGACGCTGGGAATCGTCACCTATCCCTTCGTTTTCTGCGTCATGCTGGGTCTTGTGGCGCTCTCTCTGACATTGCTGGTGGAGACCTTTGGCGGGTTCACCCCCGCCGCCACCCCTGCTACGTCGCCAAAGAAGGCCAAGAGGACCGACTCCGATGGATAACATCACCATAGGGCTCCTTGGCATAGCGGGGCTGATGGGTGCGCTCTTCCTCCTGCGCATGCCGGTTGCGTTCGCCATGGCGCTGGTGGGCTACATCGGCTTCTCCATCGTGGTGAGCCCCAAGGCGGCGCTCTCCACCGTCTCCACCGGCATCTGGCAGACCTTTTCCGCCTATGGTTTGACGGTGATCCCCCTCTTCATCCTGATGGGAAATATCTGTTTCCACGCGGGCGTCTCCAACCGCATCTATAAGGCGGCCTACACCTGGGTCGGTCACATTCGCGGCGGCATCGCCATGGCCACGGTGCTGGCGTGTTCCGGCTTCGCAGCCATCTGCGGCTCCAACGCAGCCACCGCAGCCACAATGAGCGCCGTCGCGCTGCCGGAGATGAAAAAGTTCGGCTACGACGACGCCCTCTCCACCGGCTCGGTGGCGGGCGGCGCAACGCTGGGCGTGGTCATACCGCCAAGCGTCGTCCTCATCGTCATCGGCCTCTCCACGGGCGAGTCGATCGCCAGACTTTTTTTCGCCGCGCTCATACCCGGCATCATCCTCACCGTGCTCTTCATCGCGACCATTTACATAATCTGCCGCCTCAACCCGGCCCTTGGCCCAAAGGGACCGGCGACGACTTTTGGCGAGAAGATACGTAGCCTCCCCGGCTCCATAGAGATGCTCATCCTTTTTGCCTTGATCATGACGGGGCTGTATCTGGGCTGGTTCACCCCGACCGAGGCAGGTGCGGCGGGGGCGTTTTTTGCAATCGTCATCAGCCTCGTGGGCCGACACCTGACCTGGAAAAAGTTCCTGGCGGCGCTGCGCGATACGATACGCACCTCCTGCATGATCCTGATGATCGTTACGGGAGCGGTAATTTTCGGGAGATTCCTCGCGGTGACGCGGCTGCCCTTCGAGGCCGCCGACTGGGTGGCGGCCTTGCCCGTGCCACGCTTCGTGGTGCTGCTCCTGATGATGGCGATCTATGCCATCGGAGGGGCGATAATGGACGCGCTGGGACTCTTGATGATAACGATCCCGATCTTCTTTCCGGTGGCGGCCAAGTTGGGCTACGATCCCCTCTGGTTCGCCATCGTCATCACCGTGATAACGACGATGGGCGCGATAACGCCGCCGGTGGGGGTGAACACCTACATAGTGGCGTCGATGGCCCCCGAGGTAGAGCTGTCCACCGTCTTCAAGGGAGTCACCTACTTCCTCTTCGCCTTTGTTATATGCATAGCCCTTATGATGCTCATTCCCGAAACTGCAACTTGGTTGCCGGGATTACTTCATTAAAAAAGGGAAACCGTATTAGGATTCTAGCCTTTCGCTAAAAGTGTGGATTTTTGTTCCCGTTGGCGCTAATAATGACTTAAATCGATATGTTGCTTCAGAATTTGCGTAGCAATAAAGGATGATAATTGGACTGGCAAAGAATACTTTGTGAAATTGAAGAGTTGCTAATTCCACACTATAATTTCGATATCTATGAGAGGGGTTTGTATGGGTATCTTCTTAATCAAACGCGAGTACGTGGTCTTGAAAACGTAATAATCCCTCTATCTGTAATATCTCAAGCTCTTTCATGTTCTGATTGGCAATCTCGAAAGACAATTCGCCGATTAGCAGAAAAAGGGTGCATAGAGCTTGAACAAACCCGGAGAGGCCATTCAGTAAAAGTTTTGATACCTGACGAACTAGATTTACCCACGCAAAAGAGTACACCGACAAAAATTAAACTGGAAGAAATAGATTTTTTTAAAGGTCGCGAGCATGTACATGCACTTATAAAACGTGAAAAAAGAGCTTGTTTTTATTGTTTGTCGGAAATCTCGAATGAGAATTGTGAATTGGATCATGTGCTCCCACAGCTTAACGGTGGCGATAATAGCTATAGAAACATTGTAGCGACATGCCACAAGTGCAATACGAGAAAACAAAGCACTGAAGCAACAGATTTTCTCAGAGCACTGTATCGCAAAGGAATGATAAGCGAAAACGAGTTTGAGGGCCGACTATCAGCGTTGGAGGCTTTGAGCAAAGGAGAACTTAAGCCAGAGCTGTAAAGCCCCAACACATTATCTGGTCCCTATTTTTTCTTGTAAAACACCCTCTGCGCCTTCCCTTCCTGGCGCTCCAACTCTCCAGGTTTAAAGACGTCGCCCTTGGGTGAGAAGCCCAGTACTTCTTTCAGCTTTTTCTCCACCGTGTAGCCGGTTACGCCTTCATCGGCTTCCACGTTGATCCGCACGTCCATCACCCCGTCCACCTCTTCCATGACGATCTGGTATTGGGGCCGCACGCCGGGGATCTCCATCAGCGCCTGCTCCACCTGGCTGGGGAAGAAGTTGACCCCCTTGACGATGAGCATGTCGTCCACCCGCCCGGTTATCGTGTCGATGCGGGTGTGGGTGCGACCGCAGCCGCAAAGATCGCGGGAAAGCACCCGGGTCAGGTCGCCGGTGCGAAAACGGATGACGGGCAGCGCCTCGCGGGTGAGCGACGTTATGACCAGCTCCCCCTCTTCGCCGTCGGCCACGGGCTCGCCGGTCTCCGGGTCGAGTATCTCGGTTATGTAGTGGTCATCCCAAACGTGTATGCCGCTGTGGTCGGGGCAATCCTGGCCCAGCGTGCCCACGCCCCCGGTCTCGGTCATTCCGTAGATGTCGTAGACCTCAATGCCAAGCCCGCTGCTGATCTTCTCCTTCATGGAGTCGGTGAAGGATTCGGCCCCGAAGATGCCGATCTCCAGCGAATCCAGGGTGCCGCCTTCATCTTCCAGCACCTCCATGATGCGGGTGCCGTAGGAGACGACGCCGGTGAGTATGCGGGTGCCGAAGTCGCGCATCAATTTCAGCTGTCTGGGGGTATTTCCCGCCCCGGCGGGCACTATGAAAAGCTCGGCGGCACGCGCGCCGTGGTACATGCCGAACCCGCCGTTGAAGAGACCGAAGGAGGGTGTGATCTGGACGACGTCGCCCTTTCGGCCCCCGGCCATAACGTAACAGCGCGCCATGCACTCGGCCCACTGGGCGAGGTCCCCCTGGGTGTAGGGCATGACCACCGGCATCCCGGTGGTGCCCGAGGACTGGTGCATCTCGCGTATCTCGCTCTTTTCCACCACGCACATCCCCAGCGGGTAGTGGACGCGAAAGTCCTCCTTGGACATGCAGGGGAGTTTCCGCAGGTCTTCCAATGTGACGATATCTTCGGGTTTGGCCCCAACCCCGTCGAAGCGCTCGCGGTGGGCTGCAGACCCTTCGTAGGCCGCTTTTACACTTGTTTTAAGCCGCGCCAGCTGGAGTCCGTGCAGTTCATCCGGGGACATCGTCTCGGCGGCTTTATTGTGGAAGAAACTCATTTGGCTCCCCTTCCCTCATCGAATGCCTTCAAATTCAAATCCAGATGCTCTTTCTTCACTGCGGAGGCCACCGCCTCGCGCCACGCTTCCAGCGGCAGCTCCAGCGCCCTTGACATGGCGCCCACCACGACCACATTGGCGGCGCGGGGGTTGCCCAGCCGGGTGGCGATCTCCTCCGCCTTGAGATAGAGCAGCTTGGGATAAACCCTTTTCAGCCGCTCTTCAGCGTCGGTGGGATAGACAGCCTGACCCGAGGAGGCGGTGGTTGGGACGATCTGCTGGTCCGACACGACGACGAGGCCGCCGGGGGCGAGCAGTCTGGAGTAGCGAAGCGCCTCTATGCGCTCCAGCGAGGCCAGCACCACCGCCTCGCCTTCGGGCACCAGCGGACTCAACACCTCTTCCCCATAGCGAATCTGCGCGATGACCGAGCCGCCGCGCTGCGCCATGCCGTGGACCTCGTTGGTCTTGACCTGATGTCCCGCTGCGATGGCGGCGTTGGCGGTAATTTCACTGGCGAGGAGCACACCCTGGCCTCCCACTCCTACGATGACGACACTTGTGGTCATGCCGCACCCCCTTCCTTGACTTCTACGGCCCCTACTTTGCATACCTCAAAGCACATGCCGCACCCGGCGCAGAGGAGCGAATTGATCTTCACGGTGTCTCCATCCGACTCAATGGCGGGGCAACCAAGTTTGAGGCAGCGCCCGCAGTTGACACAAGCTTCCTGGTCGATCTCGTGCAACGGTCCCACCATAGTGCGCGTCTGCAGGGGACAGGGGGCGCGGGAAACCACCAGGGAGGGCTCGTCGGACTCGATCTCGGCGGCGAGCGCCTTTTCGGTGGCCCCCAGATCATAGGGGTCGACGGTGACGACCCGTTTAATGCCGCACGCCCTACCGATCTCCTCGATGGAGGCTTCAATCGTCGCCTCACCCATCAGGGTGCGCCCGGTGCCGGGGTGGTCCTGATGGCCGGTCATGGCGGTGGTGCGGTTATCCACCACGATAATGGTGGCGGCGCTCTTGTTATAGGCCACGTTCAAGAGGCCGGTAATGCCGGAGTGGAAAAAAGTGGAGTCGCCCACCATGCCGACCACTTTGCGCCCCTCGCCCGCCTTGTCCATGCCGTGGGCAAGGGTGACGCCGCCGCCCATGCAGAGGATCACATCCTGACGACTCAGGGGCGGGAAGACGCCAAGGCTATAACAACCGATGTCGCCGGTTACGACTACATCATGCTTTGTCAGCCCATAGAAGACGCCGCGATGGGGACAGCCGGGGCAGAGCACAGGAGGGCGTCCCGGCAGGTCAGCTGCCTCGGCCAGGGGTTCGGCGACGGGTATCTCGCGTCCCTCCATCCTCGCGCGCGTCTCACGCAGCCGATCCGGTGAGAGTTCGCCTATGGGACTGACGACGCTCTTACCCTCGCACGCAATGCCCATTGCGCGGATGTGCTCCTCCATTATGTCGTCCAGTTCTTCGACGATCAGCACCTTGTCCACGCCAGCGGCGAACTCCCTTATCAGCCTGTCCGGGAAGGGATACCCCCAACCGATTTTCAAGATAGACGCTTCGGGGAAGACTTCGCGGGTGTACTGGTAGGCGATGCCACAGGTGACGATGCCAAGGGAGCGGTCGCGGTACTCGATGCGGTTGGCTTTTGAAACGCAGGCGGCTTCAGCAAGGTCGGTCAACCGCTGCTCAACCTCCACCCTCATCTTGCGTCCCCAGATGGGGATCGGCACGTAACGGGGCGGATTCTTCACGAAGGCCACGTTGCGCAGCATGGCGCGCTTTCCAAACTCCACCATCGAGCTGGAGTGGCTGACCCTGGTGGTGGAACGCATGATGACCGGGGTGCGGTACTTCTCCGACACATCAAAGGCCAGCTTCATGAAGTCAATCGCCTCCTGCGAGTCGGCAGGCTCGAAGATCGGTATCTTCGCCAGCCGCGCATAGTGGCGGGTGTCCTGCTCATTCTGTGAAGAGTGCTGACCCGGATCGTCGGCCACGCAGACGACGAACCCACCCTCGACGCCGATGTAGGAGAGCGTCATCAGCGGATCAGCCGCCACATTCAACCCCACATGCTTCATCGTCACCAGGGCCCTGGCCCCGGCAAGGGAAGCGCCCGCACCGACCTCCAGCGCGACCTTCTCGTTGGGCGACCACTCGCAGTAGACCTCGTCCTTATAATGGACAAGGGCTTCCATAATCTCTGTGGAGGGAGTGCCCGGATACCCCGAGGCCACCGTCACGCCAGCCTCGTAGGCCCCCCTCGCAAAGGCTTCATTGCCTGAAATCAGCTTCTTCAAATGAACCTCCATCTTGGGCACAGGGATGCCCGCACCCAACCGGTTAGCTTTAAGCCTGCGCATTCTAGCAGAAATGCACGCCGACCTCTCCCCTGAAATAGGCCCGATTGCATGTAACCGTTTGCATAAAATTTTCTCTATGGTTTCAATGTGGTTTCTAGTAGGCTGGCGCACGGTGTCGACCGGCAGACAATCCAACTACCCTTGACAGCAAAAAACCAACAGAGACTGACTTAATGGTTTTCAGCTCAATCCTCTTCCTCTTCCTGTTTTTGCCCGCTCTTCTCGTGGTGCACCTGTGCGCTCGCACTACGAAGGCGCGCAATATCGTATTGCTCTCGGCGAGTTTGCTCTTCTACGCCTGGGGCGAGACCTGGTTTGTGCTGGCGATGTTGGCCTCCATCGTGGCTAACTACATCGTCGGACTGCTTATCGACAAACTTGACAATAAAAAGAGTAAAAAATCCGTCACGGCCATAGGGATAGGCATAAACCTGGCCTTCCTTGCAGCGTTCAAGTACGCCAACTTTTTCTGCGAAAATCTTGACCTGCTCCTGGGACCGCTCGGACTGCCGACGATCAACCTGCCGCCGGTACACCTGCCGGCCGGGATCTCGTTTTTCACTTTTCAGGCGATGACCTACGTGGTGGATCTCTACCGGGGCGAGGCCAAGGTCCAGAAAAATCCGCTCAACATAGCCCTCTACATCTCGCTCTTCCCCCAACTCATAGCCGGGCCGATTGTGCGCTACCACGATATCGCCGCCCAGCTGGAGCACAGGCAGGTCAACGCCGCCAATACCGCCGCGGGGATAAGGCGCTTTATAACGGGACTGGTCAAGAAGGTGTTTATCGCCAATATCGTAGCCGCGCCCGCCGACGCCATTTTCGGGCTGGAGGCCACCGCCCTCTCGGCGCCACTGGCCTGGTTCGGGGCGATCTGCTACACACTCCAGATATACTTCGACTTCTCCGGTTATTCCGACATGGCGATCGGGCTGGGGCGAATCTTCGGCTTCCACTTCCCGGAGAACTTCAACTACCCCTACATCTCACGCTCTATAAGGGAGTTCTGGCGCAGGTGGCACATAACCCTCTCCTCCTGGTTTCGCGACTACCTCTACATCCCGCTGGGCGGCAACCGCAAGGGGCCGCTTCGCACCAACCTGAACCTCCTCATCGTCTTCACGCTGTGCGGCATGTGGCACGGCGCCAGCTGGAACTTCATCCTGTGGGGATTTTTCCACGGCGCGTTTCTGGTAGCTGAGAGGGGTCTCTTCGGCAAAGTCATGGAGAGGATGCCGACCATAGTCAAACACAGCTACGTGGTTTTGGCGGTCATCTTTGGCTGGGTACTTTTCAGGGCGGACACCCTCGGCCACGCGGTGGACTATATGGCGTCGATGTTGGGCGGGGGGACAAGTGTACTGAGCGAGTTGGGGGAATATGCAAAGCTGGACGTGCTCTGGGCGATGGGGCTGGGCACTCTCTTCTCCCTGCCGGTACTGCCCCAACTGCTAAAGGGTGCTGACAAGCTCTTGCCGACGGAGCACCCCAACCCGGCGCTGCCCCTGGCGCGCAACCTTGCGACGCTGGTAGGTAGCCTTGGGCTTATGTACCTCTTCATTCTCTGCTCGGCATGGCTCGCCGGCGGCACCTACAACCCCTTCATCTACTTCAGGTTTTGATGCCGATGACTGACGACAACAGAGGAAAACAAGAGGTGACGAGGCTGCGTCAAGTTATTGACCTGGCTATCTGTTTTCTATTTTTGGCAATAGTCACTTTGCCGACGGTGGACAAGTTCCTTGGGCTGGACACGGCCAAACCCCGGACCGAGAACCGCGCACTCGCCACCCCTCCCGCCAGGCCGGTCAACCTTGAAAAAATAATTGACTACCCGCCCAAATTCGAGGAATGGTTCAAGGACCACTTCGGCTTTCGCAATCGCTTGTTGAAGACCTACAGCAGGCTCAACCGCAAGCTTTTTGGAATCATCAAGCAGGTCACCGCGGTCAAGAGCGATGCGGGGTGGTTCTTCTACACCGGCGAAGATATTGCCGACTATCACCGGGGACGACCCCCCTTCACCCGGGAAGAGCTGGATCAGTGGCGCGACGAGCTGGTTGAAAGAAAAACCCACACTGAGGCCAACGGGGGACACTACCTCCTGGTGATCATCCCGAACAAGTCCACCGTTTACCCGGAGCAACTACTTGATTGGATGAAGGCGGAGGGGGAGACCACAACCAGAGCCGATCAGCTTATTGAGCATCTTGGGGGAAATGATGACCTAAACATACTCGACCTGCGTCGCCCGGTAATTCTGGCTTCGAGAAACGAGCGTATCTACCATAAGGCAGACACCCACTGGAATGACCTTGGCGCCTTCGTCGGAGCCTCTCTGATCACCGAGTCCCTGGCCGAGTGGTTCCCTCAACTGAGACCCCTTAGCCGCTCCAATTTCAACCTGACATATGAGGATCGCCAAGGCGGCGACCTCGCCACAATGTACGGGGTAAAGGAGCAGACTACCGAAGTCACGCCAATACTTACTCCTGAATCGGGATACGCTTACGCAGTGACGGATGAACAGAACTACACCGACCTTGCAGGCATGAGCAACGTCACATTCACCTCTTCAGATAACGCACCGATTCCCAGGGTCGTAATAGTGCGAGACTCCTGCACCGAGGCGATGCTTCCCTTTCTCTCCGATTTTTTTGCAAGAGGCGTCTACCTCTGGACCTATCAATATCCGGCAGAAGCCATAGAGGTTGAAAAGCCCGATGTCGTGGTAGATATCTTTGTCGAAAGAATCCTCCAACATTACAAGCCGAAGCAAGACAAAAATCCCGCTCATCCCCTTTGACGACGTTAAGCACCCCTGCTTTTACAGATAGGCCTTCCAGAACTGGGCGACGCTTTCAACCTTGGTCCACTGTTCGGTTTTGGTCACGGTGTCGTCAAAGACTATGGGCCATTGCGGTGGCATCGGCTCCACTTTTCGCCGTATGCGGTGAAGGTCCTTGAAGCCGTGAACCGCGTCATCCTCCTGCGTCACCTGCTCAACCTCGTCAAAGTTGTGGTTG
>JAUVAU010000001.1 GCA_030591565.1 Deltaproteobacteria bacterium | reverse complement strand
CGGAGACGATCACCGTCACGGTGAACAACACCAACCGCGCCCCGGTGCTTGACCCCATCGGCGACCGGAGCGGTCCTGAGGACACCTTCATAACCTTCACCGCCACGGCAAGCGATCTTGACGGCAACGGTTACTCCTTTGGCGTGACCGGATTGCCCGCAGGTGCGACCTTCAACGCTGCTACAAGGGTGTTCTCCTGGCGTCCTGCCTATGACCAGGCGGGCAGCTACCCGATCACCGTCACCGTCACCGACGATGACGTCAGTCCTCTTAGCGACTCGGAGACGATCACCATCACGGTGAATAATAAGAACCGTGCTCCTTCGCTGGATTCGGTCGGTAATCAGACAGTCCCGGTTAACGAAATACTGGTTTTCAACCTGTCCGCCGCCGACCCCGACCTTGACGGCTTCACCTTCTCGGGCAACCTGCCCTTGGGGGCCACCCTGAATGAGATCTCCGGCGCTTTTTGGTGGACACCCACCCAGGAAGGCAACTATGCGGTCTCCTTCACGGTAACTGACGATGGTACGCCCAACCTCTCTTCGAGCGAAGCGATCGCCATCACCGTGGGCAGTGTAAACCAGCCTCCGGTCTTGGCTACCATTGGCGACCAGTCAGCAACGGTCGCGGTGGAGCTGACCTTCACCATAGCCGCAACCGATCCCGATGTTGGCGATACGGTTAGCTACAGCGCGGGCGATCTGCCCTCGGGCGCTACGATTGATGAGGTCACCGGGGTATTTTCCTGGACTCCCTCTGCCGCCCAGGCCGATTCATCATTCGTGATGACCTTCCTGGCGACCGATGACGGCGCTCCACCTCTGTCCGACGATAAGAGCATCACGATAACTGTCGGCGCAGTACCCAACCAGCCGCCCGTAATGGCGCCCCTGGGCAGCTATCTGGCAGCAGTAGGCGATACGTTGTCGATCGGCATTTCCGCCATTGATCCGGAAGGGGACACGCTCACCTATGGGGCATTCGGCTTGCCTCCGGGAGCAACCTTCGACATGGCTACCCAGACCTTTACCTGGGCGATAGCCACCGGTCAGGAGGGCGTGTATGACGTGCTCTTCACCGTAACCGACAGCGGCATGCCTGCACTGACCGCCTCGGAGCTGGTTACGATAACCGTGGGCGACGCTGCAATAGTCAACCGGCCTCCGGTGCTCGACCCGATCGGCTGGCGTTCGATAGACGTTGATGCCCCGCTGACGATCGTAGCCACTGCGATCGACCCCGACGGCGACAGCCTCTCCTTTACTGCGGGCAACGTGCCGGTCGGAGCTACCTTCAATACGGCGACCCAGACATTTGACTGGACCCCCGTAGCTGGTCAAGAAGGTATCTATGAAATAATCTTCACGGTGACCGACGGTGGCACGCCTCCTCTTGGTGACTACGAGATCGTCACCATAGCGGTTGGCACGGCGAACCTGCCTCCGGCGTTCGCACCCATAGGGCCACAGGCGTTTGATATCGATGTTGCCGGTATGTTCAAGGTGACTGCCTCGGATCCCGACGGTGACGCAGTGACGCTAAGTGTGGGAACATTGCCCACCGGAGCCAACTTCAACGTCCTCACCGGAATGTTCACCTGGACGCCCATTGCGGGCCAAGAGGAGAACTATGTGGTAACGTTTACTGCAACCGACGACAGTGTCACACCCGCCTCTTCCTCCATCGACGTACTCGTGACGGTGGGCGGAGGAAACAGGCCGCCGATCTTCAGCCCTGTGGGCGACCACAGCATAGTGGCCACAAACCTGCTTGAGTTCACGGTGCTCGTAAGGGATATGGACGGCGACACAGTAACGATAGCAGCCACAGGCCTGCCCACTGGCGCGACCTTCGACGCAGCCACGCAAATATTCGCGTGGACGCCGACGGACACCCAGCTGGGTGACTTCGCCGTAACCTTTGATGCCACCGATGATGGTGTGGGAGCGCTCACCGACACGATGGACGTGACCATAACGGTAACGGATGCACCCGTTGTGCCGCCCGAGCCCGAACCCACCGCGACCGGTGGCGGCGGAGGTGGTCTGTGCTTCATCGGCAGCTTGACTGACAGCGACTAAATCAGGAACCCGCGTACCCCTACCTGATGGGGGGTGCGCGGGGTGTTTTTCCTGGGCTATCAGCTGCCAAACACCTTGGTACAAATGGAGAAAATGTTTCTTGAAACGTAACGAGAGAAGGCGACACAGTTTAATCTTTAAAACGACGGGATTGATGATCCTGTCGTTTCTCGTTTTGCTCCTCATCTCCACCGCGTCATTCGCAGCGCAAGAGAGGGGAGACCCCGCTGCCCAGGTTGCGACTGAGCTGGCCGAGCGTTGGGGGGTGCGCGTGGAGAGCATGCGACTCACCGCGGCAAACCACATGCTCGACTTTCGCTACACCGTACTGGACGCCGAAAAAGCCGCGCCACTGTTTGTGCGAAAGACCCACCCCAAGCTGTTACACACAAAGAGCGGCGCGCGCCTTGCGGTGCACTCAGGGGCAAAAGTCGGCCCCATGCGCAACTCCAATCCGCCGGTCAAGGGCAAGACCTATTTCATTATCTTTGGCAATAAGGGCGGCTTGGTGAAAGCGGGCGATCGGGTTGACGTGGTGATCGGCGAGTTCACGACCAAAGGTCTAGTCGTGGAAGGCTGATGGGTATCGAGCGCCTACTCACGACGCCCGCCCTGGCGGTCGTGCTGGCGCTGGTGTTGGCGCCCTTTGCCGCCGATAATGGTAACGCAGGACAGCTCTCACCCGCCCTTCAGCGGGTAATCAGCGCTTCCGACGCACCGGAACTTGTCCCAGTAGTCGTCCGGCTCACCGCCACCTCACCCCCCAGACAACTTGAACGGGGCCCCACGCTATCCGCCGCACGCACCCAGGTCATCACCCAACTAAAGGAGACAAACAGGCGCGACCTGCAAAACCTCAAGGAGTGGGTGCTCACACGCGGGGGTACGAAATGGGTGGAGCTGTGGGCCATACGCGCCGCCGGCATCCATGTGCCGCCTTCAATCGTATCCGCCCTTGCCGACCACCCCGATGTCGCGACGGTGGAGCTTTCCCTGACCCATACCCTGGACACCATCCCCACAGCCGACGCAGCAGCTCCCGTATGGAACATGGAGATGGTCAATGCCCCCCAGCTTTGGGCGCGTGGGGTGAGAGGTAACGGCGCAGTGGTCGCCATCTTGGACACCGGAGTCGATCCCCTGCACTCGGACCTTGAACCCGGCTGGGTTGGCGGTGTTGGCGGGTGGTTCGACCCCTACGGCGAACACACCGAGCCCGCCGACACGTCCGCCGAAGGTCACGGAACAGGAGCGGCAGGACTGGCGGTTGGAGGAGAAGGGAGCGGCACTCCCCTTGGAGTAGCCCCCGACAGCCTGTGGATCGCTGCCAAAATATTCAACAACGCTGGCGAAGCCGACGACACCTCGATCCACGAGGCCTTCCAATGGCTGCTCGATCCAGATGATGACCCCGCCACCGACGACCTGCCCGACGTGGTCAACAACTCCTGGGGGTTCAAAGATTTTCCCGACGAATGCGACACGCGCTTTCAGTCCGACATCCTTAACCTGCGCTCATTTGGAGTAGCCGTCGTCTTCGCGGCGGGAAACGGCGGACAAGGCCTGGGCGTCCCCACAAGCCTCAGCCCGGCCAACAACCTCGGGGCCATCTCGGTTGGTGCAGTGGACTTCAACATGGACGTAGCCGACATCAGCGCCAGGGGCCACAACGCTTGCGACGCCTCCATCTTCCCGACACTGGTGGCGCCGGGCAAGGCCGTCGTCACAGCGGACTTAACCGCTAGCGGCCTCTTCCCCGACAGCTACGCGCCGCGTAGCGGCACCTCATTTTCCGCACCCCACGTGGCGGGAGCTATAGCGCTATTGATGGGAGCGTTCCCCTCAACCTCGCTCGACGACATTGAAGCTGCGCTGGTGGCTTCAGCCCTGGACATCGGGGCCCCGGGCGACGACAACGACTCCGGCAGCGGAATACTCGACGTGGCGGCAGCGTTTGAATTACTGGTACCTGCCGGGTGTATCGACAACGATGGAGATGGCTTTTTCAGGCAAGTTGATTGCGGAACACCGGTGGACTGCGACGACAATGACACAACCGCCAACCCCGGCGAAATAGAAGAATGCACCGACACAGTCGACAACGACTGCGACGGGCTCGTGGACACTGACGACCCGCAATGCCCCACAGATATCGACCCCCTGGGCGACGACGCCACCTCGACAGGCAGCAGCAGCGGTGGCTGTTTCCTCGGCACTTTTCAAAAGTGATTCTTTAAGCGATCCACCAATGTCGGGCGCCATGTGGTTACCAAAAACAAAAAAGGACTCACACCAAAATGATGTGAGTCCCTGAATTTATTGGTGAGCCGTGAAGGACTCGAACCTTCAACCTAGTGATTAAGAGTCTGTAGGCATTGTTGTACTGTTGGGTTTTGGTAGGGAGAATTGGTAGGTAAACAAAAAGGGTTACAGCCAGAAAGCTGTAACCCTTTGTTATTGTTGGTCGGGACGAGAGGATGGATTCGGAATTGAAGGGCATTTCAATTCCTCACCCTTTGGGCGAACTCACTTTGGACTTGTACTCAAGTCCGCGTTCGTACGTCCAATTTCGTTTCACACGAAATTGCCGAACTCCGTTCTCATCCTCTCTTGTTCAGCGGAAAATCAAAAAGGCCCACCTTAAGGTGAGCCTTTTAAATTTATGGTCGGGACGAGAGGATTCGAACCTCCGACCCCCTGAACCCCATTCAGTAGACCTGAGTTTGCCTCATTATCACTGGTATTCATATCATACTAAAAACACAAGGGAAAACTGCTTAGTCATTGTTGCCACGTATCACCTATTGCGATAGAATACCCCCTAAATTGGTAACCATGTGGTAACCAGAACAAGCATGTTCACCATTGGCTGGGGAGGATTGACCCGATGAAACGTTCGACCCAAAGGCTTACAAAACGTATTGTTGATGGTCTGGAGTTTTCTGGTTCTCGCCCTGATGCCCAGTGCATTGCATGGGATGCGGATCTACCAGGCTTTGGAATCCGTATATACAAGAGTGGAAGGAAAGCTTTCGTTTTGTCTTATCGGCATGAAGGCCGAAAGCACATTATGAAGCTTGGAGACTTCGGACCCCTTACCGTGGATATGGCTCGAAAGTTGGCACGGCTTAAAATGTCGGATGTTATCTCTGGCAAGAATCCTGTGGAGGACCAGCACAAAGCTACTAAGGGTGAGACTGTAGCCAACCTTTGCGCACAGTATCTCAAACGTCATGCTTATCCCCGCAAGAAGACAGGGCATGAAGACGAGCGCCGAATCAACAGGCATATTTTGCCAGCCTGGGGTAGTCATAAAATTAGGTTGATAAAGCGATCCGACATTGCAAGGCTTCACGGAAAAATTGGTGAGACAGCTACATATGAAGCTAATAGAGTCTTGGCCCTTATCAGCACAATGTGGGATTTAGCTCGCCAATGGGGTTTGACAGAGGAGGTCTCAGCAAATCCAGCTCGGGATATAAAGCCATTCAAAGAGGTGAAGCGTGACAGGTGGGTTACTCATCAAGAATTGCCGCTGCTTGCCAAGGCCATTGACGATTGCCCCAACGTTTTTATACGTACCGCTTTGTGGTTATATATCCTTACTGGAGCCCGCAGAAACGAGTTGTTGGAAGCAAGGTGGGCTGACGTAGATTTTGAAAGGCGCGAGCTTCGCATTGGCGATACAAAGGCTGGCCGAACCCACCATATCCCATTAAGTGAGCCAGCAATGGCCGTGCTGTCCAACCTTCCTCGCCTGGAAGGTAATCCTTTTATCTTTCCAGGGCGCAAAGAGGGTACACACCTCGTAAATATAGGCAAAACATGGCGACGCATAAGGGAGGCAGCGACCCTGTCTATATGGCTACAGGATGAAAAGGTTACTGCGGTGTATGCTGAACTGAAAAAGGGGAAGAAGTACAACATGACACCGACCTGCGCCGATATCCAGGAAAGCATTGACGCCGATCTGCCTAAAGGGTTCTTAGATTTGCGACTCCATGACCTTAGGCGCACTGTTGGGAGTTGGCTGGCAACAAGCGGAGCAAGCTTACCGTTGATAGGCAAAGTGCTTGACCACTCCAACCCATCTACCACTGCCATATACGCTCGCCTTGGTGAGGACCCAGCCAGGAAAGCCATAGAAGAACACGGACAACAAGTGATGGATGTGGCTAAAGGGATAAGGGTGGTGAAATAAGATTTCTCACTTAATAGAGGGGGTGGGAAATTTGATTTTTTTAGTTTTAAGTGTTTCAAAAACGTTTTGCAAAATGAATTCTTTTTGTAACTGGTTTATGAAAGCTGCGCAGCTAGCTTGGGATTGTGCGGCATAGTCTCGTTACAAAAACGAACGTTTTTGAACGTTACAGCCCTGTTCTTATCCTTCTGTTCTGCCAGAATTAATCACGAAAACCGGCTCAGTTTTTTGGCAGACGCGGTCGGTTACCAGGCGCACACCATTGCCCAGCGGAAAGTCGCAGGAGGAAAGACGATTGCGCCATTTTCTAATGTGCACTCATATATGGGTGGTTCGAACGCGTCTTCTCCGCTCTCTAGCTCGGTGGGTAGAATCAAGATTTTCTCGTCGGATACCCAGGACATCGAGGGCATGGACTCAACCACCGCGTTGATCAATTTCCCTCCCCTGGGGCAACTATAATAATAATCTTCCACTACTCCGGTTTGTCCGGTTGCCAATTCCAGAATAGTTAATGCCCTTACGGTTTTGGTCGGATTGTAGATACGGATATTACGGGCTTGCATGCTTCCATCCGGGCCTTGTGGTCCTTGCTGTCCGGGGGAGCCTTCGATACCCTCAGGGCCTGCGGAGCCGGTCGGCCCCACCTGCCCCCTCGGCCCCGCTTGGCCCATTGGACCCCGGGGACCTTGTGGACCCTGTTCACCCGAAGGCCCCTGTGGGCCCTGAGGGCCAACTTCTCCCGTAGGCCCTTGTGGGCCCCGTTCGCCTCGGGGGCCTTGGGGACCGGAGGCTCCGAAGGTGAGGGCATACCAGTCCACTTGGTTGTCGGAGGGGCCGGTTACCACGCTGAGCCTTAAGTCCACCGCCCCCAAGGGGCCGGGTAGCGAGACGAGAATCGAGTTCGCGTCGTGCCAGAGGACTTCGACGAAATAATCACCGAGCTCAACATGTGGTGTTGCGCCGTTGTCGAAGTTGTTGCCAAGAATGACCGCGTGGTCACTAGCGTAATCCACATGTGCTGCGATTATCTCTAGCGCGTTTCCTCCCGCCTTCTCCCCTGCTAAAGCTTCGGTGACTCCCGCAGCTGAAAGCTGGAGGACAAACAACAGCGAAGCACAGAGAGAAGCCCTCTTGAAGTATTCCATTTTTGGCCCCTTACCGTTCATCTAGCACACATGACATCAAAGGAGACCGTTTTACTGAAGAAGACGTCGTAATTTCTCAACCGCACCCTAAAAAGGGATCTTGTATTCTCACAATCATTAACTACATCTTCATAATTTACGATGAAAGACTCGACCGTGGTAAGCCAGGGGGCTGAACTGTGTTGTCTCCAGTAAACAACGCTCCCGCACCCGCCGCAGATGTAGCTTTCGTTCACCTGCGTTTCGCCAAAGAGAGGGGCAGGGCCTGCCGTAACTGAGATATTCTCCACCATGTTTACAGCGATGGGTAGTGGGGATGTGGGTTCGCCTGGCGCGCCCTGCGGCCCTTCCGGCCCTTCCGGTCCGGTCGGTCCGACTGGTCCCACAGCCCCCGAGATACCCCTTGGGCCCTCAGGCCCTTTCGGTCCTATGGAGCCCATGTCGCCTTCGATCCCCCTCTCGCCCTGCGGTCCGGCTGGGCCGACAGGGCCCGTATCTCCGATCTCCCCTTGGGGTCCTTCATCACCCTGAGGGCCAACGGGTCCAGTTGCGCCGACGGAAAGATCATATTCATCTTGCTGGTTTTGAGAGTCCCCCGTCGAGACAGTGAGCAGGTAATCACCATCAGTTATCGAGGCTGGAAGGTCTGCGATTATCAGCTCACCACCGGCGTAATTAACGCTCAGTCGCACATCACCCAGCGTAACCATCGGGCTTCCGCCGTAGATCAAATTTACACCCTCAATGGTGACAACCCCGGAACCGTCGGGTTCGAGTCTATCGACCCAAACCGCTTCAATGGTCAGTTTGGGGGCAGTCCCGCCTCGTGCTGCCGAGGCATCGGGGGTCGGCAGAAAAATCGTGCAGATAAATACCGCGCAGAGAACCCTCAGTGCGTTACGACACAACATATTCTCACCCCTTTCCCGTGAAGAATAGAAGTCAAATGGGGCCGCAATCAAAAACTCTAGCACACACAAGGGGAAAAACAACATTTGTATACGCGTACTAAGCGTGCTAAGTGAAATGTACTTTGGGTTGTTGTCCCAACTCGAAACGGTCCTTTTTGAAATCCCAGGCCAGTCGTGGCATGATCATCACGATGGCGTTCCACAAGGGAACCTTAATAAATATTGCTGAGATTGACAGCCGCAGATAATTTGCTGTAGTCTCCTTGCCACAATTGAATATGTCGTGTCCATCGGTGCCCCTCGGGGCTTGAAAGGGAAGTGGGGTGCAAAGCCCTCGCGGATCCGCCGCTGTAAACGAGAGGTATGACCTGTATCCCACTGGTCCAAGGGGCTGGGAAGGGTGGTCGTGAAGTTCTCGTGAGCCAGAAGACCTACCGGCTTGGGCGCCCCATGTACACTTCTTCGGGAATTGAGAAGGTGGGAGAACGCGAGCTTTAAATCCGGTAAGCCCGCACAGTTGAATCTGTGCGGGCTTTTTCGTTTCAGCTACCTTCTCTGTTTTCTCAAGCCGAAAACGAGAGGAGCAGCAGATGCAAAAGTTGGTTGCAGGTGTTTTGGTAGGAGCGTCACTTCTTTTTGCCCTTCCGGCAGTTGCCGACGTAGAAACTGAGGTCTCAAGCCTTGCTCCGGTGGTTGTCACGGCCACGCGTACGGAGCGCACCGTGGATCAAGTTACACCGTCGGTAGCGGTTATCACTGAGGAGATGATAACCGCCTCGGGCGCGCGGCGAATCGAAGAACTTCTCGGTAACGAGACAGGGCTGGAGGTGGTGCAAAATGGCAGTGCCGGGGCTTTGGCCACACTCAGCATCCGGGGATCGGAGGCGCATCAGGTGCTGGTGCTGCTGGACGGTGTCCGCCTAAACTCTCCCCAGAACGGACAGTTTGACTTGTCCAACCTACCGGTCTCTACTAAGGATATCGAAAGAATTGAAATTGTGAGGGGACCCAGCTCGGCGATCTATGGTTCCAATGCCATGGGTGGGGTTATCCAGATTTTCACCAAGAAGGCCGAGGCCGAGCCGCGTACCCAGGTATCCTGGAGTGAAGGGCGTTTTGACAGTCGCCAGATCAACTTTATGACCGCCCAGAAGGTCGGCGATCTGGGCGTGCGCCTTAGCGCGTCGCGAGAGTACTCCCTAGGGGACAGGGAGAACTCCGAACTCGACCAGTTCAAGATGAGCGGCAATTTTTCCTACGATCTGCCCGGTGACTTTTTGGTTGAGGCGATGATCTCTCATCTTGACAAAGAGGCGGGGCTCCCAGGATCGACTTCTTACCCCAGCCCCGAAGCCCATCAAACCGATAGCAACACGTTGTCGGCATTAACCCTGCGTGGCGCCGCCGGTCCTACCGACCTTACGCTGCGTGGAATCTACGATCGGCTGGACAATACCTACGAAGACCCCGACGGATGGGACCCGGATCCCTCGCGCCACCTGACCCAGACCTACGGGACGGAGTTTATGACCGTAACATCCCAGGGGCGGCACATGCTCTCCCTGGGCGGAGAATTTTACCGCGATTTTCTGGATTCCACAGCGATAGGGCGGGTGGATCAGGGGCGCTGGTCTCTCTTTGCCCAGGAAGAATTTGCAGTTACCGATTGGTTGGCGTTTCAGCTTGGGGGGCGCTACGACGCCCACTCTGATTTTGATGACGAGCTGAGCCCCCGCCTTGGTGTGCTCGTCTCGGTAACCGAGACGGGCAGGCTAAGGGCTTCTGCCGGAAAAGCCTACTCGCCCCCGACGCTTAATGACCGCTTTTGGCCCGATCAGGGGTACGCGGTGGGCAACCCTGACCTAGTGTCGGAGACCTCCATAGAGTACGAACTCGGCTATAGCGACAAGGTGGCTTCGGTCGCAAGCTTCGACTTGGCCGTTTTCCGTAGAGACACAAAAAACCTGATAGACTGGCAGGCCGACGAAAGCTTTGTGTATACGCCGCAAAATGTATCCAAGGCACGCACCTGGGGCGGAGAGGCCGGTTTTAAACTCACCCCTGTCCAGGCAGCCGCTTTGGGGATGAACTACACCTACCTGCACCCAAAAGACGTTGAGGCCGACGAGTTTTTGCCGGGCAAACGGCGCCATCAGCTGGGCGCACAGCTTGACCTCAAGCCGATGCGGGATACGCAGGTGAGTATCTCGGGTCGCTACGCAAAATATTACGATGAGCCGGGGCGCAAGGCGACGAGCCATACGGTCTTCGATCTCCAGGCCAAGCGCTCTTTCTACGTTGATGACGCCACCGAAGTGGCGGTCTCTTTTGGCGTGAAGAACCTTTTTGATCGTAAATATGAGATGAACGCAGGCTATCCAATGCCCCGAAGGCAGTGGTATGCCGGTATTGACGCCACTTTCTAAGTGAGCTAAGAGAAATGAAAAATATCTTCACAAGCCTCCTCTTTGCCCTGGCGGTCGCAAGTTTTGGTCATGCGGCTCAGTTTACCGACGCCATGGGCAGGGAGGTGACGCTGTCAGCACCCGCACGGAGAGTAGTCTCTCTAGTCCCGAGCGTCACCGAGACACTTTTTGCGCTTGGGGCTGAGGATCGGCTTGTGGGCGTTACCACATTCTGTAACTACCCACCAAAGGCAAAAACACTGCCCAAAGTGGGCTCCTACGAGTCGCCGAGCATGGAGATGCTTCTTCAACTGGAGCCCGATCTTGTCATCGGATCCGCCGATATGATGTCGCCGGGCCTGCTCTCGTTTCTTGAAGATATGGAGATCACCGTCTATATCACCTATCCACGCAACCTGATGGAGGTCGCCGGGACCATGCGGCAGCTGGGGCTGCTTGTGGGCGAGGCCGAGGCGGGCGAACGGCTCGCGGCTGAGCTTGAAGAAGCCGTGAGCAGACTGAGGGGGGAAACGGCCAATAAAAAGCGTCCGCGTGTCCTGCTGGCGGTCATGATTCAGCCCCTGGTGGTCGCTGGCCCCTCCACTTTGGGAAACGACCTGATAACGGCTGCGGGGGGCGACAACGTGGTCGGCTCCTCCCCTGCCAGATACCCCACCTGGGGGAGCGAAGCGCTGTTGGCCGCAAACCCCGAGGTAATTTTGACCACAAACCACGGTCAGCCAAGCCCTCAGGGCGCTTTCGACAGGTGGCCAGAGGTCCAGGCTGTTGCTTCCGGGCGAGTCGTACCGATCAAGGCTGATTGGATAGACCGCTCCGGTCCCCGGCTGGTATTGGGGCTTGAGGCGCTGGCTCTCGCCCTGCACGGAGAGGCATTGGCCTCCAGTCCTGAAGTAGAGGGCGGGGCGAAGTGAAGACTTCAGATACAGCGGGCAGAGAAGTAGCTGCCCGGATGAAAGGGCAGGGCCTGGCGTTGCCTGTTGGGCTGGCGACGCTCCTGGTCGCCTTTGCGGCCTCGGTGGTGTTTTCAATGTGGGCAGGCGCGTTGAATATCCCATTTCTAGAGATACTGGACGCGCTCCTGGGCAATGAAGTCTCCGCTATAAACTCCGCTGTAGTGCTCAAGGTGAGGTTGCCGCGCGCAGCTGTAGCAGCCCTTGTGGGCGCTGCGCTCGGTGGTTCGGGTGTCTCATTTCAGGCGGTGCTCAGAAACCCCCTGGCTGATCCCTATCTACTCGGTGTTTCCGGCGGTGCGGCGCTGGGCGCGGTCACTGTAATCACCTTTGGTGGGGCAAATGCGGCGGCAACGCTGGTGCCTGTCGCTGCGTTTATGGGAGCTATGGGTGCACTGGGGGTTGTCTATCTGGTTGCAAGCGCACAGCGAGCCTCTACGTATGCACTGATCCTGTCGGGGGTGATGGTGGGAAGCTTTTGCAGCGCGCTCCTTTTATTCTTTCTCTGGATGGCTCCTGCCGATACCGTGCGCACCGCGTTTTTCTGGCTCTCGGGCAACCTCTCGGAGGTAGCTCCAGACTGGTTTGTGTGGACTGCTTTGCTGGCGATGATCTCCTTTGGCGCGCTCTGGTTGCAGGCGCCCGCACTTGATCTTTTCACCCAGGGCGAAGAGGTGGCGGCCGATCTGGGTCTGGATGTTGGGCGAGCCCGCCTCACCGTCTTTTTAGCCGCCGGTGCGCTTGCCGCTTCAGCCGTTGCCGTGGCGGGCCTTGTGGGGTTTGTGGGATTGGTTGCGCCCCATGTGGTGAGGCTTTTCTGGGGTGGGAGCCACCGCAGACTGCTCCCCGGCGCAGCTATTCTAGGTGCAACTTTCATTCTCTTTTCCGACGGCATCGCCCGCACGGTGTTTGCACCCGCCGAGATACCAGTGGGTGTAGTCACGGCGCTTATCGGTGCGCCATTCTTCCTCTTGCTCCTTCGCAGGCGGGGGCAGCAGCAATGATCAGGACCGAGGAGCTTCACTTCGCCTACGGAACCTCTTCCGTGCTCACGGGTGTTGATCTGGAGGTCGAGCCGGGGGAGATCCTGACTATTTTGGGGCCAAACGGTTGTGGAAAGTCGACCCTTCTTCGCTTGCTGCGAGGGCTACTGACTCCGACGAGTGGGCGAGTCAGTTGGGATGGCGTGAGCGCGCACCGGATTCCCAGACGAAAGATGGCGCAGCTGACTGCAGTGGTGCCGCAGTTTTCGCAGGTTGCATTTAGTTTTACCGTTCGCGAGGTTGTCACGATGGGGCTTCACGCCCGGCGCTCGATGTTGAAGGGTGCGCGTTCCCACCGGCAAGAGGTGGAACATGCCCTGGCGCTGACCGATACGCTGCATCTGGCTGAGCGCTCCGTGGAGGGGTTGAGTGGCGGGGAACACCAGCGGGTGCTCCTGGCTCGTGCGCTGGCGCAGGGCACAAAGGTGTTGATGCTCGACGAGGCCACCAGTCACCTCGACCTTGATCATCGCATGGAGACGGCGGTTTTGCTGGAGCGCCTAAACCGCGAGCATGGGTTGACGGTAGTGCAGGTATCCCATGATTTCGACCTCGCGGCCGAGATCTCTCACCGAATCGTGTTGATGACACGCGGCGGTGAAATACTCGCGACAGGTAGCCCCGCCGAGGTGCTCACGACCGCCAACATTCAGGAGGTGTTTGGAGTCGATGTCCGCGTGGAGGCCGACCCTTACTCCGGCGCACCCCGCGTGAGGCCTGTGTCCATACATCGAAAGCGCGAGGGGGAGCTTCCCACGGTACATGTATTTTGCGGTGGAGGCAGTGGCGGGGAGCTTTTGAGGAAGCTTCACCTCTTCGGATTTGCGCTCACCGCAGGCCCACTTAACCGTGGGGATTCCGACGCCGAAGTCTCACAGGCGCTTGAGGTCGAAGCGGTATTGGAAGAACCCTTCTGTCCCATCTCCGAAGACACCCTGAAAAGGGCTCGAGAGCTGTGTCTTAACGCGGGGATAATTGTCGTCGGCCCGACCGCCTGGGGACCTGGCAACCTCAATTGTCTCGATCTGGTGTGTGAGGTGGCTGACAGGGGCGTCCCTGTTTATCTGGTTGACGCCGAGCCCGGGCGCGATTTTGTCGAGGGTCGGGCATGGGCAGAGCTTCAAAGACTGGGCACAGAGGGCAAAGCTACGTTCACCGATACCCGCATGCTTCTGGACGAACTGGCCTCCCATGTGCAGAAAGGGAAGGCAGAATGACAAACAGGTACCTGCTTACCTGTTTACTGCTCTCCTTTGGGGCGCATGCGGCGCTCCTGGTTATGTGGCCGCCACCAAAGTTGACACCCGTAACCCCGGTAGAGATAAGCTTCATCCAATTGTCATCGCCCTCCCCTGTTGCCGTGAAAAGTGAAGAGAGCAAACCCGCTACGAGGAAGATGACAACAGCGCCTAAAAGCAACCCTGTCGAACCTTCACCGGTTAAACAAAAACTTGCGCCAACTCCTGAGCCGCCTTCCCTCGAACAGATATTGAAAAAACCAGAGCCGCTCCTCCCGGCTGAGGCGGAAGAGGTCCCCAAGTCGGTTGAGGGGGCCGCGCCACAACTCCTGCCTGCCGAGGTCGAGAGGGCGGCACCGCGTTCAAAGATAAAGGAACATGTAGTTGTATCTCCCGCCGGTCAAGCAGCCACCACGGTGATTGCTGTCGGAGATGGGTACGCAGGCCCTCTTGTGGGCGACAGCGTCAGCGCAACCGGCAAGGCCGACAGCTCCTTTGTGGCGGCTGCCCCCGCTTATGCTAAAAACCCTCCGCCACCTTACCCACGCATGGCGAGAAAGAGGGGGTTGGAGGGCGACGTAGTTCTCCTGGTGCTCGTCTCCGACTTGGGGAAAGTTCTGAACGTCGAAGTGGAAAGCTCCTCGGGCCATCAGGTGTTGGATCGGGCGGCGCTTCAGTCCGTTCGCAAATGGCGCTTTCACCCAGCCAGCAGGGAGGGTGTCTGTCTGCAAGCAGAGGTCCGAGTCCCCGTCCGCTTCAGGCTTGTTAGCGGCTGATTGTGTTTTATGCTGCTGGGGCGCCTTTAGCATCCACACCGGAAGGTTAAACTGAGCCAAATATTGGACTATTGACAGACCAATCGACCTAACATCCTGTTACAAAAAGCTCCTAAGCTTTTTTCAACACTCCAAAGTAGGTGTTGAAAATATGGTCGTTTTTGAAATTCCAGGCCACTCATGGGAGAATATCGTTCCGTAAGGAAACTTTTTTGGACATTTCAAAATCTTCAACTACAATCAACAATATCTGCTTCATCCGCCGTACAAAAGGGAGATATTGAGATGGACTTTAAAAGAATTTTTGCCATGATAGTTACCTCTCTAGCCCTATTGCTTTTGCTCGCCTCCTGCGGAGGTGGAAGCAGCAAAGATGAAACCAGCACAGATATAGTAGCTGACGTACTTCTCACCGAGACTGACCTGTTCACGCGGATGATCGGTTTTTACCAAACTGAGACCGAGTCCTATACCAACGGAGAACTTACCTATTCCGGTTCCCGTTGTGACTACTTCTTGGAAATGTACAATATCTGGACCTATTTTTTTTCGGACATGGATGACGACACCGTTAGGCCCGGCTTTTTGGATTCGAGTCTTGTCTATACTTCAAACAGTGTGCGGTATGAGATGTCCTGGGAAGATTCTCCCGGAGTCGTGTGCACTGAATTTGAGGAGTATGTCTTCGGAAGCCAGGGAGCCACCTTTGCCTATGAGACCGAAAGGGATTGTGACGGGGCGACCTGGCGGCAGGTGGTTACAGGAACCAGGATAGGGGCAGTTGATACCCCCAACGACGTTATCGGCGAGGCGATTCCGATCACTTTCGACACGCCGGTATCTGTTGCCCTGGACGAAGGTGATTTGGACTTTTTCACGTTCACACTTGATGAAACCACAAGTGTCGAGACCCTGTTCCAGAACTTCACGGGTACACTCACAGGCTTGAGTTATAACCTATATTATGGCGAACGGTGGATGCCTTCCGGTGGCTCTGGCGGTGGGTCGCCTCCATCCGCTGATAGGTCGTTTCAATTTCCAGATCTTGAGGCCAACACGTATTACCTGGTCCTTGCCCCTCACGGCTGCGGTGAATCGGGAACATTCGATTTGACTTTGGTTGCGCCCTAGCAGGTAGTTCAATTACAAACAAGAATCTCTGGTTTTTCATGCTATGTGGTCAGGATGTTTGTACGTCGTCGAGACAAATGGGGCTTTTTATGCTCCAAAGTAGCAGTGAAAAAACGATCGTTTTTAAAGCTGGACTCGCTCTGTTAAAACCTTCTACTTTGGTTCCAGAGGCGGCTCGTCGAGCTGCGCCGCTTGTTCCCTCAACGCCAATATTTGCTCTTCCCAGTAACGCTCGGTGGTGAACCAGGGGAAACAGGCGGCAAAGGCGGGGTCGTCGCGGCGTTTGGCGAGCCAGCCGGTGTAGTTGATCATCCTCAGCGCCCGCAACGCTTCGATCAGGTGCAGCTCGGTGGCGTCGAAGTCACAGAACATCCCGTACCCTTCCAGAATTGCCCCCAGTTGCAACTCCATGTCGCGCCGCTCGCCTGACAAGAGCATCCATAAATCCTGTACGGCGGGGCCGGTGCGGCAGTCGTCGAAGTCGACGAACCAAGGGCCGTCGGGCGTCCAGAGGATGTTGCCGGGGTGACAATCGCCGTGCAGCCTGATGTCGGCTGGATCTACTCCAGTGGCGCGCCCGCCGCGCTCGTAGCAGATTTTGATGCGACGCAAGAGCTCTTCGACTATGGAGGCGTAGGTTGACTCCAGGTGGAGGGGGATGAGCTTGTGTTCCAGCAGGTAGGCGAAGACCTCGTCGCCATATGTTATAGGGTTTAGCGCGGCGCGGTGTGCAAAGGGAGCAGTGCGCCCTACTGCGTGGATACGCCCCATGAACCGCCCCATCCACTCAAGCGTTTTCATGTCCTCAAGCTCGGGGGTGCGCCCGCCCTGCTTACGAAAAAGGGCGAAACGAAAGTCCTGGTAGACGTGGAGGGTGCGCCCGCCCTCGTCGCTATCAGGCGCTACTACGGGCACCTCCGCCTCGGCCAGCTCAAGGGTGAAGCTGTGCTCCTCCAGTATCTCATCGTCGTTCCACCTCCCGGGACGGTAGAACTTTGCGATGACCGGCGGCTCTTCGTCTAGCCCGATCTCGTAGACACGGTTCTCGTAGCTATTGAGTCCCAGCAGCCTGCCGTCGCACCGGTGGCCCAGCGATTCAACGGCGTCGAGGATGCATTCGGGGGTCAGGGCGTCGTAGGGGTGGGGGGTGGGCTGGGTCAATTGTCATTCTCCGTCTGGCTGTTCGTCGGGCACCAAGTATGGCAGCATTGCGCCTTTGGCGACTACCTGAAAAATTAGCGAGGCAACCCCCATGTGGAGGCTGCCTCTTTTATGCTACCCCTTCTATACCCAGTACCCAAGCCTAACCTGTGGCTCAGTTGGATAAGCGGCAATGACCTGCCAATGCAAAAAAGGTCCTTTTTGCAAAATCCCGCCACATGAGGGAGAATCGTTCAAAATACAAACGTTTTAGTTCTTTTTAAAAGCGGGGGAATCCGAATACCCGCTGACAAATTACCTTTTGTGGGGGTATGAATGCATGAAGATGCGTAGGCGGAGCATATGTGTAATTGTTCTCTCCTTCTCTCTGTTATTTTGGTTGCTATCACAATTTCTTGATGAGAAATCAGCAAGCATCTCAGCGTCTGAAGTACTCAAACCATTTCTGAGTTGTACCTTTGGGGAAGAACTCCAAGTTGTACGTGTAGACGAACGTGTTTGCGCAGAACCTTTTCGCCACATCAAGATAAACAACCAAGAATTTGAGATATCCGTAGTTGAGGGATTCAGAGTTATGCTTGCCTTTGCAGGAAGAGATTATTATTTTGCAAATCTAAAAATTGAGCGTTCTGAGGCTGAAAAATACTTAGACGACAAGCGAATGTTAATCCAGCAAATAAATTCTAATGGCCTTGCTGGATATTTTCAAAAAATTGGCGATTTTGATGTTTATGTTGAAGAAAAAGAAGAACTTGATTCCGGAGGATCAATTGGTGTGTACACTCTTTTTTCAGATACAAAAAAAGTAATCCTCACAGCCTATATTTTAAACCAAGGGGAAGAACAGAGAGTCTTTGAATCAATGGATGAGTACAGGGATATCAGGGATTTATTTCTTGAAAGGCTTTGCTCTTGTAGCGGGAGCTAGCTGCCCTCAGATATACGAAATTTCGATTGATGCACTTTGAATGAAAAGAAGGTCGTATTTGCAGACCCCCGCCACTTGGGGGATGATCGTTGCGTAAACGAACGTTTTTGAAACCGTAATTATTTCTTGCAATATACCCTTGAAAGTTTCTACACGAAGACTAGCTTTGCTACGAGGGCTGGTTTTACTCTCGTTCTAAAATCAGTGAACTCGATGATGGTGCCCACATGGCAAAGTCACCATCCGAGCATACTGACAAAATCCCTTGTGACGAGGAGGATGCTATGTGCTCAACATCAACAAGGCTCGTAGTTCTTGCTTCTGCGGTGATTTGCCTAATTGCTGCGACTAACATCTACGCTGCTGAATCCTATGATCTGAGTGGAAAGTGGGATGCCGTAATTACTAGACACGGGAACGACCCAGACTCAATGACCGTCGAGAGGGATGTTATAACTATTACACAAAACGGTAAGGAGGTTGTTGGGGCCGTAAACAATAACGGAAAATTTTTCTCCAAGGGCGATAATATTTTCAAAGGTGTCGCAAAAGAAGGGGCTTTGTCTGAAGTTTTCGTAAGTTTTGTGGTGGATCCTACAGTCTTTTCGCTTGGATGGTTCGAGGGGGAGGCCAAACTTGATAAAATAGGAAGCGCTTTGCATATCATTTCGCGAAACAAGGATAGCGGCTGGCGCAGAAGCATCGCCTTGATAAAAAAATGAGGCTGGAACCTGAATGGCACAACACAAAAAATTGCGTAAGAAAATCGGTCGTTTTTGCAAAATCCCGCCACATGGGGGATGATCGTTCAAAATTAGGAACGTTTTTGGAATCTTTCCCCCGGTCATCCTGATGATCGCGAGCCCTCCATTCTTTAAATGGCCGACTAAAAAATTATTCATTCCAGCCTGTGAACTTACGTTCATTGCACCTCACATATAATCGACCCCAACAATTTTGCCGCCCTCTGTTGTTTTTCATTTTTTACGGGCTATGTTCATCTCTCAGATATCATGCAATTTTCCAAATTGGATTGGGTTGTTCCGTAGCGAGGTATTGCGATGCTTATTCAGACAGCCAGGATGAAAAGGGTACAGGTCGTTTTGTTTGCGCTCTTCTTTGGTTTGTTGGCCTCCTCAAGCGCGGGAGGACTGCTTACTTCGCAACTTGCGATAAGCGGAGTCACCGAAGACCATAATATGCAAGTCCTGACCATCCACGGGTATAACTTCGACAATGCGGTCACTGAGGTCTATTACGACGAGGGCTCGCTTTACATCATGAAGCAGGACCCCACTGAGGTTTACGTCTCATTTCCTGGTCTGCCGACGGCTTCAGGCACCTTTTCCCTGACGGTCAAGAGGGGAGACGCTTACGGGGAATATGATACCTTCAAGCTCGTTTTGGGTGACGGCGAGCCGGATTTCACTTCAGGCCGCTTGGCGATAGATGTCGCGGTCCTCGCCTACGACCCTGATATAGACACCTCCTACATCTACATCTCAGGCACCAACTTCTACTCCGGCTCCTGGGAACCAGAGGTGACGGTGGGCGACATGGCGTTCACTGTGGATCAGGATAATTCCGGTTTAAACCAGCTCATAGCCGAGCGCGCCGGAGTTTCTTTCGAGGTGGAAGAGCATGTGGTGCCTGTCACTGTTAAGACGGGCCCGGAGGTAGCCGACTACGACGTCTGGGTAGAGCCCTACCAGCCGGAAGCTACTCCCGGCAGTTTCGGCTCCTTCTGGAAGGAGTGCCCCAACGGTTGGAAGGAAGGCAAGGACAGAAAGAAGGGGCCCTATCCGCTTTGCTTTCAGATAACCGAAGACATGGACTTCGATCTCACCACTCCCTATGTGCCCGACGTTAACCCCAATTTGTTGCTCCCGTTTGTGCCTGATCCGAGGTTTGGTGGCGCTCTTATCTCTCCCATCTACGCATATAGCAGGAGCAAGCAACGAAAAATCCGTGACTGGATATTGGATGGGCTGCTACCCGGTGGCATAACCATTGATCTTGATGGCGAAAGCGAGAAGAAATACTATCTCCTGGAGCCGGAGGGAATGCTCAGGTTGATAAAGGGGTACAGGTGGGATGGTCCGACCCCGCCCGGCAAGATGAGTAAGCCCCATGACTATAAAACCGTGGTTATGAGATCGTCCATGGTCCACGACGCAATTTACGATCTGATGCGGATGGGTAGAATCCCAAGGGATACGAGGCTGTTGTCTTCATTCGGCGCCGGATTCCAAAACCAAAGGGTCGCCGACAACGCTTTCTACTCGATCTGTTTTTCCGATGACCCAAGTCAGGTCGCCAGGTGCCTGGGCTGGTGGGTAGGCATAAGGCTGGGCGGGGCGTATAACACCCATCACGACCTCGCCGAGTGGAAGACCCACGCGCTGGCCGATGCCGGCGAAGACGCGACTTACGAGTGCACGCCACCCGAAGGGCAGGAGGTGACCCTGGACGGGAGCGCGTCCCGTTATGCCGAGAGCTGGGAGTGGACCTGGGGTGTGGGCGGTGAAGCCGAAGGCGAAGTGGTTGAGCAATTTTTCGGCCCCGGCACGCACGAGGTGCTCCTCACCGTCGATTTTGGAGAGGACAAGCACGATTATTCGCTGGACACCGATCAAACTTCAGTCACAGTAGTGCCCGACATCGTGCCGCCCTCCATCGAGGTCGAAGGCGAGCTGACTGTTGAGAACGAGCCGGGCCAATGCGGCGCGCGCGTCTACTTCACGGCTATCGCATACGATCACTGCGGGGTGGAACAAATTGAATGCACCCACCAATCCGGCGACCTTTTCCCTGTCGGCGAAACTGCCGTAACCTGCACGGCCACAGACCTTGTTGGCAACACAGGCACCGCCCGGTTCATGGTGACCGTGGAAGATGTCGAACCTCCCGTGATCATCGGAACCAGCGAGCCACTAATGGCCTGGTCGACAAATCACAAATACAGACAGTTTTCTGCTTGGGACTTCATCTTATCCGTAACAGACAACTGCACCCCACTGGACTTGGAAGATCTGACCATCGTACAAGCAACCAGTGACGAATCCGATAACACCAAAAGCGGCGGTGACGGCAACACGACCGACGACATCCTCATCGCGCAGGATGGAAAGTCCGTAGGCCTTAGAATGGAGAGACAAGGCAAGGGAGCCGGGCGCATCTACACCATCTACTTCGAAGCGACTGATGACTACAGCAACTCCACGACTGAACCCTTCTGGGTGCTTATACCTCATTCAAGGGAGATGAAGGACAAATGATTTCGCTCGTGGGCTAAGCCGCCGATGGAGACCAAAGAGGGCCACTGAGATCGTGGCCCTCTTTCTTTCAAAAACCGGTCACTTTTGCAAAATCTCGCCACATGGGAGAAAATCATTCTTTAAGACAACGTCGTAATATAAATGAAGGGGGCTGAAAGAGAGACCATATTGAGCCCAAAAAAACTTTACCTTGTGGCCACCCGAAGGATGGCTCCCGACCAACAAGAAGTACCTGTTTAACCTGCACCTCATCAGGTCCTTGCGAATTCAGGCCTAGGCTTCTCACACCATGCCCTTCCTGTGGCAAGCTAACATACTTCGACATCCCAGAATGCGAACATTGCCATAATCCCATGCCAGCAGTTCCTCCTATTGAGGTCACATTCAACCCTGGGATGGAAGAACCACTAATTGCTATTGATGGTCTTCGTCGCTTTCTGGGAGGTGAAGTGGGGCCTGAAGGACAGGAGTTGGAAGATGCGCTGAAAAATGGAGATGCAACATCAGCAGTGAACGCCGCTGCAAGGCTTACTGGTCGACTTGAAAAAGCCAAGCAAAACTACCTTCAAAAAAACAAGGCATCCAAATCACGCGAGCATGATGTAAGGGGATATGAGCTGCTAGCCGCCCACCTTTTAAAAGAGTGCCCAGGAAAAACAGACAATGACAGGTGGAACGTCGTGATGGAAAGTGCCGATGAAATTGAGCTAGAAGAGTATGCCTTCTATAGGGATGCGGATGGGAAGAGGGTTGTTCAGTATAATAGGGTTACACGTGACGATCGATCCATCTCCCGCTCCCGCTTTCAAGACTACCAAACTGAAGCAAGCAAACAAAAAAAGGGGAGGAACTGACTAATTTACTATGTGCTAATTATCATAGCGTTTTATTGTCACCAAGTGCTATGTCGCTGCATATAATATGAGATATTTTCATAAAAAATTCTGGCAAGCCGGTTAGCCCAGAATTCGGAATGGTTTTATCCAGGGCAACGTTAACCTTTTCAAGGAGCCCTAGATGGATAAGACCACAAAAAACCTACCCCTGCTAACCGAATCCCAGGTAGCCAACATCCTCGGTTGTAAGGTTCGTGCCCTTCAACGTTGGCGGCTGACCGGCGAGGGTCCTGTCTTCCGCAAAATAGGACGACTCGTCCGATACCACCCACAAGACCTCGATGACTTCATTGAAGCCAGCAAGCGTCGCAGCACATCCGACACCGGTCAATCTCGGTCTTGATTGGAAGCGGTGATCTGATGGAATTCGATTCTTCACGCTTCAATCCAGTCGAGGCTGAACGTGCCCTCGTTGCAGCCATCCTCGTGGATAACGACCTATGGCCCCACGTCTGCGACATCACACCCGAGATGTTTTACTCGCCCAGACATGGAGAGATCTGGCAGGTATGTGGCGAACTCATCGAAGCTGATGAAAGGGCAGACATCGTGACTGTGCCGGAGGTGCTTCGCCGAAATGGCACCTCCAAGGCCACTTCCTCTGATGTGGCGGAGATCACACTTCATCTGGTGACAACCAAACCTGACGATGTGGCCGAGTATTGCAGAAGGGTAAAGGAAGCAGCCAAGGACAGGGCGGTACACCGTGCAGCATTCACGGCTTTCCAGGGACTGCAGGAGGGAACCCTAACCAGGGAGGAGGCTCTTCAGGAGATCGTATCTATGGATATTGATGACCATGACTGGCCAGATCCCCAGCCCCTAATCGCCCAGGTGCGCCCTGAGTTTCCAACCAAAGCTCTGCCTCATCCACTCGGAGAACTGGTGGAGCGAGTGTCAGTGTCATACCAGGTCCCACCGGCCTTGCCTGCTGTGCTGGGTCTAGGGGTCGTGGCAACCCTCCTCCAACGGATTGCAACCATTTCCATCCGTCCTGGCTGGGAGGAGACACCCAACCTATATATGGTTGTCGCGATGGAGTCGGGCACGCGGAAGAGCCCGGTGTTCAAGCTACTCCAGCAACCCCTGGCAGAATATGAGCACGATGAGTCCGTACGGCTAATGCCGGAAATCGCTCGTGCCCACAGCGAGCTTCGGAGCTATGAGAAGCAGCTGGCCAAGGCGGAGCGAATTGATGGCAACGATGAGGAACGTGACAAATTAGCGAACAAGGTTGAACAACTACGCGCTGAACTGCCGGTTGCTCCAAGATTTATCGCACAAGACGTAACGCCTGAGCAGCTGGCGGTTCTGCTCGCCGAAAACTTCGAGACGATGTCGATCCTTAGCTCCGAGGGAGAGCTGTTTGAAATCATAGGTGGACGGTACTCGGATAAGGGCACCTCCAACATCGAGCTGTTGCTTAAAGCCTTTTCAGCCGACCCGTGCAGAGTGGATAGGCGCAGCGCCCCTCCTGTTCTGCTTAAAGCCCCAAAGCTAACAATCACCACAGCTATCCAACCAGCGGTTATCCGAGGCATGGCCGAAAAACCTGGCTTTAAGGACAAAGGTTTCCTGGCAAGGTTTCTCTACGCCATGCCCTACAGTAATATCGGCCACCGCGACACCAATCCCCCACCTGTTCCTGAGGACGTGCTCGAAAGCTACTTCAATACAGTCAAGGGACTGTTCTCGATGCGCGACTCCGGCAAGGCAACCATCACCTTGTCAGATGAAGCCAGGCAAGTGTTCGAATCATTCATAGTTGAAGTGGAGCGTGCTCAACGAGATGGAGGAGAGCTTGACCAACTACGTGACTGGGGAGGCAAATTCTCTGGCGCGATGATAAGAGTGGCGGCAAATATCCACGCACTTCATTGCCTGAACGAATCCATATCCATCAAAACACCCATAACTGAAGCCACCATCTGTGTTTACTATAAAAACATCGCCATAGGGTTTATGTAGCGTAAAATGCTTCGAGCAGTTTGCGTAGCCTCCCCTTTCCCACTCTACCGGTTTAAACTCATAGACCTGATCGGGTTCCAGGTAGATATACATCCTCTCGATATCAGAGCTGTAACTGAACCCTCCAGGCTCCAAATAACCTACGGAGTGAGTTACCTTTTGATTACATTTTATTTCAACCACTTTTATCGGCTCGGCTTGCCCGGTGCCATTAAGGCTAATGGTCTTCTCACTGACTATATAGGGTTTATGCGACTTATAACCCGAACCGGCACCATACATTGCAGCGCAGCCGGAGAACATGGCCAGCGCAATAATGAAAAAGCTCGTCCAAGCTACCAATCCACTCCTTACAAGACAGGGCATCTGTTATCATCCTCATTGCATGGTCAGGGAATCACAAGAATTTGATTTTCAGAATATTACAAATCAATGCGCAAAAGTAGTTAAATAGAGTGTCCCCGGTTGTGGCATATGGGCCTTACGCATGTGTTATATAATCGGTCCGGGTCTTCCACCACGTGCATCAGAGCCGCTTTTGCTCTACCATTGGGGCGGACTGATTCGTGGGGATAAACCAACCGGAGGAACTTTAAATGAGCAGAACCAAATTCATCATCCTTTTGCAGCTTTTGCTGCTTGCAGTTGTGGGATACGTGTACCTGTCCAGCCAGGATGGAGAATTTCTTATTGAAATTCCAACTGAGATTAACTTGCCGAGGTTGCCCGACTCGCTGGAAACGGCGTTATCCTTTTTTGATGAGCCAATTATTGAGATACCGATAAAAACCTTTGGAGGCCACCCTTTTCCTGTTGAGTCTGCCGCATTTTCCCCCGACGAGACCAGGGTAATTACAGGGAGGGGTAACGAGGCGATACTTTGGGATGCCAGCACAGGTGCGTTCATCCGCTCCTTCTCGGGCTCAAACGAGTTTGTAAAATCTGTCGCCTTCTCCCCCGATGGGACCAAGGTACTGCTGGCTTACCAGCAGGGTACACTTTTACTCTATGACGTGGAGAGTGGAGAATTAATCCGAAATTTTTCAAGAAGAAGTAGCTTTTTGACCTCCATGACATTATCCGCTGACGGAACCAGGGCGCTGGCAGGGTATGGGGATTATACGGCGAAGCTTTGGGATATGAACACGGGCGAGCACCTAAAAGATTTTTCTGACAACACCTCTTTTCTCTACGCTGTCGCCTTTTCACCCGACGGTACCAAGGTACTGACGGGGTCAGGTGATGATACCGCCAAACTTTGGGATGTGGAGACGGGCAAGGTGCTACACACCTTTGCGGGGCATGACCATTTTGTAAGAGCCGTGGCATTTTCTCCCGATGGAAGCAAGGTATTGACAGGGTCGAAGGACGCGACCGCAAGGCTCTGGAGTAGCAAAACGGGTAAACACCTCCTCACCCTGACCGGACACTCCTATGAAATTAAATCCCTGGCCTTTTCCCCCGACGGATCCAAGATAGTCACCGGGGAATTAAGAGATGTACAAATATGGGATGCAAAAACAGGTGCGGAACTCAATGACTTCAGGCAACACGGCCAATTCATAACCTCCGTCTCATTTACCCACGACGGCACAAAAGTTTTGACCAGCTCGGAAGACTGCACTGCGAAACTATGGGCTGTGGAATCGGGTGAGGTGGAGATGTCCTATTCAGGGCACACCGGGTCGGTTGATTACGTAGCGTACTCCCCCGACGGGACCAGGGTGCTGACTTCTGGTTCCGCCGACGGAACAGCCAAGATATGGGATGTTGACACGGGTAAAATCTTGCACACCCTGGTGGGTCACTCCGATAACGTGACCGATCTGGTCTTCTCCCCAGACGGAGCCAGAGTGCTGACTGGCTCAGAGGACGCGACCGCCAGGATATGGGATGCACAAACAGGGGCGCACATCCGTACCCTTTCGGGGCACAATGATAGTGTGAGATCGGTTATGTTTTCGCCCGACGGCTCCAAGGTGCTGACCGGGGCAGCTGATGGTAACGCCAGGATATGGGATACACAAACGGGTAGCGAGCTTCGCACTTTCAGTGGTGACATCGATTTCATTGAATCCGCAGTCTTTTCACCTGATGGGACCATGATTTTGACCGGTGGAGGCACTGTGGAGGGGAGCGATCCGGAGACGGAGGAGACATTCTTTTCCGATACTGAAGTCAAGCTCTGGGACGTTGAAACCGGCGAAGTGTTGCAAACATTTCCCCACCCCGGGGTAGCTTTCGAAGTCGCCTTCTCGCCCGACGCAACCGCTATAGTTGCAGGGCTATACGACGATACGGCGAGACTTTGGGATGTGGGGTCGGGCAATGAAATCAGAACCTTTTCCGGTCACGAAAGCTATTTATGCTCCGTGGCCTTTTCACCTGACGGGACCAAGATACTGACCGGCTCAATCGACCGCACGGCAAAGCTCTGGGATGCCAGAAGAGGCTCTCTGCTCTGCACTTTTGCGGGGCATGATGAGGCCGTATATTCCGTAGCGTTCTCACCCGATGGCACCAAAATGCTGACTGGCTCCGGGGACTTTACGGCGAAGCTTTGGAGTACGAGCTGTGAGAACGAGTAGCGCACAAAAACTACATGAGACAACGACATGAATGACAATCCACATCTTGCCCCGACCTGATTCATAAATTCCGACCATCCCCGAGTGAAGGCTTACGCACAAGCGCTCTGCGTTGGTGCGGACACCCCGCAGGCAAGCCGTGGCGCTTTTTTATGGCGTCAGGGACGATATCCGCTACAACCCCTACCATGTGAGCCGCGACCCCGCCCATATGAAAGCGAGCCGGGTTCTGGCCGAGCGGGTCGGCTACTGCATCCCCAAGGCGGTGTTACTTGCGGCCTGCGTACGCGCTGTGGGCATCGAATCACGCCTTGGCTGTGAGCCGTCAGACCCTGTGGGACTCCTATGGTCGATTTGCTAAGAGACACTCCTGGGTAGAATAATTACCCAAAGGAGAGTGTCATGAGAGAGACCAATCATGGCAGACAAACTTATTGGCAGCATGTCCTTAAACAGCATCCCTGTTGACGTCACACAGTATGTGGCATGCAAATTTTCAAAACGAGGCAGGCCACCAAATACAAAACCACACCAGATGGGGGCCACCTCTCGAATATCGGCGACATGGTTGCTATTCGGTTGCTGCAAACAAAAAAGGACTTACACCGAAACGATGTAAGTCCTTGAATTTATTGGTGAGCCGTGAAGGACTCGAACCTTCAACCTAGTGATTAAGAGTCACTTGCTCTGCCAGTTGAGCTAACGGCCCATTTTTACGTGGGTGGCGAATAATAGCCCTTTCCATTTTACCTGTCAACAGCCAGCTCGCCATGTTTATTTGAAGATTTTGTGATAGCATTAAAAGATATATTCGCTTTGATCGATTTTTTTATACTGGGTGTAAATGGCTAAACGTAGACGCATCAGAGCCTCGACGTCCAAAATGGCGACCATCTTCTCCGGCGAGAAGAAGCAGTCGGCCTCTCTGGACAATATAAGTCTCAAGGGCTGCCTGCTCCAGCTTGAGGATCGTGTTTCCTTGCCTGCAGGGGAGAGCATCGACCTCCACGTCCATCTCGACCCTGCCGCTCCCGATTTCGATATAAAGGTTAAGGGCTTTGTCGTCAGCTGCGCCGATGGTCAACTGGCTGTGGAGTTTGTCGAGGTGGGTCTGGAGAGTTTCCAACACCTGCTGAGGCTCGTGCAGTTCAATTCGGAAAATCCGGTTGATATCGAAAATGAGCTGAGTCAGGTCGCTTACAATATAGCCGATCTCGACAAGGCCTAGGAGGCTCTCCGAAAAACTCTCCCGAAGCGGGGAATAACGCTAAACCGGAGATTTTAGCCAATGCCGGACAAAACGCTAGCTAAGCCGACGATAAACTAGAAGCCCCGAAGATCCTTCGAGAATTAGGAAGGGAAGAAAAATGGCTGCAGACATACCGATAAGTATTTCGAGGATTATTTTTCGCCCCTGACAACGTCAATCGGAGGATATCCGGGGCTTTTCAACGAAGCTCCTAGCGCTGCACCACCACGGAGCCATCGCCGCCGTCACCATCAACAACCCTCCTGTATGCAATCCCCCTGGCGTCAAGCCACCCGCACACCGCTTGCCTTAGTACGCCCACGCCGCCGGGGCTGCCCTTGCCCTTGCCGCATATTATCCGCACCTCTCCACCGCCCTGTTTTTCGAGAATCTTTAGCGTCTCTTCCACGCAAGCCAACGCCTCGGGCACCCTCATGCCATGCAGGTCCACTTCCGGTTTCGTCTCCGGGAATGCCGCCCGTAGTAGCTTTTTGATCATTTTTTGAAGAGGCTGTTTAGCGCGTCAATGGTGGACTGCTTGTCCTGGCCCGCTGCGGAGCCATCCCCGCTTGTGGCCTTGAACCAGTCGCAAAAGTTGGACCGCTCCTTGTCCACGACGCGCTCCGCCTGGACCTCGGCGCAGTCATTGTCACGGCCCGGTTCATAGCTCAGGCACTGGATGCAGGAGTGCAGGTCGCCGCCGCACTTGGGGCATTCGTCATTTCTGAAATAAGGTGGAGCGGGGAGGGGCGCGGAGCAGCGGGCGCACTTCATCTCTAGCGCCTCTTTGCAGTTTGCGCATCCCTGCGGACCGCAAGCTTTTCGCCGAAACCATCGCGCAGAAGGTACTGGAGGCCATTTGTCTTGAACGCCCCAATAAGCTCGGCCTTGGTCTGCTCCAGCTCCTCGTCAAAGACGCCCATCTTTTCCAGCGTTCGGGTAAAGCGCTCGTCAGTAGCGGGGAAGCCGGCCACCACTTCCAGCTTTACGTGGTGGATGTTGGAGTAAGCGTAGTTGGAGGTCCGGTCAAAGATCTCGACCTTCACGCCATTTCCCCCCTCGAAGACCGCCAACGGGTTTTGGGGTTCGCTCACTCGATCACCTCGGTCCAGTTATAGGGGTCTTCGCCCTCGCCCCACTGGATCGAACCGAGCTTCTCGTAAAGCTCCGTGACCTTGGGGCCGGCCTTGCCATCCTTGGCGTATAAGTATTCCTTATCGCCCCAGGTGACCGACTCGACCGGAGTGATGACCGCAGCGGTGCCGAGGCACCCCGCCTCTTCAAAGCCACTCAACTCATCAAGGCTGACAGGGCGCTGCTCCACTTCCATCCCCATGTCCCGGGCGATCTGCGCCACGCTCATGCGGGTGATGGAGGAGAGGATCGTCTCGCTGTGGGGCGTGATGAACTTGTTGCCCTTGATGGCAAAAAAGTTTGAAGAGCCCGACTCGTCGATGTATTTGCCCTCCTTGGCGTCAAGGTAGAGCACCTCGGAGAAGCCCTTCTCCTTGGCCCCCATGGTGGCGCGCATACTTGCGGCGTAGTTGCCTCCGCACTTGATGTCGCCCACGCCGCCTGGGGCTGCGCGACGGATAGTCTCCTCCACCATCAACTTCACCGGTGTAAAGCCCGCTTTATAATAGGGGCCGACCGGGGTGACGAAGATGATGAAGAGGTAGTCGTCGCTGGGTCTCACGCCCACCTCAGCCGAGACACCCAGCAGGTAGGGCCTGACGTACAAGCTCGCGCCGCTGCCGTAGGGGGGCACAAAGCGCCTGTTGGCCTTGACCACACGATGCACCGCTTCCTTGAAGATATCCACCGGCACCGGCTCCATCAGCAGCTTGGCGGCGGAGCGCTGAAAGCGCTTGGCGTTCTCCTCCAGACGAAAGGTCTGGATTCTGCCATCGGGGCGTTCGAAGATCTTCAACCCCTCGAAGATCTCCTGGCCGTAGTGCAGGCAGGTGGACGCCATGTGCATGGTGATCGTCGTATCCGTGGTCAATTCGCCTTCCGACCACTTGCCGCCGCTGAACTTGTAGCGGATGTTGGAGTCGGTATCCATGTAGGCGAAGGGAAGATTGGGGAAATCCAGAGCGGCTCTGTCCATCTCGAAAGCACCTCACAAGGCTTGTAATTCAGTAAAAATGCGGATGGACATGGTAACCCCTCTGCGCGAATTCGCGCAACAGCTTTAGCGCGATAGATGGGTTGACACCGTTTCGTGAGTGGTTATTTTCACCCTGGAGGAAACTGAAGACGGTAACAGCGAGTCCCCCCCCAAGGGCGGACCCGATAATGAAGCCCCCCTTTTTCAAGGCTAGCAGGGGGGCTTCAAGTTTAATAGTTAACCACCAGACTGTGTGTACACTAATCACTGGGCACTAATCACCGGGCACTGGCCGTTCAGGCCACCTGGCAGGAGGAAATGAGCAAAATGGCAGGCAAAAAATCCACCCGCAAATTCAAAACTGAAGTCAGCGAGCTGCTGGACCTCATAATCCACTCTCTTTATTCAAATAAAGAGATATTCCTTCGCGAGCTTATCTCCAACAGTTCCGACGCCATCGACAAGCTGAAATTCAAGGCGCAGACCAACCCGGAACTCACCGGCGACGACAACGAGTTCAAGATCGAGATCATCCCCGACGCAACGGCGGGCACCCTTGAGGTGCGCGACAATGGCATCGGCATGACCTTTGACGAAGTAGTGGAGAATATCGGCACCATCGCGCGTAGCGGCAGCTCAGAGTTCTACGATGCGATAAAGCAGGCCAAGGAATCAGGCGTGCTGGCCCCCGAGCTGATAGGCCAGTTCGGCGTGGGCTTCTACTCCGCCTTCATGGTGGCCGACAAGATCACCGTCGTCACCCGCGCGGCCGGCTCGGAGAGCGGCGTCAAGTGGGAGTCCGACGGCACCGGCTCCTACACCGTGGAAGAAACAGAGAGGGAGGAACGCGGCACTTCGGTAATACTTCACCTGCGCGCCCCCGAAGAGGATGAACCCACCTACACCAATGAGTGGACGCTGCGCGAAACAGTCAAGCGCCACTCCGACTTCGTCTCCTACCCCGTTGTGATGGAGGTGGAGCGCCAGGAACCGGTGCTCGACGATGAGGGCAAACCCAAAGAGGGCCAGACCGAGACGGTGGTGAAGGCCGATGTGCTCAACTCCATGAAGGCGATCTGGGCACGGCACAAGTCCGAAGTGGAAGAAGAGGAGTACAACGATTTCTACAAACACGTCGCCCACGACTGGACCAACCCGCTCTCCCGCCTGCACCTGAAGCTGGAGGGTGGCACCGAGTTCGACGCGCTGATTTACATTCCGACCACACGCCCGATGGACCTCTTCATGCCGGATAGAAAGCATGGCATACAGCTCTACTCGCGCCGCGTCTTCATCATGAACGACTGCAAAGAGTTGGTGCCCGACTACCTCAGGTTCCTCAAGGGCGTCGTAGACTCGGCGGACCTCAACCTGAACGTCAGCCGCGAAATCCTCCAGGAGGACCGCATCGTCAGGGCGATCAGGAAGTCGCTCACCCGCAAGGTACTCGACCATCTGGCCGGGTTGAGCGAAGAGGACTACGCGACCTTCTACAAGGAGTTCGGCATCGTCCTGAAAGAAGGTATTCACACCGACCCCGAGCAGCGCGAGCGGATCTCCAAGCTGCTGCGCTACCCCACCACCAAGTCGGGCGACGGGAATATCAGCCTGGACCAGTACGTCGCCAACATGAAGGAAGACCAGGAACATATCTACTTCATCACCGGCGACAACGCACAATCGCTGGCCGACAATCCTCACCTTGAGAAGCTGAAATCCCTGGACTACGAGATCATCCTCATGTCCGAGCCGATCGACGAGTTCGTCACCGACGCGATGGGCGAGTTCGGGGGCAAGAAATTCAAGAGCGCCGAGAAGGGCGACCTCACCCTTGGGGATGAAGACAAAGAGGACGCGGAGAAAGAAAACTCCGAGCTGGTGGAGTTCTTCAAGGAGTCGTTGAAGGACAATGTCAAAGACGTGCGCATCTCAAAGCGTCTGACCGACTCGGCGGCGTGCTTGTCGGGCAGCGACGGTGACATGAGCGCGATGATGATGAAGATGCTCAAGGCCTCGGGCCAGGGTTTTGGCGACGACAAACGGGTTCTGGAAATCAACCCGGACCACCCCTTCGTCCAGGCGATTGACAAGCTGCGCGCCGAAGGTGGCGACAATGCAGAGTTGGGCAGATACGCAAAAGTCCTGCTGGACCTGGCCTGCATAGGCGAAGGGGCCAAGCTGGAGAATCCGGCGACCTTCGCAAAATCCATGGCGGAGCTGGCCGCGAAGGCGATTGGCAGCTAAGACAAACCAGAAAAAAGGGTTCCTCGTGAGCCCTTTTTTTATTAACCCCTTTATTTATCCCCACTTTCTATAAAACGAACTCCATCCCGTCCCGGGCCACCGTGACCGGGCCGCTGAATTCTTCCTTTGCGACCAGGGCGGGGTCCCCCTCTTCGCTTGAGGGGTAGAAGTGGGTGAGCACCAGCTGCTCCACCCCGGCCTCGCGGGCCAGCGCACCGGCCTGGCGGGCGTTCATGTGGTAGTCGGTCTCGGTTCCATCGGGCAGGCTCGCTTCGCAGATCAAGAGGTCGCACCCCCGCGCAAACCCGGCCAACCCCTCGGTAGGGCCGGTGTCGCCTGTTATCGTGACGCTTTTGTCTCCAAGGCTGATGCGATAAGCGACGCTGGTGGGGTCATGGTTGACCGGCAGGGTGTTGATTGCTACCCGGCCAGCCTCAAAGAGCGCCCCCGGGATAATCTCCACCACTTCGCGGCGGTAGTTTTGGGGCTCGCCCCACCTGCCGTAGACCCCGGCGAGGTCGGCGAAGAATGTGTTGAAGCCAGCTGTGCCGACCATGGTCAGGGTGCGGGTGCGAACCTCTTCATCATAGTTGGCCGCGAAAAGCATGGAGGCAAGCTCGGCGGTGTGGTCCACGTGGGTGTGGGTGAAGAGCAAGAGGTCAATGTCTCTATGGCTCACCCCCTTTTCCACCAGCCCCACGAGCGAACCAAGCCCCAGATCAATGACGATCTTCACCCCCGCCGCGCTGACAAGGGTGCAACTGCCGTTGCGGCCGGGCTGGGGGATGCAGCACCCGGTGCCTATGGTGGCTACCCTGAATTGTTCCTGGGGGTTGCTGCGCTCTGGGGTCATCTCTCGTTCGCTCCATGGTGGTTGGTCCAGAAACGATTCTACATTTTGCACGCTCAGCGCGCTACCTTTGGTGCCCAAGCTGTTGGCAAAGTCAAGAAGGGGCAATTTTCAAAGGAATCGCCCCTTCTCTCCTTTCATTCGGTAAACTCGGCCCATCCTGACAGATTGCTGTAAACTTTGATTTTTATTCGAGAAGTAGGAAGCTTAAAAAAAATGACCGCAGGCATACCGATAAGTATTTCGAGGATCATTTTTTTAGGCTGACACCGTCAATCGGATAAAAGGCGGAGTTTGTCAGCGATCTGCGGCGCTACCTTTGGCTCCTTTTATTGACCCTACACGGGGGTTAATATAGGCTTGTACATTACCGTCAATCAACGCTCCGGGTTCAATCCCACACCCGGCCTGAAAATGGATACAAAATGGCAAAAACCACTACCACGTACAAGGACGCCGGGGTCGATATCGACGCGGGCAATCGGCTGGTCAAGGCAATCGGCAAGCTGGTGAAACCCACCCTGAGAGCCGAGGTTATGAGCAACGTGGGCGGCTTCGGGGCGCTGGTCTCCCTGGCCGACACCCCCTACGAGAACCCGGTACTGGTCAGCTCAACCGACGGCGTCGGGACCAAGCTGAAGCTCGCCTTCATGACCGGCAAACACGACACCGTGGGCATCGACCTGGTGGCGATGTGCGTCAACGACGTGATCGTGGGCGGCGCGGAGCCGCTCTTCTTCCTCGACTACTTCGCCACCGGCAAGCTGGACGAGGGTGTTGCCGAGTCCGTCATCAAGGGGATCGCCGATGGCTGCATAGAGGCCAACTGCTCGCTGGTGGGCGGCGAGACCGCCGAGATGCCGGGCATGTACCCGAAAGGTGAATACGATCTGGCGGGCTTCTCGGTGGGCATAGCCGACCGGGACCAGATCATTGACGGCTCCTCCATCACCGTGGGCGACCGCATCATCGGGCTGTCCTCCTCGGGACTCCACTCCAACGGGTACTCCCTGGTAAGGAAGGTGCTGCTGAAAAAAAAAGGTGGCTACGGGCTGGACGAGACCCCTCCGGGACTGGATTGCACCCTGGGTGAAGAGCTTTTAAAGCCCACCCGCATCTACGTGCGCACCGTATTGAACATCAAGCGCGACTTCGCGCTAAAGGGCGTGGCCCACATAACCGGCGGCGGCCTGCCCGAAAATCTGCCCCGCGTGCTGCCCTATGGTTGCTGCGCCGTGATCGACCGGAAGAGCTGGGAGGTCCCCCCGATCTTCAGGCTCATTGAAAAAGAGGGCAACGTCCCCGAGGAAGACCTCTACCGCACCTTCAACTGCGGCATCGGCATGGCGCTGGTGGTGCCCGAGTCCCAGGTATCCGACGTCATGGAGCGCCTCAATTCATTGGGCGAGCAAGCGTGGCTCATCGGCAGGATCGACGAGAAGAAGGATGATTTCTGTCCCATCTGGGAGGAGAATGTGTAATGGGTCTCAAGCTGGGGGTCATCGCATCGGGTTCCGGTTCCAACCTTCAATCGATCATCAATGCGGTGAAGGAAGGAAGGCTGGACGGTGAGATAGCCGTAATCCTCAGCGACAACCCGGAGGCCTACGCGCTGGAGCGCGGCAAATTGTCGGGCATCGCCACCGAGGTGGTGGAGCTGGACCGCGACTCCACCCGTGAAGCCCACGATGAGAAGGTAGTGGCCGCCCTTAAAAAGCATGGCGTGGACACCGTGGCGCTGGCGGGGTACCTGCTTATGGTCACCCCGGTGCTGCTCGACGCTTTCCCCCTGAGGGTTATCAACATCCATCCTGCCTTGCTACCCTCCTTCCCCGGCACGGGCGTGCAGCAGGATGCAATAGACCACGGCGCGAAGTTTTCCGGCTGCACCGTTCACTTCGTCGACGAGGGGATGGACACCGGCCCCATCATCATCCAGGCGGTGGTCCCCATCCGCGACGACGACACGGCCAAGACCCTTGGCGCGAGAATCCTGAGGGAAGAGCACCGCATCTACCCCCAGGCGCTGCAATACCTCGCCGAGGGAAGGCTAAAGATTGTGGGCAGGCGCGTGGTGCTCGATCCCCAGAGCCCGGCTTCGGGAACCCTGCACAACCCAGCAGTCTCCTCATAGACGCGCAGCCATGACCGGCCTCCCAATCCCTGGCCCGGAGATCAAAATCAACGGACTCTGGGCCGAGGGGCTAGAAGTCTATCGCGGTGGCAAAGTGATAGTCAACGCCCCCGCCTTCGCAGTAAATCCCGGCGAACTGGTCCTGCTCTCCTCACCCTCCGGCGGCGGAAAGACCTCCTTCCTGCTGGCCCTGGCCCGCCTCATCCCCTACAGCGGAGTCCTCCAACTCGGCACCGTGAGGGCAACGGAGATTCCTCCCAGCGCATGGCGAAAAGAGGTTCTCTACAGCGGCCAGCCTCCACAGCCCCTGGGCGAGACACTGCGCGCAGCGCTCTCACTTCCCTTCACCCTCGCTGCAAGGAGCGGGACGCCCCAACCCACCACCACCGCGATGGAGAGCCAACTGGCGGAGCTGGGGCTGGACTACCCGCTGGAGAGGCCCACCTCTGCGCTTAGCCTGGGTGAGGTTGGCAGGTTGACGCTGGCGAGGGCGCTGTTGGCTGCCCCCTCCATCCTCCTGCTGGACGAGCCAACCGCCAACCTCGATGAGAGTTCAAAAAAATACGTTACCCGGATGGTGAGCCGCTATATCGACGCGGGGGCAAGCGTGGTTGTGGCTGCCCATGATTCGCCCTGGTTGACCCATGACAGGCGCTACACCATAACCGGCGGTGTGCTGGAGGAGCTGGGATGAACGGGGCGATAGCTCTGGGCTACGCCGACCTGGGAGTGGCGGCGCTGTTGCTACTAGCTGCCGGGGGGCTCTCCTTGGTGATGTCGCTGGAGTTGGAGAAGAGGCTGCTTGTCGCGGGACTGCGCGCATTCGTGCAGCTCACTTGCCTGGGGCTGGTCCTCAAATGGGTCTTCGCGCTCACCAATCCCTTGGTCGTGGGGGCGTTTCTCGCAATTATGATAGTCGTCGCCGCCAAGACCGCCTCGGCCAGGGTGGAGAAGCCGCCCTTCCCCGTCTTCCTGACCGCCCTTGGCGCGTTGGCTGTTCCTGCTGTGCTGGTCACCGCCACGGTGACCTCGGGCATTATAGGCGCAGAGCCCTGGTATGACCCCCGCATAGTGCTGCCCATTGCGGGCATGGTGATCGGCAACACGATGACGGCGGTATCGGTGGCGCTTGACCGGCTCTACTCCGAGCTGCGCAGCGACCGGGGCCGTATCGTCGCCATGCTTGCGCTGGGGGGTACCGGACGCGAAGCCGCCGCGCAATGCATGAGACGGGCGCTGACCTCGGGGATGATACCCACGATCAACTCCATGACCGCCGCCGGGATAGTCTTCATACCGGGAATGATGACGGGGCAGATACTCTCGGGTACCAACCCCATCGTGGCGGCGCGTTACCAGATAGTCGTGCTGATGATGGTGGCGGCGGCCACGGCGCTTGGTTCGGTGCTGGCGGTGTGGGCGGGCTACAGGCGGGCGTTCGACTCGGAAGAAAGATTCGTGCTGGTGGACGACACCACCTTCGAGAGATAGGCCGCCCCCAGGCCGGTTATGATCCCCGAGATGACGGCGGCGCTCCCCACCACGGGAGCCAGCGACCAGATTGCCGGCGTCTTTATGAAGACTATTTGAGCCAAAAGGAGTTGGGTGAACGCGTGGGCCGCAGCCCCCGCCACGCTGACGCCGACGAAGCCCAGCGGCAGCTTGCCTGCGAGGTGGTGATGGAGGAGGAGCGCCATCACAGCGGTGGAAGCGGCGGTGCCCCCGGCGGCGAGAAAAAAGCCAGGCGACAAGAGCCTTCCCGTTACCAGCGCCCCCACCAACACCTTGCCTATCGCCACCCACACACCCTCTCTTACATCCCAGAGGTAGAGCGCCGCGAGGACCAGCGCGTTGCCGAGCCCAAGGCGAAACCAGGGCACGGGGGTGGGAAATAGCGTCTCGGCGGCTTGCAAAAACGCCGCGAGCGCCATGAAGAGGCCAACCCTCGCTGTACGGGATTCATCTGGAGTAGGCATCCACATCCTCCCCACCAGAGGTGGTGCGACCACTCTCCAGCCGCAGCGCCACACGGTTGGGGGCGCATATTATCGTGGAGCCGGTGTCGCTGATTGAGCCCATCCTGATGCAGAGCTTTGAGGGGCAGGGGCTTGAGAGTATCCGAATCTGGCCGCCCCGGACCTCCACGACCGTCTCCCCCAGTGGACCTTTCTGGGAAAACTCGCGGTCCCCCGCCAGCGGGACGATTCGCTCTCCCTCGGCGGAGACGATCCGTATGCGGTCAGCCACGCCTTCCCCTCGAAAGAAGGACGGCAGGAAGACAAACGCCGCCAGCGCCAATCCTATAACCACCAGATCGAGGGGAGAGAATGATCGGCGCATGTTACCTCTATGAACTTGTTGAAAAGCCCCGGATATCCTCCGATTGAGGTCGTCAGGGGCGAAAAATGATCCTCGAAATACCTGTCAGTATGCCTGCGGTCATTTTTCTTCCCTTCCTACTCCTCGAAGAATCTTCGGGGCTTCCAGTTTATCGTCGGCTTAGTTGGAGGTTTGCCCGACATCGGCTAAAATCTCCGGGTTAGCCCGGTTTAGCCCGATTTAGTCCTGTTTAGTGTTACCCCCCCCGCTTCGGGAGAGTTTTTCGGAGAGCCTCCTAATACTACCCCTGGGCCTCTATTGCTTCTTCCGGGCCTCCGGCACGTATATGTCGAAGCCGGTGGTCTTGGTGACCACGCCGTCGGAGCCGACGATCATGCCCTCGGTGTTTTCAAGTTCTTCAAGAAAGCTCACGCCATCGGCCACACCCTTGACAAAAGCAGCGGTGGCAGCCGCATCGGCGTCGGTGGCAGTGGTCGCCCAGACCGTTACGCTGGTGACGCCGCGAGCGGGCATGCCGGTGTCGGGGTTGAGGATGTGGTGATATCTAACACCCTCCCAATCAAAGTAGCGCTCATAGTCGCCCGAGGTGACCAGCGCCCCCTCCTGGGGTGAAACGATCATCATGAGCTTGGAGCCGTCAACCGGGTCCCGGATGCCCACACGCCAGGGTACTCCTATCTTGCTCCCGGAGACGAAGAGGTCGCCCCCCGCATCCACTATGAAGTCGCTGACCCCCTGGTTGACGAGCGATGCTGCCGCCAGGTCCACCGCGTACCCTTTCGCGATGCCGCCAAGGTCCAATGCCGTGACGCCAAGGGTAAGGTGATCGCCCTCAAGGGTCATCTCTTTCCAATCGCTTTGCGCCAGAACTTCGCTTATGGCGGACCCATCCGGCGGCGCATGGGCGGCCTCCTTGAACCCCCAGAGGTCATTCAATCTCGCCGTGGCCGGACTAAAGGAACCCTGCGAACGGTCTGCCCACTCAAGGGCTTTCACCACCACCGCGGCCAGGTCAGGGTCGAGCTTGCCGCCGCCATTCCGGTTAAGCGTCCAAAGGGGCGTGCCCTCCTTGCGGGCCATCAACTTGTCCACCCGCTCTATCTCGGCAAAAGCCCTGTTGATCGCCTCTTCCGGTTCGGGAATATCCGGCACGGTAATGGACACCATGGTATCCATCAGCATGCGAGAGAGGGAAAAGACCCGCTGCTCATAGCCTTTATTTTTCTCTCCGTAGTGCATGATTACCGCCGCCAACGTGACCGCCATTGTTATCGCGACGATATGAAACCGTAGATTCTTCATTGTCAGACTCTCTTGTTGGCCTTCGTATTAGCCTTCTTGTTGGGTCACTTCCGCAACCAGGTCATAGGTCAACGCTTCGACGACCCGCGCTTTGACAAACGCGCCCACCTCAACGATCCCGTCACCATAATCCTTCAAGCGGGTGAAGCCATCCACCTCCGGGGCCTGCCCGTAGGTGCGGCCAACCACCTCGCCCTCCTCATCTATTCCCTCGACAAGCACGTCGATCTCGGTTCCAACAAACTCCCGATTGCGCTCCTCGCTTATCTCCGCCTGGAGTTGCATCAACCTTTCGTGGCGCTCCCAGGCGATCTCCTCCTCCACCCGGTCGGTCAGCTTCGCCGCCGCTGTCCCCTCCTCCGGGGAGTAGACGAACGCGCCGAGGTGATGGAACCTCACCTTGCGTACGAACTCCAATAGCGCCTCAAACTCTTCTTCAGTCTCGCCGGGAAATCCAACGATGGCGGTGGTGCGCAGCACCAGCCCCTCGACACCGCGCTGCAACCGCTCGAAGTAAGCGAGCAGCTCATCGGGGCCGCCCTTTCTCCCCATCGCTTCAAGTATGCGCGGATGGGCGTGCTGAATGGGCGCGTCCAGATAGGGCACCACCTTGGGGTTTTGCTCCATCAGTTGCACCAGATCGGTCCCCAGCCTCCCCGGATAGGAGTAGAGCAAGCGTATCCACTTGATTCCGTCGATGCGGCCAAGATCACCGACCAGCTCCCCAAAGCCGTCGGCCTCACCCAGATCGGAACCAAAGGCGGTCACATCCTGGGCCACCAGGTTCAACTCCACCGTCCCCATCCCGGCCAGCTCACGGGCCTCATTAACCAGCGCACCCTTGTCAAAGGAATGAAAGGGGCCGCGTATGGCGGGTATGGTGCAGTATTTACAGTGGTTGGAGCACCCCTCGGCAATTTTCAGATAGGCCGAATGTGGCGGCGCGGTGAGGATGCGCGATGGCGCAGGCGCGGGGGCGGTGGGTATATTGGTCCCGGAGATAACCTGGGGGATCAGGGCGATCTCCTCTGGAGTGAAAAAATGGTCAACCTCGGGAAGCTCCCCCTTCATCTCGGGATAGCGCTTGTAGAGGCAGCCCGACACCGCCAGGACCTTCAGGTTGCCCTCATCCTTGAGACGGGTGGCCGCAAGAATTTCCTCAATCGACTCCTCCACCGCTTCGCGGATGAAGCCGCAGGTGTTCACTATAAGCACTTCGGCGTCGGCGAGGTCTTCCACGAGTTCAAAACCCCTGGCAACCACGCCGCCCAGTATCTTTTCCGCATCGACCCTGTTCTTGGCGCAGCCAAGGCTGACCATGCCCACCTTTTTTACCATGGCCGTCCCTCCGAATCGAAGAGGTCAACGCCTTCGGGCAGGGCGAACTCAAAGATATCGTCACCCAGGCCGGTGTTCACCTCGATGTGGGAGAGCTCAATCGTCGTGATGTTGCCCACCGGATCTTCGGTGACCACCTTCACCGGCAGCAGCGGGGTCGAACCCAGCTCCACCCTCACCTTTTTCAGATTGGGATCTTCGACCAGCGGGACCAGCTCAAGGCAGTGTCGCCCGCAGGCGGTGAGGCTGAAGTGTCTTTCCGCGCCGGAGAACCCTCCCAGCAAGTCTAGCGCAACCCGCGCCGAAGGGGTCAGGTCACCTATATCCTGGCGGATGGCGATGCGGTCGCGTATCTGATGGACCCAGAATATCTCGCCGTCGCTGACCAGCAGCTGCGGGTCGTTCCCTTCGTAGCTCCAACGCATCCTGCCGCCCCGCTTGAAGGCGACCTTGCCCCCGGTGACGCGCTCCAGCTCCACCGACTCCATGAAGGTGGTCTGTACAAAATTCGCGCTGAGATCGGTGACCCCCTCCATGGATTGGCGCAGCTCGCCAGCCAGCCGCGCACCCCCATCATCGGCCAGCGTTACCTGGGCAAAAGCCAAAAAAACCGATAGCGCCACCAGGGCGCGATATGTATGGGTAATTTGTTTGTTCATCGTATTTTCGCTTGTCACGGTGGTTATAATTTGCGGACAAGGACCTCCCTGGGCTTGGCCCCCCTGGATGGACCCACCACGCCTTCGCGCTCCATCATCTCGATGATCCTCGCGGCGCGGTTGTAGCCGATCTTGAACCTGCGCTGGACCATCGAGACCGAGGCGTGGCGGCTCTCGGAGACAAACGCCACCGCCTGGTCGTAGAAGGTGTCGAACTCATCATCCATCCCCAGCTCACCCTGCTCGGGCTCTTCCAGAATAGACTCGTCATAGTCGGGACGCCCCTGGGCACGCAGGAACTTGACCATCTTCGCGATGTCCCGCTCAGAGACGTAGGAGCCATGCACCCTGGTGAGCTTGGCGGTGCCCGGCGGCAGGAAGAGCATGTCGCCTCCGCCAAGCAGGGCCTCGGCCCCGCCGGTGTCGAGGATGGTGCGCGAGTCCACTTTGGAGGCCACTTGAAAGGCGATGCGCGCAGGGAAGTTGGCCTTTATCATGCCGGTGATGACATCGACCGAGGGGCGCTGGGTCGCGACTATAAGATGGATGCCCGCCGCTCTTGCCATCTGCGCCAGCCGGGCGATCGACTCCTCCACGTCCTTGGAGGCGACCATCATCAGGTCCGCCAGCTCGTCGATAACAACTACTATAAAGGGGAGATGCTCGGGCACCGTTTCACCCTCTTCGCCGGTGGGCTTGTATTTTTCGACCTTGCGGTTGTAGGAGCCGATGTTTCGTACCCCCTCCTCCGCCATCAGCCTGTAGCGGCTCTCCATCTCGGAGACCACCCACTTTAGCGCCACCGCCGCCATCTTGGCCTGGGTGACCACCGGCAGCAGCAGATGCGGGATATCGTCATAAACCGACAACTCCAGCATCTTGGGGTCCACGATCATGAGCCTGACCTCCTTGGGCGTAGCCCTCTGGAGCAAACTCGCAAGAATTGAGTGGACGGCGACGGATTTACCCGAGCCGGTCGCGCCCGCGATGAGCAGGTGGGGCATCTTCGACAAGTCGGCCACAACCGGGTTGCCGGCGATATCTTTTCCCAGCGCGATTGTGAGCTTGGATTCGGAGCGCCGGTATTCGGCTGAGTTGAATATCTCGCCCAGCATCACCATCTCGCGGTCGACGTTGGGTATCTCTACCCCCACGGTATCCTTGCCGGGTATGGGCGCGACGATCCTTATGGAGAGGGCTCTTAGCGCAAGCGCCAGGTCATCGGCCAGATTGACGATCTTGTTGATCTTCACACCCGAGGCGGGCTTGAACTCGAACATCGTGACAACGGGGCCGGGCCTCACAGTCTCCACCGTCCCCTGCACGCCGAAGTCTTGCAGCTTTTTCAAGAGCAGCTTCGACGACATCAACAGACTCTCTTCGTCGGGGCCGACTTTTAGTCCACTGCCCTTGTCGAAAACATCCTCGGGGGGCAGGTGATAGCCATCCACTTCGCGGGCGAACTCAAAGGTCTCCTGCTGCGCAGGCTTGGGCCTGGTGGCCGTTCCATCGTCGGCGATTATGCGCGGCGCATGTGGTGATGGCCTCTTGGTCGTCTTCTGCTGCTTTCGCTCGCGCTCCTTGGCCCGCTGCTCCTTTTTCAGAATCCACCGCTCCCTCAGGCCGATGAAGAAGTCGACCACCGCCATCCTGAGCTTGTCGCCAAAGCCGATGAGGGAAAAGTTGACGGTGAACATCACGGAACCCAGCAGGATCGCCGACAGTATCAGGTAGGACCCCGGCTCGTTGAAGAGCGCCGTGAGGCCGCTGCCGATGAGGTACCCCACCGCGCCGCCCGCGGGCATGTAGTCCTTGTCAAAAAGCACCTGGCCGTAAAGCAGGTGCCCGATCCCGGCGCTGGAGAAGATCAGCATCGAGTAGCCCAGCGCCACCCAGCCCGGATATTTTACCGGCCTCAAAAACATGTAGCGAAGCGCGTAGACAAGGATCGCCAACGGCAGCATGTACCCCGCCCAGCCGAAACCGGATATGACTATGTCGGCCACATAGGAGCCCGCCACGCCAGCCAGGTTTCTGGCCTTGCCCACGCCGACGGTATTGAACGAGGGATCGGTGGAGGAATAGGAGAGGAGGGCCAGAAGCAGAAAGATGCCCACTATAAGCAGCGCTATGCCGATGAGTTCCGCCTTCACCCGTTGGCTGAGGCGCGATTGCTCTATGCTTTTTTTGAAGTCTTTTTCCATGATCTAAGTCTTATATCATCCCAGCAATAAGTATCCCAGCCCAACCGTCCAGCAATAGAGGGCGAACCAGCGAAACTTTCCTTTTTTCAATACCTTCATAAGAAAACCGATCGCCCACAGCCCGCTGAAAAATGCCGCGACCATCCCGGCCAGATAGCTGGGCCACAGTGAGGCTGCCACAGCGGTGGCGCTACTCGCTTCGAGAAGCATCGCCCCGAAAACAGCAGGGACGGAGGCGAGAAAGCTGAACTTCGCCGCGTCCGCAGGCTTGATCCCCATGAACATCGCAGCGGCTATGGTCGAGCCGGAGCGGCTGATACCAGGAATGATGGAGATGCCTTGGACGACGCCGACGACAAAACTCCTTGGCAGCCCTATCCGCTCAATTCCTTCGCTTGGTTTCGCCAAGGTCTCCGAGAGCCACAGGAGCGCGCCGGTGACGATGAGCATCGCCGCCGCCGAGTCGGGCGACTGGAAGAGCGAGTGAAAAAAGTCCCTGAAGAGGAACCCGATCGCCGCCGTGGGGAGCGAGGCCGCGACCACCGCGTAGACCAGACGTCGATCACTGCTATCGCCGCCGGCCCTTAACGACAGGAGCATTCGCATCAGCTCGCGCCGAAAGCAGACCACGACCGCCCCCACCGTGGCGGCGTGCAGGCAGACCTCGAAGACGATCTCGGTCCGCTCAAATTGGGGCAAAAGAGCCTGGGCCAGCACCAAGTGTCCCGACGAGCTGACGGGCAAAAACTCGGTCAGCCCCTGCACAAGCCCCAGTAAAATAGCTTCAACCACTTGAGATCCGCCCCTTCATCATCGTTGCCGGTAAATTAGGGGTAATATTAGCAAATCGGTGGGGATTAGACATCATAAAATGGTCTGTTGACGGAGCCTGTGCGTGCAGTATCTTCCCCCTTGGGGGGTCGGGCTTTGACTGGCGACTGGAGGGGCTGGGGAAAATGGGTGGTGTTTTTTAGAATCTTGGCGGTTTTATTGCTTTTTTTCTCTTGCCATAACCACCCCATTCCGCTATAAAGTCCTCCTTTCGGCGCACGACGGCGGCCGCGACAGCGGGTGTGGTTTGCCGTTTTTATAAGTGTTTTAAATAGTTACGAGGAAATTTTCCCATGAAGAGTTATATGGCCACGCCCCAGACGGCGGAGCATGAATGGTTTGTGGTGGATGCACAGGGCAAAACCCTGGGCCGATTGGCCACCCGCATAGCCGACGTGCTGCGCGGCAAACACAAGCCCACCTTCACCCCCCATGTGGATACCGGTGATTTCGTGGTGGTGCTCAACGCCGACAAGGTTCACCTGACCGGCGACAAGCTGGATCAGAAGATGTACTGGTGGCACACCGGCCATCCGGGCGGTATCCGTGGACGCAACGCCCGTGAGATGCTGGATCGTAAACCCGAAGAGGTGTTGCAACGTGCGGTGAAGGGGATGCTCCCCAAAAACCCCCTGGGCCGCGCCATGATCAGGAAGCTCAAGATCTACGCAGCTGCCACACACCCCCATGAAGCCCAGCAGCCCAAACCGCTTGACGCTTAAATTATCCAGGAGTTTTTGATGAGCACTATCCAGACCGTCGGTAAAAGAAAATGCTCCATCGCCCGCGTTTTTCTTTCAAAGGGCGAAGGAAAAATCGAGATCAACAAGGCTCATAGCCTCCAGGAGTACTTCCCCCGCGAGTTTCATCAGCGCTCAGTGCTCTCCCCGCTCAAGCTGACCGAGCGGTTGGAGACCTATGATATTAAAGTAAACGTCAAAGGCGGCGGAATTACCGGACAGGCTGACGCAATACGCCACGGTATCACCCGCGCACTGCTTGAGGCGGAGAGCGACCTGCGTCCCCAGCTTAAATCTGCCGGGCTGCTCACTCGTGACCCCCGCATTGTCGAGCGCAAAAAGTACGGACACCACAAGGCGCGCAAGAGCTGCCAGTTCTCCAAGCGTTAAGCCATACTGCCGCCCACGAGGGCGAGGTCTGGTTTTTTATAGAGAGCCCCTGTTGGGGCTCTTTTTAGTTTTACCGATAAACTTCATGGAGATTTACCCCGACTCGTTGTAATAATTGAAGTGGGAGCGACTCGGTCAAGATTTTTGGAGGCGATAATACAATGTTGAAAGTCGGAATCATCGGGGCAAGCGGCTACACGGGAGCAGAGCTGGCGAGGGTCCTCTCGGGCCATCCGAAAGTTGAAATTACCGTAATCACCTCACGCAAGTGGGCGGGCAGGCCGCTTGGCGACTGCTATCCCGGACTGGCGCATATCGACCTCAAATTCGTCAACCATGTGGAGGAGGATGTCACGGGGAAGGCCGACCTCTTCTTCACCGCGCTGCCCCACAAGGCGGCGATGGAGGCGGTCAAGAGCTGCCTCGATGCGGGCAAGAAGGTCGTGGACCTCTCCGCCGACTTCAGGCTGGCGGATGTGAAAACATATGAGGAGCACTACGGCCCGCATTCCTGCCCCGAGCTGCTCTCCGAAGCGGTTTACGGACTGGCGGAAATTTACGGTGACGAGATCGCCGGGGCCCGGCTGGTAGCCAACCCCGGCTGCTACCCCACCAGCGCATTGTTGCCACTCTATCCGCTGATAAAAGAGGGGATTATTGACGCACAAGGGCTAATCATCGACGCCAAGTCCGGCGTGACCGGCGCGGGACGGGACGCCAACGAGACGACCCACTTTTGCCACGCCCACGAGTCGATCAAGGCGTACAAGATCGCGTCGCACAGGCACACGCCCGAGATCGAAGCGCAGCTCTCCCTGGCGGCGGGCGACGGCGTCCAGGTAGTCTTCACCCCCCACCTGATCCCCATGGGCAGGGGGATGCTCTCCACCATATATGCAACCCCCGCCCCCAACACAACCACAACGGTCACGAGGGAAGCGGTGGAAAGTGTATGGGCAAAAGCCTACGCCGACTCCCCCTTCGTCAACGTCGCCAAGGGTGACGGGCTCCCCGACTCGGCCCATGTGCGGGGGACCAACTGCTGCATAATGGCGGTCAGGGTGGATGAGCGGAACGGCAGGCTGATAATTCTTTCAGCGATAGACAACCTCGCCAAGGGAGCATCGACCCAGGCGATCCAGAACATGAACATCATGATGGGGTGGGACCAGAGCGAAGGCCTCGACCTTGCCCCGTTGTATCCCTAAAAGCTTCGCCGAAAAACCCCGGATATCCTCCGATTGACGTTGTCAGGGGCGAAAAATGATCCTCGAAATACCTGTCAGTATGCCTGCGGTCATTTTTCTTCCCTTCCTAGCTCTCGAAGTATCTTCGGGGTTTCCAGTTTATCGTCGGCTTAACTGGAGGTTTACCCAACATCGGCTAAAATTTCCGGTTTAGCCCTGTTTAGTGTTACTCCCCGCTTCGGGAGAGTTTTTCGAAAAGCCTCCTAAGGCTAAAGGATAAAATAGTTGAGCGACTACGCAGTGGAAGTCTTCGTCACCACCAACCCGGTGGAGTTGGAAGCGGCTAAAGGCGTCCTGGAAGAAGCCGGGATACCCACCACGGTGCGCGACCTCACCTCAAGACCCTACCCGCTGCACGTGGGCGGGCTGATGGCCGAGCTGCGGCTGGTGGTGGCTGACGTCAACAGTGAGGCGGCGCGAGAACTACTGAAAGAGGGGATAGAAGACGGCTACCTGGAGACGGGGGAAGTGCTATAGCTATTTCAGATAGTGTTCTGCCTGCCTATATTAAAACCCAGTAACCCCGTGTCCCCAAAGGATTACGGGGTTATTTTCTTCTCATTCCCCTCTTTATCCAGAAGCAGCAGAGAGGGCTCACCATCCACTATTTCAAAGTGGATCATGGCTCCTTCAGCAGTCTTCATGGTGAACCGGGGCGATCCGTCTTCTTCCCCAAACCAGAGCCCCACCGAGCTTTTATAGTCTGGAGTTCCGAGAAAAAGGCGACCGCCGCCATCTTTGTTCCAAATTCCAAGTCTGGCGCCAGTCATATCAAGGGGGTTAGAACGTTTTCACGTTCTAACCCCCTTCCTTTTTCTCCCAAATTTCTCCATATAGGCAGGAAATAGCGATTCGCGCTAGCGTAGTTCGTCGTTCTATTCAGGTGGACCAAGGCGTGTGTGCCCTTCCAAGTTTTTCCCCGTCTTTGACATGCACCCCTAGTAAAGGGACAATATGGTTCAAATGCAATGATGAGGGCCTTTCAAAATCAAGCCTCCCGTTTTTCCACGGGTCACCTCTAAAAGGAAATAATGGTGTCAACTCAAATACGACGTGAACCACCTCCGGAACATCTTATAGTAGTTGATACAAGTATTCTTTGGTGTAACGACAAAGAACACCCTGTTTCTCCTGAATTTAATGACTTTTGGAGTTCAAATCGCGATCTAATACCTATGTATTTAATATTGCCCGAAGTCGTTTTAGGAGAACTCCATTTCCAACAAACTACATCAGCTGGAAAGATTATTAAAAAAGTCGACCAAGAACTTGACAGACTTACTGCAATATGCTGTAAAAACTACACAAACAAGCACTCAAAAGACAAGGCAAAACATCAGATATATTCCAAACTTGACAGATGGCTAAAAAGTGTTGGTGGTTTAATTGCACCTACTCCAGTAAGCTCAATTAATTGGAATGAGTTAATAGAAAAATCTATTTGGAGAATTAAACCATTTTCTTTTGATCCAGACAATACTGATAATGAAAAAGGTTTTCGTGACGCCTTAATTATGGAAACTTTTCTTAAAATATCTAATGACAATTTAAATGATAACAAAAACATAATTTTTATCTGCAAAGACTACCTCTTGAAAGAAGCTGTTGAAGATAAAACAAAAACTAACACTAATGTACTAGTATTTGAAACACTACAGGATTTTGGTGCCTACATACAACTAACTCAAGAGGAAATTACCAATAAATTTGTAAAATCCATTCAAACACGCGCTCAAAAGAAGTTCTTTAGTCAAAATAAGAAAGATAGCTGTATTTTTTACAAGCAGAACATAACTCAGCAGGTTGAAGAGAGATTTCCTGAAAAATTAACATTTGACGAAACAGTACCTTCAGCATCAGCTTCTTCAGGCATGCTCAGCCTTGCATCGCTTGTAACTCAACATAATACATGGATAAACACTAAAACCACGTGGTGGATTAACGCCACTAGATTTACTAGTCTTGAAGGCGAACGCGAATATCATTGGGCCACTGACTTAACAGTAGCTCAAAAATACACTAAGAATCTTCCATCACCACCTACACTGTTAACCAGCGTAATAGAATCAACAACAAAAATTAAATTAATTAAATTCAACGTTAAATGGAAAGCAAATGTAAGGTCTAATGGAAAATTTTATGATATTGACGTCAGTCCTGTTCAATATATTGAGTCCTCAACTGAAATTCCAAATGAAGAAATGCTAAACCGATGGCAACTACTTTAGGAAAAAATATTCAAAATATCATACACGTGATGAGGCTTAAGGACAGCTACCCATTTTACGGCATACCCCCTCCTCCCGTTGTGAATCCCACCCACTCCAGCCATATCAACTTGTAAACAATCTGTGATTAAATTAAGTTTGTGCTACATCCCTTCAGGAGGCGGTAAATGAGCTCGACTATTTCAGTTCGTCCGGGTCAGGCGGTTATTCGCTCCCCTAAATTATCGGTCGACCCTGCCCTTTCATGAAATACCGGGCCATACTGCTGGTCAACGTGTCCACCCTTTTGTGGTCGGGCAACGTCGTACTGGGCCGTGCTATCAGGGATGACATAGGCCCATGGTCGCTTGCCGGGTACCGCGCTACGGTGGCGGCTATTATTTTTGTCCTGATCCTCGCCGTTAAGGGCCAGTCCTGGCGTCAAAGGGATGTGGAGCCACGCGAATGGGGGCTGCTGGCGCTCATGGGGCTCCTTGGCGTGGTTGGCTTTCAGGTATTGCAATACTCGGCGCTCCACTACACGACCGCCATTAATGTTGGGATCATCAGCGCCACCTTCCCGGTGGTGACCTTCCTCCTCTCACTGGCGATTCTAAAGCAGCGGTTCGGCGCGCTCCAGCTTCTCGGTGCGGCATTAAGTCTGGCTGGCGTGGCGATTGTTATCTCACGTGGCTCCCTTGACGTCCTCTGGTCGATAAATCCGAATTTTGGCGACCTGCTCATCCTGTCGGCGGTTTTTGCCTGGGGGCTGTATTCCGTTATTGCAAGAATTTTACTTCGCACAAGGCCCACCCTCTGGGTCACCGCGGTTTCCACCGCCATGGCGGTGCCGATGCTGCTGGTGCCGGTAGCGGTGGAGACGGCCACCTCCCCGCCTGTTTTTTCTCTGAAACTTCTCCTTGCGATACTCTACGTGGGCGTTGGCCCTTCATGCATCGCTTTCCTCACATGGAACGAAGGTGTGCGCCAACTGGGCCCCAACGGCGCGGCGGCGTTCATCAATACCCTGCCTCTTTTCACTGTGGCGCTGGCGGCCCTGGTCCTTGGCGAAGTGCCGGGAGTTTACGTCACAATGGGCGCTCTTATTATCATCCCCGGCTGCCTCATTGCCGCACTGTGCTCACCGAAGGAGGTGGCAGCATAGCTGAACGGGTTTTGGCGACCTCACCAATTGGTTGAAATTTAATGACGGCGCAAATAGACTGCTAAAGAATTCTTCTCGTTTTCTTTTTTATTTCGAGGATCATTTCTTAGCCTGACGAAGTCAATCGGAGGAAAGACGGGCTTTGTCAGCGATCTGAACCACCCCATAAGGGGACGGCTCCTTTATTACTGGTGCCCAGGCGCGACAATCGAAGTGCTGTCTTGCTCACGCAAGCCCTCACTTCGTAAAGCGCCTATCTGGTAGCGCTCGCTCTTCGCTCGCACTTAACGTGGTTCGATTCCTTCCTTTTCTACTCTCCAAATAAAAGAGCCGCCCCACAAGGGGACGGCTCTTTTATTACTGGTGCCCAGGCGCGGAATCGAACCACGGACACGGGGATTTTCAGTCCCCTGCTCTACCGACTGAGCTACCTGGGCTTTGGTAGCCCGAGGTTTTTACCCTTTCGGGGCCGGGGTTGTCAAGCCAAAGCAGTTCATGCCTTTTCATTTTCCCACTTTGGGCATTTTTGCACGGCTGCCGAACCACCAGGTTACTGAGGTGGCGGCCAAAAAGAGCACCAGGTTGACTACTTGTGAGAAGATCTCGGTCACTCTGGCCGGGTCGAGTCCTTCAATCCCTCCCATCACTTCCTGGAGTTTGAAAAACATTATGGTGACGAGGATACACAGGTAGACTGTGAGTCCCGGTCTGGTGATCCCCCTGAAGAAGTCGACCAGCGGGAATAGGTATTTAGCCAGCTTGGAGTCGCTCTTGGCGTAGGTGGCGCGATCCGCTTTGTAGGAGGCCGTAAGGGCATCGACTTCGGCCACTTCGGTCTTGCCCTCCCACTCTATCGTGGTCCTTTTTTCCAGGCTGGAGAGTTCCGCTTGCTGCATTTCAATGTCGATCTGGGCCATATCCTTTTCGTGGTCGTACTCAAGCTTTTTTGCCTTGAGTTGCATCCACGAGCTGAAGCAGGACCCTATGGCGCCGATAAGGCCGCCCCCCAGTGCCGAGCTTGCCGCGCCCACTAGCCAATCAAACATCGTAGACCTCCCTTATCGTCAGCATGAACGGTTTGTTGCCAAGGTGCCGGGCCATGCGGCTGACCGCCGAGCGGCTGTTCAGAACAGCGCGCTGCCCCTTTATGGAGCCGAGTCTCTTTCCCGGCAGTATGCAACCATTGGAGTGGGTGAGGTGGCCCCGCCTGCGGTCGCCCGCCACGTTGCCGGTATGTATGAGAATTTCCGAGCGGCCCGAAACGTTTTTGACCCAGTAGCACTTGCCGAACCTGGGCGAGCGGTGGGGCTCCACCCTGTACCGCCCTTTTTCTATGCAGGAGAAGTTGCGTGCATTTTCACGCCAGGGAAGCTCCACCGTGTAGCAGGTGAACTCGCCGGACAGGAAGACGCCAAAGGTCCCCTGGTCGCCGGTGCGTGTGCGTAGCAGCACCGCCTCTTCCATCAGCCCACCCCCAGTTTTCCGGCTATTTTGATCAGAAGATTGCCATTGTTCTCGGTGACGGCTGCCACCCTGTCCACCTTGGCGTCCACCCCCCTGATAAAACCCCGCAGGTCCATCGTGGTGTTGATCAACCCCTGCTCGCACTTTGTGCAGGTTTCCTTTTGCACGAACCTGTCTTCCACCCTGCGGCGCACCTCGTCGGGGGCCTTCCATCGGTCCCAAATTTGGCGTACAGCCAGAGTCGCCCCCGCCCCGAGCACTGTCGAGGCTATTACGGTAGTCGAAATATCCACTTCCCCCTCCCTGTTCGCTAAAAGCTCTGGATTGACTTCGCGAAGCTAACCGCCGCCCCCTCGCCGGTCAAGAAAGTATCACTTTGACCGGGGAGGAAAACTCCTGCGCCCACAACCCCATTGGGGCAGCAAAAGCCTTCCCGCAAAGGACTTAAAACAAAAAAGCCCCCTGCATTTGCAGGGGGCCTGATATCTCTTACTCCGGCTCAAGCGGCTTACAGCCTACTTCTCCTCGTCTTCCTCGAAGATGCCGCCAAAATCCAGGTCGAGGAACTCTTCGTCACTCTCCCCCTCACCTTCCGAACTCGCAGGCTCGGTTATCTCGGGCTCAACGTCGCCCTTTACATCTTCACCCGCGTCGCTATAGCCGGTGGGCTCGACGATGGCGTTAAACGATTCATCGAATTCCTTGCCAGTCAAATCTTCACCCAGGTAGTCATTACTGGAAAGCGGACTCTGCCCGGTGTCACCTGCGGGGGCCTCCATAGTATCGACAACCTCCTCGTCGCCTGCAGGCAGTTGGGGCGAGCTGGCCGCGCGGTCGTCGGGAGCCACTGCAATCACGCCTAGCTGGGCTCTCACATCCGAGATATCGGTGTTGCAATTCTTGCATTCATCCAAATAGTCGAAACTACTGTAACCGCACTTGGGGCATTTCATGGGGCAACCGCCTTTCAATTCCATCGCCTGGAAGCGTCAGAACACGGCAAAGTCGAATAGTTAAGTGTAAAAAGTATCACGTGATGGGTTTTTGAACAAGAGTTGAGCACAAAGTCAGCGCCGCTGCTGCCGCCGTTTCGCTCCTGAGCGTCCTTGGGCCAAGCCCAGCCACGCAAAATCCGGCCCCCTCCAACAGTTTCAGGTCATCGGAAGACCACCCGCCTTCGGGTCCGATCGCGACCCTTATCAAAGCGGTGTCGGCGGGCATCGCCCACCCCTCACCGCTGCCGACGTGGGCGGCAACCCTTTTCTCGCCATCGGCAGGCGCACCCAGGGTCCGAAGCAGCTGCGTCAACGCGACCGGCTCGTCCACCGGGGGGATGAGCCCTCTGCCGCACTGTTTGGCCGCAGCCAGCGCGCGGGCCCTCCATTTTGACCTCTTGGAGTCCCTCGTCTTTTTGTCATTTTTTACTACAGCCCTTTTTACTACCGTAAACTCGCTGAACACCGGCGAAATCCGCGTTGCCCCCAGCTCCACCGCTTTTTCAAGCAGCCACTCCCACCGCTCACCCTTGATCAGGCCCTGAATAAGATGAATTTGACAGGGCGGCTCACGGTCGGGAAGAGCGCTCAGCCGGACCAGACCCACTTGCTCCTCCGTCACCGTTTGCGTGACACCGGACCAGCGGTTGCCCTCGCCATCGAAGATGGCGATCTCCACCCCCACCCCCACCCTCAGGACCCTCGCCAGGTGGCGGGCTTCGCCCCCGCGAATTGTTGCGGTAAAGCTTTCCGGCTTCACATCTTCGGGCAGTACATGGAACTGGGGCATCGGCTCCTCTTTATCTTCCGGTTGTCTGGTCCCCGACAAGTCTTACACAGATGCAACCCGGTGAAAAGGGGTGGCGCACCGAGGATCGCTTGCTACCGGATTGGCCCTCTGCTAGCATCCATTTCCTACCTGAGGAGTCAATATGTCGCAAACTGACATTTCGCGCATCGTGCTGGGCACTGCGGGTCACATCGACCATGGGAAAACGTCCCTGGTCAAGGCCCTCACCGGCACCGATACCGACAGATTAAAAGAGGAAAAAGCCAGGGGGATAACTATCGAGCTGGGGTTCGCCACCCTGGACCTTCCCGGTGACAAAAAGATGTCCATAGTGGATGTGCCGGGACACGAGCGCTTCGTGCGCAACATGGTCGCGGGCGCGTCGGGTATCGACATAGTGTTATTCGTGGTGGCCGCCGATGAGGGCGTCATGCCCCAGACGCGCGAGCATCTCGATATCTGCGTCCTTCTCGGTATCGAGAACGGCATGATCGCGCTGACAAAAATCGACATGGTAGACCCCGACTTCGTGGAGCTTGCCAGGGAAGACGTGGCCTCGGCGGTGGAAGGCACCTTCCTGGAAGGCGCGCCGATGATCCCTGTGAGCGCGGTGACCGGCGAGGGGGTTGCAGAGGTCCGCCAAACACTGGAGAAGTTGGCGGAATCGGTGAGGTCCCGCCACGCCAAGGGGCTCTTTCGGATTCCAGTGGACCGCGTCTTCACCATGAAGGGGTTTGGCACCGTTGTCACCGGGACCGCCCAGTCCGGCTCGGTCAAAAAAGATGATGAGGTTCAGGTGATGCCCGGCGGCGCGCTGGCAAAGGTGCGCGGCATCGAGGTCCACGGCGACCATCTGGACAAAGCCTACGCGGGCAACCGCACGGCGCTGAACCTATCGGGCATATCCCTGGACGAAGTGAGTCGTGGAGACGTGATTACCCACCCGGGGAGTTTTTCGCCGACGCGGATGGTAGACGTGAGGGTGGAGGTCCTACCCTCGGCCAGGCCATTGGAGAGCCGCACCCGCTGCCGCATGCACATCGGGACGCGGGAGGTGCCGGTGGTGGTCGCGCTGCTTGACAGAGAAATCCTTGAGCCCGGCCAATGGGCCTACGCCCAGGTGCGCTCACGCGAGCAGTTTTTGACCTGCCCCGGCGACCGCTTCGTCTTCAGGGCGTTTTCCCCGGCACACACCATCGGCGGCGGCGTGGTGCTCGACCCCGCCCCGCTACGCCACAAGGGGATCAAGCCCGAAGTTACCCGGACCCTCTCCATCCTCAACGCAGAGGATGAGGGTGACCGGCTGGGGGCCTACTTCAGGCTGCGCCGCCATATCGGCCTTACCCCCAACGATGTCCAGTCGCTCATGGACGTGACCGGCGACAGGGTCCACGTGCTCTTGAACGATAGCGTCCGGCTGGGCCACGCGCTGGTCGTGGACAAGAAGACCAAGCGACATGTTGATGTGGGGTTCGTGAATGGGCTGGAGAGCGAGGCATTGTCGCTGCTCGGACGCTTCCACGGGGAAAATCCCCTTAAACGCGGGATGAGCGTTGAAGAGCTGCGCACCCGGTTCCCCTCCTACATCGACGCCAAGCTGATAGAGTTCACCCTTGGGAGGATGAACAGCGCGGGCAGCGTGGTGTTGGAGGGCGAAACGGTGCGCCGCGCCGACTTCACCCTCACGCTCTCTGGGGAAGATGAGCAGACGAGGAAGCGGGTGTTGGAGGCGGTGACCTCTCGCGGCTACGAGGCCCCGACCCTGCCGGAAGCTGCCGAAGCCCTGGGGGAGGAGCCCGCCTCGGTGAAACCCGTGATGGATTTCCTTGTCACTGACGGCGTCCTTATCCGCACGAAAGAGGGGTACTATTTCGGCGCCGGGATGATCGACAAGCTGGTGGCTGCGGTGATAGACATATTGACCGAGAGGGGTGAACTTACAGTGGCCGACATAAAGCAGGTTGCCGGGACTTCGCGAAAATATACGATTCCGCTCCTTGAGATGCTGGATTCGCGTAAAATAACCATCAGGAAGGGTGACGTGCGAGTCGCGGGACCAAAGGGGAAGAGATAGGTGAGCCAACCGGTTGACCGGGTAGAGATAATACGCTGGCAAAATGGCGAGGCCCTGCGCGTCGAGGACGAGGTGGTGCGCGAAGTGCCTCTTACCGTCAACCTCAATGGCCGCGAGGTGGTGACCTTGCTGACCCTCGGCGATAACCGTGAGGAGCTGGCGGTGGGGTATCTGAGAAGTGAGGGTTTCATCGGCGGCCACGACCAGCTGAAAAGCTGGAAGGTTGCGGCTTCGACCGTTGAGGTCGAGGCGGAGGTGGATGAGGAGCTGATTGAGAAATTAATGCTCAAGCGCACGGTGACCACCGGCTGCGGAGCAGGCTCCACCTTCCACAACCCGCTGGACGCCTTGAGGTTAAAGCCATCAAAAAGCGATGCGCTCTTTTCACCGGCGGCGATCTTGGGCAGAATGGGAGAGTTGCAAAGAGCGTCGGAACTCTACCGCTCCACCGGCGGGGCGCACTACGCGGCGCTGGCCGACCCGGAACGGATCATTGAAGTGCGCGCCGACGTTGGCCGACACAACGCGGTGGACATGCTGGGCGGCTGGGCGTTGATGAATGACTTTGACACCAGCGGGGCGGCGATCTTCACCACGGGCCGCATAAGCTCGGAGATCGTGAGAAAAGGTTCGGCGATGGGGGTGGGCGTCGTGGCCTCGCGCTCGGCGCCGACCTCTCTCGGCATCGCGACCGCCAGGAAACTGGAGATCACCCTGGTGGGCTATGTCAGGGCTAAACGGATGAATGTATACACGCGGGAAGACCGCATTAATTTCGAAGCCCCTTTCACGGGAGGTGAATAGTGGCGGGAAAATGGACTTACGTAGGATTGGTGACGGCGCTGGTGGCCTTTGGGTACCTGTTCGTAATGAACCCCCAGCAGCACACCTTCCAGATAATGCCGGGCATGGAGATGCAGACCAGCTTTGCGCTGATATGCTTCCTGTTTTTCATCACAGGCTTCGCGCTGGCCCACTTCCTCTTCGCTTTCAGTGAAGGGGTGCGCTCGATCAGGTTCTGGCTGCATAAAAAGGGCGTAGAGCGCCACGCCGAGGCAGACGAGCTGCTCGACAAGGGGCGCGGCCTCGCGGCTGGCGGCAAGCAGCGCGCAGCCCGACGCTTTTTTAGGCGAGCCAGTCGCAAGGACCCCGGCAGGTCGCGCATACAGCTGGAGCTTGCACGCACTGAAATAGCCGATGAAAAGTATGAGGCGGCCCAAAAAAAGCTCTCCACCCTCATCGAGAGCGATCCAAACAATCCGGAGATACTGACCGCCCAGCTCGACCTCTACCGCAGGAAAAACGATTTCGAGGGCCAGGTAGCGGCCCTGACGCGGTGGCTCGATCTCGACCCTCGTCACATACCGAGCCTGAAATCCCTCAGAGACCTCTACTACGGCCACGGACACCTGGGCGACGCTATCCGCATTCAGGAGCGCATCCTCTCCGGCTCGCTGGACCGCAGTGAACGCACCACCGAAGCGAGCGCCCTGTTGACGCTCAAGGTGGCGCACTGCCGCACGATGGACAATCTTTTGGCGCAAAGGGAGCTTGAGAAGGTAATCAAGCGCGACGCTTACGCACCCGCCTTTGCCGAGCTGGCCCGCCGCTATGTGCAGACCGGCGACGCGACGCGGGCCGACGAGGTGCTGCAAAGGGGGTTTGGGCAGACGGGACAGCTGGGGCTTCTAACCAAGCTTGAGCGGCTCAAGGTGGAGCGCGGCCAGTCGGAGCAGCTTCTCAAGCTCTACAAAAAGCTCTCTAAAAAGCATCCCTCGGTGGCCCTGCTAAGAGCCCGGCTGCTCCTTCAGCTCTCCCGGGGCGAGGAAGCGATTGAGGTGCTCAACACCTGTGGGGAGGGCGTGCGCAGATCAGCCGCCGCCATGGCGCTGGCGGGTCAAGCTCAGTTCGCTCTGGGCAGATTCGAGAAATCCGCCGAGGCCTTCAACAAGGGACTCAGCGTCCGGTCGCTGCCCACCTTCGTCTGCAAGGTCTGCCACGAGGGGCAATCGCAATGGACAGCCGTGTGTCCGGCATGCAAAAGCGAAGACTCTCTGGAGATGGATATCTCCACGGTGGCTGGCAGGAAAAGCTGAAGATGACCAGACGCGCTGCTCTTATCATCCTGGATGGTTGGGGCCATAGCGATAGTATTGAGTTCAACGCCGTGGCCGCAGCCGGGACGCCCCGGCTGGACCTTTTGTGTGAAGAGTTCCCCTGCACCACCATCGGCACCTCGGGCATGAGCGTGGGGCTGCCCGAGGGACAGATGGGCAACTCGGAGGTCGGCCACCTCAACATCGGTGCAGGGCGTGTCGTCTATCAGGATTTCACCCGCATAAACCTCTCAATCGAGAATGGCGAATTCTTCCGAAATCAAGAGCTGATTTCCGCCTGCGAAAAGTCAAAAGGCGGCGCGCTGCATATAATGGGGCTGGTGAGCGATGGCGGGGTACACAGCCACAACACGCACCTCTACGCCATGGTTGAGCTTGCCAGGCAGCAGGGGGTCGAGCAGCTCTTCGTACACGCCTTTCTCGACGGACGCGATACCCCGCCCAGCAGCGGACTCGGCTATATGGAAGCCCTTGAAAAAGTGCTGGAGGAAAAAGGGCTGGGACGCGTCGCGACGGTGGGGGGGCGCTACTACGCCATGGACCGCGACACCCGGTGGGAGAGGATCGAGACCGCTTACAATGCGCTGGTGCGAGGCGTTGGCCCAACGGCTGCCGGCGGGGCCGAGGCGATTTCGACAGCTTACGATGAGGGCGAGACCGACGAGTTCGTCACGCCAAGGGTCATCACGGAGAAGGGAAAGCCAGTGGGTCTTATCCGTGACTCCGACGCAATTGTCTTCATCAACTTCAGGGCGGACCGCGCACGGCAGATAACCAGGGCGTTCACCGATGAATCCTTCGACGACTTCGACACCTCCAGGCGTCCCGCACTTTCGGACTATGTCTGCTTCACCGAATATGACCAGAACTTCTCCCTGCCGGTAGCCTTTCCACCGGTAGAGTTGCTGGGGATTTTGGCCGAGGTGCTGAGCGACGAGGGGCTTACCCAGCTGCGCATCGCCGAGACGGAAAAGTACGCCCACGTCACCTTCTTCTTCAACGGCGGCATTGAGCAAGCCTACCCGCGTGAGAAACGCATCCTCATCCCCAGCCCCCGCGAAGTGGAGACCTACGACCAGAAACCTGAAATGAGCGCCTTCACCGTGCGCGACCGGTTGATCGAAGAGGTCGAGGGCGGCTTGCATGACGTGATCGTCGTCAACTTCGCCAACATGGACATGGTGGGCCACACCGGAAACATGGACGCCGCCAAAAAGGCGGTGCGCACCGTGGATGCCTGCGTCGGGGAGCTGGTGGAGGTCCTTCACAAAAACGGCTACGCGGTGGTGATAACCGCCGACCACGGCAACGCGGAGCAGATGTGGGATGGCAGCTCAAGCCAGCCGATGACGGCGCACACTCTGAACCGGGTGGTGCTGATCCTCGCCGACCCCAGAAACCGCAACGCGACGCTCCGGGAGGGGGGCATCCTCGCCGATATCGCCCCAACCCTGCTGCAAATTATCGACATCGACAAGCCGCCGGAGATGACCGGCCAGTCATTGATCGAGTGAGCTAATGAACGGTTCGGGGGGGCCAAAAGAAAACAGATTCATCAAGGAGCTGCTCTGGGGAGTCGCCGATCTCTTCTGGCCCCCGGCGTGTCTGCTCTGCTCTGCGCCACCCTTGGACCCTGACTCCTCTTTTTGTACAAGCTGCTCTTCCACGATAAAAACCCTTCGCGAAAACCATTGCGACGTATGCGCTTTACCCTTTGAAGGCGTCGGCGACGGTCACACCTGTTCGCGCTGCTCCCTGGCGACCCAGCCCTACAAGAAAGTCCACGCCTGCACCGAGTTCACCGGCGGGATGCGCAAACTCATCCATAACTTCAAATACAAGGGAAAGCTGCATGTGCGCGCACCCCTGGAAACCATCTTCCTGCATGGCTGCAATGACTGGGAGGATCACCCCACCTTCGACCATGTAGTACCGGTCCCCTGCCACCCGACCACGCTCGCTTCACGGGGGTTCGACCTGGCGGCGCTCCTGTCGCGCCGCCTCTCGAAACACTGGGGGGTGCAGTGGAGACCGATGGCGCTTGAAAGGACAAGGCGGGGTGAGCGGATGGCGAAACTCAAATTGACTGAGCGCAGAAAAGCAGTGAAGGGACTCTACGCAGCGAAGGAGAAAGTGGGGGGAAGGGTCCTGCTGGTGGATGATGTGGTCACCTCGTCGGCGACCGTCGGCGCGTGCGCAAGGATATTGAAGCGGGCAGGGGCCGGGGAGGTGTGGGTGGCCGCGCTGGCAAGAACTCCCATAGCGCCGACAAACAAATAGGATGGAGCTACTGCTTGGCCGGGGCGGGTTTTGGTGCGGCAGGTACGAGGCCCGGAGTTGTGGGAAGTGACTGCTCCCGCCAGAACCTCTCGGCTCCGGGGTGGATGGGGGTGGTGACTCCCTTTAGCCCATCCTTCACTTGCAGCGAGGAGGTGATGGTCGCGACCTTTGCCAGATAGGCCAAACCCTCCTCGGCGAAAACAACGGTGAGCACCCTGTGTACGGTGTCGGCGGGGACTTTTTCTCCAGCGACGAGGAAGACGGCTTCGCCCCTGGCGGGCGCTTCATCACTCTCCCCTGTGGTTTCCGGCTGCGTTGTGTAGAGGTATGAAACTACGCGGACTGCCGCTCCCGCGCCGGACAACCCGGAGGCGGAGATTACGGAAAAATCAGCTTCGTCGGAGGAGACGGCCTTCATCGTCACGCCATCGGCCAGGCGGCTGACCCTGGTGGCGATCCCGTTTGCAATGTAGTCGCTGGCGGTGTCATGCTCTCCGCCCGAGATGGTGACTCCCGAGGCGTGGGCCAGGAGTGACACAGCGAGCAGGCCCGCCACCAAAACAGACAACCGTCCGAACTTGCCCAACGCTTTCATCTCAAATGCTCCCTTTAAATTGGAAAAACCCTACTTGGCGACCTTGGCGGCGCGCAGCTGCAGGTATCCATTCTTCATAGTCAGATAGGGGTCGATGGATTGCTTGATTATCGCTTCGATTGAATCCGCCTCGAACGAGAGGGCGTTCATCTTGTCAGCTCCCACGTAGACCACGTTCTCAAGGGTCTGGAACCCCAGATAGTTGGTGGGGTCGATAATGAAGGTATCGACAAGCTTGCCGACGCCATCGCGCAGCGTCGTTGGCCCCAGCAGCGGGAGCACGAAGTAGAAGCCGTTGCCCACGCCATAGTGGCCCAGCGTCTGGCCCATATCCTCATCTTTTTTACTCAGCCCGCCATAATCCCTGGCGACGTCGAAGAGGCCGAAAATCCCCACCGTCGAGTTGGTGATGAAACGTAGCGTTTCGGTGGTCGCATCCTCAAATTTAAACTGGAGAGCGGCGCTTACAACGCGCACGGGGGTGGTAATATTGGTGAAAAAATTCTTGATGGAGTGGCGCGCCGGCTCGGGTATGACGAACCTGTACCCCTTTACCAGCGGGTTCAATATGTAGAGGAACAGCTGATTGTTAACCCAGGTGGTGCCCCGGTTGAGCGGTTCAAAGGGGTCCGCTATTTCGGTGATACTGCTGTCGTCGCCCCCCCCCTCCTCTTCGGCGAAGGGGTCGTCAAACTCATCGTCAAATTCCTCGTCAAATTCGTCGTCAAATTGGGCAGCGGGTTCATCGTCCACCCCTGCCGCAACTCCATCCGTATCAGCCTGGCTCCGAACCGATTCCGTAACGGCGCGCTCCCCTTCAACCTCCGCTTTGACCTGTGACCCACCGCATCCCGCCAACATGAGGCACGCCACAAACAGCACCGCAAAAAACAGCCTCGCGTGCGCCATTGTTACTTCTTGTCGCTTTCGAAGATATATTTGCTGACGAGTTCTTCCAGACTAACCGAACTCTCGGTGTCAAAGATCTCGGCCCCCTCCTCCAGCATATCCTCTTCAATGCCGGGGGTGAGCTTGATGAATTTGTCGCCGATGATGCCCGAGGTGCGGATGGAGGCGATGGAGTCAGCGGGCACCTTCAGGCTGGGCCTTATGGCCATGCGCACCACCGCCTCGAAGGTCTCGGTGTCGATCTTGATCGACTCCACCTCGCCCACGCGAACCCCTGCGGCCTCGACGTGCGCGCCGGGTTTCAGTCCCGATACCGAATCGAAACGCGCAGATACCCGGTAATGGTCGCTCCTCATAAAGGAAACCGTACCCAGCTTTACCGCCATGAAGGCGAAGCTTGCGAAGCCGATGGTGATGAATATCCCCACGGCGATCTGAGTTTTACATTTCTCCATTAAGCCATAACCTCCTCGCGCGCGCTGTCATATACCGGCCCCATCGTTGCCAGGACGAAGCTGCGCACAGTGGGATTGTCACATAACTGAAATTTCTCGGGTGGCAAAAGCACCTGAATTTTCTTCTCGGCCAATAGCGCCACCTTGTCGGCGAGCTTGAATATCTTTGGCGCGTCATGGCTCACTATCACCGCCGTATAACCGAGCCTGTCCCGCGTCTTCCTGAAAAGTCTGTATATCTCATTGGATTTATGCACATCCAGCCCGGTGGTCGGCTCATCGAAGAAGACCACCTCGGGGTCCAGCACAAGAGCCCGCGCCAGACCGGCGCGTTTGCGCATGCCGCCGGAAAGCTGGGCAGGGTATTTATCACCCGCGCCCTCCAGGTCCACCATCTCCAGCCGGTCCATAACGAGCTTTGCTATCTCACCTTCAGTGTAATCGGTCCGCTCCCTCACCGGCAGGGCCACGTTATCAAAAACGCTCATGGAGTCGAGGAGCGCGGCATTCTGGAAGAGCACCCCAAACCGCTTGCGCACCTCGGTCAACTCCCGTCGGCCTATTTTCGTGATATCCTTGCCAAGCACGTTGACCTTGCCGCCATCCGGGCTCATCAAGCCGAGCATGTGCTTCAGGATGACGCTCTTGCCCTGGCCCGACGCACCCACGATCACGAGCGTCTCGCCCTTCATCACCGTCAGGTCGATTCCGTCGAGCACTAGCTGCTCGCCGAAACTTTTTTCGACCCCCTGGAATTCTATGACGATTTCTTCGCTGCTCAAATAAAGGCTCCCGTCCAGCTTCAAATCATCAAGGCGTTAATAAGGTAATCCATTACCAGTATCGACACGGAGGAGAGCACAACCGCCCCGGTGGTGGCGCGGCTGACCCCCTCAGCGCCAAAGCCGCCGTCACGCTCCATGTGCAGGAAGTAACCCTTGCCGGTGTTGATCCAGACGATCAACAGGGAAAAGACCAGGGATTTCCACAGACCCATCCGCAGGTCATCCCATCCCACCGAGTCATACAAGCTCTGGAAGTAACCGCCCCAGCTAACATCGAAGATCTGCACGCCCACGATATAGCCGCCAAAAATCCCTATCACACCAAAAATGCAGATCAATAACGGTACCGAAATCAGCGTGGCAATGAACTTGGGAGCGATAAGAAAGCGCACCGGGTCAATCGCCATGCACTCCAAGGCATCTATCTGCTCGGAGTTTCGCATGATGCCGATCTCCGCACACATCGCCGAGCCCGCCCTGCCGATGACCATCAGACAGGTCAGCACCGGCCCCAACTCGCGCACAAGGCTAAGACCCACCCCAGCCCCCAGGGCAGCCACCGAGCCATAGTTTTTCAGCAGGTGATAGCCCTGGAGTCCAAGGACCATCCCAGTGAACAGACCGGTGAAGAGGATGACGAACATCGAGCGCGCGCCGATGAAGTCAAGCTGCCTGATTATCTCGCTTATTTTGTATGGTGGAGTGGCCGCAGCGGCGATGGCGCGGAAAAAAAAGATGGTCATGCGACCAGCCATTGCCATGTAAAACAGGAAATCTTCTGCTATGACCTTGAAGATACGCAACTTCAAATCCCCTCAAAAAAAATTATAAAACACAATATTTTTAGGTATATACCACTCCAGGACCATAGTCAATTTATTGGGCCGCACCCTGGGAAATCGCCCCCAAAAATATCTGAATGCCATACCGCAAAAGGCTTGCCGTACAAGGTGGATTTTGTTTCCCATCTAGGCTAGAATGCGTTCTCGTTTTTCATGAATAGTATATGCACCAGAAAATGTATATGCGCCAAAAAATCTACGGCGTAAAACACTTGATGAGGAGTTTTGACAATGAAGTTCAAATTGATCTGTGCAGTTCTTGCGCTGACACCCCTGTTCTGGCTTTCCGGCTGTTCCGAAGACAAAGCACCCGCCCCCGCAGCCGAGGCTAAAGTTGAAGCGCCATCCACCGCCCCCGCAGCGCTACCGGCGGTTGGCGTAATCAAGGAGATCGTCGATGGCGACGGTAACTCCTACGTTCTCGTCGAGCTCGACAGCAAGCAGTGGTGGGTAGCGGCCCCCCAGATGGCGCTCAACATCGGTGAAGCAGTCGCCTTCAAAGATCCGGTCGAAAAACTTGACTACAAGAGCGTTGAGCTTGACCGCACCTTTGACAAGATCTACTTCGTCTCCAGCATGGTGCCCCGCGGCGCCATGACCATGGAAAACGTCCACGGCGACACACCCCCCCAGCAGCCCATGGCCCACCCCGCCACCGTTATTGAGGATACCGAAATCGGCAACATTGAGAAGGTTGAAGGCGGCGTCACCGTTGAAGAGACTTTCACCAAGACCGCTGAACTGGCGGGTAAAGAAGTCTCCATCCGCGCCAAGGTCGTGAAGTTTTCGGGCGGCATCATGGGCACCAACTGGCTTCACGTTCGCGATGGCAGTGGCGCACAGGGCACCAATGACCTGACTATCACCAGCAATGACATCGCAGCAGTAGGCGATATCGTCGTGGTCAAGGGCATCCTCTCCAAGGACATTGACATCGGTTCCGGCTACCAATTCCCGGTGATCATCCAGGATGCGAAGCTAACAAAAGAGTAATCCTAAAGCGCCAGGACAAGCGCTTTACACTCAACAATAAAAAAGCACTGGAGCCAATTGGCCTCAGTGCTTTTTTTATGCTTATTTTTTTGTGGCCTACGTTATTGTTTCTCGTTTATCTCATGCCCCCAGGAGCGGAGCAGCTCTGCCATCGCATCGACCATCCTGGGTATCGCAGCCATGACCACCGCGACAGGCTCGGTCCCCAGCTCAATTGAAACGCCCTGAACACCGACCACCGCCAACGGCTCGGGCATACGGCCTTGCAGATCAAGCACGCTGACCAGATCCTTGATGCCCATCTGGTGAGGAGAAAGGGCGCGGGCAAAAAATGTGGGGATATCTTCCGACTCCACCTTGACCACGGTACCAGGCTCCTGACCAACCATGACGCAGTCGGCGATGAGCACTGAATCGTAGTCCTCGATGTAGTAGAGAAGATCGAGCCCCAGAGTGCCGCCATCCATCAGATCGACACCCTGGGGCAGATCGAATTTGTCTTTGAATTGTTCCAGAGCAAACAGACCCGCCGAATCATCGGTCATCACCCGGTTGCCCAGACCCAAAACCAAGGTACGGTTACTCTTCTCCGTACTTGTATCCACTAAACATACTCCCTGCCGTGCCATCCTTCTCTGCGATATCCGCTATCCACATCGCGTAGATGTGGTTGATAAAGAAAGCAAAGAAAACGAACATCGTAAAGTAATGGGCGAGGCGCACGTAGCTGTTGGAGGCGATATCGAAAACCCACCCGAACAGTTTGAACGCGGTACCCGAAGGATCGTACTGTGCCCACATGGCAAACCCGGTGACCACCTGAAAGGCCATGAGTATGAACATGACCAGATAGGCTATGGCCGCCAGTGCGTTATGCCCAAGGTTGGGCGGAAGCCTCTTGGACATGAAGGAGTAGTATTTCGCCACGCCGACCAGATCGCTTCTTCCCTTGACGGTAAGGAAGGGGAAAAAGCTTTTCAGCGAAGCGTATTCATTCCCGATAAGAGCCCAGGCGAACCTGCCCACTACACCCAGCATCAGCGTCCATCCGCAGATGAGGTGTACAAAACGGGCGGTGTTCATGGTCCAGGCATCGAGAGCCAATGATGTGGCAAGATAGGGCCAATGGATATATGCGCCGGTGACGCAAAGGCCCACGATCGCCAGGAAGTTCGTCCAGTGAATGACTCGGACGGGGAACTCCCAAACTTTTACGGCTTTCATGGTGTGCCTCCCTCTCCTCTAAAGGACCTTGACCCTGGTTATCTCGTTGCCTTCCGTATCGAGCACGTGCACGGCGCAGGCCAGACACGGATCGTAGGAGTGGATCGTGCGCAGAATCTCCAGCGGCTGATTTTCATCGGCAATCGGTGTCCCGATAAGGGCCGCTTCGTAGGGTCCGCGCTGTCCCGTTGCATCGCGGGGCGACGCATTCCAGGTCGAGGGCACGACCGCCTGGTAGTTGGCGATCTTGCCATCTTCGATGTTGATCCAATGGCTCAGCATTCCGCGGGGCGCTTCGTGGAAACCCACACCCTTGCACTTTGAGGGCCAATCGGAGGGGTCCCACTTCTCGCCGGCGTGGACACGCAAGTCACCCGCCTTGATATTGGCGACCAGCATGTCGACCCACTCGGAGGTCTTGTCGACCATGATGAGGGTCTCGATGCCACGCGCTGCGGTGCGGCCCAGGGTGGAGAAGAGGTGCGGCACGCCCACCTTGATGCCGGTGGAAGCGCTGAGATCGGAGAGCACCAGATCGACAAGGCCCTTGATCTCGCTCTGTCCCTGCAGGTAACCGACCAGCATACGCGCCAGCGGGCCGACCTCGGCGGGGCGACCTGCATAGCGGGGAGCCTTCACCCAGGAGTACTTGTCGTTCTCCCCAGTGTTGAGCTCTTTGTATGGAGGTTTGGGGCCAGTGTAGTTCTCGGTGGTCTCGCCGTCGAAGGGATGGAGCCCCTTGTCGTCGCCGCCATCGTAGTTGTACCAGGAGTGGGTGACAAATTCGCTGATGTCGTCGGGATTGACCGGCAGGAGCTTGATATCGCCATCCTTCAGGCTAACCAGGCCGGGTTTCAGCCAGAAGTTTTCGCGTTTCTGTCCCGCTTCGGTGGGGAAATCGCCAAAGGAGAGGAAATCGAACTCACCCTGGCCTCCGCCGATACCGGCCCAGCCTTCTTTAACGTAGAAGGGCGCGATCGCCAGCAGATCGGGGATGTATATCTGCTTGACGAAGTCCGCAGCCTGTTTCAGCAGCTGCTTGATGTGGGCGATCTTGTCAGCGTTGATCGCGTTCTGGCTGTTGGGATCGACCGGGATCGACATGCCGCCCACCAGAAAGGACTGGGGGTGGGGGTTCTTGGAGCCCAGAATCGCATGGATTTTAATGATTTCTTTCTGCCAATCGAGAGCCTCCAGGTAATGGGCGACGGCCATCAAGTTGGCTTCATTTGGCAGCTTGTAGGCAGGATGGCTCCAGATTTCGCCGGGTGCAAACAGACCCAGGCGGCCCTTGTTGACGAACTCGCCAACACGTTTTTGCACGGTGGCGAAGTAGTCGGCGCTGTTCTTGGCGTACGGCGCCACACCGAGAATCTTGCCATACTTGTTGCCAATGGCGCTTGCCAGATCGGAGGTCTTCTTGGGGTCTGCGCTGAGCGCGCCGACGATGTTCACCCAGTCGAGCGCATGCAGGTGGTAGAAATGGATCACATGATCCTGCACGGACTGGATACCCATGATGATGTTACGGATGAGCTCCGCGTTTAGCGGCACGGTGACGTCGATAGCGTCTTCTACCGCGCGGATGCTGGCTATGGAGTGCACGGTCGTGCACACACCGCAAAAGCGCTGGGTCCAGTACCATGCTTCACGGGGATCGCGCCCCTTGAGGATGTTTTCAATTCCACGCCACATCGTGGAAGAACTCCAGGCATCTACAATCTTGCCGTTATCCACAACCGCCTCGATGCGCAGATGGCCTTCGATGCGGGTTACGGGATCAACCACTATTTTCTTGGACATTGGGTCGTTCTCCTTGATCTATATCTTTTTTTAATTCAATAGCCGTTCGTTTTGATTTATGGAGACTACTCTTCGTCGTCTCCGCTGCGAAGCGTCATGGTTTTCGCCACACCGTGCACGGCAAAACCAGCCGCGGCCGCTGCGGTGAGACCGAGGCCGACCTTGGTGGCCGTGGCGTCGGTGATGTCGAAACCCGGTACGTTGGGCAACCTATCGTAGAACGGACCCATTGTGTCCCAAAAACCCGGCTCGGAGCAGCCCACACAGCCGTGGCCCGCTTGAACCGGCCAGCTCTGGCCATCGTTCCACTTTACCGTCGGGCAGTTGTGGAAGGTGGCGGGGCCTTTACAGCCCATCTTGTACAAACACCAGCCCTGGCGGTGTCCTGCGTCGCCCCATGCTTCCACATACTGGCCCTGATCAAAATGAGCGCGACGCTCACAATTGTCGTGTATGCGCTTGCCATACGCGAAAAGGGGACGTCCCAACTTGTCGGTCGTGGGCAGCGTGCCGAAGGTGAGGTAGTGGACGATGGTGGCGGTGAGGTTTACGACGTTCATCGGGCAGCCGGGCAGATTGATAACCGGCTTGTTGGGCAGCAGCTCCTTGACGCCCACGGCCCCGGTGGGGTTGGGGTGCGCAGCGGCGATGCCGCCCGAAGTAGCGCAGGTGCCCACCGCGATGACCGCAGCAGCTCCCCCGCCAACTTTTTGCAGGATGTCCATCGCGGTATGACCGGCTATTGTGCAGTGGATGCCGCCCTGGGCGGTGGGGATCGACCCCTCCACTATCACGATATACTTACCGGCCCACTCGTCGAGGGTCTTCTGACGTGCGGCTTCGGCCTGGTGGCCGGCGGCCGCCATGATGGTTTCATGGTAGTCAACGGAAAGATAATCGAGCACCAACTCGGCTGCGGTGGGACGCGAAGCCCTCAAAAAGGACTCGGTGTCGCCGGCGCAATCCTGGAACTCAAGCCAGATGATCGGCGGACGATTGTCTTCAGCGATTGCGGCTGCGGCTTTGTCTGCGAAGCTCGCGGGGAGCGCCAGGGTGGCGGCCATCGAGCTGCAGAAGGTAAGAAAGCTGCGGCGGCTAACACCCCTCCCCTCCAGATATTCTTCGAGAGCAGTGGCTATGGTGGATTCCTTTTCCTTGGTCATGATCTTTTTCGCTCCTTGGAAAACAGAAATAAAATGAACGAACAAACCCTTTGCCGTCCTCCTTCGCGGCGTAAAAAGCTCAAACAAAAAAACAGTCGGTGTGCAAACCGAAAACTGCTCCATTCCCAAATATTAGGGCATTATAACCAAACAATGTCCGGCGCTCAAGTCATTGGTTAAAGTCTAAAACACACAACAGCCAGAACCGTAATATCCTCAATAACCCTCTTAATCTATAAAGCATTAATAAAACAATGATTAAATTTAATCCGCAAATTAAACAGTCTAAAAATTAATCAGTTTGAAAAATGCAAGTAATATGCCAGCAAGAGGAAGCCTCTCAAAATATTGGCGATGGAGCAAAAAGCACTGTTTAAAGGGTTCTACAGAAGAAAAACGCTTGTACTTGTTGTCACTTTCAAGAGGCGGCAAAAGTTATTGTGTCAAAGTTGAGCACTGTGTATCGTTTTGGGACACTATATTATATATCTGTATTCAGCAATAGCTATTGCCCTGTAATTCCAAGCAGATAGCTTGCAAGGTTCTGCATGTTTCCCGACTCCAGAACTCAACTTTTCTACAACACCCCCCCCCTTTTTTTTGCGAAATTTCCATCCGGGGAAGACAATATTGTGACCCCACGCAGCTGGACGCGATCTGGACGAATGAAAAAACGGGTAGGGTAAGGAAAAAATATTACCCGAGCGGTTGAAGCGCTGGCCAAGGTTGTGCGCTTTTTGCGGACTGGCAGGCCAAGGCTTTATCGGTGGTCAAGGACAGCGGGGTGCGCCCGGGCGGAGCTCTGGCACAGTTCATTCGTACATACAGGGTTGATCCCGAGCTATTTCAATGGTTTACTTGAGGGGGCCGACCGATGGTCGCGTCCTTGTACCCATTATAACTAGGCTGGAGCGATATTTGTCAGACAGATTCGCGCTCGAAAAAGAGCAGATACTATCCCAGTATATTCTCCACCACGATGTGGGCGAGCACGAAGTAGGTGAGCTTGCCGAGCGGCTGGACCGGGTAGTGGCGTTCGCCGAACGGCTACACGCCGGACAGAAGAGAAAGTCCGGTGAGGACTACATCTACCACCCGATCAACACCGCGATGGAGGTCAGCCGCTATGGTCGAATAATCGACTGGGCGTCGGTGGAGGCGTGCATCCTCCACGACACCATTGAAGACACTGAGATGACCTCGCAGCTGCTCGAAGCCGAGTTTCCCGACACGGTGAGGCTGGTCGAGGCGCTGACCAAGATCAAGGACAACCAGGAACTCACCTATCACAAGCTCTTCACCTTCGTGCTCCAGGATATCCGTGTTCTGCTGGTAAAAATTGCCGACCGACTCGACAACCTGCGCTCCCTGCACGTCTTTCCCCGCCACAAACAGCTACGCATCGCCAAGGAGAGCGCCCAGCTGTACGCTAACATCTGCAAGCGGCTGTGCATGACCGACCTGGCGGAGCGGTTTGATGAAAACATAGCGGAGTACCTCTACAAGGATGCGTTCAACGAGTTCAAGCAATCGCAGCGCAAAGCACGCGAAACACAGGCGCGTCCCCTGTCGCAGTTCCGCTCCAGGCTGGCGGAGATATTCCCCGGCGACCTGACTGCACGCATCGACATAAAGTGGAACCGGTTTGACCACGAACTCCCGACCCTTCCCGAAAACCTCTACACAGTCTGCATTATCACCGATACCAGCGAAGAGACGTACAGGGCCATGGGCAGGGTCCACATGGCGTTCCGCACGATCCCCGGCGATTTTACCGACACGATATCCAATCCGCGCACCAACGGCTTCAAGGCCCTGGAGACCAGCGTGAGCTATCGCGGCCGAATCATCCGCTTCTATATAACCAGCCGCAACGCCGACAAATTCAACCGCATGGGGCTACTCTCCATGGACATTGAGAGTCCGCAGTTCAACCTCCAGTACCTGGACGACCTGCGCGACTTTCTCCAGGATGAGGATGGCGACATCCAGGACTTCCTGCGTTTTCAGGTTCCCGACGCCATCCAGGTGACAAGCCCCAGGGGCGACGTATACAGCCTGGAAGAGGGAACGTCGGCGCTGGACTTCGCCTTCGCCGTTCATGATGGCCTGGGACTAAGAGCCAAGGGAGCGCGGATAAACGACGTGGAAGAACACATCTCCACCCACCTCCAGTCGGGCGACCGGGTCGAGATCATGACTTCGGACGAACCCCTCAGTGACGAGCGCTATCTTGATTGGGTCCACAGCCGGAAAGCCCTGGTCGCCCTGCGACGCTACTTCAGAAAACAGGAGCACAGCAAAGCGATAATCACCGGGCAAAACTGGCTGGACGAGGCCGCCACCGCAACAGGCATCGAAATCGCCGAGGCACACAGGCTCGCCGAACAGCTGGCGGATTCGAGCGGACGAGAGCTCAGCAACCTCTACCACGACATCTGCATGGGCACCACCGAGGTCACTGAGATTCTGGGCCTCGCCAACGTAGCCAAACCCCGTACCATGGGCACACTGGTGAGAAAGATCAGGGGAGCCAAGGCAACCACTCGCAAAGTACGCAGGTATGAGTTTGAGGACCTCCATATCCGCTTTTGCCCCATCTGCGCCCCCGTGCGCGGAGACGACATCGTGGGCAACCCCGGCCAGGGCAGACTCAACGTACACAGGAAGGGTTGCAGCGAGCAGGACGGCGACACCAGCCTGCCTCTCATCTGGGACCGCTCCCGGGGCACCGATTTGCGTGATCCGGGGCTGGTTGAAATGGAGATAGGAGTGGATGAGAAGCCCGGCACATTCTATGCGGTGGTCGCCCCCTTCCGCTCACTGGGGGTGGAGCTGTCAACCATCGGCATGCCGGGAAAAAACAACTTCCTCCATCTGGAGTTCAGTCCGGGTACCGCCAGAACACTGGACAGGCTTATCAACTCTGTTAGAAAACTGGGCGCGGTGAGTTCGATCCGCGTCCTGCGCGCTGCTTCCAATTCCGGAACGGTACCCATCAGAAAGTAACGCTATAAATGTCTTCGGAAATTTTTTCTGGGAACAAACGGGGTCAAAGCGACCCACGCATTATTGCAGCCACAGTGCTTGCCAAGGTGGACAAGCAGCTGGGCTGGGCGGAGGAGGTCCTGGACGGTGCGCTTAAAAAACACCCTGCCATCGACCCACGCGACCGCGCACTGGCGACCGAGCTGGTCTACGGCGTACTCAGAAACCGCTACCGTCTGGACCAATTCATCCTCGCAGCCTCCTCGCGTAAGCTGAAAAATATCGACCCCCCAGCGCTGACCACGCTCCGCATCGGCACCTACCAGCTGCTCTACCTCGACCGCATACCCGCATCGGCGGCGGTGAGCGAAGCGGTAAATATGGTCCGCACCCTCAAAGCCGGACATGCTTCCGGTTTCGTAAACGCCATCCTGAGAAAGATCGCCAATGGCGAGGCCACCCCTGCCAAACCCAAAGACGCGGCTGGGCAGCTCGCCCTGGATTATTCCATTCCACTGTGGCTGGCCCGTTATCTTCTCGGCTCCTTCAGCAAAAAAGGCGCAACGCTGATCGCCCGCCAATCCACGACCCCGCCGCCGCTCTTCATGCGGGTTGACACCTCCAGGATCGAGATGGACCGGGCGCTTGAAACCTTCGCCCCCGGAGTCGAGAGGGGCCAGGGGCGCTACGCCCCCGAGGGACTGTGGGCGCTGCGCACGGGAGACCCGAGGAAGCTGGCGCTCTTGAAAAACACCCAGGCCGTCGTCCAGGGGCAGGCCTCCCAGATGGTCAGCCACATCGTTGCGCCCAAACCTGGCTTCAGGGTGCTGGACGCCTGCGCCGCGCCGGGGCTGAAAACCACCCACATGGCGCAGATGATGGAAGACACCGGCGAGATAGTGGCCCTGGATATCCACCCCCACCGGGTTCAAACAATCACGGAGATGGCGAAAAAACTTGGTTTTTCGTGTATAAAAGCTGTTGAGGCGGATGCGGCGCTTTACCGCGACGAGCAACTATTCAATGCTGTTTTAGTGGATGCGCCCTGCTCCGGGCTTGGAGTGCTGTCACACAACCCCGAGCGCAAATGGCGAATGAGCAAGAGAGACATCGCGGGGCTTGTCGAGGTACAAAAAGCCATCCTCGCCAATGTCGCAAAGCTGGTGAAAAGCGGCGGCCTGCTGGTCTACGCGACCTGTACGGTGACCGCCGAGGAGAATGATGAGGTGATAGAACAATTTCTCGCCGACAACACGCAATTTGGCCTTGAACCCATTGAACACGATGGCTGGCCCATCGACGCGACCGGACAGCTGCGCTCCTATCCCCACAACGACAAAGGCGATCCCTCCAACCATCTCGACGGCTTCTTTGCAGCCCGGCTGAGAAAGGGCTGACCCTTGCGCCGACTGCTCATCTTCATAGTTTACGCCGCCCTGGCGCTCGCCGTCTCGGGCATCGCAGGCTATCTGGTCGTCTCCTTCATGGTCCACAAGTCGCCCCAGGTCGAGGTGCCGGACCTCAAGGGCATGACCCTGGCCGATGCGCTGGACCACATCGCCGAGCTGAAGCTGGACCTTGAGGTGCGCGACTTCACCTTCTCCACCGAGGTGGAAGAGAACCGTGTGGTGAGCCAGCGTCCCGTTCCGGGCAAGGTGATAAAATCAGGGAGAAGCATCGGCGTCATCCTCTCAAGGGGACCAAAACGCCACGCCCTGCCCGACGTCCGCGGAATGCGCGTTGAAGACGCTTCGATCCTGCTGACCGAAGCCGGGATAAAGTTCACGGTTGACGCAAAGGTTTCGGGAGCGGACAAGGACACAGTCTACGGGATCGACGCCACCCCGGGCGTGCGGCTGCCCAGCGGCCACACGGTCTCGCTTATCGTCAGCGATGGCCCGCGCACCCCCGTCTACCGGATGCCCAGGCTGGACGGAGCCACCCTTGGCAAGGCGGAAAAGCTGCTCTCCGCGCTGGGGCTGAGAGTGGAACGAATTGAAGAGGTCAAGCTGGGCGACCCGACGAGGGCCGGTCGCATCACCAGCCAGGACCCGCTGCCCGGCTTCCCCGTGAGCCGTGGCTCCGGCGTCACCCTGTCGGTCGCAAGCGGCGGCGAAAAGGTGCAGCCACGCCAGACCGAGCTTATCCAGTATTACGTGCCGCCCAGCTACTCTTCGCGCCTGGTGGAGGTGGTCGTCGAGGGCGATGACGGTAGCCGCGTCGAGGCACAGGAAGAAGTGGCGGGGGGCGTGACCTTCAGGCGTCTTATCACCTACAACCCCGGCGAAAGGGTACGCCTGCTCGTGGACGGCGAACCCCGCTAGAAACCTGTTGAAAAACCCCGGATATCCTCCGATTGATATTGTCAGGGTCGAAAAATGATCCTCGAAATACCTATCAGTATGCCTGCGGTCATTTTTCTTCCCTTCCTCATGGACTCGGCCCCCTCTCTGGGGCCTCGCCTAAAGGTGCGCTAATGCGCATCCAAGTTTTCGGTCCTGAAAACTTGCCTCGAAGGATCTTCGGGGTTTCCAGTTTATCGTCGGCTCAGTTGGAAGTTTGCCCGGCATCGGCTAAAATCTCCGGTTTAGTGTTGCCCCCTCTGCTTCTGGAGAGTTTTTCGTCAGAGCCTCCTAGACCACGAACTAGTCCGACTGCAATTGGTCTGACTGCTCCAGCTCTTCAATTAACTGCTCCAACACCTTGTAGCCCCCCGCCCAAAACTCCCGGTCTTCCAGGTCGTAACCCAGATGGGCCACCAGCTCGGGCGGCGCCTTCGAGCCCCCCGCTGAGAGAAACTCGATGAACTTGGGCGCGAAGGTCTCTCCCTCCTCCTGGTAACGTCGGAAAAACGCCAGCGTCAACAGCTCGCCAAAGGTATAGGCATAGCAGTAAAAGCGGGTATGGACAAAATGGGGTATGGCGCTCCACGTCCACCTTGAGGCTTCCATCATCTCCACCGCGTCGCCGTAGAGCTTGTCGATGTTTTCGCCCCAGATGTCACAAAACTCTTCGGCGGAGAGCTGGTTTTCAGCGATCTTCAGGTGAGCCTGCAACTCAAAATCGGTGTACATCGCCTGCCTGAATGTGGTGGCGATGATATCTTCGACCCGCTCGGCTATGAGGTTACGGCGCTTTACCGGGTCCATATCCTGCTTGGTGAGCTTTTGATTGAGCAGCAGCTCCCCGAAGACGCTGGCGGTCTCGGCCAACGGCAGCACCGGCCCATATTCGAGCAGTGGCTGGTTGCTCGCAAGAACATCGTGAATGCCATGCCCCAGCTCATGGGCCAGGGTGGCGACATCTCTCAGCTTCCCGGTGTAGTTCATAAGGATGAAGGGAGGGATATCGGGGGCCGCGCCCATGCAGAAGGCCCCGCCCGATTTGCCGGGCCGCGTCGGGGCGTCGATGCGCTCCTCCTCGAAAAAGTCCGAGGCGATAGTCCTGAAGCTCTCGTGAAAGTCCCCGTAAGCATCCAACACCATCTCCCTCGCGCTATCGAAGGGCAGGGGATCGGGCTCGTCACCCGGCAGGGGAGCGACCAGATCGCAGTTTCTCAACCGCTCCACCCCCATGGCGCGCGCCTTCCACTTGTAATAGCGCCGGGCGAGGCCGTAATGGTCGCGGGTGGTCTGCATCAGCGCCTCCACCGCCACGCCGGTCAGCTCATTTCGCTCGTTCACCGGCTCCATCGGGTGGGTGAAATTTCTCAGCTCCATGTCTTGGCGGTGGTCCTGGGCGAGGGTGTTCCAAACCGTGGAGAGGACGGTGGCGGCCTCCGCATAGACCTCGTAGTAGCTCTCCATTGCGCGCAACCGAACGTCCGGGTCGGGGTGTTTCATGAGCGCCAGCATCTCGGGGCCGGTCAACTCCTTGCCCTCTTCAAGGGGGGATGGGAAGCGAAAGCTGCTGGTCACACGGCTGTAGAGCTGCACGAAGGCGTTCTTGCCTGTGAGTGACTTCAACACGAGGATGTTCTCTTCCGGTTCGGTGAGCCGGTGGGGCTTCATCCTCCTGGTTTCTTTGAGGAAATGAACGTGGGAGGCGAGGCAGGGGTCTTTGACTATCGACCCGAAATGGGCCTCACTCATCTCATCCATCTCAAGGGTGAAAAAAAGCGTGCGGCGGTGCGCCTCGTTGGCGACCTGCCTCACCTTGACCGAGAGCGCGACATTCTTCGGGTCTTCCGAGTTGTCGGCGAAAGCCAGATGGGAGTAAACGTAGGCTTCAAGCCCCGTGCGCGACGCCTTCTCATAGTCGGCCACCGCCTGGGCAAGGGCTGTGGCATCGGTACCGGCAATTTTCCCACGCCACTTGGCCTCAAACTCCTCGGCGGCGTTAGTCATCGCCTCCAGCGCCTTGGGCAGGGCCGGGTCGTCGGTGGATTTAAAGAAAATGCCCAGATTCCATCGGGGTAGTTTTTCGTTGCTCATCCTTCATCCTCGCTCGCTAATTAATATGTTTTGGCAATATCTTTATGCTATTTCTTTTGGGGTGGCGCGCCAAAGCCGCCGCCACCGGGGGTCTCAATCGTGATGAGGTCGCCGGGTTTGACCTCAACCTCGTCCCTGCCCTCCAGTCGTATGGTTTCGCCGCCCGTGCGCTCCAGGGTGTTGATGCCGGGCAAGCCGGGTAAACCGCCATTCAGCCCGAAGGGCGCAGTCTTTCTCCTGCCCGATAATATAGCCGCTGTCATCGGTTCGAGAAAGCGTATTGCCCTGACGACTCCATCGCCCCCCGGATGCAGCCCACTTCCGCCGCTGCCCCTCCTGACGCCGAAGTGCTCCACCCTTACGGGGAAACGCCACTCCAGGACTTCAGGATCGGTGAGGCGCGAGTTGGTCATGTTGGTGTGAACCGCCGACGCGCCGCGGTAGGTGGGCGACCCCCCCTGCCCGCCGCAGATCGTCTCATAGTACTGGCGTACATTGTCGCCAAAAGTGAAGTTGTTCATCGTCCCCTGGCTCGCGGACATCACCCCGAGCGCGCCATAGAGGGCGTCGGTCACCAGCTGCGACGTCTCCACGTTTCCGGCGGCCACCGCCGCGCCGGGGGCGGGGTTGAGCATCGACCCTTGCGGTATAATTATCTTTAGAGGCCGCATACATCCGGCGTTTAGCGGGATATCATCCTCCACCAGCGTCCTGAAGACATAGAGGACCGCTGCCTTGACAACCGCTGCGGGGGCGTTGAGGTTGTTTGGCTGCTGCGCGGTGGTGCCGGTGAAATCTATGACGGCGCTGCTGCGCTGGTGGTCAACCTTTACCGCGACCTTTATCGTCGCGCCCTCGTCGGTGAGAAGCTCGAACCCGCCATCACTCAGCTTCCCAATCGCTCGCTTGACCGACAGCTCGGCGTTGTCCTGGATGTGGCCCATGTAAGCGGTGACCACCGGTAGGCCATACTCTGAACACAACCCTTTCAGTAACGCCCCGCCACACTCGTTGGCGGCTATCTGCGCCGAGAGGTCGGCGACATTCTGGTCGGGGTTACGCGCCGGATAATCAGAGGTACCGAGCCACTCCCGGATAGTCTTTTCAAGGAACTCTCCCTTTCCCACGATCCTCAACGAACCCGTCCAGACCCCTTCCTCGTCAAGGGTGCGGCTGTGGGGCGGCATGGAGCCCGGCGTCGTTCCGCCAATATCGGCGTGGTGACCCCTGGACGCCGTGAAGAAAAGGATCTCTTCCTCCGCGCTGTCAAAGACGGGGGTAACAACCGTAATGTCCGGCAAATGGGTACCGCCGTGGGAGGGCGAGTTGGAGAGGAAGACATCGCCGGGCATGATTTTCCCGGACTGTTCTTCTATCAGGGCACGCACCGAATCGCCCATCGACCCCAGGTGAACCGGTATGTGTGGCGCATTTGCCACAAGGTTTGCTTCGCCGTCGAAGATGGCGCAGGAGAAATCCAGCCGCTCTTTTATGTTCACCGAGTGGCTGGTGTTCTTGAGCGTGATCCCCATCTGCTCGGCGATGGAGGTAAATCTGTTGTTGAAAAGCTCAACCCTCACCGGGTCGGCCTCGGTGGATTCGCGCCGAAGCTCCCTGGGCCTGATCCTCTTCAGAACCAGCATTCCCCCTGACCCACTTTCTCCAGCCCCGCTTTCTCCTGATTGAATCTCAGCCCGCCACTGGGGTTCGACCACGTTGGTGGTGGTCTCTTCCACGATAACCGCAGGGCCATCCACCCCGCGTCCGGGGAGCAGCGACCCCCTCTCCACGAGGGGCGCATCCACCCACTCACCGCCGGAGAATATCCGCGTTACCCGGTCCTGCACAATTTTACCGACATTGGTTAACCGGGAAGTGGCGGGGGACTCGTCAACAGTCCCAATGGCCTCGACGGTTGCGGCCTCGACCACCTGGACTTTGTCCCTGCGGATGAAACCGTAACGGCTGCGGTGGGCTCGCTCAAAACGTTCCCGCATCTCGCCAGCGCTACCGTAAGCGACTTCAAGGGTGGAGTCAGCGCCCTCGTAGCGGAGCAACACGCGCCGCTTTAGGGTGACTGTCTCCACCACTTCACCCCGGTGGGACATCTCCGCCAACGCGTCCTTTTCCATTCCGGCAAAGAGGGTCGCGAGGTTGGCTCCAGAGGTCTCGAGCGGCTCTTCAACCGCCCCCTGCACCAGGTAGCGCTGGGGAGCGAGTCCCATCCCTTGGGCCGAGAGCACCCCCGCCAGCGGATGGATGAGGACCGTCTCAATGCCGAGCGCGTCCGCCACGTCGCAGGCGTGCTGACCGCCCGCGCCCCCAAAGGAGCAGAGCGCGTAGCCTTCTAAATCTCGCCCCTTTTCGGTGGAAACTTTTTTCACCGCTCGCGCCATATTCTCCACCGCCACGGCCAAAAAGCCCTGGGCCACCTCCTCGGCGGTGAGCGGCTTTCCAACCTCCCCGATCTCATTGGCCACCTCACCGGCCAGCTCCCCGAAGAGTTTCCTGACCAATTCCAGATCAATGGGTTGATCCCCTTCAGGGCCGAAGGTGCGGGGGAAGCTATCGGGTATCAGCCTGCCGAGCAGCAGGTTGGCGTCGGTGACGGTCAACGGGCCACCCCTGCGGTAGCACGCCGGTCCGGGGTCAGCGCCTGCCGAGTCGGGGCCGACCTTGAACCTCCCCGAATCGAAGTGGAGGACCGAGCCGCCCCCGGCGGCTACGGTATTGATCTCCATCATCGGCACACGCAACCTCACCCCGGCGACCCGCGTGTCCAGGGTCCGTTCCAACTCACCCGCCCAGTGGGCCACGTCGGTGGAGGTGCCGCCCATGTCGAAGGTGACGATCTGCCTGTACCCGGCTTCGGCACAAACTGAGGCCGCGCCGACTATCCCCCCGGCCGGACCCGAGAGCACCGAGTCGCGCCCCCGAAAAGAGCCTGCGCTCGCCAAGCCGCCGTTGGACTGCATGAACAGCAACCGCGTGGAGTCATCCAGCGCAGCGACCATCCTCGCGACGTAGTCATCCAGCACCGGGGAGAGATAGGCATCGGCCACCGTGGTGTCGCCGCGTCCCACGAGCTTCACCAGCCCCGCCACCCGGTTGGAGACGCTCACCTGCTCAATACCTGCCTCACGTGCCAGCGTCGCCAGCCTCTCTTCGTGGGCGGGGTACCTGAAACCATGTAGCAGAGCTATGGCTACAGCCTTTATCCCCCTCGCCCTCAAACCGGCTATGAGTTCTCCCGCCGCCCCTTCGTCCAGAGGCGTCACCACCTCGCCACGCGCACCCATGCGCTCATCTATCTGGAGCACTTGGGAGTAGAGTGGCGGGGGGATTTTGATCTCGCGTGCGAAGATGTCGGGCCGGGCCTGGTCGCCGATGAGCAGCAGGTCTGCAAACCCCCTGGTGACCAGCAGCGCCACCGGTTCGCCCTTGCGCTCAAGTAAAGCGTTGGTCCCCACCGTCGTGCCCATCTTGACCGACTCCACCATACCGGGGGCGACGGGCTCGCCGGGGGCCAGCCCTAAAACTCTGCGAATTGCCTCCACGGCAGCGTCTTTATAGTGGAGTGGGTCGTGGCTGAGAAGTTTGCGGACCTCCAGTTGCCCGTCGGGACCATAGGCAACTATGTCGGTGAAGGTGCCACCCCTGTCGATACGGAAACGCCAGCCGCGTCCGCCCCGCTGGCTTGTCAGCCGGTCTGGCAACTGGCTTGTCAACTCCGTTCTACCTGGTGGGGCGGGTGGGGGGCTTGTGGGGTTTGGCCGCTCTGGACCGCCCAGAGGTCGCTGTACACCCCCTGGGACTTGATGAGGTTGTCATGGTCGCCGCGCTCCACAACCACGCCATCCACCAGCACCAGAATCTCGTCGGACTGGCGCACGGTCGAGAGGCGATGGGCCACCGCGATCGTCATCCTGCCCGCCCTGAATTTGTTGAGATTGCGCTGGATGACCTCCTCGGTCCTCGTGTCCACCGCCGAGGTCGCCTCATCCAGCACAAGGATGGCGGGGTCGCCCAGCACCGCGCGCGCGAGGCTTATGCGTTGGCGCTGGCCCCCCGAGAGCTTCACCCCGCGCTCGCCGACCTGGGTGTCGTACCCCTGGGGCAGCTCATTTATGAACTCCTCGGCCCCGGCCACCCTGGCGGCCTCCCTCACGGTATCCATAGCGGCGTGGGCGTCACCCAGCCTTATGTTCTCGGCTATCGTACCGGTGAAGAGGAACGCCTCTTGGCTCACATAACCCACATGCTCGCGTAACGAAGCCAGGGAAATGTCCGTGAGCACCTTGCCATCCAGGCTTATATAGCCCGCGCCGGGATCGTAATAGCGCAGCAGCAGTTTGATGAGAGTGGATTTCCCCGCGCCGGTGGGGCCGACAATCCCGATCATCTGCCCACGCTCAAGGGAAAATTCGACCCCATGAAGGACCGGCGCCCGGTCGGGATAGGCGAAGGTCACGGTGTCGAACGCCAGCGAACTCGGCGGCTCTTCAAGCGCCACGACATTTGGCGAATCCTGAATGCGCGGCTCTATGGCCAGAAGGTTGAATATCCTCTCTGCGCTGGCCTCGCACCGCTGTATCTGGTTTGTGAGCATGCCGAAGACGAAGAGCGGCATAACCATGCGCATGGCGAAGAGGATGAAGCTGGTGTAGTCGCCGACCGTCGGACCGTAGCCGCCAAGGGTCAGCCAGGCGCCGCCAGCTATGAGGAGCGAAAAGCTCAACCCCGCGACGGTATAGATGAGGGGGACGAAAAACGCCCGCTCACGCGCCGCATTGATCGCCGCGTCGCGGTACTCGCCCGAGCGCTGGCTAAGGCGCTCGGCCTGCTCCTCCTCGGCCGTGTAGGCCTGGATCACACCCATGCCCTGCAGGTTGTTCTCGATCACCGAGTTGACCTTGCCCACCGCTCGGCGCGCCTTGCGGTACTGGGGCTGAACTCTCGTGGCGAAGAACTTGACCGCCACCACCACCAGCGGCATCGGCGCGAAGAGCAGCAGCGCCAGTCGCCAATCCATCCAGATCAGGATACCGTAAATCCCCACAAAGGTTATGAAGATACGGACTATCGAAGTGGTCGCGTCGGAGAGGAAATTTTCGAGATTGTCCACATCGTTGGAGACCACGCTCATCAACTCGCCGACCTGGCGCTCTTCAAAAAACGCCGCCTCGAGCCCCTGGAGGTGGCAATAGAGCTTCACCCGCAGGTCGTGGCGCACTTTCTGGGCCAGCGTGGACCAGGAATAATCGCTTATGGACTGGAAAACCGCCAGCCCCGCAAAGGTCGCGAAGACGATCAGGCCGTAACGTATGAAGGGGGTCACATCGACCGGGGCGGTGGAGGCGGAGGCTTTCGTTATGTGATCGATGGCGATGCCCACCACCACCAGCGGCAGCAGGTCAAATACCCTCGCCGTCATATTGGCGATGAGCCCCACCGCTATCAGCCTTGAGTAGGGGCGCACAAAGGGCGATAGCAGCCAGAGCCTTCGGCCCAGCGCAGCAGCCTTTTGGGGGGACTTTTCGTTGGCTGAATCCATGTCAGCCGCCAATTATGATATCTTCGGTTTTTCCCGAAGATGCGGTGTCGTCGGGGTCTGCCTCAGCCAGCTTGGCGGGTAGCTCTATCTGGAAGCGCGCTCCGGGTCCAGTTCCCTTTACAAGTTCGATCTTGCCCCCATGCCTCTCTATGACACCGTAGGTCACCGAGAGCCCAAGGCCCGTCCCCTTGTCCTGGGGCTTTGTGGAGAAGAAGGGGTCGAAGATGATGTCAGCGATCTGCTCGGGCACTCCAGGCCCGTCGTCCTCGATGGCTATGTATACCTTGCTCTTGTCCGTGTTGGTCCAGGCTTCAAAATTGATGTAGCCGTTCTTGCCCACCACATCCATCGAGTTCAGTGCGATATTCAAAAGAGCCTGCTGCAGATGGTTTTCATCCCCCATGAGCTTGGGCGGGTCCACGGCGGGAGTCCAAACTACATGCACGCCCTTGGCTATGGGACGAAGCATCTCGACAACACCGGAGACGAGGTTGTTCACATCCAGCTCGACCTCCCTGAAGTCACCCGTGCGGCTGAACGCCAGCAGCCTTCGCACCACGTCCGCCCCTCGAAGCGCGGCTTTTTCAATCGTGTCGATATACCCCACGGACTTCGCGTCCTCGGTCTGCAGACGCAGCATCTCCACGCAGGGGATTATGGAGGCCAGCGCGTTATTGAAGTCGTGCGCCACGCCGCCGGCCAGACGACTGACGCTTTCGAGTTTCTGCCCCTGGAAGAGGCGCTCCTCGGTCAGCTGCTCGCCGGTGATATCCTGAATGACCAACATACGGTTCTTTGACGACTCAAAATCTTGCACATGGACCAGCAGCCTCTTGCCGCCCAGAGTTGCAACCCACTGATCCGATTCTTTGTCAGCCTCTTCTTGCGAACCCAATATCGCTTCGGGCAGTGGCTGGCCTATTTCAGCCTTGAACTGCTTTAACGCGCTCGGGTTGGCATAGACAACCACCCCGTTTTCGTCGATGACAAAGACATTTTGCGGCATTTCGGAGACGATGGCGTCAAACAGATGGCTCTGCTCGACTGCCTCCCTGTCTTTTTTCTCCACCAGCTTTTCAAGCCTGACGTTCTTCTCCTCGATCTCAACTCGCGCCGATTCGATCTTGTCGAGCAGATCGCCAAAGGTGCCGCTGAGCACCTGAAGCTCAAGGTACTCGCCGGGGGGAGGATCGTAGGGATTGCGGGACGTGTAATAATCCCGGCTCCATTTGACGAGGAGGTCGATCTGACTGGTGGCTTTCTCCAGAGCGCCCCTGTAGGTCCAGCATGAGACGATGAACACAAAAAAGATGCCTATGAAGAGAAAACCGGTGAGGCTCACCCCAAGTGTTCTGAGTTCTTCAACCGGTGTAAAGATGGCAAACCCCGACCTCCTGGCCCCGGCGATAGTCAGGGGATGGTAGCGTGCTGCATATACGTCGCCACCGATCTCCACCGTTTTAGAGCCGAAAAGACTCCTGCGGTCGAAGTAGGGCATTTGTGTGCTGGACGCGGACACCTCGCCGGAATCATTATAGAATACCACCTCGTAGCCAAGTCTTCTGGCTAGCTCGGCAAGCCACTGGTCAGTGATCTCCCGACCAAAGACGACCACCGTGGTATCAAGGCTATCCAGGGGTTCGGGGATGGCGCTGTAGAGCATCATCGGCTCGCCGGGGGGCGCCCTGGCGATCAACCTGGCTTCGCCATTGAATACCGGCTCCAGCTCCTTGGCGGTAAAACCGTTTCGCAGCCAGTAGGCAAGATCTCCATCCCCCACAAGCGTCACACCCGCCATCTCCAGCCACTCGACGGTGACCAGATCAATGCGGTCGTGGACCACAGTACTCCTCCACCGCTTGGTGTCTACCTTGTGAAGACTGAAGAACAGAGCGGCGTGGGAGACGACCTCTTTATGGAAGAAATTCAGCGACTCGTTAACGCTGGCCGACGCGCTTTCCAACTGCTGACTTAGCGAGGTACGGTAGTAGGCGTAAAAGGAGAGCGAGGTCAGCGCGAGACAAAGCGCCACCAGCACGACTGCGATAGTCATGAAGTCTTTGAGGAGGCGTCGCCTTAACAGTGGCGCTTGGGGTTTATCGCTCATATCACTCAACTGAAAGCAAAAACACGCTGAACTGCAAAATGATAAAGGTAGCTCTGGGGTTAATTCCCGAATGTTATCAGAATTCGGGCTTGAAAACTATCCGGCGACGACTTTGCACAGGTCGCAGATTCGGCACTCGTCGCTCCCGCTGCACTCAGGAGGCATGACCCCTTTTTTCGATTCGATGAACTGGGCATAGAGAAAGCGCTTGGAGGGTACGCCTTTTATGAAATCCCAGGGGAAAAACTCATCGTCACCCCTGGTCCTGTCCAGCACCCCTTTGGCGTAGTCGGATTTCAGTATCCTCCCCCACTCGCCACCGGTTGGCCGGCTGGCGATAATTTCGCCCAACTCTCTTCCCCCCCTGCTCAGCAGCCCCTGCACGCGGGCCCATTTGGGCGACTCGGTGCTGACCTTGACGCCGGGTATTTGCCCCGCCCCTCCCTGAATGGCCCGGAGCCTCTTTTTTACCACCTTTTCGGCGGCCATCGGTTCCCATTGCAGCGGTGTGTTGGGTTTTGGCACGAAGGGTGTGACGCTGAGCGTCACGGTGCCGCGCACCATCGCTTTTTTGGCCTGCCTGACGACCTCGACCAGCCCCTGGGCGTCCTCATCGGTTTCACCCGGCAACCCAACCATCGCGTAGATTCGGAGCCCTTTTATCCCGGCTTCACGCGCCAGCTCGGCCCCCCTTATCACATCTTCGACGCCTATCTTTTTCCCTATCCCGGCGCGAACCCTGTCACTGGCGGATTCGAGCGCTATTGTAAGGGTTTTCAGCCCACCGCTCTTTAGGAGCAGGGCTGCCTCAAAGTCCAGATTCTCTGCCCGGAATGAGCTTACCGAGAGGGCCTTGCCACCGTCGATTATCCTGCGGGCGAGGTGCTTGAAGTCGGGATGATCGGAGACGGCTGCACCCACGAGCCCGATACGCCCGGCCATTTTCATTCCCTTGTCTATTACCGGCTCCAGCCTCTCCTTCTCGATGAAGCGCACTGGCCTGGAGAGGTGTCCAGCGGCGCAAAAGCGGCAGCCGTGGGGACAGCCCCGGCTGATCTCCATGAGGAATGCGCCACCAAAGGCGTCGTCCTGGGCGATCTCGGTGGAGTGGACCGGCTCCCACCCGGCGGGTGCGCGACTGAGCTGAACTTCCACCCCCTCCATCAGGCTGGGCGCATACCAGCCAAGGGGGGCGTCGTCGGCTATCGCTTTGAGGATGCCCTTCTTATCTTCCGGGCCATATTGACGCAAGTAGTCATGGAGAGGATCAAACCCGCCTTCGGCCTCGCCTATGAAGATCAGGTCGGCGATATCGGCAAGCGGCTCCGGGTTGAGGCTGGGGGCGAACCCCCCCACGACTATCAGGGGGTGGGCGTCGTTCCTGTCGCGGGCAAGGGGCGGGATTCCACTGCCGGAAAGCAGCGCGGCCAGCGCAGGATAGTCCCCTTCAAAGGATAGCGAGAAACATATCAGGTCAAAACCGGAAGGCCGCCCCTTGTCGAGGCGGCCTTCGTCGGTGTCGGAGAAAACAAGCTCAACGGTTGCTCCTTCAAGGTTCCCAATACGGCGTCGGAGGGCATGCACGCCGAGATTGGAGATACCCACGGCAAAAGTGTTGGGATAGACCAGGGCATAGTCTATAGAGTTTCGGGGTGACCGGTGTTTTGGGGACCGGGTCATCGCCTTGAACCCTCCACTTTCGCCATCAATTCCAAAAGGAACGCTCCGCTGATCAATCCACCTGCTTTCTCAGAAAGGTGGGGATATCGTACTGGTCGTCCAGATCAAGATCGGAACCGGCGGCGACTCTGGCCACACGCACCGCTTGGCCCGAAAACTGCTCTTTTCTTATGAAAGCCGGGATGTCGCGGTTAATCTCCTCCTCCACAACCTTCTTCTTTTCTCTCTCCGCTGCGAACCTGACGACATCCACCGGGTTGGCTTCCGACTGCGCGCCGCCAAAGGCCGTGGCGATCACAGTCACCTGCACGCCGTTACCCATGCGGTCGTCGATCACGTGGCCGAAGATGATGTTGGCGTCCTCGTGTGCGGCCTCCTGGATAAGTGTCGCGGCTTCGTTGATCTCCGCAAGGGTCATATCGGAGGGGCCGCGCACATTGATGAGCACTCCGCGTGCGCCTTCGATGCTCACGTTGTCCAGGAGCGGACTGGAGATCGCGTCCTGTGCCGCAAGCACCGCGCGGTTTTCGCCTTCGCGTATGCCCGCGCCCATGAGCGCCATTCCCTTTTCGCTCATGACCGTGCGCACATCGGCAAAATCGACGTTGATGATGCCGGCGGTGGTGATGAGTTCGCTGATCCCACGCACCGCCTGGCCCAAAACATCGTCCACCATGCCAAACGCCTCGATTACGGTGGTGTTGGCTCCGGCGATCGCGAGCAGCCTGTCATTGGGGATGGTTATGAGGGTATCCACTTCCTGGCGAAGCTCCTCTATGCCATCTTTGGCCTGCGCCATCCTGCGCTTGCCCTCAAAACCAAAGGGCTTGGTGACAACGCCCACGGTCAGGGCGCCGCAATCGCGTGCGATGCGCGCTATGACGGGGCTGGCGCCGGTGCCGGTGCCGCCACCCATGCCGGCGGTGATGAACACCATGTCGGCATGCGCCATTGCGTCGGCTATCGCCTCGGTGTTTTCAAGCGCCGCCTGGCGGCCCACTTCGGGGTCGGCTCCCGCGCCCAACCCCCGTGTCAGCCCTTCGCCCAACTGTACCTTGATGGTAGCCAGGTTGTTGGACAATGACTGCGCGTCGGTGTTTGCAGCGATGAACTCAACCCTGTCGATACCCGATGAAATCATCGTGTTCAACACGTTGCCGCCGCCGCCGCCAACGCCAACTACCTTTATCCTGGTGTTGAATGTGTCCTGTTGCTGGAGTAAAAATTTTGCCATCGTTGCCCTCTCTTTCGGTCCGTTGCCCTGTTGAAATACGGTTACCGATTAAAACGTTTTCGTGCTCGCCCTTGCCTTTAACCTCGTGAACGTCCGCGCCAATTCACGGACGCCCGCATGACTCTTTAAAAGAACTCCTTGAACCAACCCTTCATCGTGCGTGTTATCGCCGCGAAGAGGTTCTCATCCGACTCATGGAGCGACTTTTTCGACTTGCCCCGCGTCCTGGCCGCGAACTGTACGAGTCCCACGCCGGTGGCGTAGGAGGGGTCGCGAAGAGAATCGAACATCCCTTCCACGTTTTGCGGTATGCCAATCCGCACCGGCAGCCCAAAGACCTGCTCGGCGATCTCGACCGAGCCGCTGAGTAGACTCCCGCCCCCGGTCAGCACCACGCCGGAGACCACGTCCCGCTCCACATCCCTGTTCATTAAGTCCTGTCTGACCAGGGCGAAGATCTCTTCGGCGCGCGGCTCGACTATCTCGGCCAGGATGCGCCGATTCATGATGCGGGGCTTTCGCCCACCGACGCCGGGCACCTCTATCGTCTCATCCTTGCCCACCAGGGTGGTTAACGCTGCGGCATAGCGGCGCTTTATCTTCTCTGCCTCCGCCGCCGGGGTTCTAAGCCCCATGGCGATGTCATTGGTCACGTGGTTGCCGCCAAGCGTCAGAACCGAGCTGTGTTTGATCGCTCCCCCGGCGACCACCGCGATGTCGGTGGTGCCTCCGCCCATGTCAACCAGCGCCACGCCCAGCTCGCGCTCATCCTCGGTGAGCACCGCTTCGGCGCTCGCCAACGGCTCCAGGATGATGTCGGCCACATCAAGCCCTGCGCGGTTACAGCACTTGACGATGTTCTGCGCGCTCGACACCGCGCCGGTAACTATGTGGACCTTGGCCTCGAAGCGCACGCCGCTCATTCCCAGCGGCTCCTTGATCCCATCCTGGTCATCCACTATGTATTCCTGCGGGATGATGTGGAGCACTTCCCTGTCCAGCGGTATCGCCACCGCCCGCGCCGCGTCTATCACCCTTCTGATATCGGCATGGCTGACTTCCCTGTCCTTTAAAGCGATGACGCCGTGGCTGTTGAACGCCTGCACGTGTCCGCCCGCTATACCGGCATAGACCTTCTTTATCTCGCGGTCGGCCATTATCTCGGCCTCTTCCACCGCTTTTTTTATCGACCTGACGGTGGCTTCGATGTTGATCACCACACCTCTTCTCAGCCCGCTGGAGGGGTGGGTGCCGAAGCCGATAATTTTCAGCCCTTCGGGACCAAGCTCTCCCACCACAGCGCATATCTTTGTGGTGCCTATATCCAGACCGACGAAGGTTTCCTCTTTGGGTTTCATCTCTTCACATCCTCATTGGCCGTTTTCGACAAGCCGGGCAACAATCCGGTCCTCATAACAAAGGTCAACAGTCGATGCGTGTCGTCCCTGGCGTTTGAGCATCACCCTAAGCTTTGCAAACCGCTCAAGCTTCGTCTCAAAGTCGTCGCTCCCGAGGTAGACACCGGTTGCCCAGGGCTCGTCGCCAAACAGGGTAAAGCCCCTGCGGGCGTCGAAGTTGATCTCGTCCACGCTTGTATCGAATGCGCCCTTCCCGATTAGCCACAGAAGCTTCAACAACTGGTCGCGCACTGCCCCCGGGGCTTCGAGTCGCGCCCAGGAGATACCGGTGACCACCGGAAAATCCAGCCCGTTATCGAGCGGCGCGTCTATAACGTGGGCGTCGTCGGTCATGTAGTAGAGCCGGTCCAGGCTCACCAGATAGCTTGCCTCCCACTCCTCCACGTTTATGGCGACGGTGTCAGGTATGCGCCTGAAGACCACCGCCTTTTTCACCCAGGGGAGGCGCTCCACCGCGCCTGTTACCTGCCCTATCCCCGAGCCGAAGAGCGGCTGTCCGATGGCGAAACCGGAGGCCATGATGATCGCGTCAGCGGCGGTATGTTTGTTTCCCTCAACATCAATCACCGCGATGGGGAGCAGGTTGAACCCCTCCATCTTCTGCAATCCGAGGTAGACCCCACCCGCCAGCAGTATCGCCACTGTCATCCAGATAAGCGCGTTGAAGGTCTTGGGTATCCTCATCCGTTTTTTACCGCCTCAAGCCTTTAATGAAGCCCCGTCCAGCATCTTCTGGACGAGCGCAGGAAAATCCATCCCCGCCGTAGCCGCCGCCTTGGGCAGCAGGCTGGTCGGGGTCATCCCCGGTATCGTGTTCACTTCAAGCACCCAGGGGTTATTGTCATCGTCCAAGAGCACATCCACCCGGGCAGCCCCGGCGCAGTCGAGCGCCCGAAACGCCTCGACTCCCGCCTTGACCACCACACGGGCCTGCTCGTCGGTGAGCTTCGCGGGGCAGGTGTAGGTGGTCATGCCCGTCGTGTATTTCGATTTGTAATCGTAGAACCCGCCTTCGGGTTCGATCTCCACTATGGGGAGGGGCTCGCCGTCGATGACTCCCACCGTCAGCTCCCTGCCCTCCACAAATTTCTCGACCATCACCTCGTCGCAGTATTTCCTCGCATCGTCAATCGCCGCCTGCGCTTCGGCAGAGCTGGTGACGATGTTGATCCCGATGGTGGAGCCCTCCTTGGGTGGTTTGACCACGAAGGGAGGTTTCAGCTTCAACTCCCCTGCACCCTGCCCGACTGGCAGCACCTGAAACTCGGGCGTGGGGGCGCCGAAACTGGTGAATATCCGCTTGGAGACGACCTTGTTCATAGCCACCGCGCTGGATTCGACCCCCGAGCCGGTGTAGGGAATCCCCATGATCTCCAGCAATCCCTGGACGGTGCCATCCTCGCCCCACCTGCCGTGGAGTGCTATAAACGCCACCTCTGGCCGGGCCTCCAGCAGTTTTTGGGGCAACTGGGCAGCGGCGTCGATCTCGATCACCTCATGACCCAGCTCTCTTAACGCAGCAGACACCGCGCCTCCGGTGGTCAGGCTCACTTCCCGCTCGGCGCTTCGGCCGCCCATGAGTACCGCTACTTTCATCACAGCTACCTCACTCCTGAATACGGAGTTTGCTTTTTTGCCAGTCGCCCAGGATCTTTACCTTGGTCTCCAGCTTCAGCTTTTTCTTGACGTAGACGCGCTCCTGGATCATCCCGATCAATGAGACGATCTGGCTGGAAGTGGCCGCGCCCAGATTGACGATGAAGTTGGCGTGCATCCTCGATATTTCACACTCGCCGACCCTCACGCCTTTCAAGCCGCATTCATCGATGATTTCGCCCGCGCGAAACCCCTTGGGGTTGAAAAATATCATCCCCGCGCTGGGGTCGTGCAGGGGGTGTATCGCCCTGCGGCGGTCGCCAAAGCGTCGTATTTCGTCCTTTATCTGTGTGGGGCTGCCCTCCTCGCCCCTTACCACAACCGAGAGGATGATGTGCCCCTCGGGTATGGTCGTCTTGCGGTACTCGAAGTTGAAGTGGTCGCGTCCCAGATGGTAGATTTCACCGTTGACATCCATCGTCTCCACCTCAAGCACGTGATCGCTGAACTCAAGGTCCCAGGCGCCCGAATTGTTGGCGAAGGCTCCGCCTACCTGGCCCGGTATACCGAAGAGATACTCCAGCCCCGAAATCCCCTCGTCCACCGACCAGCGCACCAGCCGCCGCAAGGTCACACCGGCGTCCACCCTTATTGCGGGTACGCCGGCACGATCGTCAAGCCGCTCGATCTTGGAAATTCCCGGGTCCAGCTTGATCACCGCGCCGCGAATGCCGCCGTCCTTTACGATCATGGAGGAGCCGTTGCCCATGAAAAACGTCTCGATCTCCCGCTGGTGCAAAAAGCGAAGGGTCTTGGCCAGGTCTTCGCGTCCTGCGGGCGTTATCAAAATATCTGCGGGGCCGCCCGTGCGCATGGTGGTCATCTTGCTCATGGGAACGTTTAGCTCCACCGAACCTTCAACCAGCTCCTGAATCATCTCGATGGCGCTTTTAGCCATCACCCTCCTCCTTTCATCAGGTCGAGCAGCTTCTCGCCCACCTGCCACACATTTCCTGCGCCAAGGGTGACAACAAGATCATCCTGCTCAAGTACTTCCATCACCCTGTCGGGCACCTCGGCCAGCGCTTCGACATGGTGCACGCTGCGGTGTCCGTGCTGGCGTATGCCTTCGGCCAGACTCTCGGCGCTGACCCCCTCTATCGGCTTCTCACCGGCAGCGTAGATGCCGGTGACGAACAAGATGTCGGCGGCGTAGAAGGAGGTATAGAACCTCTCCAACAAATCCTCGGTGCGGCTGTAACGATGGGGTTGAAAAACCGCCACCACCCGCTTGCCGTAGGCTTCCTTGAGTCCCGAGAGCGCCGCCTGTATCTCGGTGGGGTGGTGCGCGTAGTCGTCGAACACCATCGCCAGGGAAGACTCGCCCTTTAGCTGACTGCGCCTGTCCACACCGGTAAAACGGGCGATACCTTCAATGATCGCCCCCGGTTCGGCCCCAAGCTCCAGCCCCACGGCAAAGGCGGCAAGGCTATTCAAAACATTGTGCTTACCGGGCAGGATCACTCTGGCGCTCCCCACCGGTTCTCCATCCACCATCACCTCGAACCGGGTGTACCCCTCGGCCCGCTCGATGTTGCGCGCCCACACATCGGCCTGTGAGGTGAGTCCATAGGTCACCGTGCGCCGCGTCAACCTGGGCATGATCTCCTGCACCCTGGGGTCGTCAAGGCAGACGATTGCCGCGCCGAAAAAAGGCACCTTGTTGGCGAAATCCACAAACGCCTGCTCCATCGCCTCTTCGGTGATGTAGTGATCCATATGCTCGCGGTCGATGTTGGTGATAACCGCCACGGTGGGAGAGAGGTAGAGGAAGCTGCCGTCACTCTCGTCGGCTTCGGCCACCATGAACCTGCCCTGCCCCAGCTTGGCGTTGGAGCCCATCGCCCCGATCTTGCCGCCAACGACCACGGTGGGGTCAAAGCCGGTCTCTTCCAGCAGGGTGGCGATGAGCGACGTGGTGGTGGTCTTGCCGTGGGTTCCGGCCACCGCCACCCCGTATTTCGTCCGCATCAACTCCGCCAGCATCTCAGCGCGTGGTATCACGGGGATCATCTGGCGGTGCGCCTCAACCACCTCGGGGTTCTCATCGCTGACCGCGCTGCTGACGACTACGACGAAGGCGTCACCGATGTTTTCACCCCTGTGGCCTTCGCAGATGACCGCACCGAGCTTCTCCAGCCGTCTGGTGACAGGCGAGAGCTTCAGGTCCGAGCCGCTCACCGGATAGCCCTGGTTCAGGAGCACCTCGGCGATGCCGCTCATGCCGATGCCGCCGATCCCGACGAAGTGAATTCTGCGATCTGTGCTAAACATTTATCCGTCTGCCTTCCTGCCCACTGATGACTGTAGCAGGTCGTCCACTATCAATTTCGCCGCGCCGCGCCGCGCCGACTGGGCCGCCGATTCCGCCATGGTGGTGGGAATCGCGGGGTCGGCCAGCCACTTTTCGATCAACCAGGAGAGGGCTTGGGCGTTCAGTTCCTTTTCCGTGATACACACCGCAGCGCCCTTCACCTGCGCCGCCCTGGCGTTGGCCTCCTGATGGTTGCCCGCCGCAAACGCGAAGGGGACGAGGATCGCCGGGCGACCGGCTGAGGCCAGCTCGGCCAGCGTCAGCGCACCTGAGCGGGCGATTACGATCTGCGCCCAGCGATACGCCTCTTCCATATCGTCAATGAAGGCGTCAACCCTCACTCCGGCCCGGCCCGCATAGGCGTCCATCACCGCCCCATCCTTGCCGCGCCCCGCCTGGTGGCGGATGTGGAGCGGCCGCTCGATCATTGAGAGCGCCTTGGGCACCACTTCGTTCAACGCCTTGGCTCCCTGACTCCCGCCCAGGATGAGAATCCTTGCCGGTTCATCGGCGGTGGGTGGCTCGTAGGGAAAGCTCTCGCCCAACGCCTGCCTGAGCGGAGTGCCTGTTATGAGCGTCTTTTGCGGGTCGAATGACGACCCCGCCTGCCCATCCGCCGCGTAAACCCTGGCGACTATGTTGGCGAGCGCCCTGTTGGCGATGCCGGGGACAGCGTTCTGCTCCTGTATGGCGGTGAAGACCCCGCCAAATTTGCAGCTCGCCGCCACGGGGAAGGAGACATAGCCCCCCACTCCCAGACAGGCGTCGGGCTTGAACCTTCTCAAAATTCCCACCGAATCGATCATTCCCACCGCCGTCTTCAAAAGACCGCCAATCTTTCCGAGCAGACCTCTTCCGGCGAGCGCTCCGCACCTCACCGGTTTGAACTCCAGCCCCAGCTTGGGCAACACCCGCGCCTCGATGCCGCTGGCGGACCCCACGAAGAGCACCTCATGTCCACCGCCTCGACTGAGCAGCTCCTCGGCCACGGCCACGCCGGGGTAGAGATGCCCTCCCGTTCCTCCGCCAGTGATAATCAGCCTCACTTCGCGACCTTTCTTCCCAGCCCGGCCAGAATACCCGCGCCGATCAGCGCCACCACCAGCCCGGTCCCGCCATAGGAGACGAAGGGAAAGGGCAGCCCCTTGGTGGGTAGGCAGCCCATGACCACAAGGGCGTTTAACGCCGCCTGCAAACTCAGCCAGGTGGTGATCCCTATAGCCAACAGCCGCCTGAACTCATCCTCCTGCTCGGCAGCTATGGCAAAACCGCGCCAGGTGAGAAACGCCATCAGCGCCAATACCGCCAGCACTCCCACCAGCCCGCACTCCTCCGCCCATATGGAGAGAATGAAGTCGGTGTGGGCTTCGGGCACGTAGTGCAATTTTTGTTTTCCCGCTCCAAGGCCGGAGCCCCAGATGCCGCCCGCCCCAAAGGCCAGCAGCGACTGGACCAGCTGGAAGCCCGAGGTATGGGCATGCTCCCAGGGATCGAGAAAGGCAAAGAGCCGCTCGCGCCTGAAGGGAACAAACCAGATCAGCGCAGCGAGGGTCGCCATTGCCGGAACTATCGCGGTCGCCAGATGCCCTATCCTCACGCCGCCGGTAAAGGTCATGGCGAAGACCAGCGCCAGCAGCACCGCCGCCGTGCCCAGGTCAGGCTCGATGAGGACCAGCACTATCGGCACCCCGGGCAGGAGCAGGTTGGGCAAAAAGCCGTAAGCGAAGCTCTCAACCTTGCTGCCCCTCTTCGCCAAGCTGTGGGCCAAAAACACTATCAGCGCCAGCTTGGTGACCTCCGAGGGCTGGAACCCTACCGCCCCCAACCGCACCCAGCGGCTCGCTCCCTTGGCGCTCACTCCCAGTTGGGGTACCCACACCAGACAGAGGAGCACCAGACTCAACAGCAACCCCGGATACGCCAACTTGCGCAGAAACGTCGTGGGCATCCTGGCAGCGATGAAAAAACCTGTTATGCCGATCGCCGCATAGATCAAGGACCTGTTGAAGTAGCCATAGGTCAGGTGGCCCTCGCCACCCACCGTCATAAGCGAGGAGGTGGAGTAGACCATCACCAGCCCAACGGCGGTGAGCATCAGCACCGTCATGGTCACGGCCATGTCCGGCTTGCCGACCGCCGCCTTAGCCGCGCTCAACGTCCACCCTTCCGGTGTGTTCGATGCAAAGCTCTTTAAACACCTTTCCCCGCTCCACGTATCCCGAGAAAAAATCGAAACTCGCCGCCGCCGGACTCATGAGGACCGTATCCCCCGGCTTGGCCGCTTCCACTGCGATTTTCACCGCCCCGTTCCAATCACTCGCCCGCTCCATCACTGCCACGCCTTCAAGCGCGGTCGCCATCCTCTCTGCTTCTTCGCCCACAAGGACCATCAACTTGGCCCTCTCCTTCAAAACTTCCTTCAACGGCTCGAAGGAAGATTCCTTGTCCCTGCCTCCACCGAGCCATATCAAATTACTGTCAACCGACCCGATCGCCCTGACGGCGGCGTCCACATTGGTCGCCTTCGAGTCGTCGAGAAAGGTGACGCCACGCCACCTTAAAAATTCTTCGATCCGGTGGGCCAACCCCTCAAACTCGCAAACCGCCTGCCACGCCTGGCGCACCTCGCAACCCATGACCACACCGGCCAGCACAGCGGCCATCGCGTTTTCCAGGTTGTGCGTACCGGGTAGCTTCAATTCCCTTGCATCCAGCCGCACGCCATCGGTACCCGGCATGAGGACCACCACCTCGTCGCCCTCCACCCATGCCCCGACACCCAACTGTCTGGTTGCCGAGAAGGGGAGTATCGCACTTTGGGCGCCCTGGACTTTTCCCCACACCACCGGGTCATCACGGTTGACGATCGCCCAGTCCCCTTCACGCTGGTTGGCGAAGAGCTTTGCCTTCTCGGCGGCGTAACGTTCAAGGTCACCGTGCCGGTCCAGATGGTCGCCGGTGAGGTTTAGCCACACAGCCACGTGGGGGGCAAAGGAGCTGACCGTTTCCAGTTGGAAGCTGGAAATTTCCGCCACCACCAGCTCCACATCCGCTCCGGCTGCGCCCACCAGCGGGGTCCCGACGTTGCCGCCCACGTAGACTGTCTTACCGCAGGCTCGCAATATCTCTCCCACCATGTTGGTGACGGTGGTCTTGCCGTTGGTGCCGGTTATGGCTACCAGGGGAACGTCGATGAAGCGTGACGCCAGCTCCACCTCGCCCACCACCTCCACGCCTCTTTCCTGCAAACGCTTGATACGGTTGTCAAAGACCGATATTCCGGGGCTTACAACTGCTAAATCATAGGATTTCAGTGGTCCCTCCAGCCCTCCGGGCGAAAGCTCCACTCCCAACCCTTCCAGTTCCTCTGCTTCGGGCGGCAATGCTTCGGCGTCGTCGGAGAGGAACACCCTGGCTCCCCTGCCGATCAAGAACCGCGCCGCCTCCCTGCCACTCTTTCCTGCGCCCATCACCAGGGCTGTAACTCCCTCCAATGAGTCCGTCATCTCGTCTTCAGGGTAGCCAGCCCCACAAGCGCCAGGATGATGGAGACTATCCAGAACCTGACGATGATCTTGGGTTCGGCCCAGCCTTTGAGTTCAAAGTGGTGGTGTATGGGCGCCATCCTGAATATTCGCTTCTTGCGCATCTTGTATGACGCCACCTGCAAAATCACGCTGAGCGTCTCCACCACGAAGACGCCGCCCACGATGGCGAGCACTATCTCGAACTTCGATATGACCGCCACCATACCCAGCGCGCCGCCCATTGCGAGGCTACCCACGTCGCCCATGAAGACCTGGGCGGGGTAAGCGTTGAACCAGAGGAAGCCCAGCGCCCCTCCCGCCACCGCCGCGCAGAAGACCGCCAGCTCACCGGCCCCCTGGATGTGGGGTATCTGCAAGTACTCCGCTATGCGGGCGTGGCCCGCCGCGTAGGAGAAGATGAGGTAGACCATGGACGCGGTAATGACCGGGCCGACGGCGAGGCCGTCCAGGCCATCGGTCAGATTCACCGCGTTCCCCGTGCCAACCACCACGAAGATGGCGAAGGGTATGTAGAAGACGCCAAGGTCGGGCTGGAAGTTCTTGAAGAAGGGGAAGGCCAGCCGGGTATCGAAGCCCGGTTGAGCTATGAGCGCCACACACCCGGCACCCGCCACAAACACCAGCGCCCAGAACTTCAACCTGGAGGGCAATCCACGCGAGTGCTTTTTGGTGACCTTCAGGTAATCGTCCACAAAGCCCACCGCGCCGAAACCCAGGGTGACCAGCAGCGCGATCCACACGAAGGGCGTGGCAGGATCGGCCCACATCAGCACCGCCACGGTGAGGGAGAGCAGGAAGAGGACGCCGCCCATGGTGGGGGTGCCCGATTTTGTCTCTATGTGGGATTTGGGGCCATCCTCGCGAATCGTCTGGCCGATGGAGAGTTTTTTCAGGGTCTCGATCATCTTGGGGCCGAGCAACAGCGAGAGTATCAGCGCCGTGAGCATCCCCAGCACTGTGCGAAAGGTGATGTAGCGGAAGACGTTTACCGGTCCCACCACATCCTGAAAGAGCATTAATAGCTTGTATAACATCGCTCGCCCTAATCCCGCCCTGCCATGGCGTCGGCCACCCGGTCCAGTCCGGTGGCCCTGCTACCCTTGATCAAAACCCAATCATCCCCGGCCAACTCACCCGCAAGGCCTTCGATGATCGGGGAAACGTCTTCAAATATTTTCACTGCTTCGGGAGCCATACCCGCTTCAACGGCACCCTGGCGAATCCACCGGGTCTCTTCACCGATCAAGCCGCCGACACCAACCAGATAGAGCTTCTTGAATCCGCTCCTGGCCGCCGCCCGGCCAACCTCCAGGTGCGCCTGCTTGCTCATGGAACCAAGCTCAAGCATCTCACCCAGCACGCCGATCATTCTCTTTCCATCCGCCAACCCGGCCACCGTCTCCATGGCCGCGGCCATCGCAGAGGGGTTGGCGTTGTAGCAATCCACATAAAACTTCGCGCCCTTCACGCCGGTGCGTATCTCCGAGCGCATCGCCAGCTGCCCGACAGAGGCGACAATGCGCGCCCCGGAATCAATCTCAACTCCCAGCGCCGTGACCAGCGCCCAGGCGGCCAGCGCGTTATCCGCGTTGTGACGGCCCGGCAGGGGTACTTCAATCTCTCTTCCCGCGACGGTGAAAACCGAACCGGCGGCGGTCGTCCTGTACCCTTCGCCCCTTACGGCTGAACCTTCATCCCAACCAAAGGTCCTGACCTCAATTCCACGCCGGACCATTGCCGGGCTGAGGTTCTCGTCACCATGGGGCAAGAGCAGGATCGAGCCCGGCTCCATCCCATGGGATATCTCCATCTTCTCCTCCGCGACCCCTTCGACGCTTCCCAACAGCTCGGTGTGCGCCACCCCCGCCCCGGTTATCAGGGCCACCTGGGGCTGGGCGATATTGGAGAGTTTTTGCATCTCGCCGGGTTCGCTTATTCCCAGCTCCAGCACCGCAAATTTTTCATCGCCCTTGGCCCCCAGCAGGGTCAGCGGCAACCCAATGCGGTTATTGAGGTTGCCCGGCGTATAGAGCACTTTCTCACCAGCGGCTTCAATGATCGAAGCGCACATCTGCTTGGTGGTCGTCTTGCCGAAACTCCCGGTGATCGCAGCCACCTTGAAGCCGCCCTTCTCGCCCGCTGCGCGCCCAAGCTCGCCAAGGGCGTCGAGGGTGTCGGCCACCACCACTGCGGTGCAGCCCCTGGGCAACGGACCCCTTGAAACCACCAGCGCGCCAGCGCCCTTGTCCACCGCCTCCCCAAGGTAGTCGTGCGCATCAAAGCGCTCGCCCTTCAAGGCGACGAAGAGCGATCCCTCTTTGAGCGTCCGGGTGTCGGTTGAAACATTTTCAAAGATCGTCTCTGCATCCAGGGGCTCGCCCCTGAGCTCTCCCGAGGTGGCCCGAACCACTTCGCCAAGGCTCAGGCGCAACTGTCACCCCGCGCCTTCAATGCGCTCTCCAGCTCCAGCCGGTCATTGAAGGGGAATATCTCGTCACCGATAATCTGGGTGCCTTCATGTCCCTTGCCCGCGACCACCACCGTGTCGGAGCTGGCGGCGGACATCACCGCCCAGCGTATGGCCTCGTGCCGGTCGGGAATCTTCATGTATGTGTGGTAACCGCCAGCCGAGTCCGAATCCTTCAGCTCGCTCCAATTTTCCGGGAGGCCCTCTTCGACATCCCCGATAATCTTCTCGGTGGACTCGCTCCTTGAGTTGTCGGAGGTCACCACGATGACATCCGACCACTTGGCGGCGGCCCTCGCCATCAGAGGCCGCTTGCTCCTGTCGCGATCCCCTCCACAACCGAAAACACAGATCAGCTTGCCGACAGTAAAGTCCTTTAATGTTTCCAGTAGCCGGTCCAGCGCGTCGGGGGTGTGGGCGTAGTCCACGAACGCCCCTATGCCAGCCTCATTCTCCACCGCCTCGATGCGACCCGGCGTCTGCGGAGCGCTCTTCATGGCTTGCGCGGCTTTTTCCATATCCAGCCCCAGCGCCCACGCAACCGCCATGGCGGTGGTTGCGTTATAAGCGTTAAAGCGTCCAGCCAGCGGAACGTGCAGCACCGCTTGACCATTTGGAAAGTGGAGGACTCCCGCCGTGGAGCTCTCATTTGAACTGGTGACTTCAAAGCGCACGTCGCCGTCATTCAAGCCGAAGGTGACAACCTGACCGCCAAGATCGGGGGCAAGCTGGCGTCCCCAGCTGTCATCCACGTTAACCACCGCCTCCACCAGCCTTGGATGGTCGGTGAAGAGCAGCCGCTTGGCCTGGTAGTACTCTTCCATCGAGCCGTGAAAGTCCAGGTGGTCCTGGGTGAGATTGGTAAATACCGTACAGGCGAAAGCGCTGCCCTCGACCCGTTTCCTCTTGAGCGCGTGGGAACTGATCTCTGCCACCACGGCCCCCGCGCCCTCTTCAAGCATCCTTGAGAGCGCCGCCTGGAAGATCGGCGCCTCCGGTGTGGTGAGCGACGCAGGCTCTACCCCTTCGGGGAAGAGGTAGCCCACGGTGCCGATCATTCCCGTGACGATCCCCGAGCTCTCCAGAAGGTGTCGGACCAGATGCGCGGTGGTCGTTTTGCCGTTGGTGCCGGTGATCCCCACCAGCGTCAGCGCCCTGGAAGGGTGGCCCCAGAAGGCCGATGACGCCCAACCCAGCGCCTCCTCCACATCTTCGACGAGCACACGGGCCATGCCATGGCACTGAGCCCCGCCATCGGCGACGATGCAGGCAACGCCACCGGCTTTGGCCGCCGCCTCAAGATAGCTGTGTCCGTCCACCTGCGCGCCGGGTATTGCCGCAAAGATAAATCCTGGTTCAACTTTTCTGGAATCACAGCAAACGCCGCCAATGTCAGGGTCGCCACCATCGAAGGCGATGACATTGGGCAATTGTTCAACGATTGCTGACAGCTTCACGTTGTTACTTCCTCGCGTCATGGACGACGGGATGCAAGGGGCGATTCAAATTCGAGTCGGCAGCCCGCACCCTGGGCGAGCACCGTTCCGGCCTTGGGTTCCTGGCGAACCGCAAAGCCGCTGCCCACCAGGTCGAGCCTGATGCTGACTCCTGTCTTTTCCAACTTGCGAAGGGCTTGTCTTATGGTCAGCCCTTTGAGATTCGGCATCTTGCCGATTGCCTTGGCATCGGCTACCTCTATGTCACTGCGCCCCTTGGAGCCGGTGCGCTTCAAGCTTTTCTTTCTGCCCTGCTTGCTTGCCACTTCGACCTTGCGCTCGGGCGGCACGTTCAAGTGCGTCAACACCCGCCGCGTTATCTCTCTGAACACCGGGGCGGCCACCATGCCGCCATACCTGGAACCCTTACTCGGCTCGTCGATCGTCACCAGCATTGCTATTTCCGGCGCAGATGCCGGGGCCGCGCCCATGAAGCTGGCGATCACTTTTCTTCTGTTGTACCCGCCATTGACCAGATCAGGCTTCCACGCCGTCCCGGTCTTTCCTGCGATCGTATAACCAGAACCATCAGCCAGGGTGCCGGTCCCATCTTCGTCATGGACCACATCCACCATCCACTTCATGACTATCCTGGCGGTCTCACCCGATACCGCCTGCCCCACCTTTTCCGGCTCAGTTCTTTCAACCACGTTGCCGCTTGCAGCCAGCACCTCTTTGACGAGATATGGACGCATGCGAAGGCCATTGTTGGCCAGCGTGGACATAGCCGATGTCAGCTGCAGCGCCGTGACCGACACCCCCTGACCATAGGCGATGGTGAGCGGCGTCACCTTGCTCCACCGCTTTGGCGGCGCCAATATCCCGCGCGACTCTCCGCCCAGCTCCACGCCCGTCGCCTGGCCAAGCCCGAAACCGAGATAGCCCTCATAGAACGTGTCCTTATTCATCCGCTCCGAGAGTTTGGCGACTCCAATGTTGCTCGACACCTTCAACACCTCGGCCAACGTCAACATCTCATGGGGTACGTGGTCGTGGATCGTCCTCCCGTGCGCCCTCCATTCACCATCTTCGCAGTAGACGCTCTCCGAGGGTTTGGCCGCCCTATTGTCAAGCAGCACCGCCATGAATATGCTCTTCAACGTCGAACCCGGCTCGAAGACCTGGGTCACCATGCGCGGGTTGCGGTCTACCGGTTTGGCCGCGCCAAAGTCATTGGGGTTCATCTGCGGCGACTGGGCCATGGCGAGTATCTCGCCGGTCGAAGGCCTCATAATCACCACAAAACCACCCTTGGCCTGCGTTTTTGCCACCCCTTTTTCCAACTCATCTTCGGCGATGTGCTGGATGTGCTGGTCCAGGGTGAGAATAAGGCTGTGCCCCCGGGCGTTCTGTGCGTCGGGTGCGTCGGCGATCAGATGATCCGACTTCGCGTCCTTCTCAGCATCAATCCAAATCTCGCGGCCCCGCAGCAGCTCTTCGTACTTGTATTCCAGCCCGCCGATCCCACTGCCATCGGTGCTCACGAAACCAAGCAACGGTCCGGCAAGGGATTTTTTCGGGTAGTAGCGCACCGGCTGGGGCGCCACGCCTGCGTGTGCTGAGTTCAGCTCCTCAACCGCCGCCTCTTCCATCGGTGTGAGGCGATACTTTATGGTCGTGAACGCATCGCCACGACGGCGAATCTTGCCCTCCACGCTCCTGCGGTCCAGGCCCAGGATCTTGCATAGTTTTTCAAATACCGGGCGATCTTTGAGAATGTCAGCCGATTTGATGTAGGCGCTGGAACCCGGAATGGTGGCCGCCAGCTCCTCCATATTCCGGTCATATATTTTTCCACGCGCCGGCTGGACTTTTAGCTTTCGCACGGATTGATCACGTACGCGCTCTTTTAATCCTTCGGCTCGATATACTTGCAGGTGAACGGCCCGACCGGCAGCGATGGCGAAGAGGGCAAGAAGCCCAGCGGCGAGAAATCGCATACGCCATACGCGAAAAGGTGCTTTGCGTTTGTTCCTTCTACTCATTCATCACAAGCACTTGATCGCCCCGGGGTACGATCAGCCCCATAGCCCTCGCCAATTTTTCGATGCGTTGCGGTCTCGCCACTGCCGATATTTCCAAATTCAACCTGCCCACGTCCGCGATCAAACCCTGGCGGAGCTGGTGTAATTCACTCAATTCGTAGCGAAGCCTCGTGGTTTCGATGCGCGACGCGGTGAGCATCAACATCGACCCCAGACACAAAACCGCGACAAGGGCCCGTATCGTCCAGCCTTTGACATCGGCTCCGACAAGCGGAAAATATGGAACGACCGCAATGGCGCGGCTGCTTTTATTGATTCGGCTCATACGATTTCCCCTCTGTTACTTTCATCGACAAACTTCTCGGCCACTCTCAACCGGGCGCTGCGCGCCCTGGAGTTTCGCCCGATCTCCCCGCGGCTCGGCTTTATGGCCCGTCGGGCGATCGATCTCAAATTCCCCGGCTCACCGCAGGTGCAAACAGGTTGCTCACGCGGGCATCTGCATCGGGGTTCCAAATCCCTGAACGCTCTCTTGACCATCCTGTCTTCGAGCGAGTGGTAGCTGATTATCGCCACCCTTCCGCCCGGTCGAAGAAGATCGCTGAACCCGTCCAGGAAACTTCTCAACTCATCAAGCTCACCATTGACCGCGATGCGAAGCGCCTGGAACACCTTGGTCCCCGGATGCTTCTTCCCTCGCCGACCAAGCGCCTCCTCAAGCGTCTGGGCCAACTCTCCGGTGGTCATGATCGCGGAGGTCGCCCGACGGACCGCCACCGCATTGGCGGCCCGCCGGTGACGGGGCTCTTCGCCAAAATCTCGAAAAACCCTGGAAAGCTCCACCTCGCTTAATTTATTCACAAGCTCCGAAGCCGGTACTCCGCGCTCCGGATCCATTCTCATGTCAAGCGGCCCGTCCTTCATAAAGCTGAAACCCCTCTGGGCTTCATCTATCTGATGCGACGAAACCCCCAGGTCCAGCAGTATGCCGCTGACCGGTCCGACCTCCAGCTCGGCCAGCAGGTTGGGCAGGTTCCCAAAGTTGCCCCTCACAAGCGTGACCCTGTCGCTTCGCTCCCTTGCCCACTGGGCTGAGTTAGCCAATGCATCAGGATCGCGGTCGATGCTTATGAGCCGCCCATGCGCGCCGAGCTTTTCAAATATCGCTTTGCTGTGGCCCCCGCCCCCGAAGGTGCCGTCCACATAGACGCCGTTGGGGTCGGTCACCAGATTTTCAACTGTCTCAGCCAGCAACACAGGTACGTGGTAGCCCTCGTCCGATGCCACTAGATTCCGATATCTCCCATCCCCTGGAGGATCGTCTCCAGGTCCCCCATGTCTGCACGCATAATCTCCTGGTGTCGCGTGGCGTCCCATATCTCGAAGGTGTTGCCCATACCGGCAAGCACCACGTCGCGGGTAAGCTCCGCATGGTCGCGCAGCCCCGGCGGCACCAAAATCCTCCCCGCCTTGTCCAGCGGACAATCCTGCGCGGGCGAATAAAAAGCGCGGCGAAATCTTCTCACCGCCTTATCGAACTGGGGTCTGGCGTTCAGCTCCGCCTCCAACACCCGCCACTCATCGGCGGGATAAGCGACCAGACAATGCTCCAGCACGGTGACGAAGAGCGGAGGCGCAAAGGTGTTATCAAGCGCATCCCGGAACTTGGCCGGAATGGAGAGTCGCCCCTTCTCGTCGATCGTGTGTTTGAACTGTCCGCGAAACATTCGTTTAGCTCGCCTCTTGTGTACCCACTTTTTCCCACTTTATGGGATTTTTTCCCACTTAATCCCGACTATACAAATGGGCAAGGGTTATGTCAAGGGACAAAGTCTTTAAAAAAACGTTGATATAACGAGAGAAAAGCTACTTTGGCCGTTATTGAAAAGGGGGGGTGACAAGGTGGGATGGCTTTACGGCAAAGAGCTATTGAGGACTTTGTTGGAAAGCATTTGCTCTATCGGCGCTCCCCTTGAGACCACAGCCAAAGACCAAAAAGCGCCTGTGCGGGTTGAGTAAACCGCCTTGCCTACGCCAACACGCGGATTTGTAGCGTAAGGCGACGTAAATAAGGGGAGGTTTTTTGCACCAACGCTGTCAAGGGGTCTTCACCAGCGCAAATGACGCACTATACTTGGAGGGTGATGGCGGGGGTTTATCGGGGGCGATTTATTTTTAGGGAGGTAGCGAGATGCACGCCTGGGTCAATCCGGACACCCAAAAACACCACGACCGCGAGACGCTGCCGCATTATCTCGCCCACTCGCCCATCCTTATGATAATGCTCTCATTCATTGCAATCGCGGCTGTTATTCTGTGGACAACACTGGTCAGTACTTAAGTGCAGGAGCCAAGAAAAGAAAGCAGCTTTTAAAAATGAATGGGGGCAAGGACAGGAAAAAGGCCCCTGATTTTTCAGGGGCCTTTTTAGTTACTGTGCTACTTCACCTATGAAGCAGCCTCCCCCTCCACCTGAGCTGGTATCGGTTATAGTACCACCTCCAGGGCCTTAACCCACTGGTGAGGCGCCGCCCAAACTTCTCGTAGTCTTCAGCCGGGAAGAGCGCTGCCTTGATCTCGCTGCCCATCCGGTAGTCGCTTACAATTCCAAAGCAACCACATAAACCCTGGCGTCGCCGGGCGGGTTGGGCTAACTTTGGGTGGCAGGTGAATTCCAGAAAAGCGAGGCGTATGCAGATGTTCAAGGCGGCAGTTATTCAGCTGAACTCGAGGCGCGACATTGGCCGCAACATGGCCCAGGCCGAGGAGTTGGTGCGCGCTGCCGCCAATGATGGAGCCAAGTTCATCGCCACGCCGGAGAACACCAACTTCCTGGGGCCGCAAGAGGACAAGGCGCGGCTGGCGGAGAAGCTGGACGGCCCGACGTGCAGCCATTTTGCCGGGCTGGCAAAAGAGCTTGAAGCGACCATTCTTCTGGGGTCTTTCAACGAGCGGGGTGAGTCGGTCGTGAAGTGCCGCAACTGCTCGGTGCTCTTCTCCCCCGCCGGCGAGATAATCGCCACCTATCGCAAAATCCACCTCTTCGATATCGACCTCGCCGGAAAGGTGCGGACGATGGAGTCAGACACCATCGTTCCCGGCAGCGCACCGGTGATCGCCGACACTCCGCTGGGAAAATTCGGGCTATCGATCTGCTACGATCTGAGGTTCCCGGAGCTATACCTGAAGTTGGTCAATGATGGAGCGACGCTCCTCACCATCCCCTCCGCCTTCACCGAACCCACCGGAAGGGACCACTGGGAAGTGCTGCTCCGCGCCCGCGCCATCGAGACCCAGTGCTACGTGATCGCCCCGGCGCAAGTGGGCGAACATGAGGACGAGGGGCTGCGCCGCAGCTGGGGCCATTCCATGATAGTCAGCCCTTGGGGCGAGGTGGTTGCCGAGGTCGGGAATGACGGTCCCGGCTATGCGCTGGCCGATATTGATCTCAAAGAGGTGGCCCGCATAAGGGAAGCGATGCCGCTGGCGAACCACCGCAGTCTATAACTCAAACACTCTTAGTAGATTTGTGGTCCCCGCCTCTTCGAGCGGCACCCCCGCAGTCATCACCACCTTGTCACCCACCTTCGCCAACCCGGCCTCAAGCGCTTGGGTGCGGCACTGCTCAAGGAGTTCGTCTGTGGTGTTGGCGTGCTTTATCAGTCTGGCGGCCACCCCCCAGACCGGGGCCAATTGGCGCACCGTGTCGATGTTGGTGGAGAGCGCCAGCACCGGGATCTCCGGGCGCATGGAGGAGACGAGCCTCGCAGCGGAGCCGCCGGTGGTGGGGGTGATGATAAGCGTCGCGCCCACCTCCTCGGCCACCATCCTGGTCGCCCTTGCTATCGCCTTCGTCTCATCCCCCGCAGCCCCCGCATCGTATACCGAGTCTCTGCGACCCACCGGCAGGGTGTAGATATCTGCGGCCTTCCCGGCCAGCGTCGCCATCATCCTCACCGTCTCCACCGGATACTGCCCCACGGCGGACTCCTCCGAGAGCATCACGGCATCCGCACCATCCAGTATGGCGTTCGCCACGTCGGTCACCTCCGCCCTGGTGGGCCGGGGGCTTGACACCATCGACAACAACATCTGCGTCGCGGTGACCACCGGCTTGGCCGCGTGGTTTGCCAGCTCTATCAGCTTTTTCTGTATCGCGGGGAGGTCCTCCAGCTCAATCTCCACACCGAGGTCGCCCCGCGCCACCATCAGCCCGTCGAAGACTTCAAGTATCTCGTCTATGCATTCAAGGGCCTGGGGCTTTTCAACCTTCGCCATCAGCGGCACCCTCCTGCCCACCTCGTCCATCACCCTCCTGGGACCCTCGGCGTCGCGGGCGGAGCGCACAAAACTCAAACTCACCCAGTCCACACCCTGGGCCAGGCCAAAGCGCAAGTCCTCCTCATCTTTATCAGTCATGGCGGGCAGCCCCTCGCCCCCGGTGGGCAGGTTGACCCCCTTGTGACTTGTGAGAATGCCGCCGGTCAAAGCGCGGGCGCGCACGGTCTTTTCCGTGGTCACCAACGCCTCCATGTGGATGTGCCCATCGGCCAGGCTGAAATGGTCTCCCACCTTCACCTCCTCGGCAAAGGCCGCATAGCCCACGGGTATCCCCCCCTCTTCCCCCGCACCCCCCGTACCACTAGTGGAGAAGGTCAGCTCGTCGCCCACCTCCACCTCAATGGGTTCAGGCAGCTCGCCCAGCCTTATCTTCGGACCGGAGAGGTCGAGGAGTATCCCAACCTGCTTGCCCAGCCGCCCGGATATATCCCGCACACGCGCTATCACCTCACCATGCTCGGCGTGGGTACCGTGGCTCATGTTCAAGCGGGCCACATCCATGCCCGCGTTTATCATAGCGGTCAAGAGATCCACCTCCCGGCTGGCCGGTCCGATGGTGCATACTATTTTTGCTCTGCGCATCTGTGCTCCTTGGAAGAAAAACCGGTTCGTTTTGACAACCTTACCCCTCGACGGGCACCAGCGAAAGAGCCCCTTTTATCTGCAAAGCGTCAACCGTAAAAGATACGGGGTGAGTGCGCGCTCATTGTTTTCCCCTCCAACGCGGTAAACCTTGCGGCTTGACCCAAGTTGTGGAACTATCCCCACGGATAGTCACTTTTTTTGAAGGCTTTTTGTGAGGGATTTTGGTATGGAACTTCTATGGTGGCATTGGGTCGCGGCAGGCATGGCGCTGATGGGGCTGGAACTCTTTATTACCTCCTTCACCATCATCTGGTTTGGCCTGGGCGCGGCGCTAACGGGCGCAGTGCTCTACTTCGCCCCTGGCATGACGGTGGCCTCCCAGGTCTTCCTCTGGGCAGTCAGCTCAATCGCCTTCACGGTTATCTGGTTCAAGGTGATCAATCCACAGATCAAGAATAAATCGCTCTCCGGCATGGCAAAGGAGGCGATAATGGGCCAGACCGGCCTGGTGGTAAAGGCTCCCTCCGAGGGAGTGCGCGGCAGGGTGCGTTTCTCCATACCCTTGCTGGGCGCGGAGGAGTGGGAGTTCATCACCGAAGATGAGATCACCGAGGGGGACCGCATCATGGTGCAGGGTCACAGCGGCAATACCCTGATAGTAAAACGTTCCTGATTATACCTGATTGCCGACAAAGCCTGTCTTTTCTCCGATTGACTTCGTCAGGCTAAGAAATGATCCTCGAAATACGTCAAGTATTCCTCCGGTCATCTCTTATCACCTTCCTCGTGGACTCGGCCCCCTCTCTGGGGCCTCGCCTAAAGGTGCGCTAATGCGCATCCAAGTTTTCAGAACAGAAAACTTGCCTCGAAGAAAATCCAACCCTTGTCAGCAATCAATCAGACTGGGTAAGCTGGGTACGTATATGGACAGACAGTTGCGAGTAGACAATTTTCCAGCTAACTTCCTTTTGTCTACCTTTATTAACAATCTGGATTACACTTCAACCTTCTTTTAGGGAGAATTTCAATCATGTACATATCAACATCTCCGGCGCTTATCCTCGCCGTCATCTTCGTAGTCCTGGTGATCCTCACCATAGCAATGGGTGTGCGCATAGTGCCCCAGGGTATGAAGTACGTGGTGGAGCGGCTGGGTAAATACACCAAGACGCTCAACCCCGGCCTCAACATCGTCATTCCCTACATCGACTCGGTCGCCTACAAGATGACCACCAAGGACATCGTGATGGACATCCCGGCCCAAGAGGTCATCACCAAGGATAACGCCGTCATCACAACCAACGCGGTGTGCTTCCTCAACATCGTCGGCCCCGAAAAAGCCAGCTACGGCATCGATAATTTTGCACTGGCAATTCAAAACCTGGTGCAGACCTCCTTGCGTTCGATCATCGGCGAGATGACGCTGGACGAAACGCTCAGCAACCGTGAGATGATCAAGAGCAGGGTCAAGGCATCCATAAGCGACGACGTGGCCGACTGGGGCATCATCGTCAAGAGCGTCGAAATTCAGGACATCAACCCATCCAGGACGATGCAGACGGCGATGGAGCAGCAGGCCGCTGCTGAGCGCACACGCCGCGCCACAGTGACCCAGGCCGACGGCCAGAAAGAAGCCGTAATACTGGAGGCGGAAGGCAAGCTGGAGGCCGCGCGCCGCCAGGCGGAAGCCAAAAGGATACTGGCCGAAGCGGACCGTGATGCGATCCTGAGGGTGACCGAATCAATCAGCGACCAGGAGCTGCCCGCGCTATATCTCCTGGGCCAGCGCTACATTCAAGCGATGAACAACCTGGGCGAGTCCAACAACGCCAAAATCATCGTACTCCCCGCCGACATCCAGACCACCCTCAAAGGGCTCATCGGCAGGGGCCAAGGGTGAACTGAGCGATGCATATTCCCAACAACATCGTCAACCAGATGGCCGATAAGGCTGCCGCCGAACTGCTGATGCAGGGCGCGGCGCGGGGCGACCGGGCGCATATCGCGCAGACGATAAAGCGTGCGCTGCTCCAGGAAATGAACGTCGAAAACGAGCTGATGGTGGAAGTGGACAAGATACTGCGCGCCCACATGACCACCGTGCGCGCCGAAGGAGCCGACGTGGGCAAACTGCGTGGGCAAATTCTAGCCAAGCTCGCCAAGGAGAAGGGGGTGGTGCTCAGATGATCCCCTCCGAAGAAAAAGTCCGCGCAATGGCGCACCGCGCCGTGAAAGCGATTGAAAAAGACCCCGCCATAAAAGTCCCCGACCCCAACGCGGCGCTTGTCGCCATTAAAAAGGGAGTGGGCGACGGAGTGAAAGTGCTGGAATCCATACATGACACCGCCCGGCGCAAGATCGAATCGCTCTCGCGCAACGTGGAACCCGGGACGCGGGATTGGGATGAACTTTTCGCCAAATATGTGGGGGAGGAGTTTATGCGCAGGGGGTTCTGACGCGGTTTCGGCCGCTCTTCGCCCATTTTGTTTTGATTTGGAGGGCCTTCTGGCGAAGGCCTTTTCTATTGTATGCGGGGGCTGCTCGCCCCCTGCACCCCGAGGGTACTTTCTCTGCGCGGAGCCCATTTACCGTTAACAGGGAAATTTCGTAGCGCAAGGGGGATGGCATCTGATCGGTTTTATAGAATGCGGGGACTGCTCGTCCCCTGCACCCCGAGGGAACTTTCTTTGCGCGAAGAAAGTTCCGCAAAGACGCGCCCCTTCGAGCACGTGTGCTTCCCTTCGGGAACCGCTCGCGTTCTCGGGAGGGTCATGAACTCGGCTTCGCCTCAAACAAGATGACCCTCAAAAACTCCTCACCCGCTCACTGCACAGCTCGGTGGGGAGTTGAAATTCAAAAACTAAACCAGAGGCGAATTCTATGGCTGCCACAAACTTAATTTCAATAAACTATATTCCCTATTTTCCAAGCTCCACTTTCAAGAAATAATTCAAAATTAAACGTCATGACGCCCTCATACCCTTCTTCGTGCCATTTCGCCAAAACCACAAAATGTGCTGAGTTACCCACCCCCCAATATACTTTTTCATATACTTGGCTTTGCCATGTTCGTTCACTCACCCCAATTTTTTCTGCATAGCTTTTTTCGTCAGTGATGCCGTAGACCCTTTTGAGCATATCCAAATATGAAACTGCAAATAGGCCGTACCTTTCGGGAACTGAGCGAGCCCAAAACTTCTTCACCACATTTTTGGCTTCGTTAACCCCTGAAAGGTCACCGTCATCACACTGCTCAAGTGAAGCATTCAAAGGAGCCGCTTTGTAGGAAATTACAAGTTCGCCATCATCAAAGCGACAAAGTTCCGAACACTCGCTGCTCTGGGCAAAAAAGAAAGTACAGAACAGCATCAAAATCAGAGTGAAAGAGAAACGAAAAACGCTCATAAACAGTCCTCCCCTCATTGCTGATATGAACACATCGAAAAGCTACTTTCGGCAATGTATTTTTCCGGCTCACAAGGAGACGCGCAAGCGAACAACAGAGGCAGTAGGTTCACTACGCCTCGGGCAGTTCGCGAGCACGCGACACAGTCAGCCGGGAAAAGACGAGCCGAGCCAGCCGAGGGGGTGAGCATGCACGCGACACAGTCCAGCTGGGAAAAGACGAGCCGGGCATATTTAAGCGGACCAGCTCAGATATTCCTTAACCGACGAAAACGGCACCACCCTGTTGCGGCCGTTTTCCTTGGCGCAGTACATAGCCTGATCCGCGCGCTCCAGCATCTTCTCCGCTGTTTCATCGTCCAGGACCTGGGCCACTCCGGCGCTGATGTGCATATGCAGTGTTCTCTTTTCCCAGACGACTTTCAGTTCAGCGACGGCTTTGCGTATCCGTTCGGCCATGCGCTTGGCGCCTTCTTCGTCGGTGTTGGGCAGGAGCATGGCGAACTCTTCACCGCCGATGCGTGCGGGCAGGTCGGTGTCGCGGGCATGTTCGGCGAGCAGCGCTCCCAGTTTCCGCAAAACTTCGTCCCCCGCCGGGTGGCCGTAGGTGTCGTTGATCTTCTTGAAGTAGTCAAGATCGAGGATGATGACCGAGAGGGGGGCGACGTAACGTCTGGCGCGCTTTATCTCTTCTTCTGCGGTGGAGAAGAAGACCCGGCGATTTTTCAGCTTGGTCAGCTCATCGGTGGTCGCCATCGCTTTCAGTCTGTCCATCGTGCGAATTTGTAATAGTCCCAGCGCGATCTGCTGACAGAGGATGTCGCAGAATGCAATTGACGAGGTGTCCATCGCCATCGGTGTGTCCAGCCCCACCACCAGCGCGCCCAGCGGCTGCTCTTTTCGTGAGAAGGGGTGGATGAGGAGCGTCTGGAATTCGGGGAGCTTCACCTGGTCGGAAAAGACTGGCCTGCGCGACGAGGGGCGCGGCTTCTCATAGTAGAGGTATTGGCCGCTGTCCAGCGCCCACCCCACCAGCCCCTGCGCTGCGTCGAACTCGCGGCCCTCGAACTCTTCACCCCTTTTGGTTCCCACCTTTTCAATCTTGAGGTTTTCCTCCTCGTCAAGGAGGACTATCGCCGAGAACGTTGGATTGATCCTCTCGTTGACGATATTGAGCACGAGGGTGAGCAGCTCCTCCGAGCCGCCGAGATCCACCAGCTTCTTGGCGAGGTCGTGCAGGCACTTGAAGTCGCGCGCTTCCCTTCTCACCTGTTCGAGTTGGGTAATTTGACTGAGCAAGGTCGATGCCTGATGGGTGGCGACATTTAGCACCGAGAGGGTATCGTCACTGAATTTGCCCGCCTCAAGGCTGTCTATCGCCAGCACGCCCTCGACGCGCTCGCCGTTTATTACCGGCACGCCCATGAAGCTCTTTGCCGGGACCCTGCCGCTGTAATAGCCAAGAACGTCGCCGGGCTCCGAGATGGATGCGATGGAGAGCGCCTTGCGGTTTCTCAGTATCCAGGCGAAGGAACTGCCGGTGAGGTCAAGTCCCGCCTCTTCCCTGATCTTATCGCTGTCGCTGACCAGTTCGCGCACGTAGAGGTTGCCCTTGGCCGCGCGCACGGCCAACACCGCGCAGTGCGCGTTGGTGTTGATCTTGACCTCTTTCAGGTAATTGTAGAGGACCTCGTTAAGCCGGGTAAGCTCGCCCTTCTTCCCACTCCCCGTCTGCGCCGACGGCCCGATTTCGAGGTGCTCCGCCTCAAGGCGCAGCCGCTCCATCGACTTGGTGACCCGGTGCAGCTTGGCCCTCTCCACGGAGAAGACCAGCCCCACCGTCAGCCCGACCGCTTCGAGGTGGCCCAGCGCGATGAGCCACTTGAACTCCCACGCGGCCTCGATCCCAACCGCCAGCGCCACTGCACAAATTGGCAGGACGATCAGCTCGGGAATGCGCAATATGGCTGCTAGTCCGGCTATGAGGATGACGTGGCTGGTGGACCACCAGGGGTCGAGTATGGGTAACAGCTGATGCAGCGTCGCCAGCGCTAGGATGGAGAGAAAGCCGATCTCGACGCCGAGGATGCCAGTCAGCTTCAGTTCACCGTCACCCCTGGTCCCGCTTTTCACCTTTTCGGTTCTTGCGAGGTCTACCAGTCGCCAGCCGAGGTAGAGGGTGAAACAGGCAAGCGCAATGAGCGCAAGGGTGCCGGAGGTGCCCTCTTCCTCACCAAAAACCCTGAGCATCAGCAGCGCGGCGTAGACCGCAGGCACGGCAATGCGCACCCCCTTGCTCCTCAGGGTTTTGAAGCTCACGGAATCAGCCCTGCCCCTCATTTCACGCCTTTTTCACGCAGGAGGATCACAGTCTCGCCTTCCCGCACCATTCCAAACTCTTCGCGGGCTCTGCGTTCAATCGCTTCTTTGTCGTCGGTGAGAAGGCTTGCTTCATCGGAGAGGGTTGTCTGACGGTCTTCCAGCTCCTTGATCTCGGCTTTCAGATCGTCACTCTCCCGTTGAAGGCGTCGCACTTCGGGTATGCCGTCGGAACCAAAAAATGCCACTCCCAGCATTATCACACCACCCAGCAGTAGAAGCGTGTAGACGACTCTTTCTTTTCGGCTCATTCGAGGCTCATCCACCCATCACGTCAGAGGCGCCGGAGGGGTTCCGGCGTATCTACATAATAGTACGCTTTGAGGGGCTGTTAGGCAAAGGGTTCGCAGGGGGTGGCATTCATATTTTATTTGAGGCTGAACCGCACGCGGATGGTGCCCCGCTGGCGACCGGAGCCGTCCTTTTCCAGGGCGTTGAATTTAAAACCTTTTATATAATCTACCGCAGCCCTGTCCAGCCGGGCGTCGCCGGTCTTTATTGCGTGCGCCCTGGTCACGTCGCCCGACGGGGCGACCCAGAATTCAATTTCCACGGTGACCCTGTTCTCGATATCTACGACGGGTGGTGGCGGCCTCTTGACCACCTTGCGATGTTCTCCCACCTCGCCGCCGATCTCCAACTCGCGGCCAGCTATTGTTTCAGGGGCCTTGTCCCTGGTGGCTGCACCGCTGTCAAGGGAGGCCAACAGTCTGTCAGCCAGCGCGACATTGCGCTCCCGGTCGGTCACGCCCGGAGGGGGTGATTTGACCCTTCCCGGCGACGTGGGCAGGGCAATCTCTCCCCTGGGCACGGGCCGGCTGACGGTGAGCAACTCGCTGGAGTGCAGGGACCTCATCGGGCGTCTTGAGGGGAGGCGTATGGGGCGCGGCGCGGTGGGGCGTGGCAGGGGACCGAAGGCGGCGCGGTCAACAAGTTGGGGCTGGAATTCCTTGGCAGTGGTCACCGTTTCCGGGCTGGGGGGTTCACTGGAATCCGGGGGGACCACCGGTTCCTGCGCGATCTCTTCCTTGATGGGTTCAGGCGGTTCGGGCTTGGGAGGCGCAAGCTCAACCTCTTCCTCTTTCAGCTCAACGGCTATCAGGGTCTCTTCCGGGGAGGGGTCGAGTAGTATCTTTTCGGCCGCGACTCCGAAGATGATGACGGCATGGACGGCGACGGACACCGCCAGCCATGCGGACAGACGGTAGAAATGCATTTGTCAACCTCTACGAGCTTGTTGAAAAACCCCGGACTAGCGTTACTCCCCGCTTCAGAAGAGCTTTTCGGAGAGCCTCCTACTGTTTAGGACGGGTGGCTATCGCCAGCCGGGTGAGCCCGGCGGTTTTGGCCCTGTCCATCACTGCGACAACAAACCGGTGCATGGCGACCTCATCGGCTTCGATCACCACCAGGGTATCCCTGTCCAGCTCCGCTGCGCTGCGGAAACGCTGCTCAAGGTCTTCGATGGTGATGCTCACATCAGCGACCATCATCGTCCCCTGCGGGTCGATCTTTACCCTGAATTCGCGGCTCTCGCGTCGCACCGTCTCAGCGGTCGCCTCGGGCAGGTTGATGCGGATGCCGGGCGAGACGATGAAGGTGGTGGAGAGCATGAAGAAGATGAGCAGCAAAAACACCACGTCCACCAGCGGCGTGATATCCATCGTTACCGCTTCTCTTTTCTTCACCCTGAAATCCATGCGGTTACTCCCCCGACGGCCTTCTCGCCACGCGCTTGGGGGCGGGTCGCCGTTGCCTGACCATATCGACGAAATGGATGGATATCTGCTCCAGCTCCAGGACGGTGCGGTCTACCCGTGAGAGAAAATAACGGTAAGCAAGAAAAGAGGGGATCGCAGCGGTCAGCCCGGCGGCGGTGGTTATCAGCGCCTCGCTGATGCCCCCGGCGAGGCTGGCGGGGTTGCCCACCCCCTGTATGGAGATGACGGTGAATGCTTTTATCATCCCCGAAACGGTGCCGAGCAGCCCCAATAGCGGCGTGACGTTCGCCACCGTTCCAAGGACTCCCACGTAGCGTTCCAGCGTGGCGGCCTCGCTACGGCCCACTTCCAACACCGCTTCCTTCAGCACTTCGCGTTCCTGCCCAGCGCTTTTGATGACGGTGCCTATCAGCCTGGCGAGCGCGCTGTCTTCACGCTTGCATAGCGCCGCCGCCTCTTCCAGATGCCCACGCCGCACAAGCTCTTCGACCCTCTCTGAAATATCCGAGGGCATGACCTTCGCCGATCGCAGGGACCAGAACCTCTCCAGCACCACCGCCAACGCAACCACCGAGCAAGCCAGGATCGGGAACATCAATATCCCGCCCTTGAGTATATATTCGTACATTACAACCTCACGTTAAACCGTTTGACGGTTTTAATTGATTTCCATCACTCCCCGGGCAAAAGCGTTTTCAGCTTCTCTCCGGCCTCTTTTCTCCACCAATCCGTACCCGAGGCCTTCACCTTCTCATAAAGCGAACGCGCCTGCTTCGTCCGGTCGCTTTCCGCCAGAAGTTCGGCGGCGCGCATCGTCACCTCACACACCCTCTCGTCACTGAAGGGATGAAGATAACCGATACGCAGATAGGTCTCCAGCGCCTCTTCGGTCCGGCCCATGGAATCCAGCGCCTTTGAATAGAGGTAGCGCGACCGCAGTATGCCCTCGCCCTCTCCAAGCGCGACCGCCTTTTCAAGGGGGTCCATCGCTTGCTCCAGCGCCCCCGCTTCAATAAGCAGCTCGCCGCGGTCGTTCAACAGCCCCCTGTAGTCCGGGCTCTTCTCCCCTACTATATCAGCCGCTTTTGCCAGCATACCGTCGGCCTCTTCAAACATACCGGCCTTGCGTCCGTAGCCAGCACCCCGTTTAAGCGCCTCGACAATACCACCCTCTTCCGCTTCCCTTCCGGCAAGCTCATCCATCCGGTTCATCGCTTCAGCGTAGCGCCCCTGGCCCGCTTGCAGCGACGCCAGCTCATTGAGCGCAGTCAGCCCCGTACCCTCGTCGAGCGCAGCCAGCTCCGTAAAGAGCGCCTCCGCCTCCCGGGCTTTTCCCGAAAGCAGGTAACTGCGCCCGAGCAGCAGCCTCGTCTGGTTCTTTCCGGCCCCCTCCTGATTTGCCGCGGCAATTTCCAGAGAAATGGCCGAACCGGCAAAGTCGCCCTTGCGTTCAAGCTCCTGGGCCAGCAGGAGGCGCAGGTCAACCCCCCTCTCATCCTGGGGGAACTTCGCCTCGAAGCTCTCCACAACCGAGGCAAGCCGCTCCACAGCTGCGAGCCTTCCAAGGGTCAGGGCGACGCCGTAGTTTCCTTCAATCGTGTCGCCAAGCGCCTGGTAGCCCTTGATCGCCTCTTCATATTTGCCGAGGTTGTATAGCGAGTCCGCGCTTTTTTTCATGGCGACACGTTCCCGCTCGCCGCCCCGCCCCAGCTTTGTTACTGCATTGAAGTGGGCCAGCGCCTTGCCATACTCCTCGCCGCCAAAGTAACTCCAGCCCAGCGCGTAATGGGCATCGTCGGCCCACTCCCCCTTTGGCGAGTCGGCCACAAGGGCTTCAAGCTCGATGCGCCCCTCTTCCCTCTTCGCCCCCCGCTCCTTCATCCAGCCAAGGTGGTAGCGTGCCTGCTCTATCATCTGTTTGGTGCTGGCGGTCCGCACCAGCTCATCGGCGGTCGCCAACGCGGCGGTTACCGAGCGGCGATTAAAGTGCGCCCTTGAAAGCGCCAGCATCGCCTCGTCCCGGTTGGGGTCGTCGCGGTACATGTTGAGGTGCGCCGCAAAAAGCTCTGCCGCCTCATCCCACCGGCCCGCCTCGAAAGCGATCCAGGCCCTTGAGTAGAGCCCCTGGGAATACGCGGTGCTGTCTCGCCCGATCACCTCGAAAGCTCTTTTGGCCTCATCGGTCATGCCGAGGCGAAGGTGCGCCTCCCCCTTCCATGCCCACGCCTTGTCAGCTTTGGCGAAGCCGGGGAAACCGTCGAGTACGGCGTCAAAATGTCCAAGCGCCTTTTTGGGCGACCCGGAGAGGAGCGCGCACACCCCGGCGCGCAACCACGCCTCGGGCGCCACCGAGCTCTTGGCCCCGACCAGGGAGTAGACTTTCTCGGCGTCGCCATACTGGCCGAGTTTGTAGAGGCACTCGCCCATCATGTAGCGAAGCGGCTCAACCCCTTCACCCTCCCAGCTCTCTACCGCCTCGCTATAGGCCTTGTAGGCTTTCTCATATTCGGCCGCGCCAAAGAGCACCGCCCCCAGGTCACCATAGGCCCAGCCGAGCCAGGGTCCGTCGGTCGCCACTGTCGAGAGGAACTCGATTGCCTTGACAACGGTCGCCGCATCTTTACCTGCCGCAGCGACCCTGACCAGCCCGTAGCGCGCCGAGACTTTTATTGCGTCCTCCTCACCTTGGGCCGCCTTTTCAAACCTTCTGGCAGCGCTGCCCATGTTTCCCCGCTCAAGCTGCACCCAGCCGACCACGAGTTTTGCGTAGGGGGCCAGCTCATGGTCGGGACGGGTGAGCAGCAGTCTGGTGAGGTTTGCTTCGGCTTCGTCGAGTTTGCCCAACTCCCTATTGGCGAGCGACAGCAGATACGCGGTCGCGACCCAGACGTCGGAGCCGGGTTCGCCTGCCTCGATACCGCGGGCCAGTTTTTCCCCTGCCATGTCAAGCTCGCGGGCCGAGTAGTCCCGCAGGGCGAGCCCATACAGCGCTTCGGCGAGATATGGGTGGTCCTGGGTATGGGCGATGGTTTTCCACATGCTCATTGCGTCAACCGTGCGCCCGCTCTGATCCGCGAGCCAGGCGAAGCGGTATTGCGCTTCAAAGAGGTAGCTGCCCGTCGTCCTCTCGTAGGCGAAGAGCGCAAGATCAATCTTGCCCTGGCGTCTGCGCACCTCGCCCAACCAGAAGGAGGCGTCGCCCTCAAACTCGCCCGGATCTTTCGCTTCCCGCGTCTGCTCGAAATAAAACGCCGCGTCCTCAAGCCTCTCATCCAGATAGGCGGCGAGGCCGGATTTATAATATGACTCAGGATTATGGGCAAGCCTTGCGATGGCCGAACCCATCGGAGAGGAGTAGGCGCAGCCGGGCGCCTGCACCTTGGGGGAATCGGAGAGACCCGCAGCGCTGTCAAACCCAGCCGGGAGGGTGACCCTGGGCGCAGAGAGCTTTACCGTCCCGGACTCCACGGGGATCGCCCCGCGCCTGCTGGCTTCGAGCTGGGCCTTATCGAGCCCCTTTACGACCAGCTCCGGCAACTCAAGGGGATCAGTTCCACCTTCGACTCCGAAGGCCAGTCCACCCAGGAATATGACTATCGTGCTCCATGCCGCGAAGCGCAGAGCGTAACTAAAGCGGTCAGCCAAGGCTCATCACTTCCCATCTACCCCTTTTGTCTTCAAAATATATTCAAGGATGCGCTCGGCCTCTTCATCGCTTATGAGGCCCGAGGCCTTTTGTTTCATCCTTGCCATAATCGCGGCCCAGCCCACGGCGTCCGCCTCAGCGCCCATCGACTGCTCCAGGCTGTGGCACAGACCACATTTGTCCTCAAAAAGGTACTGCGTTTCCCCTGACAGGGCTACGGCGGGCAGCGCAAAAACCAGCGCAAGTGCGGTAACCGCAATTATTCTTATCATCATTCTTGTCATCGAGACTCCTTTGAAACAACTTGACCACGGGGTGGCAGCGTTGACATTTTCAAAACCGAATCCACGGATTATAGCATCGGGCGGTGAGTGGTTCCACCAAAGCCCAAAGAGGTACTAATTTTACCGCAAAAAAAAGACCCGCCCACCCAAAGGACGGTCGGGTCTTTCGCTTTGGTCATCGAGGAGGGCTTGAGCCATAGGAGGCTGTTTAAAAAACCCTCCCGGAGCGGGAGACAACGCTAAACCGGAGATTTTATCCAATGTCGGACAAACCTCCAGCTAAGCCGACGATAAACTGGAAGCCCCGAAGATCATTCGAGGGCTAGGAAGGGAAGAAAAATGACCGCAGGCATACCGAAAAGTATTTCGAGGATCATTTTTCGCCCCCTGACAACGTCAATCGGAGGATATCCGGGGTTTCTCGACGAAGCTCCTAGAGCGTCTTCCACACCTCTTCAACCGCTTCCAAAGTGCGGTCTATATCTTCGTTGGAGTGGGCCAAGCTCATAAACCCTGCCTCGTACTGGCTCGGCGCCAGGTTGATGCCCCTGTCGAGCATTCCCCTGAAATATTTGCCAAACCGCTCGGTGTCGCATTGGAGCGCCGACTGGTAATCAGTGACCGGCCCCTCTTGAAAGAAGGTGCAGAACATCGCGCCGACGCGGGTGAAGTAGGCCGGAATCGAGTAGCACGAGGCGATCCGTGCGATACCGTCGCACAGCCGCTTGGACTTTTCTTCCAGGAGATCATATACGCCGGGTTTGGAGAGCTCTTTTAGCATCGCCATGCCGGCGCTCATCGCCAGGGGGTTGCCCGACAGCGTGCCCGCCTGATAGATGGGGCCGACGGGGGCGACTTTTTCCATGATCTCACGCTTGCCGCCGTAGGCTCCCACCGGCAGGCCGCCGCCTATGACCTTGCCCAGCGTGGTCATGTCGGGGGTCACACCCATGCGGGCCTGCACTCCGCCAAGGGCCACGCGAAAACCGCTCATCACCTCGTCGAAGATAAGCACGGCGCCCTCTTCTTCGGTCAGCTTCCTGAGCCCTTCCAGGTATCCCGCCCCTGGCACGAGGCAGCCCATGTTGCCGGGGACCGGCTCGATGATGAGGCAGGCTATTTCGCCGGGGTTGTCCGCGAACACCTTGCGGGCCGCTTCAAGGTTATTATAAGGGATGGTGAGGGTGTTTTTAGCGACCTCGGCAGGCACGCCGGGGCTGGTGGGCACGCCAAAGGTCATTGCGCCCGATCCCGCCTTCACAAGCAGCGAATCCTCATGGCCGTGGTAGCACCCTTCGCACTTGATGATCTTGTCGCGCCCGGTGTGCCCCCTTGCGACGCGGATGGCGCTCATGGTCGCCTCGGTCCCCGAGTTGACCATCCTCACCATCTCTATGCTGGGGACCAGGTCAACCACCAGCTGCGCCATCTCCACCTCTATCTCGGTGGGAGCGCCAAAGCTGGCGCCGTTTTCCAACGCACGACTCACCGCCTCCTTTACAGCCGGATGGTTGTGGCCGAGGACCATCGGACCCCAGGACCCCACATAGTCGATATACTCGTTGCCATCCACATCATATATCTTCGACCCCTGGGCCCTCTGGATGAAGGGGGGCTTACCGCCCACCGCACCAAAGGCCCTCACCGGGCTGTTGACACCGCCTGGTATCAGCTTCAGGGCCGACTCAAATAACTCTTCTGAACGTTTGTGTTCCATTTGCATTTGTCTCCTGCTAAATATATCGACATGAATACCCTCGGGCAACCGGCCCGACGTATATGTTGCTTACACTAAAGACATATACGTCTGGTCTGCCAGTTTCAACCAGTAGGACTGCTAACACGTCGGGGGCCAAAAGGCAAGTGCGCGGCGCGGCCTTTACCTTGAACAAAACTCGCCCAACATGGTATATTCCTTCGGTTGGGTAACGACTTAATTCGATATAGAAAATTTATTTTGCGCCTGCCGATGACAATCGGGGCGCTTTTGCGGCCACAAGAGGTATTTTACCTTAGCTACCCGCGCCGCATGAACCGGAGAAACTTAAATGAAACGGCTGTTAGCGTGTTTGGCGACAGTGTCTTTCGCCTTCATGGCCGCAAGCGGAGTCAATGCAGCTACGGTTGTGTTTTTTGATCATGACAACCTTTTTACCATTCTGCCCACAAAAGTAACCGATATCGCGTCGGACAGCTCCAACCGGGTGTGGTTCACCACTGACAGGGGCATAACAGCGCTTTCCGGCACGGCGGAGGCCGATGGCTTCCCCCTCTCCACATCAATCTTTACCCCAGACCTTAGCTCCATCGCCTTTGGCGACACCGACCTCGCGGGCGCAAGCCAGGAGTTTTTCTTCATAGGCTCCAACAACGCCCCCACCGGGCTGCAAACGGCTCGCTTGCTCGCTACGGGCGTCGAAAACGACTCGTTTATCGATCTGTTTGGAACACACAGCACAACAGACGCCGAGTTCGTTAACGCCCTCGCCGCCGATGACACTGGCACCAGAATATGGGTTGCCACCGCAGCTGGACTGACAGCGCTCAACCTGCCCACGGCGGCGGTGGACACTATACTGCTACCAACCACGCCGGAAGCGGTTTCCAAGGTAGTGGACGCCGACAGCAGCGTGGTCGGCTCTGCCGCCTACTTCGCCACCACAACTGGCGATCTGTACCGGGTGGACAGCTCGGTTACCACCAGCGTCCGATTCACCAACTTGCCCTTTACCTCCATCGCAGGGCTGGCGATGGACGAAGACCAGAACCTCTGGGTAGCTGAGAGGACCAGTATCGGAAAGTCACGCACTATCTCCAAATTCACCGCCTCGGCTCTGACGTTTTTTGAGGCCCCAGGTACCCAACCCACGCCGGGTATCAATTTTTTTGATCCCGGTGCTGAAAACGCTCTCGGCGATCCCATCAGCGCCTACTTCGAGGAGCGCGACATCAACGATATCGCCGTGAACCCGATCAACGGCGACGTATGGCTCGCCACCACCAAGGGCGCGTTCTTTCAGTCCCCCGACGCATCGGGCGACTTCGACTCCAAGCTGTGCGGTACAGGCATCGACTGGGACTCGCCAGCCGACGACGTTGACCTTCTCGGCGTCTCCTGTGCCGGTGACGGCGGGGGCTGGCATCCGGTTCCCCAGAACGTCACCGAAGCGCAGTTGGCGATCAATGAAAATTTCGGCTCCGTCTTCCTCGACAGCGCGGGCAACGCCTACCTGGGTAGCGACACCGGCATAAGGGCGGTCATCGCCCGTCAACTCTCGCTCTCCGGCACGCGCTTTATCGGCTATGATAAAATTGCAACCGTCACCCTTGAGGATGACACCGTCGGGGTCGGCACGGTGGTGGTGGACGTGAGCGTCGGCTCCACCTCCGCGACCATCCCGGCAATCGCCACGGGCGTCGGTTCTTTTACCGTGGACTTTGGCTTCACCGAAACCGAGGGTAGCGACGCCACCGTTTCTCCGCACAACTTCTACATCGGCTCCACCTCCGAAGACGTGGACATAACAGTGACCTACACCTACACTACTGCGGATGGTGTTGACAGAACGCTTGATGCCTCCGCCACCTGGGCCAACATCGTTGAGTTCACCGACGATGCGTTCATTGGCGGCTTTTGCTTCATTGGAGAACTTGACAACTAGTGCTGCGACCTCATGTTTCCCTCTTTCTCGTTTTGGCGCTCACCTCCCTTGCATGGGGTGCCACGCCCGAACCGCCTCCCGCCGATGAAACACGCCTGAGCTTTCAAAAGACTCTCTACGTCCACGACGGCCCGCAGAACAAAATCTTCGCCGAGACACGCAAGATCAATCGCGGCGACACCATCTGGCAGCTGCTGAAAAAAGAGTATGGCGTCTCCGACCGGACGATACCGTCGCTGGTGCAGGTTTTTCGCGAGGTCAACCCTGGGGTTGATCCCAACGTCTTGCAGATCGGCCAGGTCGTTCGCGTCCCCTTCAAGGTGGAAAGCGCCCTGGGTTCGGTTCCGATGCTCCCGCCACAGCCCGCTGACGACAACTCCTACATAGTGCGTCCCGGCGATTCACTCTGGAAAATCCTTAAAAAAGATTACGGCGTCGCACCAGGCGTGGACATGAAGAAGGCGCTCGCTGCGGTGGCTGCGCAAAACCCCGACATAGCCGACCTCAACCGCTTATGGGTGGGGCAGATGTTGATCATCCCGCTGTCCCGGACCGAGCAAGCCAAGCCCGCGCCCCCGGTCGAGGTGCCCCAAAAAACACGTGAGCAAGTCAAAGAGGAGCCCCCCGGCGTCCCCAAGTACTTTCTATCAGTGTTGGACCTGTTGGCGAAGATGGGTTGCCGCACGGACCGCGAAGGACAGATATTCATCCCCATCGAGCGTGGCCGCACGGTGCGCATGGACAAGGCGGATTTCCCCGTGGTCATCGGCCCCTCAGGGTCCAAGGTGATCCTCGATCCCGACAGCCGCCTCAGCGGCGCGCTGGTCGACACGATTAAAAACGGCTGGGGCTATGAAATCCTCCAGGGCGTCTCCGACAGTGTGGAAAAACACCTGGAAGCGCTCCTGCCACGGCTGGGCTTTTTTGAATTGAGCGAAGGCGAGCGCCCGATAGCGCTGGGCGGCGGCGCCATGTTGAAGGCGATGATCCGCTGGACCGTCATCCCCACCACCGATGACCTCTGGAAGGGCCACGTCCACCTGATCTACAGCAGGGGCGATTCCCCGGACCCAAGGCTGGCAGCGCTGGCCAAGAACAAGGGGTTCATCATCCACCGCCTCATGACCGACTCGGCGGCCGACCCGGCCTCCGCTGTGGCAGCCGACATTTCCAAGGTGGAAATTCCGACCCTTGATAACGCCAATACGCCCCAGGGCGCGGCTGTACTTTTGAGCTTTCTCGGCATCACACACAAGCTCGATCCCGAGTTGACGATCAAGCTCAAATCCGGGGTCAGCTACAAATTGAAACCCCTGCTCATCTTCATGCACGCGGGCCTCAACTACGCCATCCCCCCCCAAACACCCAAACAGGCCGAGACGGTACTGTTAAAGGGCGGCTACTTCACTTTTGAGTGGCCCGAATCGACAAGCGTGCTCAACAAGCTCGGGGACCTGCTCTCTCTTCTCGGAGTGGAGCATGAACAACGAGAGGTGCAACTACCAGCCGGCGGTCCCCTGCGGCTGGAAGCGGGTGGGCTGACGGTCAAGAACGACAGGTTGACCGCTACCCTGTGCCCCGAAATGGAAGCGGAAGACGCACGAGTCTTCCTGACCGAGGCTGCGCTGCCGGCAGGAGTCGCCGCGCTCTTTTTGGAGGAGGGGCTTTGCCCGTGGATAGTGCAATGAGTATCGCACCGCTTCCCCCATGGGAACACGCTGCGCTTGCCTTTGAACTTTCCAGGCTAAAGGCCGAGGGCAAAAAGATCGTCTTCACCAACGGCTGCTTCGACATCCTCCACGCCGGACACGTGCGCTATCTCGCCACGGCAAGAGAGCTGGGAGACGTGCTCGTGGTCGGCCTCAATTCAGATGATTCGGTGCGAAGGCTCTCCAAGGGACCGGAACGGCCCATCTGCTCACAGGATGAGCGGGCCATCGTTCTTAGCGCTTTGAGTTCAGTTGATTATGTTACGGTTTTTGACGAGGACACCCCCTACGAGCTTATAAAAAAGCTGAAACCGGATATCCTCGTGAAGGGGGGCGATTGGCCCCTGGATCAGATAGTGGGGCGCAACATAGTGGAGGCGGAAGGCGGCCACGTCACCACGATCCCCTTCGTCGAAGGCAAATCAACAACCGACATAATCGAGCGGATCATCTCGAAGCTCAAAGGGTAGACGCCAAGGCTAGCGCTAGAGTCTGTTACAGCGGATCAACTCCAGCTTTTTCATATAATCGAAAGTCTCTTCACCCTCGTGGTAGCCCCTGTGGCACTTCTTGCATTTAGCCTGCTCAACCCTACGCACAATCTTTGACCCGGCTCCGGGGTGTCCGCCACCCTCGCCGTGGCACGCTTCGCAACCCACCAGCGGCTCTTTGACCCGCTTGGTGTTTATCTGAAGATAGTTGGCGTGGCACTGCAAACACTCTTCGTCCCTACGCTCTCCACCTGAAAGGGAGCTGATCGAGCGCGAATGTGAGGTCCCTTGCCAGGAGAAGAACTGCTCCACGTGACAGGAGCGACAACGCATCGTGCCCGTGTTCCCGCTTTTTGGCGGAGGCGGGCGGTTGGGTTGCTGCCGGACAGGGCCTCTCTGCGGCTGAAGCTTTCGGGGCGGCGGTGGCGCACGGCTGACCCGTCCCCTGTTGATTGCTTTCAATTTCTCCATTTTTTCCTGGACTTGGGGATCGGCCTTGACTGCGGTGGTGAGAAAAATTATCTCGTGGGAGTATACGCTGGCTCCCCCCTCATTTTCCTCCAACCTGGTCTTCAGCTTGTCCACCGTGTCGCGCAGCGCTTTCTGGGGCAGCTGCTCCTTGAAGAGATCAAGCGTGGCGGCGCCCCTGGCCCTGCGCTGCTCATCTTCCGGCTCTTTCCACTCGGAGAGCTTGGTCTCTTTTATGTCCAGCACACCAATGTGCCTGCCCCTGTCAGCGCACCTCAAGATCAACGTATCGTTGATCTTCAAGGGACTACGCATCAGGCGTGAGCCCATGCCGCCGCCAATTATCAACCCTATGCCTTCCACCTCTTTCGCCAGCTTGTGGTCACCATCGTAGCCGATGTCGGTGAGACAGATCACGAAGTCCACGTCGGAGAGCGAAGCGACTACCTCCCTGGCGGTCTCATAGGGGTCAAGGACCTGTATGCCGAGCTTGAGGTCTTCCCTGGGGCGGGCAAAGGTCAGCCCGAAAGCGGCCACCCGCGCGCCGCCCCAGTCGAACACCTTGTAGGCGTCGAAGGGGGCGCTACCATCACTGAGCCGGATGTTGGCGGAGACGTACTTGATGCCGGTGTCTTTGATGAGTTCTTGCAGAAACTCCAACCCACCGGGCAGGTCCATCCTGCCCACGTTGATCGCTTCCAGATTCAGGGCTGCGAGGGCTTCGCCTATAAAGCGGGCGTTTCCGACAATGGCAGAGTTGCGTGCCCGTTCGTCAACCACCACGGGCGACTTGAAAAGGGCGCCTCCTCCATCAAGGTAGATGGCGGGCACTCCCTGGGCAGACAGTTCCTTTACTTTTGTCGTTCTACGGGCGAGACCCCCGAGTTTGCCGGATTTTCAGCCACAGGGGAAAACTTCGCCGAGGATGGAGGAACCATAAACCAAACGATATCCAGGCGCCTGGGCCCATGCCCCCGTCGACGCCAAAACAATCAAAATTGCTGCAATAATTCTCAATCGCTCACCTTTTCTTTCCCATCAGGGAACCAAACATCGATTTTCTCGGCAAACCCTGCTGACGCACATTCATGAGCCTCACCTCACGCTTGGACTCTATGTGGCCGGGGTCTCGCACCATGGCCCGCTGGAAGTATGCCTTGGCCTTGTCCATCTTCCGCTCACGCTTGTAAAGCAACCCCAGCCGGTAGTAGGGCTCGGGGGCCGCGCGGTCCAGATCAGCGGCGATCATAAACATCTTCCTGGCTTCCTCGAAGATCTGCACAGGGTCGCCTTCATTCAGGTACATCATCGCTATACCGCAATACAGCGCATAGTCGCTCTCATCGGAATGGAGACCATATGCAGCCTGAAAGAGCGGCAGCGCTTCGGCCAAGTTGCGCCTTTTCATGGCTACCATGCCCTGCTGGAATTTGGTCTCAGCCTCAATGATTATCGCACCCTCCATCCGCTCGTTTTCCAACGGCTCCTGGAGTCTCTTCAGATACTTCTTTCGATCGTCACAGTCCTTGATGGAGTCATAGGCCTTTTTGATGATGACGAATATTTCGCTCAGCACCTGCTTTATCTGGTCGCTATCCTCGGCGACGGCGGTATCGGGATGGTACTCCCTCGCCCTTTCCAGATAGGCGGTGTGAACTACCTCATCGCTGGCGTCCAGCGGCACGCCAAGCACCCTGAAAAGGTTTCTCCCCTTGAGCTCCCGCAGGTACTCCGCGTGCGCATAGAAACGCTGGAGCAACTCCACATCCTCGCCATCACCCAACACGCGGCACTCTTGGTTGGAGCTAAACGCGAAGTACTCCATTATCAATAGCGCAAACAGGGTGCGCACCTCGCGCTCGCCCTTTGCCAGCACAAGCGCGTCTTCAAGCTTATTACCGGGAAATTCCTGGGCGCGGCGCAGGAAGGGGAATGTCCCGCCGTTAAGCTCCATGTCTTCGCAGAGCTTTTCAGGGTTGCGCTTCACCGCTATATAGGAGTCCATCTTGGGGCGCATGGCGGCAAGTATCTCGCCAATGGACATGTGCTTCATGACGCCATTCCAAAAGATCTCTCTGCCTTCGAGTGAGCGGTCGATGACGTTCATCTCATGGCCCCCATCTCTCGTAATCGCGTAGCGCCCGCTGCTCCAGGAGAAGACCTCGGAAACCTTTTGGCATATATTGTTCCGGATCGATTTGTTTATCAGCTCCTCGTCGGCGACCCCCATATCAACGAGAATTTCGCCAAACCGCTTGGAGCCCTCACCCAGCTTCTCAAGCGCCTCGCCGTACACCTCCTCGGTTATCACCCCGGCGGCCATCATTGAGCGTCCAAGGGTTTCCGACACCCGGTTGGAAGTTGCAAAGACGACCTTGCCCCTTTCCAGAAAGAGAATCTTCTTGACCCGTTCCCGGACGAGGTTGAGCCTTCCGGTGAACTCCTGATGCAAAAGATGGTGGAGCAGCGCAGGAAAAGGGTTGGCCGACAGCTCGCCCCTCTCGGGTACCTCGTAAGGCATGAAAGCGATTTCAAAAGTGGTCTCGCAGGGGACGCTTATGGTGAAAAGCTTCTCAACCCTGGAGCGAATGGAGTCAAAATCCAACGGCTTTTCAAAAAAAGCGCTCGCACCCAGCTCTTCCATGGCTTCGCGCCGCAGGTCCGAACAGTTGGTCATGGGGCAGGTCACGATGACCGGCAGATCCTTGCCCTCCTCGGTAGCCTTGATCTTTCTGAGCAAATCCAGGCCGCCACGCCTTGGCAGCAACACGTCAAGGATAACGAGCGAGGGGCCTTTTTCCAGAAATAATTTGTAGGCCTGCCCATCCCTGTCAGCGGTAAAAATATCCACACCGTAGGGTTCAAGGCCCACAGTCACGGCGTTGCGCAAAACCGGATCGGTGTCTGCAATCAATACGTTACGGCGCAACTGGCTGCCTCCAAAACATATTCCAACTCTCCATCATATTATTGATGATTGTGCTCAAACGATATACGGCTGGGAATATCCAGGTCGTGTAATGACAACATAGTCAACCAAAACCGATTAACTGCCCCAGACCGTAATCATACCCGACCCCGGCGTAGCCTTCAACGCAATCATGCCAACAATTACGATTGCGTCGGCCATCCAAGGCGCGCATAACCACTTAAATGCACTAAAAAAATTGAACCGTGCACAAGTAGATCATACTTTTTTCACACCACCGGACATTGGCTACATTGCAGTGAATTAGGCCTTCCACAAAAAGTTGCCTAAAATCTTGCAGTCTCACCTATCCTTTGCCCAAATTGTGGATCATTAAATATATATGGTGATATACTCCGGGAAGTTCTGAAGAGTTGTATTTATATTCTATTTTTCTATTTGCTTTTTTCAAGGCCATTTGAAATGCAAGAGAACACCGAAGAAAAAAAAGCCGGTCGCATACTCATCGTAGACGATGAGAAGGACATCACCAACGTCTTGAGCGACGTGCTGCGCGGCAAAGGCTATGCCACCCAGACGGCTCCCAACGGCAGCGAGGGGGTGAAGCTCTACAAAGAGCACCCCTACGATGTGGTGATAACCGACTTGAAGATGCCTGTAATGGGCGGGCTGGATATGCTCAGCGCCCTGCGCAAAATTGACAAGAACTCGATCATAATCATCATGACCGGCTACGCCACGGTGGAGACGGCGATCAACGCCCTCAAGTCAGGCGCCTACGATTACATCCTGAAGCCCTTCAAGGTCGGCGAGCTGCTCACAGTCGTCGAACGCGCTTTCGAAAAAATCCGGCTCTCCTCGGAAAACCTCCAACTTCGCGAGCAGATCACCCTGCTCAAACTCAGCGAATCGGTCTCTTCGAGTCTGTCGCTGGATGAAGTGCTCTCGATCCTCGTCGATGCTGCCCAAAAAGAAGTGGACGCCGACGGCCTTGAGATACTCTTTCGCCCGCCAGGGACCAAAGAGTTCTCCCGAAGGCTCGCCACGGGCAACATATCGGAAATTGATAAAGTCTTTGCCGACCTCTCCACCCTTGAACGCGAACTTGGCGGCGGCTCTACACAATGGCGGGGAAAAGCACTGGACTCCCTGATAGACGAGGCCGCCAAGCCGGTGGTGCGCTCGGCGATGAGCGTTCCCTTCAAACGCGGCGGCGAAATATTGGGAGTCCTAAACGCCTACTCAAGCTCCAAGCACAGGGAGTTTCTCCCCCGTGAAGAGAAAGCGCTCATAGTGCTTGGCGACCGCGCCGCCTCCAGTGTGGAGAACGCGCTGCTCTACGCTGACCTGGAGAGCTCGTTCAGGGAAACGATCCAGGGACTGGCGATGGCTGTCGAGGCCAAGGATGTCTACACCCACGGACACTCGGAGGCTGTGACCAACCTGTGCGTCGCGGTCGCCACCGAGATGAATTGTTCCAGTGTCTTTATCGACACGCTGCGCCAAGCGGGGCTTTTGCACGACATCGGTAAAATCGGAATCTCGTCGAACATACTCAACAAGGCTGGAAAGCTCTCGCCCGAAGAGTACGAAATAATCAAGAACCACTCCCAGATGGGCAGGCGCATTCTGGAGAAGATATCATTCCTGAAAGACGTGGTGCCGATCGTCTACCACCATCACGAGCGCTACGATGGCAAGGGCTACCCCGACGGGCTGTCGGGTGAAGATATTCCCCTGGGCGCCAGGGTGATACAGGTCGCCGACACCTACGACGCAATGAACTCGGACCGCCCCTACCGCAAGGGGCTGGGTCATGAAATGGCAGTTATGGAGCTAAAGCGCTGCTCGGGCACGCAATTTGATCCCCAATGCGTCGACGCCTTCCTGCGCATGGTCGAGCGAAACGGAATGCCGTGACCGGCAAACTCCTCGTCCTAGTGGCAGGCGGTTTTGGTTCCGGCTTCGTCCGGGTAGCTCCAGGCACCGCCGGGACCCTTGTCGCCATACCCATAGCCCTCCTTCTGAGCTACCTTCCTCCACCTTTGTACCTCCTGCTCATACTCGGAATGACCGTTCCCGCAGCCCTCATCTGCGATCAAGCCGCACGCATCGATGGGGGAAAAGACCCCGGCTGGATAGTCCTGGATGAAATTATAGGCTTCCTCTTTGCCGTTTTGTGGCTACCGAGATCTCTACTTTGGTACATCGCCGCATTTTGTTTGTTCCGCCTCTTTGATATACTGAAGCCCTGGGCGGTGGGCTGGCTGGACCGCAACGTATCCGGCGGCTGGGGAATAGTCCTCGACGACGTGGCTGCGGGGATCTTTACCAGACTGGCCCTACTGGTTATCGCCATTCCACTTTGATTCAAGCGGAAGCGGGGTACGCGGACTTGACCGACAAGGCGCAACACAGGCTCGCACGCATAATGACCGAGCGGGGTTCGGGACCGCTGGCCGTCGCCGAATCGTGCACGGGCGGGCTGATATCCCAGCTGATAACCTCGGTTTCGGGAAGCTCCGCCTACTTCGAGTGCGGTTTGGTCACGTACTCCAACGCCGCCAAATCCGATCTTCTCGGCGTCGAGCCCCACCTGCTTGAAAAACACGGCGCGGTGAGTCGGGAAATAGCGTTGGCGATGCTCGATGGACTCTTCTCCCGCACCTCCGCCACCGTAGGCGCAGCCGTTACCGGGATAGCCGGACCCGACGGCGGCACCCCCGACAAACCGGTGGGCACGGTATGGGTGGCCTGGGGCACATTTCGTGCGCGCAACGCCGAGCTTTTGCAACTTTCCGGGGACCGGGGCGAAATAAGAGAGCAAGCGGCGCTTCGCGTGCTTGACAGACTCTGTGAAGCGGCGGCAAGGTAGCCCGGGTTGGATATGGTCCGCGCCTTCATAGCGATAGCGCTACCCTGGCCGGTGAGCCTGTGGCTGGAAGAGGTGGCCGGGCAGCTCAGGCCAACGCTCAAACATTACCGCTTTGCGCGCAGCGCACCGCGCCACCTGACGCTCAAGTTCATCGGCGAAATATCCCATGAGCTCTTCGACGAGGTCGGACAGCGGCTCGCGTGCGGTTTTGAATACGGTGGGGCGATCACGTTAAAACCAATGGGGGTCGGAGCCTTCCCAACGCCAGCGCGGGCGCGAGTGATATGGGCGGGGATTGGCGGCGAGACCGACCAGCTTGTCAGCCTGGCGCTCGAGATTGAAGCCGCACTGGAGCCATTGGGCATCGGGCGCGACAATCGGCCCTTCAGGCCCCACCTCACACTGGGCAGGCTCATTCGCGGCGGGCGACCCCAGAACGTGGGAAACACAGTGGAAAAATATAAAAAACTCACCGGGCCAAGCTGGACGGTGGCCGAAGTGATACTATACGAGAGTCTTTTGAAACCCGAGGGCGCTGAGCATCACCAGAGGGGGCGCGCTCATTTATGATACGGGAGAAGGTTTATGTCCAAGGAACGCAACGACGCGGTTGATCTCGCTATAAACCAGATCGAAAAACAGTTTGGCAAGGGCTCGATAATGCGGTTGGGAGAAGGGGGCACGCCCAAGGGGTTCGACACCATAGGCAGCGGAGCCCTCTCGCTGGACTTGGCCCTGGGAGTCGGCGGCTACCCGAAGGGGCGCGTGGTCGAGATCTTCGGCCCCGAATCATCGGGCAAGACCACCCTGGCGTTGCACGCCATAGCCGAGGCCCAGAAGGCCGGCGGCATAGCCGCCTTCGTCGATGCCGAACACGCGCTGGACGTGGGCTACGCCAAGAAACTGGGCGTGGACATAGAAGAGCTGCTCGTCAGCCAGCCCGACTTTGGCGAACAGGCGCTGGAGATCACCGAGTTACTGGTGAGAAGCAGCGCAGTGGACATCATCGTAGTCGACTCGGTGGCCGCGCTCGTACCACGCGCCGAGATAGAAGGCGAGATGGGCGACAGTCATGTGGGCCTCCAGGCGCGGCTTATGAGCCAGGCGCTCAGAAAACTCGCCGGCACCGTAGCCCGCTCCAACTGTTTGCTGATCTTCATTAACCAGATTCGCATAAAGATCGGGGTGATGTTCGGCAACCCCGAAACCACCACCGGCGGCAACGCGCTAAAGTTCTACTCCTCGATGCGTCTGGACATCCGCCGCATCGGCGCGCTGAAAGACGGGGACCAATCGGTAGGCAACCGCACCCGCGTCACCGTCGTCAAAAACAAGGTCGCGCCGCCATTTCGCAAGATCGAGTTCGACATCCTCTACGGCCACGGAATCAGCCGCGAAGGAGATTTGATAGACCTTGCCGTAGATAAGGATATAATTGATAAACGTGGCTCTTGGTATCTTTATGGCGACACTCGAATCGGACAGGGGCGCGAGAATGTTCGCCGCTTCCTGATAGAAAACGATGAAGTGCGGCTGGAAATAGAAGAGAAGGTCAAAAAAGAGTACGGCTTGATCGTCGAAGACGAACAGGTCGCCAAAGACGGGGAATAAAAACAATGGAACTCAACGATATCCTGCACACTGCCGTTAAGGCGAACGCCTCTGACATCCATATCAAGGTCGGCGTACCGCCAATTTTCAGGCGCGACAGCCAACTGGTGCCCTTCAAAGAGGCGGGCAGGATGACGCCTGAGTCGATGAACAAATTGGCGACTGACATAATGACGCCCCAGCAGCGCGATGTCTTCGAGCGAAACCGCGAGATCGACATGGGCTACGGCGTCAAGGGGCTGGGCCGTTTCAGGCTCAACATCTTCCAGCAGCGCGGGTCGGTAGGGATGGTCTTTCGCGTAATCCCCACCGAAGTGAAATCCATCAAGGAGCTCTTTCTCCCAAAAGTCATCGAAAAACTGGCCAACGAGAACCGCGGGCTGATTCTCGTCACCGGCACGACCGGTTCGGGCAAGTCCACCTCGCTGGCGGCGATGATCGACCATATAAACCTGACCCGCACCTGCCACATAATCACCATTGAAGACCCCATAGAGTTTTTGCACCGCGACAAAAAGTCGATCGTCAACCAGCGCGAAGTCGGCTTTGACACGCTCAGCTTCTCAGGAGCCTTGAAAAGCGCGCTCCGCCAGGATCCCGACATCATACTGGTGGGTGAGATGCGCGACTTTGAAACTATCGAGACCGCACTGGTGGCGGCGGAAACCGGCCATCTGGTGCTCTCGACGCTACACACCGTTGACGCGGCGGAGACGATCAACCGCATCATCTCGGTCTTTCCTCCCTACCAGCAAAAACAGGTGCGCTTGCAGCTCGCCTCGATCCTGAAGGGGATCGTCTCCATGCGGCTGGTGCCCAAAGCTGACGGCAAGGGGCGCGTGCCGGCGGTGGAGGTCCTTGTGGCTACTTCTCGCATACGCGAATGCATAGAGAACCCGGACAAGACCAAGGAGATACGGGGCGCAATCGCCGATGGTTTTACCACCTACGGCATGCAGACCTTCGACCAGTCGCTTCTGGGGCTGCTCAACCAAAAGCTCGTGGACTACAAAGAAGCCCTTCGCCAATCCACCAACCCCGACGATTTTGCCCTCAAGGTTTCCGGCATCAGCACCTCGGATGACGGCAAATGGGAGCACTTCGAGGGAACTGCGGAATAACGCCAATTACCAGTCAGGCTATTGTCCACCTTTGTCAATAGCCTGACTGATCGTTGACAAGCACTGAATTTTATTCGAGAACGAAGAAGGATATAAAAAATGACCGGAGAAATACTCAGCGTATTTCGAGGATCATTTTTTAGCCTGACGAAGTAAATCGGAGAAAAGGCAGGGTTTGTCAGCGATCTGAGAAAAAAGGGGAATGCCAGATGACCGGAGCACAAGTCCGGAACTTGTTTCTTGAGTATTTTGCCAAGAACGGACACACAATTGTCGCCAGCGCTTCGCTGCTGCCCGCCAACGACCCGACGCTGCTCTTCACCAACGCGGGGATGAACCAGTTCAAAGATGTCTTCACCGGCCAGGAGACGCGTGAGTACAACCGCGCCACCTCCTCTCAAAAATGTTTGAGGGTGTCGGGCAAGCACAACGATCTGGAGAACGTGGGACGCACGGCGCGCCATCACACCTTTTTCGAGATGCTGGGCAATTTCAGCTTCGGCGACTACTTCAAACGCGACGCCATCACCTTCGGCTGGGAATTTCTCACCGAGGTCCTGGAGTTGGATCAATCCAAGCTCTGGATTTCGATCTTTGAGGAAGACGACGAAGCGGGCGAGCTGTGGAGAGAGCTGACCCCCGTGCCACCCGAACGCATCATCAAATGCGGCGCAAAAGACAACTTCTGGGCGATGGGCGACACCGGCCCCTGCGGCCCTTGCAGCGAAATACATTTTGACCAGGGCCCCGGCATCTATCCCTGCCCCGACCCCGACAACTGCGGCCCCGAGTGCGACTGCGACCGCTACCTTGAGTTGTGGAATCTGGTGTTCATGCAGTTCGAGCGCTCTGCCGACGGCAAGGTGGAGCCGCTGCCCAAGCCCTCCATCGACACCGGCATGGGTCTTGAACGCATAACCGCCGTGGTCCAGGGGGTCAAGACCAACTACGACACCGATCTGTTTTTGCCGCTCATCCACCGCACCGCCGAGCTTGCCGGGGTAAAATATGGCGGCAGCGACGAGAGCGACGTGAGCCTACGCGTCATCGCCGACCATATCCGCTCAGCCGTCTTTCTCATCAGCGACGGCGTCATGCCGTCCAACGAGGGGCGCGGCTATGTACTGCGCCGCGTCATGCGAAGAGCGATGCGCCACGGCAGACTGCTGGGCCTCACCGATCCTTTCTTCTACAAGATCGCCGCCACCGTGGTCGAGATGATGAAAGCCGTATACCCCGACCTTGGAGACAAGAGCGAATATGTCGCCAAGGTTATCCTCCACGAGGAAGAGCGGTTCATCCGTACGCTGGACCGGGGGTTGCTACTGCTGGAAAACGAAGTTGAAAAGATGCAAAAGGCGGGCGGCAGCGAGCTTTCCGGCGAGGTGGTCTTCCGCCTCTACGACACCTTCGGCTTCCCGGTGGATTTAACGGCCGACATCGTCTGCGACCGGGGGATCACCCTGGACGAAGAGGGCTTCAAGGCGCAGATGGAGGCCCAGCGCGACATGGCGCGCAGCGCCTGGAAGGGTTCGGGCGAGGACGCGGTGGAGGGAATCTACCGGCTCATGCGCGACAAAGCCGGAGCGGGTGAATTCGTCGGCTACGAAACCCTTCAGACCCGCACAACCGTCACAGCAATCGCGACGGGCGGAGAGTTGGCCGACTCGGCGAAGGAGGGGGACAAGGTTGAAATCACCATCGCTTCCAGCCCCTTCTACGGCGAGAGCGGCGGACAGATGGGCGATGCGGGCAGCCTTCTCGGTGACGATGGAGCGATCATCGTCGAGAAGGCGACCAAACCCCTGGGGGACCTCACGGTGCTCACCGGCCATGTGTCGCGCGGAGTGATCAAAGTGGGCGACGAGGTTGAGGCGCGGGTGGAGTCGGGCGACCGCTTCGCCACGATGCAGAACCATTCTGCCACCCACTTGATGCAAGCCGCGCTACAGGCAACGCTGGGCGACCATGTCAAACAGGCTGGCTCACTGGTCGGTCCCGACCGGCTTCGCTTCGACTTTTCCCACTTCGCCGCGCTGACCAACGAAGAGCTGCGAAACGTGGAGAAGCTGGTGAACATATGGATCGCGGAGAACCACCGGGTTGGTGTCTCAGAGGAAAAATATGACGAGGCCGTCTCGTCGGGCGTCATGGCGCTTTTCGGCGAAAAATACGACGACACCGTCAGGGTCGTGCGCATGGGCGAAGTCTCGGCAGAGCTATGCGGCGGCACCCATGCCCGGACAACCGGCGAGATCGGCTTTTTCAAGATACTCTCCGAAGCGGGCATAGCGGCTGGTGTGAGGCGTATCGAGGCCTCCACCGCGCGCCGCGCGCTCACCCGCGTGTGGGAGCTGGAAGATATGCTCGCCGAGATCGGCAACCTGACCAAATCTTCTGCCGACGAAGCGGTGGCGAGGGTCAAAAAGTTGCAGTCCACCTTGAAAGATGCTGAAAAAGAGATCACTTCTCTCAGGGCAAAACTTGCGGGCGGCGCATCAAGCGATATCCTTTCGGATGTACGCGAGATAGCTGGCGTGAAGGTGCTGGCGGCGAGGGCCCCCGTGGATGACCCCAAGGGACTGAGAGAGTTCGCCGACACCGTGCGCGACAGGCTGCGCTCAGGCGCATTCGCCCTTGGCGTGGAAGATGGCGAGGGCAAGGTGATGCTGTTGGTGGCGGTCACCCCCGACCTCACCGACAGGCTTAACGCCGGAGAGTTGATAAAACCCGTGGCCGAGTTGGTCGGCGGACGTGGGGGCGGGCGGCCCGAGTTGGCCCAGGCGGGTGGCAACAACCCGGCCAAACTCGACGAGGCCCTTGCCAAATTCTACGAAGAAGCTGAAAAGCTGCTCAGCTAACGACCCAAAGCGGTTGGGAGGTGTCAAATGATTGATCTGGTGAGAAACGCCTTACTGGCGGGTATTGGAGCCTTTTCCCTCTCGGAACAAAAGGCGCGCACGATGGTCGAGGAGCTTATCGCCGAAGGCAAGGTGAGCCAGGAAGAGGGCGAAAAGCTGGCAGCCGAACTGGCTGAAAAGGCGAAATCGTCACGCAAGGAGTGGGAGGAGCTTGTCACCTTGAAGCTGAAGGAGCTTAAAATCCCCACCCCCTCCTACCTCAACAGGCTGGAAGAGCGGATTAAAGCACTCGAAGCTGAGGTGGCGTCGCTAAAAAAGAGCGGCTGAGGCCGTTAACCGGCCTGCCCTGCCTATAAGAGCTTGTTTAAAAACCCCGGATATCCTCCGATTGACGTTGTCAGGGGCGAAAAATGATCCTCGAAATACTTATCGGTATGCCTGCGATCATTTTTCTTCCCTTCCTCGTTCTCGAATGATCTTCAGGGCTTCCTGTTTATCGTCGGCTTAGTTGGAGGTTTGCCCGGCAGCGGCTAAAATCTTCGGTTTAGCCCGGTTTAGCGTTACCCCCCCGCTTCGGGAGAGTTTTTCAACAGCCTCCTAGAGAACCAATGAATTCGCTCACTTTGTGGGCGAATTTTTCATATTCGATCAAAAACGCATCGTGGCCGTAGTCGCTCTCCACGCTTATGTGCTCCACATTTTTCCCAAGCTTTTTCATCGTCGCCGTCAGCTCCTCGGTGTCCTCAGGGAAATAGAGCCAATCGGAAGTGAAGGTAAAAAAGCGCACCCTGCACTCAATCAGGGAGAGCGCCTCCTCCATCCCACCCGGAAAATCCACCGCGAGGTCAAACGTGTCCAGCGCCTTGGTAAGGTAGAGGTAACTGTTGGCGTCAAAGCGCCTGGGGAAGTTATAGCCGTTGTAGTGCAGGTAACGCTCGACGTCGTACTGGGCGGTGAAAGCGTAGATACCCTCCCGACCGGAAATACGCCTGCCGAATTTTCGGCGCATCGACTTGTCGCTCATGAAGGTCAGGTGGCCTATCATGCGCGCCAGGGCCAGCCCATCCACCGGCTCCTCGCCGCTTTCATAGTAGTTGCCATCCCTCCAGTTGGGGTCATTCATGATTGAGCGACGACAAATCTTGTTGAAACCGATGTTCAAGGGAGAGGTCGCCCCCGTCGTGGACAACGGGATGATCGAGCGCACCCGGTCCGGGTAGCTGACCGCCCATTGAAGCGCCTGCATTCCACCCATGGAGCCGCCGATGACGCAGAGCAGCTCTGTAATGCCAAGGGCATCGAACAGGCGAGCCTGGAGGTCCACCATGTCGCGCACGGTGACCACGGGGAACCTCATGGCGAAGGGTTTTCCCGTGCGGGGGTTGATCGACGCCGGGCCCGTGGTGCCCTTGCAGCCGCCCAGGACGTTGGTGCAAATCACATAATACTTGTCGGTATCAAGCGCCCTGCCCGGACCTATCATCGGATCCCACCAGCCGGGCTTGCTCTCGCCATCGCTGTTGAAACCCGCCACGTGTGCGTCGCCCGAGAGCGCGTGGCACACGAGGATCACGTTGTCTTTTTGCGCGGAGAGGGTACCGTAGCTCTCGTAGGCCACGTCGATGGGGCCCAGAATACGGCCGGACTGGAGATTGAACTCGTCGGGAGGTTCACATATGCGGATATGTTCGGGGGAGGTTACTCCCACACCTTTGTCGGCCATCGGTCTCATCTTTCGGTGCGCCGCCTGATTTATGGCGCCCCGCAGGATTTAGCACCTGATGCCGCTCAAACAATGGGCGACCGGTTGCTGTGGCTTCATCGGGCCTGGCCCCTCCGCCACTCTAGATAAGAATATTTCTCCAGCCCACGCTTGTGTGGTTTGGCAAAATACCTGAATCGTTACAGTTCGCTTGACGCTCCCCCCCACCTCGCAAAATCGCGGCCAGGAAGGGTGGATTGGGATATAAGATACCCCAACTGCTTTAGGGGAGAATATCCCTTTAAATACACGTTGTCAAACTACGACTCGGTTGGTCCGGCTTTATCTGCGCCCGACCAGGGGTCACGCAGCACAACTCAGTTGGAACATTTCGGGCATTTTCCATATAGCTCAAGGCGGTGGTAATCCACCTGGAAACCCCTCTTTTGCGCAATCTCTTCCTGGAGCCGCTCGATGCGGTTATCCTCAAACTCTTCGATGTCGCCGCATACCGTGCAGATCAGATGGTCGTGGTGGCCCACGTCAACGGCGGGCTCATATCTCACCCGCTCCTCGTCAAAGCGGCTCTCCTTGGCGATGCCCGCCTCGGTGAAGAGATTCATGGTGCGATAGATTGTGGCGTGGCCCAGCTCGGGGTGGCTGCTCCTTATGGACACCAGCAGCTCATCGACGCTGATATGCCTGTCGGCCATGAGGAAAGCGTCCAGCACGATTTCACGTTGCTGCGTCCAGCGAAGCCCCTTTTTTTCAAGGTGTCCGCGTAGCAGGCTGCGAGCCTCTTTGAATTTATCCGATCCCTTACGCACCATCGCCCCCTTCTCCACCAAGCTCGGCTGTCAACAGCTCGACAAACTCCACGCCAAGCCGGCGGGCCTCGTCGAGGATATCGGCGTGGGCCTCAATTTCGCCGGCGTCGTCCACCGCCCTACAGACCACGTCTTTCCACAGCTTGCCGTCCAGCGCATCCATGAAATACCTGAAAGACATGCGGAGCCCGTCAAACACCTTGGGGCCGTTGGTGGCCCCCGCCGCCAGCATGACACCTTTCAGTCCCTTCATCCGGCCCTTGTACACCGGCTTTTCCACAAGGTACTTGAGGCTCCAGAGCGCCTGGCACCGGTCCATGAAGGTCTTGGCGAGCGCGCCGTGACCGTAGAACATCACTGGGCTGGACATGGCGAGGCCGTCGGCGTTTCGCAGTATGGGATAGAGCGCGTTCATGTCGTCAACGATGCCGCACTCTCCGTTGATGCGGCAAGCATATATTTCGCGGCAGGCGTCGATCTTCAGCTCGCGCAGGACGATCTTCTCCACCTCGCCGCCCGCGCTCAGCACTCCCTCGATGAAGCACTCCATCATCCGGTCGGTGTTGCCGCCCTTTCTCGGGCTGCCGTAAATACAAAGAATTGTCACCTTGTGGTTTGACATCTCCGGCCTTCACCATTAATTTCGTAGGGTCGAAAACATTTTTTCGAGAACTGCCCGCCCGGCGGGCCAATGGAGGTACCACCGATGAGCAACACCGCCGCCTTGATTGCGTTGGAAAAGGCGATCAAGTTCGAGTCCGACGGACGCGATTTCTATCTGCGTAGCGCCGAAACGCTTGCAAACCCTCTCGCCAGGATGCTTTTCATCACCCTGGCCGACGATGAGCAATCTCACATAAAAAGAGTACGTGAGTTGTACGAAGAACTCAAGGACAAGCCCGGCTGGCCCGACGAGTCCACCATGATCGGGCGCCATTCGGGCGTCCTCGATATCTTCGAGGCCGAGGATGCCAAGATACCCGCAGCCTCGGACAATGATGCAACCCAGGCGCTGACCAGAGCCTTGGAGATGGAAAAGAAGGGGCTGGCCTTCTACACCGAGCTGATGGAAGCGGCCGGTGGCGCGGCTGAAAAGCGCTTTTACGCCAACCTCGTGGCCGAGGAGACCAAACACCGCATCGCCATCGAAAAAGCGCTGGAGAACCTTGGCTGATACCTACCGGAACAGGGCCAAGAGCTACTCGGGTCCAGTCGACGAATTGGGGCCGGGGGTCCACGAGCTGTCACCGGGCGTATGGGTTACCTCGGGCCGCACAGCGGTAATCGAAACCCCCACAGGACTGTGGGTAATCGATCCGGGCGATGAGGTAATGCTGAGCGGAAACGCTCCTGTCGGACCGCTGGCGGAGCTTCTCCACCTGTGCGACTTGACGGATAAAAAGGTCTCCACCGTCGCCATAACCCACGCCCACCCCGACCACATTGCCAACCTTGGCATCATGCGCGCCGTGGCTGCCACCGACGAGCGCCTTGGCAGCTTCAAGCTGCTGGCGCACGAAGCGGGGCCGCTGGAACCCGACATACCCATAGGTAAGCGAGTGGTCATGGAGGGGCTGATTGAGATCATCCCCAACCCCGGCCACTGCCACTATGGCGACGACATCTCCTTCTTCCTCGCAAAGGCCGGAGTCCTCTTCCCGGGCGACCTGGTGCAACCCAAGGGTGAAACGTGGGCAGAGGCCTTCTACCCCAGCCCCTTCCCCTACTTCACCGACGGCGACCTCTACCTCGCGAGTTTGGAGAAACTGCTACCCCTGGAGTTCCAGACGCTGGCGACCGGCCACAGGGAGATTCGTACTGGCCCCGCTGCCAGACAGTGGGTGGAGCTTTGCCACAATGCCATTAGACGGGTGGCAGACGAGGTCGCCGACTGGCAGGGGGGCGACGATCTTGAACTTTGCGCCTCCACCGTATTCAAGAAACTTTGCGGCGAACGGGGGATTGAAAAAGCGGTTGTAGAAGCTCGGATGGCCGGTGGCCGGGACAGCGCATTTTACCGTTTCGATCTACCGGGATTTGCATATTTTTGGAACACTAGAAGAAACGGTGGCGCATGAAACCGCTGAAACCCCTCACAATCGTGCTGGTGGCGCTGTGTCTGCTGCTTGGCTGTCTACTATCGGGCTGCTCCGGGGAAGAGCCACAGGGCAAGCAGGATAGCGGTCCCAGGGAAAAGGTTGACGGCGAGTCCGTCTCGGTCGATGTCAACTCTCTCGCACCGGCTTTCGCCGCCCGGACACTGGACGGCTCCCAGGCGAGCCTTCGCGATTACGTCGGCAACAATGTCATCCTCCTCGAGTTCTGGTCGATCTTTTGCAAATCCTGCATCGAGGAGATGCCCCACATTATGGAGCTGCACAACCGGTATGGCGACAAGGGGCTGGCGGTGCTCAGCATAAACACCGATATTTTTTCCGACGCCCGCATCTACAAGGCGCTGGAAAAGGCGGGGGTGGTGTTTGAGTACCCGGTCCTGCGCGACACCCGGCAACAAATCGTAAAGGACTACAACGTGGAGGTGCTGCCGGTCACGGTGATAATCGACCGCTCGGGGTGGATCAGACTCTATCAGGAGGGGTACAGACCCGGCGATGAGAAGACCTTTGCCAATACGATAGAGAGATTACTCTCCGATGAGGGTTCTGAAGAGATCATCCTTGCTTCAAAGGAGGGTAAGACCGCCTTTGCGCCCGATTCGGTCGAGCTGGTACAACCGGGCAAGAGGCTTGGTCAGCCCCTTAGCCTGGAGAGCCTCTCGGGTAAAAAGGTCACGATTGGCGATGGTTCCTCCACCGTTTTGTTCTTCTGGAGCCTTTACTGCAGGCCCTGCCGTGAAGAGTTTCCCCATATGTATGAGCTTGCCGAAAAGTATCCGAAGGATAAGCTTCAGATAGTATCGGTTAACGTGGACAACCGGCGGCTCGCTGGGCGGGTGGAGAAATTTGTCGCGCCCTACCCGGAGATGGAGTGCATACCCGACTGGCCCGGCCAAAGCGACACCACCCTGGCAAATATGTTGGGGGTTGGGGTTACGCCAACGATGATCGTCTTCGACGCTGCGGGCAAGGTGCTCTATACCGGCGAGGGCAAAATCGAACCGGCTAAAATTGGACAGATTCTCGATGAAACGCTAAAGTAATTTCTCTCAAAAAAGGAACTTTTCCATCTCCTATTGTTGACAAATTAGGTAACAATAGTTAAGTTCGGAATCAGGGTGTCTCGCGACACCCTCAGGCTGTTGGCAAGGGTAGGCAAAAGGAAGTTGGCTGGAAAATTGTCTACTCGCAACTGTCTATCTATCTTCTTACTCAGCCTGACTGATTGCTGACAAGGGCTGAATTTTCTTCGAGAACGAGGAAGGTGACAAGAAATGACCGGAGGAATACTTGACGTATTTCGAGGATCATTTCTTAGCCTGACGAAGTCAATCGGAGAAAAGGCAGGTTTTGTCAGCGGTCTGAGGGTGTCGCGAGACGCCCTTACCTTTCTCTAACCTATGGACAAAATTACGGGGTTTTACCCATGTGGGATTATACGGAAAAAGTAAAAGATCACTTTCTCAACCCTCGCAACGCCGGCAAGATTGACGACGCCGATGGCATTGGTGAAGTGGGCAGCTTGGCCTGCGGCGATGCGCTAAAGCTCTTTTTCAAGCTCGACGACGAGGGCAGGATAGTGCAAGCGACCTTCCAGACTTTTGGTTGTGGAAGCGCCATCGCGTCAAGCTCGGCATTGACCGAGATGATAAAGGGCAAGACCCTTGATGAGGCGCTGGAGATCACCAACAAGGATATCGCCGACTATCTGGGAGGCCTGCCCAAGGCGAAGATGCACTGCTCGGTCATGGGCCGCGAAGCGCTTGAGGCCGCCATACAGAACTACCGTGGCGAGCCGGTGACCGCTCACGAGCTTGATGGCGAGGTGGTTTGCGAGTGTTTCGGCGTCACCGATACCCAGATCAGGCGGGCTATCGAGGAAAACGACCTGAAGACCGTCGAAGATGTCACCCACTACACCAAGGCTGGCGGAGGCTGCGAGAAGTGTCTGCCGAGCATTGAGGAGCTTCTCGAAGAGGCGTTGGGTGCAAAGAAAAAAGCCCAGGAACCCCAGCCCCCCAAGAAGCTCACCAATATCCAGAAGATTACCCTGATACAGAAGGTAATAGATGAGGAGCTACGCCCGACGCTGCAAGCCGACGGCGGCGACCTGGACCTGATCGACGTTGATGGCAATCTGGTCACTGTGAGCTTGCGTGGCGCATGCACAAACTGCCCCTCCTCGCAGATAACGCTCAAGCAGGGTGTCGAAGCTCGTCTCAAAGAGATGGTCGATCCCGGTATCGAAGTGGTCGAGGAGGCATAATGGGCGACACCATATATTTTGACAACAACGCGACAACCCGTGTAGACCCCCGGGTTTTCGAGGAGATGGCTCCCTACTTCTGCGACCTCTACGGCAACCCGTCGAGCATGCACACCTTCGGCGGACAGGTCGGGGCCAAGGTGGAGGAGGCGCGGGAACGAACAGCGCAGGTCCTGGGGTGTGACGCGTCCGAGATCGTCTTCACCTCCTGCGGCTCCGAGGCCGACAACACCGCCATCCGCGCAGCGCTGGAAGCACAGCCGGAAAAGCGCCACATAATAACGACCAAGGTCGAGCACCCCGCAGTGCTGAACCTCGCCAAGGCGCTCGTCAAGAAGGGCTACCACCTCACCCTTTTAAGCGTAGACGGCGATGGCATGATCGATCTGGGTGAGCTTCGCGACTCCATAAGGGAGGACACGGCGCTCGTCTCGATAATGTGGGCCAACAATGAAACCGGCACCATCTTCCCCATTGAGGAGATCGCCCAGATCGTCCGCTTAAGGGGCGTGCTCTTCCACACCGACGCAGTACAAGCGGTGGGCAAGGTACCGATTGATCTTAAAAAGGTGCCCATCGACTTCCTGGCCCTTAGCGGCCACAAGCTCCACGCCCCCAAAGGCGTCGGCGCGCTTTACGTACGCAAGGGCGTCCCCTACCGCCCCTTGATAATTGGCGGACATCAGGAACGCGGAAGACGCGCAGGCACCGAAGCGGTGCCCAACATCATAGCGCTTGGCAAGGCGTGTCAGCTGGCGTTCGACGCTATAGATGAGGAAAATAAAACAGTGCGCGCCATGCGTGACCGCCTCGAAGCGGGGCTGCTGGGCGCGGTATCCAAAACGATATTGAACGGCCACTCCACCCAGCGGCTTCCCAACACCGTCAACCTCTCCTTCAAGTTCGTGGAGGGCGAGGCGATTTTGCTGCTGATGAACGAGCTTAACGTTTGCGCCAGCTCCGGCTCCGCCTGCACCTCGGGCAGCCTTGAGCCCTCCCACGTACTGCGCGCCATGGGTGTTCCCTTCACCTACGCCCACGGCTCGATCCGTTTCAGCCTCAGCCGCTTCAACACAATGGATGAGGTTGATTTCATGGTAGAGAAATTGCCGCCGATTATTGAACGGCTGCGCGCCCTCTCCCCCTATACTGAAGAATAATTTGGAGTGGACAACTAGCAGATGGCATTGAACCGGGACCCCAAAATCGAAGAGCTGGACTTCAAGCTCGCTGAACTTAAAAGGGAATACGATCTCTTTTTCGCCGGACAGCTTCGCCAGGAGCCGCTGAAGTTGCGCCGCGAAATCGAACGGGATATCCGTATGATGACCCGGAGTTCCGTCCAGTCCACGGTGACAAAGTTCCAGGTTAGAACCCTTGCCAACCGCTTCAGGTCCCTTGAAACCCAGATCAGGAACATCACCGATCTTAAATTCTCGCGGCGCACCTCAACCGGTGCACTGGCGAAGGGTAACGATTCGATCATCATCGACGCCATCGCCATCACCAATCCCGCGATTGTCGCCCGACGCATCAAAACCATACTCAAGAGGATCGAGAAAAACAGTAAGGACAGCGGCAGCTCTATGAAGCTAAACCCCGACGACCTGTGCAATATGTTGGTGAAAAAAGCCAAGGGGATGGTCGACCAAAATAACGTAAAAGCCGTGAAGTTCAGTATAGTTGAGAGTGAGGGGGGCGCAAAGGTCAAGGGCGAACTTATTACAACTCCCAAGCAGCCCTAGCAGTAAAACAACTCATTCAAAAATAATTATGGGTCCTTGCCCTTATAATCAGAAAAGGCCCGTACCCCCGACCCACGCCTTGAAAAACTTAAAACGGGATCGTCTCTTTAGAGACGATCCCGTTTTTTTTTTATATATCGGTTTGCTTATCTATAGCTTTTTAACCGCTGTGCCGCTTTGCCACCGCTATGCGGTTCATCGCACGGTCCAGCTTGGCTTGCGCTTCCAGATACTCCTTGGATTCAACTGAGAGCTGAGTCAATGCTTCCTCAGCCTCGCTCATGGACTGCTGTGCTTCCTCCAGGTTGATCTCCTGGGGAAAATCAGCTTCCTCCGCGAGGATTGCGACCTTCTCATGGGTAATTTCCGCAAAACCGCGCCTCACCGCCAAGTAGTGGTTATCGCCACCAATACGGTAGAGCATTTCACCTATACCGATCTCGGTCAGGTAGGGGGTGTGGCCGACCAACACGCCAAACTCACCATCGATTCCGGGTACCGTGATCTCGTCAACGTCATCGAGGAAAAGACGGCGCGCGGGAGTCACGACCTCCAGCTGGAATTTTGTTTCCTGGCTCATTTAAATCCTCCAGCCGTTAAACTTTGAGCTTCTCGGCCTTCTCAAACACTTCTTCGATGGTGCCGACCATGTAGAAAGCCTGCTCGGGAATATCGTCATGCTTGCCGTCAATGATCTCCTCGAAACCCTTGATCGTGTCGGCCAGCTCAACGTACTTGCCGGGCGTTCCGGTGAACACTTCGGCGACGCTGAAGGGCTGTGAGAGAAAGCGCTGAATCTTGCGGGCGCGGGTAACGGCCAGCTTATCTTCTTCGCTCAGCTCGTCCATGCCGAGAATCGCGATGATATCCTGAAGGTCCTTGTAGCGCTGCAACACCTGCTGGACTTCACGGGCAACCTTGTAGTGATGATCGCCCACGACGCGGGGATCAAGGATGCGGCTTGTGGAGTCAAGCGGGTCAACCGCGGGGTAGATGCCCAGCTCGGCGATCTGACGGGAAAGGACCGTCGTGGCGTCAAGGTGCGCAAACGCGGTGGCGGGCGCGGGGTCGGTCAAGTCATCGGCAGGGACGTAAATCGCCTGGACCGATGTGATCGAACCCTTTGAGGTCGTCGTAATACGTTCCTGAAGCTCACCCATCTCGGTGGCCAGCGTGGGCTGGTAACCAACCGCGGAGGGGATACGGCCAAGGAGCGCCGAGACTTCGGAACCCGCCTGGGTGAAGCGGAAGATGTTATCGATGAAGAGCAGCACGTCCTGGCCTTCTTCATCACGGAAGTATTCCGCCACGGTCAGCGCGCTGAGCGCGACGCGGGCACGGGCTCCCGGAGGTTCGTTCATCTGACCGTAGACCAGCGCGGTCTTGTCGATGACGCCCGACTCCTTCATCTCCAGCCACAGATCGTTACCCTCGCGGGTACGCTCACCAACACCACCGAAGACGGAGAAACCGCCATGCTGCTTGGCGACGTTGTTAATCAGCTCCATGATAAGAACCGTCTTGCCGACACCGGCGCCGCCGAAGAGGCCGATCTTGCCGCCGCGCTGGTAGGGGGCGAGCAGGTCGATGACCTTGATGCCCGTCTCAAACGCTTCGACTTCGGTGCTCATCTCGGTGAAAGGAGGCGCTTCCCTGTGGATGGGCAGACGCTTTCCCGTATCAAGCTCACCGGCGTTATCAACCGGCTGGCCGATGATGTTGAAGATGCGGCCGAGCGTTCCGCGTCCCACAGGAACGCTGATCATCTCGCCGGTATTCACGACTTCCATGCCACGAACGAGGCCCTCACTAGCGTCCATCGCGACAGCGCGTACGGTATTTTCGCCCAGGTGCTGGGCGACCTCAAGGACCAGGTTGAATTCCTCATCGTTGATCGAGGGGTTGGTCACCTTCAACGCAATGTAAATCTCCGGCAGTTCGCCTTCGAACTTCACATCGACAACGGGACCAATAACCTGGGAAATTCTGCCGTTCTCACTCATTTTAAAAAGGCCTCCTTAGCTAGTCTCGGATCGCCTGCTATTTCAGGGATTCAACACCGTTGACGATGTCCATAAGTTCGGATGTGATTGATTCCTGGCGCGCCCTGTTGTACTTCAGGGTGAGCCGGTCGATCATATCGTTCGCGTTGTTCGTGGCGGATTCCATAGCCGTCATGCGAGCGCCATGCTCACTGGCTGTGGATTCAAGCATCGCCCTGAAGAGGCGCACATCCACGTAACGCGGTAATATCCATTCGAGCATCGTATCTTCATCGGGCTCGTAGATATATTCGGTTGTGTTGGTATCCGGGTCCACCTGGGGCGGCTCCACCGGGAGCAGCCGGTCGTAGACGACTTCCTGGCTAAGCGCCGAGCGGAACTCGTTGTAGACCATGTATACGAGGTCCAGCTCATTGGCTGTGTAAAGCTCAGTCACTTCCTTGCCCAGCTCCTGGGCGTGGGTGAAGGTGACGTTGCCAAACAGCTCCAGCAATTTCCCCAGATATTCAACATCTTTGTTTTTGTAGTAATCGTTGGCTTTTTTACCGACGATATAGAGCCGGATCGACTCGTATTTGTCCGCCTTCTCCCTCAAAAAACGGTCGATGCTTCTCAAGATTCCACCGTTAAAGGAGCCGCACAGACCACGGTCGGAGCTAAAGACGACGATGCCCACGTTCTTGGGCTCGCGTCTTTCCAGCAACGGATGAGCGTCTTCTTCAGTACGCAGGGCCAGGCTACCCAACACATCCAACATCTTGTCGGAATAGGGGCGGTTATTGAAGATGGATTCTTCCGCTTTTTTAAAGCGGGCGGCTGAAACCATCTTCATCGCGCTGGTGATCTGCTGCGTACTTTTGACGCTGGCGATCCGTGTTTTAATGTCCTTCAAGTTCGCCATTGGCTACGGTCTCCCGATTGTATTATTCGGCGACAAATACCTTGTTGAACTCTTCCAATGCACCATTGATGGTCTGGGTCAATTCATCGGAAAGCTGCTTCTCTTCGCGAATCTTCGTGTAGATCTCGGGGAAGCGGCTCTCGATGAAGTCGTAGAGCTTGACTTCAAAATCGCCCAAAGCGCTCTCTTTATGTCCATCCGTGTAGCCGTTGATGGCTGCGTAGATAAGAATGACCTGCTTTTCAATCGGCAGGGGCACGTACTGGCCCTGTTTGAGAATCTCGACCAGACGTGCGCCACGTGCGAGCTGCTGCTGGGTCGCCTTGTCCAGGTCGGAGCCAAACTGCGCGAACGCTTCCAGCTCACGGAACTGGGCCAAATCGAGACGCAAGGAGCCTGCGACCGACTTCATCGCTTTGATCTGCGCGGCACCGCCAACTCGTGAAACCGAGAGGCCGACGTTGATCGCCGGACGCACGCCGGAGAAGAAGAGATCACTCTCAAGGAATATCTGACCGTCGGTGATAGAGATGACGTTGGTCGGGATATACGCCGAGACGTCGCCGGCCTGGGTTTCGATGACGGGCAGCGCGGTAAGAGAACCGGCACCCTTTTCATCGGAAAGCTTGGCTGCGCGCTCGAGGAGTCTTGAGTGGAGGTAGAAGACGTCACCGGGATACGCTTCACGTCCGGGAGGACGACGAAGCAGCAGGGAGAGCTGACGATAGGAGACGGCCTGCTTGCTCAAATCATCATAGATAATGAGCGCGTGGCGTTCGGTGTCGCGAAAGTGCTCGCCCATGGTGCAACCCGCGAAGGGTGCGATGTACTGGAGCGGGGCGGGCTCGGAAGCGGTTGCGGCTACGACGATGGTGTAATCCATCGCGTCGAACTCCTTGAGCTTCGCCACGACCTGCGCGACGGTGGAGCGCTTCTGCCCGATCGCTACGTAGATGCAGACACAATCGCCACCCTTTTGGTTGATGATCGTATCGATCGCAACAGCGGTCTTGCCGGTCTGGCGGTCACCGATGATCAGCTCGCGCTGTCCACGTCCGATGGGCACCATCGAATCAATCGCCTTGATACCAGTCTGGAGCGGCTGGTTAACGGGCTGGCGATCGACGATGCCGGGGGCCTTGATGTCGATGACGCGGGTCTCCGCAGTATCAATATCGCCCAGGCCATCGATCGGGTTGCCCAGCGGATCGACCACTCGTCCCAGCATGGCGTCGCCGACCGGCACGGAGACGATGTCGCCGGTGCGCTTGACCGTGTCGCCTTCCTTGATGTGGTTGCACTCGCCCAGGACGGCTACACCCACGTTGTCTTCTTCAAGGTTGAGCGCCATACCCATGATGCCGCCGGGAAATTCCAGCAGCTCGCCGGCCATACATTTTTCCAGGCCGTGGATACGAGCGATACCGTCACCAACGTTTAGAACAACGCCAGTCTCGGCAACGTCAAGCTCGACTTCGAAGTTTTTGACCTTCGATTTGATGATTTCTGTAATTTCTTCGGCACGGATTTGCATAGTTTGCTTACCCCTTAACCAAGGTTTCCTTCATCCGTTGAAGCTGAGTTTTCACACTAGCGTCAAATACTAAATTACCCACTCTCGCCACGACACCGCCCAACAGGGTGGGGTCGGTTTCGGCTACGAGGATGACCTCTTTGCCCAAAGCTTTGGTGAGAGCGGAAGAAAGTTTTTTCAGAGCCGCTTCGTCAAGCGCGGCGGGAGCGGTTGCGACGCCCCTGAGCTTGCCCGTGGCCTCATCGGCCATCGCGGAGTATTCCTCTTCTATCAGAGGAAGAACCTCTATCTTGCGCGCATCAAGAACAACACGCAGGAAGTTGCCGAACATCTTGCCCAAACCCATGGCTTCGACCAGAGCGCCGAGAACCTGAGCCTTTACTTTCGGACCGTTGACCGGGCTGGTCAGGCCACTGCGTACAGTGGCTTCGGTGGTGAATACGACCTTGACTTTCGCCAGGTCCTGACCCACTTGCTCAATGCTGCCCTCTTCCGAGGCCAGCTCAAACAGTGCGCGAGCATAACGCTTTGCTATTCTCGTCTTGATCAATGTATCCCCTCGATCTTCTCGATGGTCTGCTCCAGCGCACGCTTCTGATCTTCTGCGCTGTAGCTTTCAGCCAATATCCTCTGGGCGGCTTCAAGCGCCAGCCGTACCGCTTCGCTTTTCAGCTCTTCGGTAGCTCTCAGTGCTTCGCGCTCGCCGGCGGCGGCTGCATTCTTTTTGATATTTTCGGCGGCCACCTTGGCCTCGGCGATGATCTTCTTCTTCTGGTTCGCGCCTTCGACCGCGAAATTTTCCATCATCTCGGCTATTTCAGCCTGGAGATTGGCGACCTTGCCCTCAAAATCGGAGAGTTTGGTCTCGGCTTCTTCCTTGGCGGCCAACGCCTCTTTCAGCTCCTTTGCGATCCCATCTTTACGATCGCGAAGAGCCTGGGGAATGATTCCCTTCAGCACATACCAGAGGATGCCGACGAGGATGAAGAAGTTGACGAACTTGAACGCCAGGTCCATCCAGGGGTTGGAGTGGGCAGCTTCAGCTCCGCCGCCAGAGGCCAAAGCCACGGCGGGCAGTGCAAGCGCTACGCATACGAGGACGAAGGACTTGATAAAGGAGCTCATCAGATGGCCCTCCCCAAAATCTTCTCAGCCATCTCGCCGGCCAGCGCGTCGATCTGCCCCTTGAGAACTTCCTGGGCAGCGTCGGCTTCGGTGGCGACCTTGGCCTTGACCTCGGCTACGGTCTTGTCGGCCTCGGCGGTAGCTGCGGCGGTGATCGTCGCACGCTCTTCATCGCCCTGTTTTACCAGGACGGTGCGGGCCTTGTCGGCCTCGGTGCGAGCGGCGGCAATTTTGGTCTGGTAGTCTTCCCAGATCGTCTCGGCCTTCGTTTCAGCTTCCTCGGCGCTTTTGCGGCGTCCCTCGGTGCGTGCCTTGCGCTCGTCCAAGACCTTTAACATGGGCTTGAACAGTACCTTGTCCAGAATAACCATGAGGACGAGGAAGAGGACTATCTGAAAAACCAGGGTGAGATTAGGAATGATCGTCACAGCTAAAGATCCTCCCAGCTCATAAAGCTAAAAAACGAGCAATGAACAAACAATTTTAAAAAGCAGCTCAAAACCATGACAACGGGACCATTACGGGCCCCCTGCCAAAGCGCGCGCGATAATACATTAAATATGCATGAATTCAAACCGGTTTTTTGCACTAAACCGGAAAAACTCTTTTTCACAAGCAGCGCGTGTCCGCTATTGCTCCGCACTAACACCGTAACCACCGAAAATTACAGTAGTTCACAGGTCAGCCATCTCTGCTGTTTTCTACACTACAAAAATCAGCAGCAGCGCCACGACCAGGGCATAAATGCCGGTCGATTCTGAAACCGCTTGCCCCACCAGCATCGTCCGGGTCAGCAGGTTCGCATGCTCCGGCGCGCGCGCGATACCTTCACACGCCTTTCCGGCGGTAAACCCCTCCCCTATTCCCGGCCCTATCGCACCAAAGCCCATGGCTATGCCCGCACCCAGCAGCGCGGCAGCTCTCACCAATTCAGTTCCGGTTATTTCCATCTTCCCGATCTCCTTTCACGCCTCACACCATATACAAGAGGATTAGAGAAACCAAAAGTGCGTAGATCGCTGTCGACTGGCATATGGCCTGGCCGAGCAGCATAGTCCTTATTAGAGTAGTTGAATGGGTGGGGTTCTTTGCCACACCCTCGACCGCCGCCGAGGCCGCGTAACCGGAGCCTATGGCCGGACCAATCGCCCCCACGCCCACGCTCACCCCCGCCGCCAGCGTCGCGGCCAGGGTTTCCAGGCCCCACCCCAGCGGAGATTGCCTGAAGATCAACAGAAACGAGATCATCAGGGCAAAGACCGCCGGGGTCTGGGCGACAGCCTGGCCCACCAGCATCGTGGTCTGCACACGTGTGTGACTGTGCGGGTTCCTGCCCACCGACAGGGTCGCAGCTTTTGCAGCAAGCCCGCTGCCATAGCCCGGCCCCAGCGCGCCGGTGCCCATGCACAACCCGGCAGTGAAGAGCGACATCGCCTCCACGCCGGTACCGGCTCGCTCTCCAAAAATAAGCAATACGGCAACAACCAGGGAGAAGATTGACGCCGACTCAGCCACCGCCTGACCCACCAGCATCGTCTTCAAAAGATCTTCCGACGCTCCCGGCTGCCTCGCCATCGACTCGGCGGTGTTGGCGGCGGTCTTGCCCTCCCCCACGGCGGAGCCCAACGCCCCCAGCCCCATACAGAGTCCCGCGCCCAGGTAGGCGGCTGCGTCGGAGAGGTGAACGGGATTGATCATCACCTAGTCCCTCACCGCAAGAGATATATAGGTGAGGGTGAGCATGGCGAAGACGAACGCCTGCACTGTGCCCACGAAAAACCCGAAAAAGATCATCATCAACGGCGGCAATACCAGCTGCCTCACCAGATCGGAGACGACCAGGATTATCACCGCCCCGCCCATGATGTTTCCATAAAGCCGGAAGGAGAGCGAGACGACCTTTGCCAGCTCGCCGATTACGTTGAGGGGGAATATGAGGAAAAAGGGCTCGAAGTACGCCTTCACGTACCCCTTGAACCCCTTGACCCTTATTGCAGAGTAGTGGGCGACGGAAAAACCTATGAGGGCCAGGGCCAGCGTGGTGTTTAAATCCCTCGTCGGCTCGGACAAATAGGGGGCCACCCCCATCCAGTTGGAGATCAGTATATACAGGAAGGTAGTGGCGATGAGCGCGAAGTAGCGCGAACCGCGTGCGCCAAGGGAGCTGGAGGTGAGGTCAAAGAAGCCTTCGACGAACATCTCCGCCGAGTTTTGCAGGATATTGGGGACCATGCTGACCCTGCGCGACGCAGCGTATGATAGCAAAACCAGCGCCAGCGCAGCAAAGAGGCTCATCACAACCGTCTCGGCGTTGAGCGCGAAGCTGGCGTCGCCAATAGCGAAAACCCATTGGCTCGGGTTGAGGATATCGTTCATTTCCCGACTTTCCTACCTGAAGTCCCACGCACCAGTAGCTATTGAAACGATATCACGATAAACCTGCCGAACAAGCAGGGGCAGGGAGTCAGCGGCCCTTGATCAGCAATATAATATTGGGGAAAAACACCCCCGCCACCGTGGCTGCGAAGTTGACGTGGGGCGAGGCAGCGCCGATTATCAACGGTACAGCGCGAATGCAGAGCCGCTTGAATCGGGCTTTTCGAGAGAGGCGGAGTGCCTCTTCGGGGTCCAACCGGCTCCTGCGGGCTATCTCTTCGATGGAGACCTTGAGGGCGAACGTCCCGCATATGCCCCCAAGGGCGAAACCCACCCCGGCGGGAAGAGTGGCAAAGGCCAGGAGTCCGGCCGAGAGCACCCCGATACCCACGAGCGCATAGAGAAGCACCCCGGTGGAGCTTCGTCGAAAGCGGGCCAGCTCGTCAACCATCACTGTCTCGTTTGTCATGGCCTCGTTTGGCCGGACCTTTCTTCTTGCCGAGCATGTCGCCGACCAGCTGGTACGCAGCCCAATAGCCCGACGCGATGCCCAGGGGCAGACTCGCGAGCTTCCAGCCCATCTTGCTTCCAGTCCATATATCCATGAGGTGGCCCAGCCCCAGGGAGATGAGGATGGCGGCGGCGATGGTGAGGCCCAGTTGGGATACGAGCCCCATCTGCCGGATAGTCTCCCGCATATGGTCCCCCTTCCCCGACTGTTTGTGGTCAAATTGCCACAACGCTATGCCTCCACAGCTTAACAACGTGATATAATTAAGCTTATTTTATATTCTCAAACAGCTCCATCAGCCGGTCGAGATCGTCCAGGCTCGTGTAGGCGACGGAGATGGAGCCGCTGCCCTTACCCTTGCCCGGTCTCAGGTGGACCTTGGTGCCCAGCGCGCGGGAGAGGCGCAGCTCCAGCGCCTTGAGGTTGGGGTCTTTCTTTACCGGCTGGCGGCTGGCCTGCCTGGGTGTCTTCTTGGCCTGCTCTTCAGTCTGGCGCACCGAGAGGCCCCGCTCAATGATCTCGCGCAACAGGGGCTTGCGCCGCTGCTCGGGGGCGGAGAGGAGCGCACGCGCATGACCGGCGCTGATCTTGCCCTCTGTCAACGCTTCGAGCGCCGTGGGATCGAGGGTGAGCAGCCGCACGGCGTTGGCAACCGCAACGCGTGACTTGCCGATGCGCGCGGCGATCTGTTCCTGCGTCATTAAGGTAGTGTCCATCAGCAGCTTGTAGGCGCGGGCCTCGTCCACAGGGTTCAGGTCTTCGCGCTGGAGGTTTTCCACAAGCGCAAGCTCCATGACCTCGTCATCCTCGGCTTGTCTGATTATTGCTGGAACCTCCATGATTCCGGCCTTTTGCGCAGCGCGCCAGCGTCGCTCGCCTGCAATCAGTTCATACCCTTCACCGGGGCCAAGCTTTCGCAGCACCAGCGGCTGGATGAGCCCCTTCTCGTGTATGGAGGCGGCAAGCTCTTCGATGGAGACAGCGTTGAAATGTTTTCTCGGCTGCGACTTGCTGGGCCTGATATCCTCGACAGCACAGAGGAAGAAATCGCCCTGGAGGTTGTCGGGCAGCAACGCGTCGAGCCCCATCCCCAGGGCCGATCTTTTCTTGCTCTTCTCAATGGACATGTTCACTACTCCCCTGTTAACCCAGCATCTCTTTGGCGAGGCCAAGGTAACCCTGGGCCCCGGCTGAGCGCGGATCGTAGATAATGGCTGGCTGGCCGTGGCTGGGCGCTTCGCTCAGACGTACGTTTCGTGGAATTATCGTTTTAAAGACCTTGGGGCCAAAGTGTTTGCTTACTTCCGCGACCACTTGGCGGCTCAGGTTGTTCCTCCCGTCAAACATGGTGAGCAGTATACCCTCCACATCCAGACCGGGATTGAGTTTTCGTTTGACGCGCTGAATGGTGTGGAGCAGCTGGCCCAACCCCTCCAGCGCGTAATACTCGCACTGCATGGGGATCAGCACCGTTTGCGCCGCAACAAGCGCGTTGAGCGTGAGCAAACCGAGGCTGGGCGGGCAATCGATCAATATATAGTCATACCGGTCGGCCACCTTCACCAGGGCATTTTTCAGTAGATATTCACGCCGGGGAGCCTGGACAAGCTCCACCTGCGCACCGACAAGATCGCGGCCCGAGGGGATAAGGTGCAAGTTCTCCAGCTCCGTAGTGTGGATCGTCTTTACGGTTTCAATCGACGAGGTGAGCAGCTCGTAGGTACCGGGGATGCCGTCCTGCCCCCTGACGCCCACGCCAGCAGAGGCGTTGGCCTGTGGGTCCAGGTCCACCATCAACACTCGCTGGTCGGAAATCGCCAGTGATGCTGCAAGGTTGACTGCGGTAGTGGTTTTGCCGACACCACCTTTTTGATTGGCTACACAGAGTATTTTTCCCATTTTTCCTACTGCTTAAGGTAGCGCTTGGGCATAAAAAATCCTCGGCCCGACGCTGTTCGGAGCAAGGAGGCGGACCTTAACACGGGGCGGCGCACAGGTGCCAGAGCGATTGTGGCGCTAAAATTGTTTCACGTGAAACAATTAGATATGGGGAACGCTTATCTTATTGATTATCGGGGAGATAGACGAGAACGGTCCTTTTTTCGCCGCCTGGACCCAGGTAGTTTTCATCGGTGCGAAGACGCCACCCCTCCACCATAACGGGGGGTTGCGGGCCACGCCCCAGGACGACTTTGCCCTCGCTTGCGAGATAGGGCCGGGACATCTCCAGCAACTCTTCCACCGAGGCCACCGCCCTTGCCGTTACGGTGGAAAAGCTCCCTGCCATTGCGGGGTCGCTCTTTATGACCTCTTCCGCCCGCCCCTCGGCGACTTCGACCGTATCAAGCCCAAGGTGTCTTACCATATGTCGCAAAAAGCTGGCCCGCTTTGCTCTTGGTTCCAGACACACGACCCGTTCACCCCTCCAGAGACAAGCCAGGGGAATGGCGGGGAGGCCCGCGCCGCTGCCTATATCCAGCAGCGGGAATGTTGGGGGCTCTATAAAGAAGGGACCAAGCGAATCCACCACCTGTCTGGCGATCCCCTCCTCATCACGGGGGCCCACGAGGCGTATCGCTTTATTCCAGCGATTAAGCTCACTTACATACTCATCAAGGAGCGTGAAATCGGGTCCAAATCCTGCCTTTTCCAGCAGGCGCCACCGGGTGCTCAAGCCGCGCCGATCTTTCTGAGATACACCAGAAGGCACGCGGCGGCGGCGGGACTCATTCCAGGCAAACGCTGTGCTTGCCCAAGCGTCATGGGCCTGCCACACACAAGCAGCTGACAAATCTCTGCGGTCAGACCCTCCACCTCGCCATAGTCAAGGTCCGAAGGTATGCGCAACCCGTCAAGCTTCGCCATCTTCTCAACCGCCTCAAGGTCCCTCTTGATATACCCCTCATATTTGACCTCAATCTCCACCTTGTCCCTTACCCGCTGCTCGGCCTCAGGCCATCCTGTGACAACTTTTTCCAGCTGTTTCACTGTCACCTCGGGGCGGCGCAACAACTCTATCAGCCGTGTCGGATATTGCACCCTTGCGCTCTTCAACTCATCAAAAAGGCGGTCGGTATCGTCTCCTGGGTTCAACAAGGTCTGGGATATAAACTCCATAAGCTCAGCGGCTTGAAGCTTTCTCGTGTTGAATTTTCTTGTCCGCTCTTCACCCAACGCGCCTACCCTGGCCGCCAGCGGCGACAGCCGGTACTCGGCATTGTCCTCGCGAAGAAGCAGCCGGTGCTCGGCGCGGCTGGTGAACATCCGGTAGGGCTCCCTGGTCCCCTTTGTGACGAGGTCGTCCACCAGCACTCCCAGGTAGCCTTCGTGCCGTGCTATCGTCACCCCCTCGGCCCCGCCGGCACGCCTCGCAGCGTTGATCCCGGCCAAAAGCCCCTGGGCGGCAGCCTCCTCGTAGCCGCTGGTCCCATTTATCTGCCCGGCGAAGAAGAGGCCCTCCATCCGCTTGGACTCAAGGGTTGGCAGCAGATCGGTGGGGTCGCTGTAGTCATACTCCACGGCGTAACCAGGGCGCACAATCTCAGCATTTTCCAGCCCCACTATGGATCTTACGACCCGGCTCTGCACGTCCAGGGGCAAGCTGGTGGAGATGCCGTTGGGGTATATCTCACAGCTACGCACCCCCTCAGGTTCAAGAAAAATCTGGTGGCGCTCCCTATCGGCGAAGCGGATTACCTTATCTTCAATTGAGGGGCAGTAGCGGGGTCCAACCCCCTCGATGACACCGGAATAGAGCGGCGAACGATCGAGAGATGCCTTGATTATCTTGTGGGTTTCAGAGTTGGTGTAGGTGATATAGCAGGGCAACTGGGGCCGGTTTATACTATCCGTTTCAACTGAAAAGGGCACAGGATCGGGATCGCCATATTGGGGTGTAACCCGCTCCCAATCTATCGTTGCGGCAGCCAGCCTTGGCGGAGTACCGGTTTTCATCCTGCCGATGGGAAAGCCCAGCACCTTCAGGTTCTCAGCCAGCAGCTTGGCTGGCGGGTCACCCGCGCGCCCGGCGGGAAAACTCTGCATTCCAATATGGATGAGCCCATTTAGAAAGGTCCCCGGCGTGAGCACGACGGTGGTGGCCGGATATTTGGTTCCGGTCCTGCCAACCACGCCCGCCAGTTTTCCACCCTCCACCCACAGGCCGACAATCTCCTCTTGGCGCACAAGCAGATTTCCGGCGCTCTCGACCCTCTCCTTCATATGGAGGCCATACTGAGCACGGTCCGCCTGCGCCCTGGAAGCCCACACTGCCGGGCCTTTCCGGGTATTCAAGCGGCGAAACTGTATGCCGGTGGCGTCAATCGCTCGCCCCATCTCTCCCCCCAGCGCATCGACCTCGCGCACCAGATGCCCCTTGGCGACCCCTCCGATGGCGGGATTGCAGGACAGCTTGCCGATGGCATCCAGATCCATCGTGAAGAGCGCGGTCCTCGCCCCGATGCGAGAGGAAGCCAAACCTGCTTCGATTCCCGCGTGTCCGGCTCCGACCACCGCCACATCAAACTTTTCAGACCATATCATCCGTACTGCCTGCTCCAATTGTTTCACGTGAAACAATCACGTGTTCACCACAATCCGTCATATATTCAGGGGGAGGCGGAGTATAGCAATTTCAGTTAAAATGGGCGAGGGCGTTTTTCCGCGCTCTCCTTTGGAAAATAATTAGCAGGCGAATCAGCTTTCCAGCCGCTCCATCGCCCACACCGCCAGACCGTCACCCCGCCGCAACCCCTTCTGTGTGGGGAAAATATCCTCCCCGATCCTTTCAAGGTCGCGTTCATCCACCAACTCACCAAAGAGCCCGTCCAGCCTCACTTTTGAATAGGATGTCCCATCAAGTATCTTGTGGCTTTTTAGCGGTGCGACCCTCCTGAAAGCGAGAAACAGCCTCTCAAGCAGCGCCTCATCCTCGGCCAACACCTCAGCCTCGCAGGGCGGAAGCTTACCCGACTCAATCGCGTCGGACCAGCTCGCCAACTCCTCAACGGTCGAATAGCGTGTGCCGAACTTACCCTTCCCAGGATCAAACCCCCTCGCACCCGGACCCAGGCCAAGGTAGCCACCGCCCTCCCAATAGTTCACATTATGGCGGCTCTCGCACCCCGGCAGGCAAAAGTTGGACACCTCATATTGGCGCAACCCGGCCCTGGCTGCGCTCTCGATTATACTCTCCCAGTGCAGCTGCTCAACCTCCTGGGAAGAGGGTTCGACAGCGGGGGCATCTTCGCACATACTTGATATCTCCAGAGAATACGCCGACAGATGTTCAACCCCCTCGCCGGTCAAAACCTCAACCGAGCGGGCCAGCAGCTCGCCTGTCAAGCCAGCGAACCCATATATGAGGTCGCCGCTCACCCGCAACCCCGCACCCACCGCGCTGCGCACCGTTTCGAGCGCCAGTTCACTGTCGTGAACCCTGCCGAGCATCCTTAACAGGGTGTCGTCCAGCGCCTGCACCCCTATGGAGACCCGGTTGACCCCTGCACTCGCCAGCGCCCCAAAGTCCAAACCCGCCGCCGGGTTGACCTCCACCGTGACCTCCGCGCCATTGGACAACCCCACAAGCCGCGCCACACCCTCAATCACGCGCCCAACCCCACCGACGCCAAGGAGCGAGGGAGTTCCGCCACCAAAGTAGAGGGTAGCCACCGGTCCCAGCGGGCTACCCTCGCGCTGCAGTCGCATTTCCTCAACCAGCAGGGCGGGATATTCGCCAAGGTGTGCCAACGACTCACCGCTATAAAAGTTGCAGTAGGCGCAACGCTCAAGGCAAAACGGCACGTGGATGTAAATGGATTCGATCATCCTATGAAAATTGCACGATAAGCACCCATTTATCAACACCGCAAATCGCTTAAAACCCCAGGCTGCCGACAAAGGTAGACAACGGGAAGCTGGCTGGAAAATCGGCTACTGGTAATTGTCTGCCTATCTACTTACCCAGCCTGGCTGATCGTTGACAAGCACTGAATTTTATTCGAGGCAAGTTTTCAAAATCAAAAACTTGGATGCGCATTAGCGCACCTTTAGGTGAGGCCCCAGAGAGGGGGCCGAGTCCATAAGGAAGGATATAAAAAATGACCGGAGGAATACTCGGCGTATTTCGAGGATCATTTTTTAGCCTGACGAAGTAAATCGGAGAAAAGGCAGAGTTTGTCAGCGGTCTGTAAAACCCTTGACAGTCGGGGGGAAAGGGGTCTAATCTCCCCGTTTCTTTACAAATATGGAATCGCTTTGCCCGCCGCCGTAGCTGGAAACATGACGCGGCGAGGCCAATTTTCGGAGAAGAAAGCTATGCAGCAGAGAACCTACAACCCCAGTCGTATCCGTCGTAAGCGTGTCCACGGCTTTCGTGCCCGCATGGCAACCAAAAATGGTCGCAATGTCCTTGCCCGTCGCCGTCGTCGCGGACGCAAAGTGCTTGCCGTCGTGATACCCAAGAAGTAGTTGAACTCGACTCGGCGGCTGACGTTTCCACCGTCGTGCCGCATACGGAAAAAGTGTGAGTTCGACAGGGTCTTCACCGAAGGCAGCTCGTTTCACACTGACCATTTTCGTTTTATAGCTATCGAGGCCCAGGGCACGCCAAGCCGCTTGGGCCTTGTTGTTTCTAAAAAGACGGCTAAAAGGGCACCTGATCGCAACCGGATCAAGCGTTTGGTGCGAGAGGCCTTCAGGGCCAACCGCCACACAATCGACCCTCCGGTGGACCTTGTGGTTGTCGCCAAGCGGGGAGCCGATAAACTCACGCTGGAAGAAGTAACCAACGAAATACTTAAGGCATTGAACAGATGGCACGCCTGATAGCCGCATGGCTGATCACCCAGTACCGCAAGTGGATTTCGCCGCTGCTGCCCCCGGCATGCAGATTCGAGCCCACCTGCAGCGCCTACGCCCACGAAGCGTACATGCGACACGGGTTTTTCGCAGGCAGCGCCCTCACCGCCAAACGAATTTTGAAATGCCACCCGCATCACCCTGGGGGCCTCGATCCCGTTCCTGATCGCTCTCCCTTCGATTTTAAAGGATGAACATATAATGGATGGAAAGCGTACGCTTCTCGCCCTTGCAATAAGTTTTATGATCCTCATGGCTTGGCAGACGTATTTTGTGCAGCCAAGGCAAGTGGCTACCCAGGCGCAATCCCAGGCGGTACAGGGGCAGCCGGTGCAGGGTCAACCGGTACAGGCTCAGCAGGTAGCCCCCGACGCAGCGGCGACTATCGACAACATAATCACACCAGCCCAACCCGCCAGCGGCGTGGAAAAATCACAGCTTTCCAACGATGTCGCTACCTTCAACCTCACCAACTGGGGAGCACGGGTCGAAGGGGCTGTTCTCTCCAAATACACCGACGTTGCAGGCCCCGAGGGCAAGCCGCTCGTGATGTTGCAAAAGGGGATCGACTCCATCGGCTCCCTTGGGCTGGTCTCGGGCGACCTCAACCCCGATGCCCTCTACTCCATAGTTGAGACCACCCCCGAGCACATCGTCTATTCTGTTACAACCCCTACAGGCCTCACCGTTGAAAAGCGCTACACGCTTATCCCCGGTCGCTACGACCTGGACCTGACGGTTAGCATAACCAACGGTGGACAAGCCCCCTTGCGCGACCGCGCCGCCCTCTATGTCAGCCAGGATTTCGCCGGCAAAGAGTCCAAATATGTCTTCCAGGGTCCCGTCTACTTCAAAGACAACGAGCTTGAAGATGTGGCGGTTGACGACGCGGTGGAGGATGGCCTGAAAGACGCTGGCGCCATCTCCTGGGCCGGCTGCACCCAGAAGTACTTCATGAGCATCCTAGTGCCCAGAAACCCGGGCGACTTCGACATCTCCGTGGGACCGGAGATCGGCGGCAACGCCTCAGTCAAAGTGACCCTGACAGGCCAGATGTTCGACTTGCCCCCCGGCGGCGTCCACAGCTTCACCACCGGTGTTTTCGTCGGCCCCAAGGCCAAAAATGCAATCGTGCCGGTTGGCTTGAACCTGGACCGTGCAGTGGATTACGGCTGGTTCCAGCCGATCTCCGGGCCGCTGATGGACTTTCTTCACCTGCTCTTCACCATGGTCGGCAACTACGGCGTAGCCATCATCATCCTCACCACCCTGATAAAGATGCTCTTCTGGCCGCTGAGCAACAAGAGCTACAAGTCGATGGCGCGGATGAAGGAGCTGTCTCCCAAGGTCCAGATACTAAAAGACAAGTATGGCGAGAACAAAGAGAAGCTCAACAAAGAGATGATGCACCTGTGGAAGACCCACAAGGTCAACCCCATGGGCGGCTGCCTGCCGATCCTGGTCCAGATACCCGTATTCATCGCGCTCTACCGCGGCCTCATGTACTCCATCGATATCCGCCACGCACCCTTCATGTTCTGGATTCAGGACCTCGCGGCCAAAGACCCCTACTACGTGACTCCCATTGTCATGGGCGCCTCGATGTTCATCCAGCAAAAACTGACCCCGGCTTCCGGCGCCAGCGAAGGCCAGATGAAGTTCATGATGTACGGCATGCCGGTCATGTTCACCTGGATGTTCATGGACTTTCCCTCGGGACTGGTCATCTACTGGCTCTGGAACAACGTCCTGAGTATCTTCCAGCAGTGGTTGATGATGCGTAAAAAGAGCACCCCAAAGCCCGCCGCACCCGCGATACAAAGCTAAAGGGAACTCCGGCAAAGAAAAGCGGCTTCCAAGCTGCTTTTACAGGGGAACAGAGATGAACCTCAACAGCCTGGACGATACCATATGCGCCATCGCCACCGCCGCCGGACCCGGCGGCATAGCCATCGTGCGTCTAAGCGGTGGCCGAGCCGGTGAGGTCGCGGGGAAACTTCTGAGAACGACCGGCGGCGAACCCCTTGAACTAAAACCCCGCTACGCCGCGCTGGCCCACGTTTCCAATCCCAACGACCCCAAGGGGTCCACCATCGATGAAGTCCTGGCCCTCTGGATGCCGGGGCCCAACTCCTACACACGCGAAGATGTCCTGGAGATCCACTGCCACGGCGGTCGCGCCGCAGCCAACGCCATCATGGAAGTCGTAATGGCCGAGGGTATACGGCTGGCCGGTCCCGGTGAGTTCACCCTGCGCGCATTCCTGCGTGGCCGCATCGATCTTGTTCAGGCCGAAGCCGTCGCCGACATCATCGGGGCCGAAACCGGGGAATCCCTCAAGGTCCACGAAGCGTTGCTCAAGGGCCGACTCTCCACGCTGACCCGCGACTGGCAGGATGAATTGGCGAGGGTGCTGATGCACCTCGAATCCTATCTAGACTTTGACGAAGAAGAGGACGTGGGGCTGCCCGACTGGGCCGAGCTGAAATCCTCGCTCATGTCAATGTCGACTAAAATGCGTGAAATGCTGGATACTTACGCTTGGGGCCGCACCGCGCGCGAAGGGTACCGCATCGCGATAGTGGGCGCACCCAACGTGGGCAAGTCGAGCCTGCTAAACCGCATGGCCGACGATGATCGCGCAATCGTCAGCCCGGTGGCGGGGACCACCCGGGATACGATTGAAGTACGAATCAACGCCCTTGGCGCGCCGGTACACATCATCGACACGGCGGGGCTTAGAGTATCAGGCTGCGAGATCGAGGTCGAAGGCGTCAACCGCGCCCGCCAAGCGGCAAAGTCCGCCGACCTCGTCCTGCTCGTCTTCGATGGCAGCATCAAGCTCTCCGACGAGGAGCTTGCAGAGGCAACAAAGGCAATTGAGGGCAACGCCCATCTCGCCGTCATCAACAAAGTGGACAAGGGGCTAAAATCACTCTCCCGCATTAAAGCCAACTTTGGCGTGCCGATGCAGCTCTGCGCAAAAACCGGCGAAGGGGTGGACGAGCTGCTTTTGGCGCTACGGGAGCGGGCATGGTCAGGCTCAGGACCGAAGTGCGAAGAGGCGCTGACAAGGCTTCGCCACCGGGAAACGGTGGAGGCCGCCCACAACTCGGTGGTCTGCGCCATCGACACCCTTGAAAAGACCCCCTACGTCGAGGCTGCCGCCAATGAACTGCATCTGGCCCGAGGGAAGCTGGGTGAGCTATTGGGAGATGGGGCGGTGGATGAGGTGTTGGAGAGGATTTTTTCCGAGTTCTGCATAGGAAAATAACGGAACAGCCAGTTTCTATTGAAGTTCCCCCACTAGGAGGCTGTTGAAAAACTCTCCCGAAGCGGGGGGATAACACTAAACTGGGCCAAACTGGAGATGCTAGCCGATGCCGGACAAACCTCCAACTAAGCCGACGATAAACTGGAAACCCCGAAGATCATTCGAGGCATACTGATAGGTATTTCGAGGATCATTTTTCGCCCCTGACAACGTCAATCGGAGGATATCCGGGGTTTTTCGGCGAAGCTCCTAGAACTTCCCCGAACGCAATATCTGTATGGCAAGGCCAAACCCCATAACGGCCGCGAGGATAAAGCCCACAATCCCGAACACCGGAAAATCCCAGAGCATCGGCCCCTTCCCCGACAATACGATGAGCGCGCTACCGACGATCAACGCCGATATTATCAGGCTTGCGCTGATGCGGTTGGAGGAGCGGTCCATCTCATCGAGCGCCTTTTCGTAGCCGCGGTGAACGAAATCGATTGAGAGACGCGAGTCGAGAAGCTGCTGGAATATGCGACCCAGCTGCGTGGGCAGCCGGGTGAGAAAATGTTTGTAGTCACGCCCCGCGCGGCTAAAGGCGCGCCACTGCCTGCGTGGGTCCAGCCGCTTGGCTATGAGCTCTTTGGCGAAGGGCTCCGCCTCCTCGATTATCCCCAGCTCGGGGTCCAGCTGGCGCACGATCCCCTCAATGGAGATCGTTGAGCGGGCCAGCAGAACCATGTCGGCGGGCACACGGATATGGTGGCGAAGCGCAATCGCCACGCACTCCTTCATTATCTCACCAAAGCGCAGCTCCCCCAACGGCCTGCCGAAATAAGGCTCGATCAGCTCGCGAAGATCGCGCTCGAACCGCCGCATATCCACCGCGCGCTCGAAGGTGCCGATGTGCATGAACTCATCCACCAGCGCCGTATAGTCGCGGCTCAAGAGCGCCATCAAGAAGGTGCCCAGGCTCTCTTGAATCTCCTCGGAGAGAAAGCCCACAGCCCCAAAGTCCAGCAGCCCCAGCTTGCCCTCAGCCGTCACCCGGACATTACCGGCGTGCAGGTCGGCGTGGAAAACCCCATCTTCAAATACCTGCTTCATAAAGCAGCGCGCAGCGATTTTGGCGACCTGGACACGGTCGATACCGGCAGCGTCTATCCCCTCGATATCATCGGCTGCAAAGCCCTCAAGCTCATCCATCACCACCAGGCTTTCCCCTGTCATTTCCCAGTGGATGGCTGGAATCACCACCTGCTCATCGTCCCCAAAGTTTCGCTTGATTCGCTCGGTGTGGGAGGCTTCGAGATAAAAATCAAGCTCCCTGCGAATGGTACGGGAGAACTCGTCGAGGATGGTGGGCAGGTCCAGCTCGCGACTCTCAGGCATGTAGCGCTCGGCGGCGGTTATGAGGAGCTGGAGCACGGAGAGGTCGCGATTGATGATATTCTTGATGCCCGGTCGCCTCACCTTGAGCACAACCGGGGTGCCGTCGATCAGGACGGCGCGGTGCACCTGGGCGATGGAGGCGGCGGCCATCGGCTGTTCATCCACCGATTTGAAGCATTCGTCCATGGGCAGCCCGGTCTGCTCCTCCACCACGAGGCACACCTCTTCAAAGGGGAAGGGGCTGACCTCGTCCTGGAGCTTTCTGAGCTCCTCGACGTAGGGCTCCGGCACCAGATCGGGCCGCGAGGCCAGCATCTGCCCCAGCTTGATGAAGGTGGGGCCAAGCTCGTCGAGCGCAAAGCGCAGCTGCTCGGGCGCGGTGACGGTCTCGTTGACGTTCTCGGCCCGCTTCATCCTCTGGGACACAGGCATGAAGCGTCCCAGCCCGGTGGCCTGGAGCATCCGCGAAAAGCCGTGGCGCGACAGGATCGTCACTATCTCCCGCACCCTCTGCATGCTGCGGTAAGTACGCGTTATCCTTATTATATCCATAGATAGCTCAGCCCTTGCCCTTACCCTTGACCTTGACCTTGCCTTTACTCTTGCCCTTGCCCCCGCTCTCGTCCCTGACCGTCTTGAAATCTATCTGGCGCTTATCCACGTTGACCCTCTCCACCACGACCCTCACGCGGTCACCCATCCCGTAGCAGCGCCTGGTGCGCTCACCTATGAGCGAATGGGTCTGTTCGCTGTAATGGTAAAAATCATCATCCAGGCTGGAGACGTGAACCAGCCCGTCCACGAAAAACTGCTCCAGCTCCACGAAGAAGCCGAAGCTCGCCGTGCCGGTTATTATCCCCCAGAATTCTTCACCGGTCTTATCGTCCATGAAGAGGCATTTTAGCCGGGCCACCGCTTCGCGCTCGGCCACCTCGGCGGCGCGTTCGCGCTCGGAGAGCCTTACGCACTCCCGCTCAAGATACTCCAGCTCCCTCTCCCGCCACTTCTTCGCCGGTTTTTTACCCGTGCAAAACTGCTTGAGGGTGCGGTGTACTATCAGGTCGGGATAGCGGCGAATAGGCGAGGTGAAGTGGAGATAGTTTTCCGAGGCCAGACCGAAATGCCCCTCGTTAAACGGACTGTAGACCGCCTTTTTCATCGAACGCAGGAGCATCTGGCGGATGACACGCGCCTCGGGCTTGCCTTCGGACTGGCTCACCAGATCCTGGTAGTCCTCAGGGTGCACCTTGGCCCGCCCCTTCAACGTATAGCCGAAGTTGTGGATGAAGCTGCGGAACTCCTCCACGTCGTCGGGATCGGGGGGCTCGTGAATCCTGAAGGGCGCCGGGATCGCCTTGGCCTCAAAAAAAGCCGCGACCGCCTCGTTGGCGGCGATCATGAACTCCTCGATCAAAAAATGTGCGCGGTTGCGCTCGCTTTTTACAATGTCCTCGGGCTTGCCGCGCAGATCGAGTATGATCTCCGCCTCGGGCAGATCGAAATCGATGGAGCCGCGGTCATAGCGCCGACTGCGTATCCTCTCTGCCAGCTCCCACATCAGCTCCAGGCCGTGCGCGGTGGGGCCGAGCCTCACGGCCTCTTCGCTGTCGGGGTCGTCGAGCACCCTGGCGACCTCGGTGTAGGTCAACCGGTGCCTGCTCTTGATGACAGTCGGGAAAAAGCGTGCCGCGCCGGGCCTGCCTCCCCGCGAATATTGCATCTCGGCCACGAAGGCGAGACGCTTTTCACCGGGAACGAGGCTGCACAAGCCATTGGAGATCGATTCGGGGAGCATGGGGAATACACGGTCGGGAAAATAGGTAGAGGTAGCGCGGGCCAGCGCCTCGTCGTCCACCTCGCTGCCAGGCGTGACGTAATGGCTCACGTCAGCGATGGCGACGCGCAGAAGATAGCCGTTTTTCAGCTTCTCCACGTGCACGGCGTCGTCGAAATCCTTTGCCGTCTCGCCGTCTATGGTGACGAACTCCACGTCCAGCAGAGCTTTTCGCCCCTTGGTGTCCGAGTCGCGTACCTTCTTGGGCAGCTGGGCAGCCTCGACTATGACACTTTCCTCAAAACGGATGGGGATGCGTTGTTTAAGCGCTATCGCCTCAGCCTCCACGTCCGCGTCGCCCGGATAGCCCACCACCACGGTGATCTTGCCCTCGGGCGACGAGTCTTCGGTGGGGAAGCGGGTTATCTCCACCTCCACTATCTGGCCCTCGGCAGCGCCCATCAGGTCGTCGGAGTCGATCAATATGTGCTGGGGAATCCGCTCGTTCAGAGGCACTACGACCGCGTTGCGCCTCCTGACCCTGAGCTTTCCTATGATCCGGTCGTTTGAGCGGGCGAGGATGCGGATGATCCGTCCCGAGGGCCGCCCCCCGCGCTCCTCCACACGGGCGACGATCCGGTCACCATGCATGGCGGACTTCATGTTGCGCCCCTTGACGTGCAGGTCAGGGGTCTCGCCATCATCGGCGATGACGAAGCCGAAACCATCGGGGTGCACCGTCAACCGCCCCACCACCAGCCCCACCCTTGAGGGATGGGCGTAGCGCCCGCCCTTGATGAGAACGACCTCCCCGGCTGCGACCCGCTCGTCGAGAAAGGCGATAAACGCACCCTCACCCTCCCTGGTGATATCGAAACGGTCCATCAGCTTGCGCAGGTCGAGCGGCTTGCCTGCCCGATGGGTCAGAAACTTCACGAATGCCTCGGGTGTCGGAATCAACTTTTACTCCTTATGCATTTTACCTGGGCCATGGCAGCCAACGTCCCATCCTCCAGGAATATCTCCGTCTTGCCTGTTATCACCCGGCCCTTTTCCCCTGTGATCGCGCCCAAGAGCGTGATCGCCCTGCCCACCGGTACCGGCTTGCGGTAGCGCACGGTCATCTCAGCGGTGGCTGCGCGCAAATCGAGCATGTAGCAGAGCTTCGCCACCCCCTCGTCGAGAAGCGTAGCGATTATGCCGCCATGAACGATACCATCGTACCCCTGATAGCGCTCATCGGGGACCCATTTCGCGGTTATCGTCCTCTGTGCCTCGTTGAGTTCAAAATCCATCTGCAGTCCGTGGGGGTTACCCTTTCCACACACGAAACAGCCCAGTCCGCCTTCCAGTTCCATTATCCCTCCCGGTCGTTTGCATTGAATATCTCAGGGCAGTATACCACCCAAATCCCCTACGTCCTCAACCACATCTGGTCCAAGGGATGAAAAAAGCGGAAAAGTCAGTCAAAAGAAATCGGAACAGGGTGATTCCGGGTAAAGCTTCCCTGCTTGACGCAAAACCAGTTGGCATGGTATAGAAAGCCGGATTTTTTAAAGACGGTGGAAGAATTAATTCTCCGCCGGGTTGACAAGCAATGGCCGACAAAAGCCCCGAAAAGATGAAAACATGGGCCCGCTACAGCGCAGGTGCGCTGGAGATGGGTATCTCGGTGGTTATCGGCCTGATGATCGGCAACTGGCTTGACGGCGTCCTAGATACAGCACCCTGGATGGCGCTGTCCTGGGTGGTTTTCGGGTCTATCGCGGGCTTTCGCAGCCTCTACCGGCTGGCAAAAAAGGTGGAGCGCGAAATGGAAGAGGAAGACGACAATGGGTGACCCCCTCCCCACCACCACCGGGGAAGAGGAAGCGGTAGACACCTCGTCAATCAGGCGCATCGCCCGCGTGAACGTCATCGTCTACGCCATTGCAGTGGCCCTATCGTTCATGTTCGACAAGTCGATCGGCAGCGCGGTTGCGGTAAGCGGGGCGATAGCCGTTGCAAGTTTCTGGGTGAGCGCAGTATCGCTCGGCCCGGTTTTCAGGAAAAGGCGCATGGGGTTTTGGCCCGGTGCGATCTACTGGTTCAAATACACGTTTTTGATCGCTTCGGTCGGCGTGTTGATACTGGTTTTTGAGATGAATGCCATAGGGCTGGTGATCGGATTCTCCGTCATTCTGCCCTCTATTGTTTTTGAAGCTGTAAGAAAAAGCAGCGATATTCGGGAGGACACGCCGCAATGAGTGCCGGTAACGACATCGTCTGGACTTCCATGATCCCCGGTCTTAAGCAGCTTGAGGACCACGACTGGGAATTTTCCCACGCAACGGTTGAAGAGGCCGGCGCCAAACACGAAGCCGCGCATCCCGCTTACCATGTGAGCAATGGTATCGTGATCTTCGTCGTCCTGGTCGTCTTGGCCCTGCTGGCGCGCAAGGGCTTGAAGACCTCGAACTTCACCGACGAGGACCTTATTCCTGAGGACAAGATCACCATCAAGAACGTGATGGAGATAGCCGTCTCCGCGATCTCCAAGCTGCTGGACGATGTCCTGGGAAGCGAGGGACCAAAGTATATCCATCTGGTCGGCTCCTTTGCGCTCTTCATCCTCTTTTGCAACCTCTCGGGGCTGATTCCCGGCTTTTTGCCACCCACCGAGAATGTAAACACCACCTTCGCGCTGGGGCTGACGGTCTTTTTCGCCACCCACTTCTACGGCTTCAAGGTCAAAGGGATCGGGTACGCAAAACATTTTCTTGGCCCCTACATGCCGATTGCACCGCTGATGCTGCCGATTGAGATCATCTCTCATCTGGCTCGTCCGCTCAGCCTTGGCCTTCGTCTGTTCGGAAACATAATGGGCGATCACAAGGTCGGCGCGATCTTCTTCGGCCTGGTGGCGATCGGCCTACCGGTGGTCTCGCTCTTTCTGGGCGTGTTCGTCTCGGTGGTGCAGACCTTCGTGTTCTGCCTGCTCGCCATGATCTACCTGGCTGGCGCGGTGGCGCACGATCACTAAGTAACAATCAAACAACCAGCAATCAACGCGGCCCACCCTTTGAAGGGCTGCTCTTGAAATCTCTTAAAGAGAGGAGGACAACACAATGATCAAACGTACATTCATCACCCTGTCCCTGATCGCCCTCGCGGCTCCCGCTTTCGCTGCAGGCGGTGGTTCCGACAGCGGCCTGATCGCCATCGCTTCCGCCCTGGCCATCACCTTCGCGGCCGGTCTCGGCGCACTGGGTCAGTCCCGTGGTTTGGCTGCCGCCCTTGAGGGCATCGCACGCAACCCCGCCGCCAGTGGCAAACTTTTTACCCCCATGATCGTCGGCTTGGCGCTCATCGAGTCACTGGTTATCTACGCGCTTGTTATCGCGTTCATGATCTTCGGCAAAATTTAATACGATAGAAGTGTTCGCAGGAAATTGCCCTGCGAGTCTTCATTATTTTCTTTTAGATACAACTAAAAAGGCAGAACCCAATGGGTTCTGCCTTTTTTTCCTTCACTTTCCCGCCAGACCATCTCAGCCTGACAGATTGCTGTAAACTTTGAATTTTATTCGAGGCAAGTTTTCTGTCCTGAAAACTTGGATGCGCATTAGCGCACCTTTAGGCGAGGCCCCGAGAGGGGTCGAGTCAACAAGGAAGGATATAAAAAATGACCGGAGGAATACTCAGCGTATTTCGAGGATCATTTTTTCAGGCTGACGCCGTCAATCGGATAAAAGGCAGAGTTTATTAGCCTGACACCACCGCCACCCAGTTGTCCTCGCCAAAGTAGCGGCTCGCAGCCGCCCAGACCTCGTCAGGGGTCACTTTGAGTATGCGCCCGGCGTGGGAGAGGTAGTCACGGTAGCCAAGCCCATATATCTCGTCCAGCGCCATCTGGGAGGCATGAAAATCATTTTCCTGCAGGTTCATCTCATAACCCCCCGCCAGCTTGCGCTTGGCGCTGTCCACTTCCAACTTTGACGCCCTGGTCGCCCACAACCCCATGAACTGCTCCAAAAGCCCAAGACGCGCCTTCTCGGCGTTCTCATGGGAGGTCGCGATATAGCCCGCGATGAACCCCGGGTCGATCCCCTCCATCGAAGTGGACATCACCGCGTAGGCAAGCCCCTGCTCGTCACGCAAAGACCTGAATAGCCTGCCCCCCTGTCCATTGAGGATCGAGTTGGCGACCTTTAGCGCAAGGCGACCCTCATCGAAGATCGTAGCCCCGAGAAAGCCCAACACCACATGCGCCTGCTCATGGGGCGACTCGACCTTTAGCACCTCTTTGTACGCAGGATTCGCCTTGGGCAACTTTACTTCAAGCGTCGCCCTGCCGGTTCTCGCCAGTTTGAGCTTTTCATTAAATAGTTCAACCACCGCTTCAGGCTCAACATCGCCGGAAACAGCAATGGCGAGCCCCTCGGCGCTGGCGTAATTGCCATAAGCCCCGCGCAGATCGTCGGGGGAAAGATTCTGGACCCCCTCCACGGTTCCCAGCGGATCAATCCCGTAGGGATGGGGACTGAACAGGGCACGCTCAAAGGCCCGGAAAGCCTTGGCCGCCGGGTTGTCATCCCTGCGTTTTAATGCCGAGAGGGTTTCGATCCGCGATTTTTCCACCTCTTCGTCGGGAAAAGTGGGCGTTGTCAAAGTGTCGCAGAGAAGCTCCACCCCTTTTTCAAGGTGTTTGGAGAGGAACTCGGACTTGACCCCAAAGGAGTTGCGCCCTGAAAAGCCCTCTATGTGTCCGCCGATGCGGTCGGAATCGTGGGCGATATCGAAGACCGATCTCGACCCCGTTCCCCTCGTCACCGCCGCGCTGAGCAAGTGAAAGAGACCCTGTTTCCCCTCCTGCTCCACGCGGGAGCCACCGAGCATGGCTGCCCTCACTGAAACAATGGGCACCGCGTTTTGTCGCCGCACCAGCACGCGTGCGCCGTTATCCAGCACATAGCGCGACATCACCGGCGGCTTTTTAACGGTTTTCTTCTTGGCCGACCACTTCTTCTCCGCCTTCTGCATAGCAGCTTTGGCAGCGGAAACCGAGAGGGGCGGCTTTTCACCCCTGGGGTGAATGTAGGTGACGACGCCACGGCGGGGGGCGATATATTTTTGGGCCACCCCCATCAGCTCATCCGGGGTGACCTCGTGAAGACGCTCCAGATAGAGGGCCTCGTAATCGGCGTCACCTAAAACCAGCTGGCAGTAGCCGAGCTTTTGCGCCTGGGCCTGGGAGGTCTCGCGCTGGTATATGAACTCCGTCTCCACCGTGTCCTTGGCGCGCTTCAGCTCAGTGGCCGAGACCGGTTCATGGGCTATGCGGTAAAGCTCAGAGCATATTTCCCGGTAGGCCTCCTCGAACTTGGCCGGGTCGGCGGCGCCTCCGATATTGATCACGCCGGGGTCGGTGGGCAGATAAACCCCCGCCCCGATGGCGTGTACAAGGTTCAGGTCCAGCTTTATCCTGTGCTCGAGCCTTGAGGCCTCACCATTGCCGAGCACCGCCGCCATCAGGTCGAGCTGCACCACATCGCGGTGGTCCGCGCCGGGGCCGGGAAAAGCGATGTCAAAGTAGATTTCGGCGATGTCGCGCCCCTCGATCGAGCAGCGAAAGCTGTCCGGCTCACCCTCTGCTGCCCTCTTTGTCCTGCGTGGAACGGGGCTTCTATCCATTTTGCCGAAAGTGGCCTCGGCCATCTTTTTTACTTTTCCAATGGGAAGCTCTCCCACGGCCACAAGGGTCATGTTGGAGGAACGGTACCAGCGCGAAACGAAACGTTTGAGGTTCTCGCGGGTGAAAGAGGAGACCAACTCCGCGCTGCCGATTACCGGGTTTTTGTAGGGGTGGCGCTGGTAGGCGGTGGAAAAGAGCATCCGGGAGAGATACTGCTGGGGATGGTCGCGGCCCCGCTTGATCTCTTCCAGTATAACCAGCTTCTCCCGCTCAAGCTCTTCGGAGTCGAAGAGTGAACCGGTCAGGGCGTCATGGACGATGTCGAACGCCTGCGCCCCATACCTGCCCGGCACGCAGAGGGTGTAGACTGTATGGTCGAAGCTTGTGAAGGCGTTTATCTCCCCCCCCATATTCTCCACCTCACCCGCAATGACTCCCGGGCCGCGCTGCCCGGTCCCCTTGAACATCATATGCTCGACCACATGGGCAAGCCCCGCCTCGTCCTCGCGCTCATCGGCGCTGCCCGCCCTGATCCACACGTCAAGGGCCAGCACGGGGGCGGCCTCATTGCGCACGTAGACGAGCGTCATGCCATTTTCAAGGGTCACCGTGTGGCTCCGCTGACTCATTGCCGCGCCTCTTTCCCATTTGTGGCCGGGACGATTTTTCTTCCGACCACCTTCATCAATTTAGGCTCGGAAGCGATCTCTCCGCCGGGATGGGTGGTGAGCGGTCCGGTAACCGCCGGTTTGGCCCAGACGATCTCCAACCCCCTTTGCAGCTCGGTACGGCCCATCACCTCAAGCTCGGCAGCGATGTCGAGGATGAGTTGCACGGCATCGTAACCGTAGGCCTCCAACACCCCTGGCGCATGGCCGTAGGCCTCTTCAAAGGCAGTCGCAAAGGCTGCGCCCTCCTCCGAATCGACCGTCCACTCCACGGGGAAGTGCGAACCCCGGACGTAGCGTTTGCCCACCTTGGTGAGTGCGGAATAGTTCCATGACCTGATGCCGAGCAACACCACATCGTTCACATCGTAATAGGGCAGCTGGGGCGCGAGCTGGCCCGCCGTGAGGCTGGACACCGGCAGGAAGACCCCGGTGAAGTCCACTTGCGGCTCGGGCTCATACTTTGCGAACTCCTTTTCGGCGTCATCCAGACCCGCCTCGGCTTCGCCCAGCGCGATGCCCAGCGCCATGAGCAAACTCTTCTGCTTCTCAAGCTCAGCCCTGCGCTCAGTCTCGAACCGCTCGCGAAGCTCTGCACCCTTCAGCCCGTAGATCCCCGTAAGCTTGTGGATGGGCGTCTCAAGGGTGATGTTTTCACTCGCCTCAAAGAGGCTGGCCCCGGCGATCTCCGCCCCATGTTCAACCACCGAGTCCCAAAAGAGCTTGCGATAGCGCCTGCCCGCTTCATTGTCGGGAGCCAGAATCGCGAACCTGCGTATGTCCAGGGTCTCGACGGCGTGGGCCACCAGCCGGTCCACCTCATCCTCTTCGCGCAGATAGAGCCTAAAGACCCCATCGCCCTCGAAGCCGCCGGTGGGGGTCACGGTGACAAGCGGCACGCCCATCATGCGGGCGGCCTCAGCGGCGGCCTGGGCCGCTTCGCCCTTTAGCGGGCCTATTATTCCCACCACTCCGCGTGTGGCGAGATCGATCACCGCCTCGGCGGATTTAAGGGGATCGCCCCCGGAATCGGCTATTTGAAGGGTTATTTGATTTTGCTTCTGTTCATGCCCAGAGGTGTCAGCGCCGAAAAGCCGGGAGCCCAGCAAAATTCCGTGGAGCACCTTCTTGCCAAAGGGGGCAAGCCGGTCGCTTAGCGGCAGCAGGACTCCGATATTTCCCGGCCTCACATTTCGAATGCCGCGCTGTCTGACGAGCAGCTTTTCTGCGCTCTCCCCCATGGGCGACCCGGAGAAGATGAACGCCACCCTGCCAAGCATGGGCTCCGCTTCAACCTCCCGGCCACTTGCCATCAGCCAGCGCGAAAGTCTCAGCGTTGCATAGCCGCCCTCAGGGGTGAAGGGCCTACTGGCGGCAAACTCGGAGAGAGTGGCCCGGCCCATCCTGTCGATCATCCGTCTTATGCGCGCATGTAGCTCATCCCTTGCGATTTCATCCATCCCCCCAACCATCCCGAGATAGGTATCCACCGCGTTGGAGTAATCGGCCTGGGCGCGGTAGAGGTCGGCGAGGAAATAGGCCTCGACGCCTGCCGGCTTCACGCCGGATCGTGTCAGCAGCGCTATAGCGCTGCCGTAATTACCCTCGAAGTAATAGAGCCGGGCCAACCCCATGGCGGCGCTGGGGCGCAACGGGTCGTCGTGGTCAAGCTCCCATAACGCTTTGCGCAAAAGCATCCGGGCCTTGACCTGGTCACCCCCATCCAGCGCAGCGAAGGCCTGGCAATAAAGGTGCTCACCGCTTCGCTCGGGGAGGGGAGAGTCAAGGCTTTCCTGCTCGATGATGGTCATTCTGGAGCTGGCAGTGAATTCAGGCAGGGACTCGGGCTTGGGCAATATATCTTCAGCCCTGGCAGGAGCTATCGCCGAAGGTTCGCCGACAAGCTCTCCACGCGGCTCGTACCAAGCCTCGCTTATTTTCTCGCTCCGGGGAGTCGAGGCGCAGCCAGCCGCCAGGAACGCCACACCGAGCAATATTATCGATTTAAATTTCATCCCGTATTCCATAAGAAAAGTGATACAGAAGGTTACCAGAATGGATTTTCCCAGACCAGCGGTAGTTTTTGAAAAAGAGTCGGAGTCGGGGGCATTTGAATGGAAAAAGGGGGCGCAAATGCGCCCCCTGGCTGTTGACAAAGGCAGACAAAAAGGAAGTTGTCTCGCAACTGTATGTCTATCTACTTACTCTACTTACCCAGCCTGACCGATTGCTGACAAGGGCTGGATTTTCTTCGAGAACAAGGAAGGTGATAAGAAACGACCGGAGGAATACTTGTCGTATTTCGAGGATCATTTCTTAGCCTGACGAAGTCAATCGGAGAAAAGACAGGCTTTGTCGGCGATCGATTATTTGACCTCTTCAAAATCGGCATCCACCACCGAATCGTCGTCCCCACCAGTCGCCCCGCCTGCGTCATCGCCCGTGGTTCCGGCTTCGTCCTGGGCCTTCTTGTACATCTCTTCGGCCAGTTTGTGGGAGACGGTGGTGAGGTTTTCATACGCCGCCTTGATCGCATCGACCGACTCGCCTTCCATCGCACTCTTGCCCTCGGCCAGGGCCGCTTCGATGGAGGAGCGGGTTTCCGCATCGAGCTTGTCGCCAAACTCGCCCATGCTCTTCTCGGTGGAGTAGATCAGGCCATCGAGCTTGTTGCGCTCCTCAACCCTCTGGCGATTCTCCTTATCCTCGGAGGCATGAAGTTCAGCGTCCTTGACCATCTGCGCAATCTCTTCTTCGCTGAGGCCGGAGCTTGCCTTGATCTGGATCGACTGCTCCTTGCCTGTGCCGAGATCCTTGGCGGAGACATGCAGGATGCCGTTGGTGTCTATGTCAAAGGTAACCTCGATCTGGGGCAGGCCGCGGGGCGCCGGGGGTATGCCCACAAGCTCAAAGCGCCCGATCGTCTTGTTATAGCTCGCCATGTCGCGCTCGCCCTGGAGCACGTGGATCGACACCGCCGCCTGGTTGTCCTCGGCGGTGGAAAAAACCTGGGTCTTGCGGCACGGGATAGTCGTATTCTTCTCGATCAGGCGGGTGAATACGCCGCCCAGCGTCTCGATGCCCAGGGAGAGGGGGTTGACGTCGAGAAGGAGCACATCCTTGACGTCGCCGGTCAGCACCCCGCCCTGAATCGCTGCGCCCACCGCGACCACTTCGTCGGGGTTGACACTCTTGTTGGGTTTTTTGCCGAAGATCGCCTCGACCTTCTCCTGCACCTTGGGCATGCGGGTCATGCCACCCACCAAGATCACTTCGTCGATCTGGCTCTGGCTGAAACCCGAATCGGCCAACGCTTTTTTGCAGGGTCCCACCAGCCGTTCAAGGAGATCCTCGCAGAGCTGCTCGAACTTGGCGCGGGTCAGGCGGATATTGAGGTGCTTGGGGCCCGACTGGTCGGCGGTGATGAAGGGCAGGTTGACGTTGGTCTCCATCGTGGAGCTAAGCTCCATCTTGGCCTTCTCGGCACCTTCTTTGAGCCGCTGGAGCGCCATCTTGTCGCCGCGAAGATCGATGCCCTGCTCCTTTTTAAACTCGTCGGCGAGGTAGTCGATGATCTTCTTGTCAAAGTCTTCGCCACCCAGGAAGGTGTCGCCATTGGTGGACTTGACCTCAAAGACACCCTCGGCTATTTCCAATACGGAAATATCAAAGGTACCGCCGCCAAGGTCGAACACCGCGATCTTGAGCTCCGCCTTTTTGTCGAGGCCATAGGAGAGCGCCGCTGCGGTGGGCTCGTTGATGATGCGCTTGACGTCCAGCCCGGCGATGCGTCCGGCGTCCTTGGTGGCCTGGCGCTGGCTGTCATTGAAATACGCAGGTACGGTAATGACAGCTTCGGTCACTTCGCTGCCCAGATAATCCTCCGCCGTCTGCTTCATCTTCTGAAGAATCCAGGCGGAAACCTCGGCGGGGCTGTACTTCTTGTCGCGTACCTCCACCCAGGCGTCTCCGGCGGAACCTTCGACGATCTTGTAGGAGACCATCCCCTTGTCTTTTTCAACTTCGGGGTCCTTGTTCTTCCTTCCGATCAATCGCTTGATTGCAAAAACGGTGTTGCTGGGGTTGGTCACCGCCTGACGCTTGGCGGGCTGGCCCACCAGTCTTTCACCATCTTCGGTTATGGCGACCATCGAGGGTGTGGTGCGGCTGCCCTCGGCGTTGGGGATGACGACGGGTTCGCCGCCTTCCAGCACCGCAACACAGCTATTGGTGGTGCCAAGATCTATTCCTATTATTTTGCCCATGTTCAACTCCTCACGGATATGTTTGGTTTTCTAAAATTTTTAGTTAGTCCGTCCCGCGACGGAGAGCATAACCATTCACCTATCACTCGGCAACCCTGGTGATGAAGACCTTTGCCGGTCTGAGCAGCTTGCCGTTCAGGGTGTAGCCTTTTTCGTGGACCATCGCCACGAGGTTGTTCTCTTCGCCGGGAACCTGACCCAGCGCCTCGTGCTTGTTGGGATCGAACTTCTCGCCCATTGCGTCAACAAGCTCAACGCCATTATTTTCCAACGCATTTAAAAGCTGGTTGACGATGTGGCTGAGCCCCTCGGCGACCGACTTCACATCGGCTCCCTCGGCACAAGCGTGTTCGTAAGCCCTCTCCAGGTTGTCCATAACAGGCAGCAGGCTGTTCATCACAGGCTCCGCTGCGAACTTCAATGATTCGAGATAACGCTGCTCGGTGCGCTTCTTGAAGTTTTCCAACTCGGCGCGCTGGTACAAAAGCTCGCTCTGCAGCTTCGCAATAAGCTCTGCGCTCTCCTGGCCTGCTGGCTGGCCCTTGGCAGCTTCCCGGGTCACATCAACTCCAGACTCGCTATCTTCCAGCGCCTGTTTAGAGGCTTTAGGCTCTTTTTTCTTTTTGGTCATTTCGCTAGCCGTCTCCCTTCAACTGTTTTTGACAATGGACCACGTACCCGGCCCATGTGCGTGGCGGGAACCTAACCACCCCCACAACCAGCGTCAAGCCTTGGGAGGGGGAAAACATGTAATTTTTGTGTGTGTTTTGTCTTGATCGCACCCGGGGCAGGGCGCTTACTTGGGGCGGTTACTTTGGGGCGATTGTGGCGGCGTGTTCCAACATCTTTATGCGCTTGGGAGTGTTCGTGTCGTCGGGGTCGAGCTTGAGGGCTTCGCGGTACCAGGAAAGCGAGGTCTTCAACTCTCCGCCGATCCCCGTGGTAAAACCCAGGTCGCGGGCAAGGCGCGCCCTGAACTTGGCGTCGCTACCGGAAGAATTTTCCCACGCAATCGTTAAAAGGGCTACGGCCCTCGCCACATCTCTACTATCGGGATTTTCCAGACTCAAGTGGCTGACCGCCAGATCGGCAACCAGAACGGGATATGAGGGGTGGCTCCTGATATTTTTGTCCGCCTCAAGGAGGGTGAGGGCCTTCTCCATCGCCCCGGTCGCCTGGTCAAAGCGTCCGGCCTCGGTGTGGGCGCGGCCCACGCGCACCAGCTCGGTCGCCTCGGCCATACGCGCCCGGCCAATTTCAATTGCCCGCTGCTCACGTATGGAAGAAACCCAGAAAGCTATGATAAGACTGAAGACCACGAGGGTCGTGAAAAACACGAGGTAGCTTTTCACCCCGCGTGGACGAGAACGCACCCTCGCCTGCCTGCCCATTTCAGCATTAAAATCCATGGCGGGATGGTAAAGCTGCAGCCCCCCGGTGTCAACCGCGCAAGCCAAGCTGGAAATTCTACCCGAAATATGGTTTTATACGGTTTATTAGGGGAATTTTTCCATTGTACTTTTAGCAAGGCGGAAAGACCAATGAGCGCGCACAAAATCCTCGCGGTTGATGACGAGCCCAACATCCTCTTGTCCCTTGAGTTCATCCTTGAGGAAGAGGGGTTCGAGGTAAAAACCGCCACCGATGGTGAAGAGGCGCTACGTACGGCGCAAGCTTTCAAGCCCGACCTGGTGCTGCTGGATATTTCCATGCCAGTAAAAGATGGTTACGCCGTGTGCCGCGAGCTGAAAGAAGCTGGCGACGACTCGCCTAAAGTCATCATGCTCACCGCCAAGGGACAACCGCTGGAACGGAAAAAGGGGCTTGAACTTGGTGCCGACGCCTATGTGACCAAACCCTTTCAAGCCGCTGAACTGCTTACTATCATGCGAGGCCTTTTGCAGGGATGAACCCCAAAACACCGTCGTCCGCCAAGCTGCCACTGTTCAAACGGCTCGGTTTCAGAGTCGTCCTGACGATGGTGACATTAGCGGTTTTGCCCTTCTCGGTTTCGATGGTGGTGCTCTTCCACATCGCAAAAGCAGACGTAAGGGAGTTTATGGGCGAGTCCCTGGCCCAGGAAGCGGCACTTCTCGCCTATCAGGTGGAGGATGAGATTGAGCGGCTGTCCGACTGGACCCAAAAGCTGGCTGTCACATTGCCGGTACGCCGTCACCTGACAAAAGCCGCCCCCTTCCCCGAAGAATTCATAGCAACCGCCCAAAAACTGCAACCCTTCGCCCTTGAGGTAGAAATCATACCAGGGGCAAAGCTGCCGGCCGAGGAGTTGCTCCACACCGTACTGGGCGATGACGGCTCAATCCAGTGCAGCGCGCCCATATTGCAAGCCGGCGGCAAGGCGGTCGGGGCAGTGGTCGCACGCTTCTCTCCCGATATGATCTTCGAGCAGATAGCACGCTTTCGGCGTGACCACAAAGGCCTCGCCTCCCTGGTAACGCCCACTGGCATTCTGGCCAGCTCGGGACCGGACCCGATCCAAATTCCCCACCACTTTTTATGGGGGACCTCAGCCTGGAACACCTTCGTGCAAGGCGGCGAAGGCTACTACCTCGGCAAAAAGGTGGTAGGCAAAAGCTGGGGCAAAGCCAGCAGCCGGTGGCGCGTGATGGTGGTACTGCGCGAAAGCGACATACTGGAAGACTTCAATTTCGCCGCCACCCAGGCGAGCATCATGCTCGTGATGTTGGGCATCATGGTCCTGGCCCTCTCCTGGAAGACGGGAAACAAGATACTTAGCCCGATAAAGGTACTCAGGAGCGGCGCGGAGATCATCTCCAAGATCAACCTTTCGCATCGCATCGTGGTCGATACCGGCGACGAACTCGAAGGGCTCGCCGACGACTTCAACCATATGGCCGAGTCGCTACAAAACTCCTACGGCGAGCTGGAACACCGGCTGGAGCAGGTTACCAAGAGCCTTGAAGGGGAGCGCAACCGGCTGGCGATCCTTCTGCGCACGATGGCCGAAGGCCTTGTCGCGGCAAATGAGAATGGCGAAGTGCTCCTGATGAATCCCCGGGCCAGGGGGGTGCTGAAGACCGGACCCCACTCCGGCATCGGAATCAAGCTGGAGAGTCTGCTGCCCAGGGCGCGGCTCAACTTCTATCTCAGGCGTCTGCGCTCGGCATGGGATGAGGGCCGCCAGGGTGTGGAAAGAGTGCTCTTCCCCCTCGCCGATTCCACCGTGCTCACCGGCATCATCACACCGCTGCCCGACCCCTCGGGCGACCGCGCAGGCTTTCTCTTCGTCTTCCGCGACGTGTCCGCCGACGCTGTCCGTGAAAAAGAGGCGGAGAAGATGCTGCGCAACCTCCCCGCCAGCCTCAAGGGACCGATGGCCTCGATCCACTCGCTGACCGAGATCCTGGCGCGGCGCCCCGATCTGGACCCCAAACGACGCCAATCATTCCTGCAGGGGTTGGCCGCTGAAGCGGAGAGATCGGTAAAGGTGCTCGAAGGGCTTGAGCTGACTACCCCCGCTATCCAGTTTGCCCGCTGGCCGATCCAGCCCTCCGACCCCAGGGAGCTCCTTGAAGAGGCGCTCGCGATGGAGGAGGGGACCTTCGTCAAGCTGACGATGCCCGAAGAGCAAGCTCCCCATGTGGCGGTCGAACCCTTCACCTGGGTCGCGGTAATGGGCGCGGCGCTGAAATGGACCGCTTCAAAATCCGACGGCTTGACCCCCATCGAGACAGCATTGGAGATCGAGGAGGATTCCGTCGTCGTCACCTTCCGCCTCGTGACCAAGGGGGAGATAGCCACCGCCGAGCTTTACGCGATACAGATCTCTCCTGAGGGTGAAGAGCCCGTGAATCTGGAAACAGCCGTCAAGAACAACCGGGGAGAGATATGGACCCGCAAGACCCCTGAGGGGTTCGAGGTGCGCCTTGCAATGAGCAAGGCCTCGGTGGTTTCCCAGTATCGGGACGAGCCTCATATCGCGGACGATCAGGTGGAGTTCTACGATTTCGACCTCTTCATGGGGCGTCCCGGCAAGGTCACCGGGGCACAGCTGGACGCGAAGCTCTCCGAACTGGAGTTCGTCGTCTTCGACACCGAGACCACCGGTCTCAACCCCTCCCAGGGCGACCGCATCGTCTCCATTTCAGGGGTGCGCGTGCGCGGCACGAAGGTGTTAAAGGCAGACACCTTTCACGCGCTGGTCAATCCTGGGATGAAGATACCGCCCATCTCCATATCGATTCACAAGATCACCGACGAGATGGTCACCGATGCCCCCATCGCAGGCAAGGTGCTGCCGAAATTTGTCGAGTGGGTAGGCGATGCGGTGCTGGTGGCGCATAACGCCGCCTTCGACATCAAGATGCTGGAGGTGGAAACCACCAGAGCGGCGCAACCCATGGTGGAAAACCAGGTGCTCGACACTCTTTTCATCTCCTACGGCGTCCACGGCGACCATGAGGGGCACAACCTCGAAGCCATGGCTTTGCGCATGGGCGTAGAGGTGGAAGGTCGGCACACCTCGCTGGGCGACGCCAAGACGACGGCGCAGATCTTTGTAAGAATGCTCCCACTGCTTGCAGCGCGCGGCGTACACACCCTCGCGGAGGCGAAAGCGTTTTGTGATAAAAACCTTATTCTGAAGTGGCAATCCTCAAGGTTCTGACCCCCGCGGGGTGGAATAAAATTTATTCCACCCCTTGTAAACCTCGCCATTCGGCGCTAACGAGTTAAGTATATGGTCTTGTCATGCAAGGCTTTTTGCTCCTTTACGCACCATATTTGTTTAACCGGGGTGACTTTATTTTGACGAAACCAGCCAAGACAACGAGACCGGCGGTTGCCCGGACACTGGAGCGCTCGAAGCTCTGCCGGATGCTCGACGAGCAGCTGGCGGCGTGCTGCTGCTGGTGGGTGGAGGGTGCTGCCAATATGGGGGCTTCACCGACTCTCTGGGTTGACGTTAACCAGACACAGAGAAAGCTAAAAGAGCTTCTCGAAGCGCTGGAAGAAACCCCTTTCAAGAACGATTTTCCCATCGTGGCTCGCGCTTTTTGCATGCTGACCCATTGCAGCCCCTTTCATCCCGACATTGAAAAATGGCGCGATACTGCACTCAGTGGTTTTGAAAAGTGGGGCGACATGGAGCTGGCTGCCCTGACGCTGTGCAGCGAAGTGAATTATTGTCTGGCGATAGCCCAGCCCGCCAAGGCGACGGTGGCCGCTGACTCCCTCAAAGCCCTTTCATCGACAAAAGAGGCTTCCGGGCGCGTCGTGCTGCTCTCCCTGCTGGCCCAGGCCACCCTCTACAACTTCACCGGCGAGGTGGAGGCTTGCAAAACCAAAGGCGCCGAGGGACTCGCACTGCTGACAGCGACCGGGGCGGTCGGGGCGGCTCGGCTTGAGTTCCCTTTCCGGGTCCAGCTGGCCTGCACCGCCTTGGCGGAAAATGACCTTAAGAGCGCAAAAACTCAGATCGCCCGGCTGGAAGAGTCGCCACAGGCTCACCTGCCCGGGAATTTTTCCCGACTCCAGTTCCTCAAAGGACTCCAAGCCCTTGGAAACCGCCAACTCCAGCTTGCACAAACCCATGCCCAATCAGCCATCGACAGCGGCCAGAAGACAGGGGGGTTCGACCGCATCGCGACCGCCAGCCTGCTAAAAGCCCACGTACTGATAGAGCTGGGGGACTATAGAAGCGCCGAGACCCTTATACGGGAGGTGCGCGAGAGGGCCGACTACGTCCAGCCCAATATCTATACCTTCATGTGCCAGACGGCCGCCGCCTTTGCAGCGGTGAAAAAGGGGGGCATCGAGCCGGGACTTAAAGAATCATTGAAAGAGCTTTTTAGCTTTTCCCGGCAGCGTGGGATTGCGGGCTCGCCCCTCTGGCGCAGCTCGGTTATGGCCTCCCTTTGCCTACAGGCGCTAACCTTTGGGATAGAGACCCAGACCGTCCTCGATCTCGTCAAGCAGCGCAAGCTGGAACCCAAGGCGCCGCCTGTGACGATGGAGAACTGGCCCTGGCAGGTACGCATCTACACCCTTGGAAGGCTGGAGATCGTAAGGGGGGATGATCCGATCAGGTTCACCAACAAGGCGCAAAAAAGGCCGCTTGAGCTTTTGGGGGCGCTTATCGAGGCGGGGGCGCGCAAGGTGGATGGCATCTCCCTGGCCCTTGAGCTATGGCCCGATGCCGATGGCGACTGCGCGCAGCAATCCCTTTCGGTTACCCTCCACCGTCTTAGAAAACTACTGGGCACCAAAGAGGCGATACTGGTGGAGAACGGGTTGGTGAGCCTGAACCACCGGAAGGTCTGGCTGGATACCTGGGCCTTTTTGCGGCTAATAGGCGAAGCGGAAAAGGCGCAGACAAGCTCAGCGGCGGCCCAGAAGGCGCTGGAAGCGATAGACCACTTCAATGGCCCCTTCATGGGACGCCACCAAAGCGAATCGCCCTCAACCACCTTCGAGCAACGCTTGCTTTCCAGGCTTGAAAAGGGCGTCAGAATAGCGGGAGATTTTCTGGAAAAAATGGAGCGGTGGAACGAGGCGGAGCAGCTTTATGAAAAGGCGGCGCTCGCGGACTCCTCCTGCGAGCTTCACTTTCGCAAATTGATAAACTGCCAGCTGCGGCGCGGCAACCGGAGCCAGGCGCTGCGTACCTTTGAAAGATGCAAAAAATCCATGGAGCTTTTGGGGGAGAAGCCTTCCAGACTTACGGTCTCAATCATCGAGGAGGCCAGGCAGGATAGCTGAAAAGCACGCTGTCACACCTCTTGCCATCCCACGCAAAACCGCTTTCGCCCTGGCCTCTACGCCTCTCGCGCCACCAGGGTAGGGTGCGCGGCCTAAACCGCAAACACCCACACAGCAGCCTTCTGCTTACAGTCTTTCATCGAAACCACACCCCGGGCATCAAAACCACGCCCCAGGGCGAGGCGCTTTCAAGCGGGTCGAATCAGCCCCTGCCGAACGTCTTTGCCAGACGGATGCTGCCCGTCTGTTTTCTCTGCGCGGCTCCGGCGCGGGCGTCAAAGGTGAACTCAATCACCGCCAGCAATCCGGCAAAGAGGGCCGCCACGGCTGTGAAAAATACCACAATCATGCCCAAAATCTTCGCCACTCCGGGGATCGCAAACACGAAGAGTCCCGCACCGGCGAGTAGTGCACCGACAAACAGCAGATAGGATAGGTCAACAATTCTGCGCTTCATGGTTGGGCCTCCTTCCAATTTGGGGGATGTGTGAATTAAGGCGCAAGCGCCTAATTGAAGCCTACCCCCGGTGTGGTTACAAATGGCTTACAGGGATCGTATTTCCCACTACTTGCATAGAGAATAGGCGTGGGCTTGATATTTTTTGCAGTGAAATAAAGTGCTGCGGAGGATTGATTACGGTTTAGGCAAGGAGGGGGGGGCGCTGAGTCGCGCAGCTTGGCACGCGGTTTTTTTGATTTGGTGGGCCTTCTTGCGAAGGCCTTTTTTATTGGTATTTAAAGGCGTTCCGCTCTCCCTCTTCGAGGGCTGGAGCGGTAAAGGGGATGGCTCGTCCCATCCCCTTTAATCCCCGGACGCCCCACAAGCTCTGCTCCGCTACGCGGACCGCTCACGACTACGGGAACCTTACGAAGCCGCTCGAAATACCCCTCGCTTCCGCGTAAGGTTCTTATCCTTCGCCACTCGCTTCAACCGCTTGGACGGGGAGTTGAACTTCAAAAGCGTGGGTCAAGGGCAAAATACTAAAAGGCGAGGCCCCAGAGAGGGAGCCGAGTCAATAAGGCCGACGACGTCAATCGGATAAAGGGCGGAGTTTTTCAGCGATCTGTGTTTAGGGAGGGTAATTTGACCCGGACGGTGGTGCCGTGGCCATGCTCGCTCTCGATCTCAAGTTCCCCGTCAAGTACCGAGATCAGATGCTTGACGATGGAGAGGCCAAGCCCGGTGCCACCCTTTTCGCGCGAGCGGCCCGGGTCCACCCGGTAGAAACGCTCGGTGACCCTGGGAAGCTCCGAGGGGGGGATACCGATGCCGGAATCAATCACTTCATATATCACGTTACCATCAGGGGTATTTCGTCCGATGAGCTTCACCTGGCCCCCGGCTGGTGTATAGCGGATGGCGTTTTGCACAAGATTGACCAGTATCGACTCGATTTTCTCCTGATCCGAGATCAACTCGCCCGGGATACCCGAAAAATCCACGGTCAACCCGATCTCAGCCTTCTCCGCCTCGGCCCGAAACAGCTCGGCAACTTCTTGAAGCACGCGCCTGGGGTCGTGAGCGTCAACCTCAACCGGCGCGACCCCGCTTTCGAGATGCGCCAGTTGCGAGATGTCGGAGAGGATATTACCCAGCCGCAGCGAGTGGCGGCTAATCGTGCCCAGAAACCGCCTGCCGATCTCGGGGCTGTGGTCCTCATTGTCCAAAAGCGTCTCGGCCGAGCCCCGTATGGCGGTCAGCGGCGTGCGAAGCTCGTGGGCCATGTTGGTGATGAAGTCGGTCCTCACCTGTTCCAGGTGCGCCTGCCTGGTGACATCCCTGAGGATGACCAGGACACCACCGTCGCCGCTGGTGTCGGTGACATCGTGCACGCTCAACTCAAGATCAAGAAGCGGCTCGGGCCAGAGTATTCGCTTGGGCGTTGATCGATCTTTCCCACCCTCAAGCGCCTCGCCCAGTAGCTTCAACGCCTGCGGAATCCGGAAAACTTCCTCGATGGAAAGACCCTCCATGGCGCTTGCCGTAAGCTTCAGGAGCTTGATGGCGGTGGCGTTGGCTGCCGTGAGGCGTCTGGACGAGTTGAAGAGAAGCACGGCTTCGGGCAAAGCGTCCATTATGGTTGTCAGCTTTTGCCGATCGTTATCGAGCTGCATGACGTAGTCGCCAAGCTCCCGGCCCAGCTTGTCAAGGCTGCTCTCCAGCCCGCCCAGCTCGTCATCGCTCTGGACCTCAAGCTTCTCATCGTAAAAGCCCCTCGCCAGCTTTCCCGCGAAGACCTCCATCTTTTTCAGCCTGATCGAAAAGCGCGTCGCCAGAAAATAGGAGAGCAGTATCGCCAACATAAACGCCAGCAGCCCCGCCAGCACTATGCGGCTCCTGGTCTGGGCGATGATCCCGTTGACCTCATCCATCGGCTTGGCCGCCCTGACCACCGGGGCGGTGGGTATGGCTAGATACATCAGCTCCACGCCAAGGGTGGAACTTTTCCGCTGGGAAACACCCACGGCGCCACCTATCGCCCCGGCTATCTCCACCCTGGTAGCGTGGTTGTCCATCTTTTCCGAGTCCGCCACCGAGTCGGCAAGCACCACCCCCGCGCCATCAATTACCGTAAGACGCAGCCCGGAATCCTGCCCGAACTTTTTAACGACTTTTTCAATATCGTCCCCCCCATTTCCAATGGCCGTGTGGGCCAGCGTGGCGATCACCTCCAGCTCATTTTGCAGAAGCCCCGTGTGCCGTTCAGTCAGGAATTTTTCGAGAAATATCCCGGCGGCAGCCAGCATCACGGCGAAAACAAGGGCGAAGCTCCATAGAAGGCGTGAAAGGATTGAACGTTTCACTTTTTAACCGACTCCGGGTCACTGTTGGGGTTGGGGTTGAAGCGATAGCCCGCGCCCCTCACCGTTTCGATGAATTTCGGCGCTGTGGGCTGCTTATTCAGGTGGGCTCTCAATCTTCTCACATGCACATCCACGGTGCGCAGCTCCAAGTATACGTCCGGACCCCAGGCGTGGGCCAGGAGGCTCTCGCGTGAAAAAGCCTGGCGCGGATGCATCGCCAAAAACACCAGCAGTTTGTATTCTTGCGGGGCCAGGGGTATCTCCCTGCCATCGACGAAAACCTGGTGCGAGTCCCTATTGATCTCAAGCTCGTCGAAGTTGAGCGTCTTGGGCTTGGTCTCCACGCCCGCCCCCCGTGCAAGCACCGCCCGCACCCTGGCGACCAGCTCGCGGGGGCTAAACGGCTTGGTCATATAGTCGTCGGCGCCAAGCTCAAAGCCACCCAGCACGTCGGCTTCTTCGCCCCTCGCGGTGAGCATTATTACGGGAATGTCCCTGGTCAACGCCGATTGGCGCAGCGTTCTCAACACTTCAAACCCGGTCAGGTCGGGCAGCATCACATCCAGAACGACGAGGTCCGGCCCGAACTCGCCCACCTTTTCAAGCCCGCCATTGCCGGTGGCGGCGGTGTCCACCTCGTAACCGGCGACCTCCATATTGTACTTAACCAGTTCGAGCAGATCAATCTCATCATCGACAACCAGAATCTTAGCCATTGGGGGTGGCTCCTGTATTCGCTACAGCATTCGTTGGGGCTTTCACCGGGGCGCGCATCGGGGCATTCTATGCCACCCACCAAGGAGCTGCAAATGGTTGCGGATTGAAAGCACTGAAGAGGCTGACGGCTATTCGGGCTTAATCGCATCGGGATAAAAAAGCAACCTACCCTTGACCCTGTATTCGCCGATGAGCTTCTGGCCCTGGGGCCCGGTTATATAATCGATCAGCCTCTTCGCCATCTCGTTATTTACGTGGGGATGTTTTTCCGGGTTCACCGCAATTATCCCATAGGGATTAAACAACGCCGGGTCGCCCTCAAAAACCACCGACAGCTCCACCTTGTCGCCATAGGCGATAAAGGTGCCCCGGTCGGAAAGGGTATAACCCCGCATCTCGTCGGCGATTGCGAGCACCTGGCCCATACCCTGGCCCGACTCCACATACCACTCGCCGTCGGGCCGCTCGCCATCCGAGACAACCCCGGCTGCCTTCCAAAGGGCCAGCTCCTTTTTATTTGTCCCCGAATCATCCCCGCGTGAAACAAAACGGGCTGCGCCCTTTGCCAGCAGCGTAAACGCCCCGTTGGCGTCTCCAGCCCCGCCCAACCCCGCAGGGTCCTCGGCGGGACCGACCAGCACGAAATCGTTGTGCATCACATCCTGGCGGTAAACGCCGAAACCACCAGCGACGAAGTTGTCCTCGGCCGGTCGCGAATGGACGAAGACCAGATCGACGTCGCCGTTTTCCCCGAGCTTCAGGGCCTTGCCGGTGCCCACCGCAATGACCCCGACCTTGCAACCATTCGCCTCTTCAAAGGGAGGCAGCAAAACCGAAAGAAGCCCGGAGTTATCGGTGCTGGTGGTGGTGCTCATCTTCAAGCACAGATCAGCGAAAAGGGTTGTGGGGAAAGAAAAAAGGACTAGGGTTACAAACACGATGGCGGTAAAACGCTGCGACATGGTTCCTCCTCTGCCAGTGGCAATGATAAATAACACCAAGGAAAGAAGGCAACGGCCATCGCAGGCAAAAAGCTCGTGCCGATTGCGGCGCGCAGGGGTTCCTGCGTCATGCCAGCTTCTTTCCAAACACGGGAGGCCGAAGAGTTTCCCCCAGAGCCCATCGGTGGGTGGTCATGGGTTTTTTCAAACCGTTAGACCGGGCCACTCGAAGCTGGCAGAAACTATATTTTCAAATTGAATGTTCGTCAAGCATAGGAAGGTGAGAAGGGAGAGGTGCATTGTATTGTCTGCTCTTTATTTGGCAACAGGCAGCTTTTCCTTTGTATTGTTACCATAATTGTTATAATTATTGACCGGTCGCCTTTCCGGGCGGTGTTGCACATTGTCACAACAACTTTTTGCCTTTGATAATGGAGAGGAGCTTCACATGAAACGTTTTCTCATCGTCTACATAAGCCTCAGCGGTAAAACCAGGCGTATGGCTGAATTCATCGCAGAGGGTCTCCGGTTCAGCGGCGCTGAAGTTGAGCTAAAGCTGCTGCCCAAGATTAAAACAGCGGAAGACCTGCAAGGGTATGATGGCTACATCTTCGGCTCCCCCACCTACCACAAGGACATAGTCGAGGGCTTCAAGCCCTTCCTCTTCAAGGCAAAAAAAGCGGGACTTGAAGGAAAACTCGGCGGCGCTTTTGGCTCTCACACCCACTCGGGAGAGGCACCGATCATCTTGCACGAAACCATGGAGCACGTCCTCAAGATGAACATGGAGAACCTGGGCCCCTTCAAGCTGGAAGAGCGGGTCGTGGACTCCGACGAAGGCATGACGGCCTGCCAGGACTTTGGCCGCGCCATGGGTGAGCGCGCCTAGCGAGAGAGCGCTTTCCGCTGCATTTCAAGAAATAGCGCTACGCCCGTACGTGTAACATTAGCGGTGCACATTGTGTAATCGGGTCGTAGCGTCTCGTTTCACCCCCTCGAAGCAGTGCGATTTAAGGAGTACGGTATGGGCTACGCTGAGTTGCTTTTTTCATTACAGGGACGAATCTCCCGCTCCACCTTGTTATTTAAATTCACCCTGCCGCTCATGATGATTTCGCTCGCTATCCAGCTGACCGAGATAACGATCGGTTTAGCCCGCCTTGGCGATCCCCAACAGGGAACCCCGATCGGCGTCGTTTCAATATTGTTCTCACTCGCCATGCTATACCCATCATTCGCCGTGAGCCTCAAGCGCTGCCATGACCGGGGGCGTTCCGGGGCGTTCCTGCTGCTCTACCTGGTGCCCGTCGTCAATCTGTGGCCACTGATCGAACTGTATTTCCTGAAAGGGACAACCGGACCAAATGAATATGGAGAGGACCCCCTGGCCGAAGTAGGGGGGTAAGGCGTCTCGGTGGTGGTTTTGAAACCCTGTAAACCGGACCACGCGAAGCTGGCAGAAACTATATTTTCAAGTCAGGAGTCCGTCAAACAGAGCGCCTGTCGCAGGTCTTCTCTCAGGTCGTCCACGCCCTCCAGCCCCACCGAAAGGCGCACTAGCCCATCGGTTATGCCACGGGCCAGCCGCTCTTCACGCGTCATGGCTGCATGTGACATAGTGGCCGGGTAGGAGAGGATCGACTCCACGCCGCCCAGGCTCACCGCGACCAGCGGCAGTTTGACGGCCTTTAAAAAACCTTGGGCTGCTTCCCCATCGACCAGCTCGAAAGAGACCACTGCCCCGCCGCCGGATGATTGTCGAAGATGTATCTCCCTGCCCGGGTGCCCCTTGAGCGTGGGGTAATAGACCTTCTCTATCTGGGGCTGGAGGGAAAGCCAATCGGCCAGCTCGGCGGCGCTCTTTTGCTGCGCCTCCATCCTCGCCGAGAGGGTCTTGATGCCGCGAAGCACCAGCCAGGAGTCCTGGGGACCGAGGATGGCACCAAACATGTTCTGCATGGATTTCAGCTTGCGCGCCAGTTTCTCATCTTCGACGACGACCACCCCGGCAATCAGGTCGCTGTGGCCGCCAAGGAATTTCGTGGCGCTGTGGATGACGATGTCGAAACCGAAGGCCAGCGGTTTTTGCAGATAGGGGGTCATGAAGGTGTTGTCGATTATCGAGACCAGCCCTTTATCCTTCGCGAGGCGACCAATTCGCTCAAGGTCAATGATCTTCAGGATCGGGTTCGACGGCGTCTCCACGAAGACCGCTTTGGTGCTCTCGGTTATGGCGTCGGCTACCTTGTCGGGGTCCGCCATATCCACGAAGGTGACCTCCAGCCCCCAGCGGGCAAAAAGTTTGGTGAGCAGCCGGTAGGTGCCCCCATACACATCCTCGGTGACGATGATATGGTCGCCTGGCTGAAAAAGGAGCAGCACCGACCCGATAGCCGCCACACCAGAGGCAAAGGCAAAGCCGGCGGAGCCGCCCTCCATGTTGGCGACGAATTCCTCCAGTGCATACCGGGTGGGGTTGTCGCCGCGCCCATAGTCATATTTGCCCAGCTTCACCGGGTCTTCCTGATGGTAGGTGGAGACCTGATGTATGGGGATGCTCGACGCCCCGGTGTGGGGGTCCCTGTCGGGTCCGGCGTGCAGGAGTTTGGTTTTTTCATCCATCTTTGTCGGCTACCTCTCAGCCATTAAGTGCTTTGCTCAGATCGTCAATGAGATCGTCACTGCTCTCTATACCCACCGACAACCGCAGCAGCGCGTCGGTTATGCCCAGACGGCTTCTAAGCTCGGTCGGCATGTCGGCATGTGTCTGCTCTGCCGGGAAGGTCAATAGGGACTCAACACCGCCAAGGGACTCGGCGAAGTGAAATATTTTTATCGTGGAAAGGATATGGGGGACGAGGGCAGTGTCTTTTAACTCAAAAGAAACCATGCCCCCAAACCCGGTCGACAACTCTCGCAGCCGCTCGTGGCCCGGGTGGTCCGGGAGGCCCGGGTAGTAAACGCGGGAGACCGCGGGATGACTTTCAAGAAATTTGGCGACCGCCAGGGCATTTTCCTGTTGGCGCTCCACCCGCAGGGCCAGGGTCTTCAACCCCCTTAGGACAAGCCAGGAGTCCTGGGGCCCCAGCACCGCGCCGATAGTGTTCTGGTAGAAATAAATCCGTTCGGCCAGCTCGTCGCTGCCCGCCACCGCCGCACCTGCAACCACATCATTGTGGCCCGAGAGGTATTTGCTCGCGCTGTAGACGACGATATCCGCGCCATGCTCCAGGGGCTGCAACAGCACCGGAGTCAAAAAGGTGTTGTCCACAACCGTCAGCGCCCCCGACTCCTTCGCCAATTTGGCGATCCGGGGTAGCGCGGCCACCTTGAGCATCGGGTTTGTGGGTATCTCGATGAACACCCCCTTGACGTCGGGTGTCCAGACTTTCTCCACCTCCTCAAAGGAAGAGGTGTCGACGTAGGTGACCTCCAACCCCCTTGCGGTAAAGACCTTTTCAAGCAGCCGGAAGGTCCCGCCGTAGAGATCCTCGGTCACAATGACGCGCTCATTGGGGCCAAAGAGCTGAAAAACAGCGGCGATGGCAGCCATGCCCGAGGCAAAGGCGAAGCCCGCCACACCGCCGTCAAGCGCGGCGAGGGTCTCTTCCAACGCGGCCCGCGTGGGGTTTGAGCTACGCGAGTAGTCATACCCGGTGGACTCGCCCAGCGCAGGGTGTCGAAAGGTCGCCGTCTGATATATCGGCGTCGACAGCGCTCCTGTTTTCTCGTCCGATCGGCTGCCCGCCTGGGCCAGCAGTGTCTTTATGTCCAAAACCTTGTCCTCTCGGTTTACATCAGTAACGCCAGCTTAGACCTCGATCCCCTCGAAAAGCGGAGTCGAAATGTAGCGCTCGGCCAGGTCCGGGAAGACGACCACGATAGTCTTGCCCCTGAACTGCTCCTCTTCCGCTAGCTTAGCCGCCACGGCACCCGCTGCGCCACTGGAAATTCCAACCAGCAGTCCCTCTTCCGTTGCAAGCCTCCTCGCAAAAGCCAGAGCATCACCACTATTCACCTGCTCCACGCGGTCCACGACCGAGAGGTCCAGCGTATCGGGAATGAACCCTGCGCCGATCCCCTGAATCTTGTGGGGTCCAGGCTGGATCGGGTCACCCGCCAGCGTCTGGGTCATGACCGGACTCTCCTCGGGCTCCACCGCCACCGAGAGAATATTCTTGCCCTTATCCTCCTTGATGAACTTTGAAACACCGGAGATCGTCCCGCCGGTGCCAACGCCTGAGACCAGCAGATCGACCTCGCCCTCGGTGCCTTCCCAAATTTCAGGCCCGGTGGTGAGGCGGTGAATATCGGGATTGGCCGGGTTCCTGAACTGCTGGGGCATGAAATATTTGGAAGTATCGGAGGCAACTATCTCAGCTGCCTTCTCGATCGCGCCCTTCATCCCGCCAGCTCCGGGAGTAAGCACAAGCTCGGCCCCAAGATAGGCGAGAACCTTCCTGCGCTCCACGCTCATCGTATCGGGCATGGTGAAAACAATTTTATAGCCGCGCGCCGCCGCCACATGGGCGAGCGCAATACCGGTATTGCCGCTGGTCGGCTCGACTATAGTCATACCGGGCTTTAACGAACCATCTTCCTCGGCAGCCCGGATCATTGAAGCGCCGATCCTGTCCTTGACGGAAAAAGCGGGGTTCCTGCCCTCAATCTTCGCCAGCACCGTAGCTCCACCGGGGGCGACTACCTTATTGAGCTTTACAAGCGGTGTGTTGCCTATCGAACGCGCACTATCTTCAAACCATTTCATCTTATAATCCTCCTGACAATTGTTGTCTCATTTGCTTATCAGGAATATATACACAATTACAAGCATGTCAATAGTGTTTAATGTTTTTATATTGTACGGTGTTTGTGTGGTTTAGTGTGGGGCAGGTCGCTTGCCGGGTTAAAACCTACGATACACGCTACTCTCTGGACATATTCTCGTACAGAATAGTAGAATATATCTCGTATGTGCACCGGGGCGGGTGGCACGGACATCACCAAGAGCAGGTCTGGAGCCACCAAAAGCGGAATCCTGCACAGCTACCTTTGCTCCAAGAGCCTTTTCGCTATTGCGTGAAGCTCCTCGTTGGCCAGTGCAACTACTTTTTTTTTGATTGACCGAGAATAGTACTCTTGTTCCGTTTTCGTCATCCGCAGGCCATCAAGCTTTTTGTTCAGTATCTCTTTCTGCCTCGGAGTAAAAAGCTGAGATTGAGCGTAATCAAGCGACAGTTCTGTGTGCCGCTCTTTGCTCCTTTTCGCCTTTTTGACAGCTTCTGAGGCATATAGACGGAAGTTCTTCAAAAGGCGGCTACTGCTAAACTTCCTGCCTGACAAAGAGAGTGGCTGGCCGTGTGCCAGGTAGTTTCGCCATTGCTTAACCCTCTCCCCATCATCGCTGGACAGCTTTTGCTTGTAACTCCTCGACCAGGAAAACTCTTGGTTGGCAAATGCGTATACGGACAGCGACATAAGCAAAAGGTCGCGGAAAAACTCCCTCTGCTTCATGCTTAGCTCGGATTCAACCTCAGTCATGGAAAAAGCACTATGCTTGACAGCGTTAGCCAAAAGAACTGGGAAGCCCTCCCACAGTCTCATATCGTCGCTCTTGACTACTTCAGCCAGAGTTTCGTTCACATCAACCTCTTCGCTAGGCATCAGAAACGTGAGACCGAGTTTCGAGAGATTATCCATTAAGTCTTGCTCTTTCATGCCAAACCTCTTTCTTTCAGCATCTCGACAAAGATTTCGATATTCTTGGCGAGTCTATCTACCGCAATATCGTAGCTAACGAGCTCCCTGAAATGCTCGATGAGTCGATTCAGGTCAATAGTTTCGAGGTGAGCTTCAAAAAGCTTGAGGCAATCTTCAAAATCTACCCGGTCGCCTCTCATCAATTTACTGGATATGAGGTCGTAGTCATTCAAGACACCGATGTAGAGCCGTGACAACTCAAAAAGCGGCTCGTGCCTGCCCTCCCCCAATGGCGATTCAAACAGTTCCGTCGTATGAATCCTGTTACCCCGAAAAAGATCGAATTGATAATCCTCTCCCTTTCGTTGCCACCCGTTACCGGATACAGATTTGTAGCCCAGAGACCTCAGTTTCTTTATGAGGTATTTATACTCGCCAACATTGGGCACCATGAAGTCCACATCTTTGGTGGATGGTTTGACACCCAACATGGTCATTGCCGTACCACCGCAGGCGATTAGGTGGATCTTCTTTCCCAGAAAGCTGTTCCACCCCTTCAACGCCTCCATCAAATCATCTTTGTTTAGCCTGTAGTCCATTTGTGTATATCCATACAATATATTGCGTTATTTCATACAAATTCTTGTATCAATATATACAATCCAGGCGGAAAGTCAACCTACATTGCCTCAACTTGTTAGATTGTCTGAAAATTATCTACCTTAAAAGCTTACGCTTTTTATCCCCTGTTAAAATAATTAAGTAACACCACCGGCCTTTGCTTTTTTCGCTCCGCGAGGAGACGTGGTGCGACCGACGATGGGCAGTATCCTTGAATACGACCAAGGAGGGAGCGGCGCAAGCGACGACGCAGAGCAATTCTTCCAGCACATATCACCATCACCGGCTTTGACCTTTATCGTCGGGCAAGGAGCACAGAGCGGCGAACGAGAGCAGACAGTATGAATAATACGGCAAGCGAGTGAGCCGTCTCGACGACGCAGTCCCGGTGGGAAAGGGCGAAGCCGGTCAAGGAGGCCGGTTCCTACTTCAAAAAATTCACATCCACAGCAACAACCTCCACCATCGCGGTCGCTATCAGCTCCACTTCGTCCGTTTCCGCAATGAACGGTGGCATGGTGTAGACGAGCCGGCCAAAGGGGCGCAGCCAAACTCCCCGCTTCACCAGGTCGGCGGTTATGGGGTTCATCGCCACCGGGCGCTTTAACTCTATTACTCCAATTGCGCCGAGCACCCGCACGTCGGCGACAGTGGGGAGCGAGCGCGCCGGGGCCAAGCCGCGCCTCAGCTCATCTTCGATGCGAGCCACCTTTTCTTCCCAGTCGCTCTTTAGCAGAAGGTCTATGCTCGCCAGGGCTACGGCGCAGGCGAGGGGGTTTGCCATGAAGGTGGGACCGTGCATGAGGACCGGGTGTTCGCCCCTCGCGATGGAGTCGCTGACCCTCTCGGTGGCAAGGGTGGCGGCGAGCGAGATATAACCGCCAGTAAGCGCCTTTCCCAGACACATTATGTCGGGTACCACTCCCGCGTGTTCGCAGGCGAAGAGCTTGCCGGTGCGGCCAAAGCCGGTGGCGATCTCGTCAAATATCAGCAGCACATCGTACCGGTCGCATAGCTCGCGGACCCGTTGCAGGTACTCGGGTGAGTAAAAACGCATGCCGCCCGCGCCCTGCACGATGGGTTCGATGATGACGGCGGCGATCTCGTGGCTGTGGGCTTCCATGAGGGAGCGAAAGCTCTCAAGGTCTTCCTCTTCCAGGGGCCGGTCATAGCCTCCGGGGGGCGCTTTCGCAAAGTGATGTTCGGGAAGCAGGCCGGAGAATATCCGGTGCATCCCCGCCACAGGGTCGCAGACGCTCATGGCTCCGAAGGTGTCGCCGTGGTAGCCGGACTGGACGGCCAGGAGCTTCTGCTTGCGGGTGTCGCCCCTGGAGAACCAGTACTGGATCGCCATCTTTATGGCGACCTCCACCGCGACTGAGCCTGAATCGGAGAAGAAGACCTTCTGGAGAGGTTCAGGCGTCAGCCTGACCAGCTTCTCCGCCAACCTGACGGCGGGTTCATGGGTGAGTCCACCGAACATGACGTGGGACATTTTCTCAAGTTGGTCGCGCACCGCGCGGTTGAGGACCGGGTGGTTGTAGCCGTGGATAGCCGCCCACCAGGAGGACATGCCGTCCACCAGCTCCCGCCCGTCGCAAAGGGTGAGCTTCGTTCCCCTGGCCGAGGCGACCGGGAAGACGAGGTTGTCATTGGGCATCGAAGCGTAGGGGTGCCAGACGTGCGCTTTGTCGTAGTCGAGCAACTCGTCAATAGAAGAAAAGAGCCGGTCGTCCATAGCTATGCAAACCCCAACCAAGTGACGCGCCCCGGTTTGCGCGGCGGCGCGGAATTGTGACCAGCAGGGTAGCCCAGCGGAATTCCCGCAACCAGGGGCCTGCCCGCGACTCCCAAAATCTCGTCTACCTCCTCCTGCACCTCCCTGAATGCCTGCACCCAGCACCCGCCCAGCCCCTTGGCGTGGGCCGACAGGAGGAGGTTCTGCACTGCGGCGCAGGCGGAAGCGTACCCGGCCTCATCCGATTCGCCCTCGCCCCCCTGCCCGCAAACAGCTTCTCCATAGGCGAAGACAACCACCGGGGCCTGCCCCATGGTGTTGAAAAACCCCTCCAGCTGTACCGCCATCCTTTTAGAGAAGAGTTCACGGACCTTGGAGGCGAAGTGTGGGGATTTTCTTCCGAGAGCCTCGATGCAGCGATCTTTGGCCTCACCCGTCGCCACCACGAAACGCCAGTCCTGCCGGTTGTATGCCGACGGCGCCCAGAGCGCCAGCTCAACCACCTCTTCCAGAACCCTGCGGGGAATCGGGTCGGGCAAGAACTCACGGACGCTTCGCCGCCCACGGATGGCCTCGGCAAGAGTCTCAGCTGCCGGTAGGGAACTCACCTTGCGAGCGGCCTGACCGGTCATCTGCCCCGCTCCTTTGGCGTGAGAGAAAAGTATCTCTCCACCGCTTCAATGACTGATACAGGGAGTTCGGGAGGTTCACCGTGGGGCAACACTCCCAACAAGTTGACTTCGGGGTAGCGCGCCAGCACCTCGGGATTGGTGAGGCTTGCAGCCTCTCCAACAGATCCCGTGGCAGACTCCGTGGCGGAGAGGACGGTGCCCAAGAGTGTTATCTTGCGCTCGGCCAAGTATCTCGCCGAGAGAAGGGTATGGTTGATGGTGCCGAGTCCGAGCCTCCCCACGAGGAGGACGGGCAGCTTTGCCCTCTCGATCCAATCAACGTTCAGCGCCCCGCCGGAGAGTGGGACGAGGAGACCCCCCGCCCCCTCGCATACCACCACGTCGTGGGTCGCTTTAAGCTCGGCGAGCTTTTCGTCCAGGACGGAAAGTTCAATGGAAACCCCCTCCCGCACTGCGGCCACGCCGGGGGCAAGGGCCTCACGCAGCCGGTACGGGCAGACCGTGTCCAATTCCGCCTCGCACCCCGAAGCTTCGATCAGCTTCAGCGCGTCAACCGGTCGATCCGGGGAATCGCAGCCGCTCTCGGCGGGTTTGAATACTCCGACCCGTAGCCCCCTCCTGCGAAGGGCGCGGCAAAGCGCGGTGGCGACGACGGTCTTGCCCGCTCCCGTATCGGTGCCCGCTACGAAGAGGGCCGGGGTACTGAACGCATCGTGATTCATCGCTTCGCCAACTCCTCCAGCGCGGCCAACAGCCCCGCCACCTCTTCGCTGGTGTGGGTTGCACACAGGGTAATCCGGAGCCGGGCACTCCCCTCGGCCACGGTGGGCGGTCGAATGGGATGGACCCAGAAACCACGCTCCAGGAGCGCACTGCCCCAGCCAAGGGTCTTCTCGTTGGACCCAAGTATCAGGGGAACGATGGGGGTGGGGTGGTCGGGCACCTCGTACCCGAAACCGCGCAAACCGGTTCGGAGCTGCTGTGCGTTGCGCGCCAGCTTTGCCAGCCTTTCGGGCTCCTCCTCCATCACTTCCAGCGCCGAAAGTGCTGCGCCCACCGAGGGCGGCGGCGGAGCCGTCGTGTAGATGAGGCTGCGTGCCCGGTTGACCAGGAGCTCGCAAATAGCGCGGGAGGAGGCTACGAACGCCCCAAAGGAACCCAGCGCTTTGCCGAAGGTTCCCATGTGTACATCCACCTCTTCGGCAAGTCCGAAGTGGTGCGCGGTTCCCCGGCCACCAGCCATGACGCCGGTTCCGTGGGCGTCGTCCACAACGACCAGTGCGTCGTGTCGCCGCGCCAGTTCAACGATCCCCGGAAGCGGGGCGAGGTCGCCATCCATGCTGAAGACGCCGTCAGTCACAATGAGTTTTCTTGGGACGGCGCTATGCACCTCCATCTTTTCCGCCAAGTCCGTCAGGTCGCAATGGCGATAGATCACCGTCTCGGCCCGGGCGAGCCTGCAGCCATCCACGATGGAGGAGTGGTTGAGCTCGTCGCTCAGAATTACCCCCTCGGAAGCCAACGTCGTAAGTATCCCGATGTTGGCCTGGTAGCCGGTGGAGAAGAGCAGCGCCCTTTCGGTGCTCTTCAGCTCGGCCAGCTTCCGTTCCAGCTGGGTATGGATACCGAGGGTGCCGGTAATGAGGCGGCTGGCCCCGGCGCCCACCCCCCACCTGCGGGCGGCATCGTTGGCGGCTTTGATGAGTCTGGGGTCATTGGCGAGTCCCAGGTAGTCGTTGGAGGAGAAATTGACAAGCTCTCTTCCATCCACCAGAACGCGGGCTCCCGTCGCCGAGCCTGTCTCCGTGAGGCAGCGAAAAAGGGCATCCTTCTTTAGGGCGCTCAGCTCCCGGCAGATCCATTCCGGTGTCACAGCAGCTCTCCGGTCCCCTCCGCCACGGGGCGAAAACCCAGGTCACGCACCATGGTCAAGTCGCTCTCGGGGTCCCTCCCGGCGGTTGTGAGGTAGTGGCCGACCATCATGCCGTTGGCCCCGGCGTAGAAGATCCAACTGGCGAGGTCCCCCAGGTTGCGGTCCCTGCCTGCGCATACTTTTATGGTGGCGCTGGGTAGGAGGAAGCGGTAGACGGCCAGTATCTGGAGACACTCCATGGGCGGCAGCGGGAGCATCTCCCCCAGCCTGGTTCCAGCCACGGGCACCAGGTAATTTACCGGCACGCTCTCCACCTTCAGTTCGCGAAGGGTCAGCGCCATCTCGACGCGCTGTGCGCGGCTCTCGCCGATGCCGAAGATGCCGCCGGAGCAGGTCATGAACCCAAGCTTCTGGGCCGCAGCCACCGTCGCCACGTCGTCGTCATAGTCGTGGGTGGTGCATACCTGGGGGAAGAAGCTGCGCGCTGTCTCCAGGTTGTGGTGGTAACCCCTGAGGCCCGCGTCCCAGAGTTTACCCAGCGCCTCGGCTGAGAGTATTCCCAGACTCGCGCAGGGGCTCACCTTGTTCTCTGCCGCGATCTCGCCGATAGCCTCGCAGAGACGATTCAATTCAGCGCCTTCGTTGATGGCCGTCCCGCTTGTGACAATACCAAAGCGGTTGGCGCTGATCCCGGCGGCATCCCGCGAGGCGCAGACGATCTCGTCGGTGCGGCAGAGGTCGTAGACGGGGGCGTCGGTTTTGTGATGACCCGACTGGGCACAGAAAGCGCAATCTTCAGCGCAGCGGCCACTCTTTGCGTTGATAATGCCGCAGAGCTCCACCTCGTAACCCTTATAATGGCGCGCCACCCTGTTGGCGGAAGCGAAGAGGTCGAAAAGGTGCGGCCCATTGATGTTTATCAGTCGAAGGGCCTCTTCCTCCTTTACCTCTCCGCCGTTGATGACCCGTTCTTCAAGCGATTCGATCCAGTCTCTCACGATTACCTCGGAATGGAAGATGGTCGGCGGGCACCCTCGGGGGGTTCCAGGCGACCATGAATTTTTTGCGATCTGAGGATGTGGTTGACAGGGCGGAGTTTATAGGGTGGGAGGAATGCTTGTCAACCTTGGTGGGCTATTGGTTTACGAGTGCGGGGGCACACGATCACCGCTGGGCAATATCCTCGAATACGACCAAGGAGGGCGCGACGCAAGCGATGGTGCAGAATGGTGTCGCAACATCCTCAGAAAACGAACATTTTTCATCCTACCGTGTTTTATGCGCTGCAAACACCCCCTCCGCGTGGGGCCTATTAGTTCATTTTGATCTATCAAAATGAACTAATCGATCATTTTGAACCATGCGCCCTCCCTGGGTTTTATGTTGCTGCATAATTTAATTATCATGCTAACCAGCTGTAAATATTGCTGTAATTAACACGATCTCTCTAGTTGCAGGCGGTTGGCACGGCAGTTGCTATACCAATTGCGGGAGCCTAAAACGGGAGAAAACGATGGCGCGCATTTTGATCGTGGATGATGAAGAAGATTTTTTGAACACCTTGCTGGATCGCATACAGACGTCTAAACAGAAATTTTCTGTTCTGACGGCGCTGAACGGCAGGGAAGCCGTCAAGGTGCTCAAGAAAAATGAAATAGATCTGGTCGTCACCGATTTGAAAATGCCCAAAATGGACGGTTTTGAACTGATGGCATGGATCAGTGTCCATTTTCCCTCTATGTCGGTGGTGGCGATGAGCGCTTTTTTGGACAGCGCAGCGGAAACAAACCTGCATACGGAAGGCATCCGCTTTTTACCCAAGCCGATCGATTTTTCAACATTGATGAAGATAATCAACGAGGAGCTGGATAAGTCCGATAACTACCTGGACGGCATATCCCTGCCCTCGTTTCTTCAACTGTTGGAAATGGAGGGTAAAAGTTGCGCCGTCCAGGTCCGCGCGGACGGGGGCAAGGGGTGGTTCCACTTCCGGGGCGGCATGCTTTGGGCCGTCAATACCGGCGAAAAAGAGGGGATGGATGCCGCCGTCGACATGCTGCAATGGCAGCAATGCAAGCTGCAAATCAACAGGGTCAAGAAGATCAAGCGAAACATTACCCACCCCTTGAGCTTCGTCCTACTCGAAGCGTGCCGGGTGATTGATGAACAAGGTTTAGTAGAAGCCCAAAAAGAAGAGTTAGAAGACCAAAAAGGGGACGGACCTGCCAATGAATCGGCATCCGGCTCCAACACACCAACTGGGGAAGAGGCACTTCCCCACCCTTCAAAGGAGAGAACCATGGCACTGGAAAAACATCTAGAAGAGCTTCGTTCGATCAACGGTTACAAAGCCTCCGCCATCATGAGCTTTACCGGCGAAATCCTGGCAGCCGACTCGACCGACGACAAAATCGACCTCAACATGGTGGGCGCCACCTTCAATGACATCTTCCGCGGGGCCCACGCCGCCTGCGAGAAGATTGGGCTGGAGGCCTGTCATGACACGGTGATCGCTACCCCCAAAGGGGTGGTCTGCATGCACTGCTCCGGCGTTAAAGCCAAAACCCACACCCATTTCATCGGCATCCTGGCAGCCGACGGGAACCAGGCGCTGATGAAGATGACCCTGGACAAGATGTCCGGACCGGTCGTGGACGAATTGGGCTAAGGCCCGCACGCGGAAGGGAGCGGGTCTGTCCTGGAGTTCCTGCCTCCTGGACAGGCTCTCTTCCCCGCGTGTTTTTTCTCTTCCAGAGGCAATCCCCCTTCTTTTTCACGACAGGTTGCAAATGAACATCACCGGAGAAATTCAATCCCATCTGGGCGAAGGAGATTACGCCAAGCTTCGGTTCTCCGAAAGCAAGGAGGCGTTTTCCATCGACACCGTTTTCGTGCCGTCCATGGCGAGAAGCGCAGGTGTGGGGAGCATTCTGGTTCAGCGCATTTTGTACATGGCCGATTGCTGCGGGAAAAAAATATTCCTGACCGCCCGGCCCATTGGGCGCACGGATTATGAGACAGTAGCCCGCTTGGTGCGTTTTTACGAGCAGTTCGGATTCAAGGTGTTCGACGAAGGGCATCAATCGGCCCAAATGGTGCGGTTGCCCCACGGTGAACCGGAGGAATCCACGAAGGCCCTACGGGCGAATCTTTTATGAAGGCGCGCTGAACAAATGAAGGCAACCAAGTAAGGATAATTCAATGCATATCTGCCCCAACTGTGTTGGACACGGGTGGCAGGCTTTGGTTTTCGGTATTCCGTTTGCCGGCGTCTTCGCCCTGTGGCTGAAGAGAAGTTTCACGAAAACATCTGGTGAACTCCCCGACGATGCGGGCACGGATCCCAGCTAGTGTCCTGCCCGGTTAGTCGTGTTCGTCGAAAAGCGCGTTCATGCGCCAGGTGTTGTCATTGCTGCCTGCGAAACGATAGAAAGGGCAAAGGCTTCTCATGAGCACCCGGAAAAGTAATATAGAAGCATGGTGTGAGGATATTGAAATCGACGGCATGCCCATATGTTTATATTCCCTCGTTCACATCAGTCTCGGTTGCATCATGCTCGACCTAACCCGGAAAAAGCTCCTGCTGCGCAATCCCGCGGCGGAGGAAACGCTGGAGAAGGTAGGCATCCCCGTGCGCTTCAAGGAGCTTCGCGAGGAGATGGTCGTCTCCATCATGCCCCAGTTTGTCGGCGGCGTGAACCGGGTCTCCGACACCATTGCCCGCAATGGCTACCACATTGGCTACACCGTACACTGGGTCGACAACAACATAGTTTTTATCCTCCTCAACGACGTGACGGAACGGGAACAGGAGCAACGTAAGTTTGTCGAAATACACGGTATTATGCACCTGTTGCTGGAAAGTGCGCCCTACGCGGTTTTATTGATCGACGCAGATGGCCGGGTGGAATTCGCCAATGAAGCGGCAACCCGCATGGGCCTGTCCGAACAGATGCGCTTCACGCAGCGGGAGCCGATCATCATCGACGACAGCGTGAAGACCCCGCTGCTCCGCCTGTTCCAAGACACGTTGAAAAAGGGGGTTGCTTCCCCGAGATTCCGGGCCGAGTACGTTTCCCGCGACGATGATGCACCTCGCCTTGTTTTTTTGACCATCCTGCCCATCACGACAACGGACGGCCAGCGCATCATGCTGATGATGGAGGACGTTACCGAGCAGATGGAGTTGGAGTTTCAAAAGGACCTTCTCTCTTCGGTGTTGGAGGCGTCACCCACCCAGTTCGCGATTACCGACCGCCACGGGCAGATACAGTACCTGAACCCCGCTTTCAAGCGGGATCCCTTTATGTTCGTCGATGATCCGGACGAGGATGATCTTTCCCTTTCGGTCGGCGATGACCCGAAGGCGGAGTCCTGGCGCGCGGCACGCAACGCTATTCAAGCGGAGCAGCCCTGGAACGGTCGACTGACCCAGGAGAAAACTGACGGAAGCAGCAGCACGAAAGAGGTGTATATTTATCCCGTGAAGGTGGTGGGACCGCACTCAACGAAAGAAATGGTGAATTTCGCCGTGTCCAGTACGGATGTTACTGAGCGCGTCCGGCTCGAAAACATTGCCGAAGCGGTCAATTTGGGTGACAATCTGGGGACCATCGCGTTGGGGTTGCGCCACGAGATCGGCAACCCGTTGAACATCCTGAAGATGAACCTGTCGCTCATCGAGGACCATTTCGACCAGCTCGCCCGTGACAAATTACTCAGCTACATCGGGCGCTCACTGGGGGCTGTCGAGCGAATTGAGGTATTGCTGCGTGAATTGAAAAACTTCAATATACACGAGAAGCCATTTTGCGAGTCCGTGGTGCTGGAGCAGTTTTGTCGCCACTTCGAAAAAATGGCTTTCAGATCCACCGGGCTGCGCGGCATCCGTTTCCAGACCATCGTGCACCCGGAGGCGGAGCAAGCGTATTTCGACCCCCGCGCCATGCAGCACGTCATGCTCAATTTGTTGAACAATGCGCTGGATGCGCTGGAAGACCGACCCGACCCCACGGTCACTCTCGTTGCGTTGCATCATAACCAGGGAGTAACTCTCCGCATCACCGACAATGGCTGCGGGATGTCCAAGGAGACCCGGCGACAGGTCTTTGATCCATTCTTTACGACGAAGGCCGCTGCGAGCGGACTCGGGTTGACTATTTCTAAAAAATTATTAGCCTCCATGAACTGTCTTCTCACAGTGGACAGCGTAAAAGGAGGAGGAACCATTGTCGAAATTCACTGCCCAGTCGCCAAAACCGGATAACGACCCCATGGAGCAGCTTGCTCTGCTCGTCGTCGATGACGACCAGGTCCAGGCGGAGACGATCAAGGACATCTTTCAGGGGGCCGCTCGACAGGTCCATATCGCAGCCACTGGTGAAAAGGGGGTGGAGCTAAGCGCCCAACACCGTGTGGACGTGATCCTGCTGGATCAGCGCCTGCCGGATGGTTTGGGAGATGAATTCTGCGACCGGCTGCTTCAGCACAACCCGCTTGCCAAAATCATAGTTATTACTGGATATCCAAAGTTCGAGTACGCCGTCAATGCGCTCAAGGCAGGGGCTTTCGATTTTCTGTCAAAACCCATCTCCGTGGAAGAACTTCGGATAGCGGTGGACCGCGCCGTGCGAGTGGCGGGGCTGGAGCGGATCGAGCGCGTCCAACAATATCAGCATGAAAAGGACAGGGTAGAGGCTGTCCTGGTCGGTGATGGGTTGGGAGAAGTGCACCGCCTCATCGAGCTGGCGGCGACCACCGACGCTCCGGTCCTGATCAGCGGGATGACCGGGACGGGGAAAAGCGTCGCAGCCAAATGCATCCATTACGCCGCCCACAGCGATGCTTCAGCCTTCGTTCCCTTCAACTGCGCAGCGCTACCGGAGAATTTGATCGAGGCCGAACTTTTCGGCTATGAAAAGGGGGGGTTCACGGGCGCCACCTCGTCGCGGGAGGGGCTCTTCGGCATGGCCGAGGGAGGGACGATCCTCTTGGACGAGATCGGCGAGATGCCGCTCCACTTGCAGTCCAAGCTGCTATCGGTCCTGGAGACGCGCATGGTCAAACGCATCGGCAGCTCCTCTTTCACCCCCATCCGCGCACGGATCATCGCCGCCTCCAACCTGGAATTGGAAAAAGAGCTGGGCACGGGATTCCGCAGCGACCTCTACTACCGCCTCAACGTGATCCGGATACACATTCCACCCCTGCGGGAACGCACCGGCGACATCCCTGCCCTGTGCGAATATTTCCTTGGAAAAAACCAGGCGGAATTCAGGATCACCACGGAAGAGATAGAGTTGCTGCAGCAGTATCAGTGGCCCGGTAACGTTCGCGAACTCCGAAACCTGATTGAACGCGCCATGCTGCTGCAAAAGGGTCCGGAGCTGAAGCCCTCTTTATTTCTCCAAGAGCCCGCCGGGCAGTCCGCCACCGCTGCTGCTGCCGCCAGTCCCATTGCGGAGGAAGGGCCGCTCATGGCGTTGGATGATATGGAGCACCTGCTCATTGAAAGGACGTTAAAGGCGTATCGCTTCCACTACAAGGACGCGGCGCAGTCCCTTAATATCTCTTACTCGACTCTGAAGCGAAAGATGGAGCTTTATGGGATAGTCCCCCCGCAAAGCCCCTGATCAGCTGACAAGGCCTGACATTTTCCCCAATTGACTTCGTCAGGCTAAGTAAGCTGAGTAAGTAGACAGACGTTGCGAGTAGACAATTTTCCAGCCAACTCCTGCGGATTCAGTTCAGCGGGGGGGGCGCGTCAATTGTCGAGCACACCGCGAACCGCCAGTAACAGCTGATCCACGGACATGGGTTTCGCCACGAACGCCACGCCCGAATCGGGAAGATTGTCCAGGTCCACGATATCGGCGGTATACCCGCTGGTGAACAAAACTTTCATACCGGGATTGAGTTCGCGCACACGGTCGAAGACCTCTTTGCCGCTCATTCTCGGCATGACGACATCGAGTATCACCAAATCGATTTTGTCGTGCAGGCTTTGCAACTTTTCCACCGCGTCCACTCCATCGTAGGCTTCGTGCACCGTATAGCCGAGGCTCTCCAGGACTGTTCTTCCCGTTTCCCGCACCTCCTCCTCATCCTCCACCAACAGGATCGTTTCGCTGCCATGGGACAACCCTGTCGACGCCTCTTGCTTCTCACGGGTCTCATGCTCGGGAACGGGCGCAGCGGGAAAGCAGATTCTCGCCGTCGTCCCTTCTCCAGGCTGGCTTTCAAAGAGAATCTTCGCGTCATTTTGTTGTACCAGTCCGTAAACGGTGGACAGTCCCAGCCCGGTACCTTTCCCCACCTCTTTCGTCGTGAAGAAGGGATCGAACGCTTTTTCGATCACAGCATCGTCCATACCGCAGCCGGTATCCTGCACGCTGACGCGAACGCAATCGCATCCGACGAGGCCGCACTCCATGATGCCGCCCGGAAATTGTTGATGGGCAACGGTTTCGGTCGACAAAATCAATTTCCCGCCATTGGGCATGGCGTCGCGGGCGTTGGTCGCCAGATTCATCAGGATTTGCTCGATGTGCAGCCGGTCAGCACGGATGAAGTTCGGGCACGTCTTCAAATGGGTCTCGATTTCAACCCTCTCACCCACGAGCCTGGCGATGAAGGGGACCAGCTTTTCTATGTACTCGCAGAGATCGAAGGTCTCCAGTTTCATCGGCTGTTTTCGGCTGAAGGTCATCAGTCGCCGGATCATCTCTGCTCCCCGGTCGGCGGAGGAGAGAATCTGCCGGACGAACTTCAGCCGCTCATCCTCTACCTGCATACTGTACTTCAGCATGCCGGCATTGGTCATGACCACACTGAGAATGTTGTTGAAGTCGTGAGCCATGCCCCCGACCAGTTGACCGATGGATTCCATTTTCTGCACCTGGAGCAGGTCCGCCTGGAGCCGTTTCCGTTCCTCCTCCGACCCTTTCTGTTCGCGAAGATCCCGGGCTACGTTGGCTATATACATGGGCTCGCCGGTTTTCGGGTCGGTGATCAGGAACGCATGCATCTCAAAAGGTATGGGCTCTCCCGTACCGTAATGACAAAGCGGGAATTCCTTGCGCCAAACGCCCTCTTCAAAGAGCGTTGTATAAATTTGTTGTTTCGCGTTCTCCCGCCTATCCTCGGGGACAAAATCGAAGATCGAAAGGCCGGTTAGATCGGCGTCCAGATCGATGCCCAGCAATTTTCGACCGAAGCGGTTGATATAGACGTCCCCGCCCTCAAGATTGGCGGTGCTGACCATGTTGGGGGATTCTTCGAGCACCGTGAGGAGCCGGGTGTGATCTCGCTCGACCTCCAGCCTTTCCCGGTTATCGCGGCTGATGTTGGCTAAGGCTATGGGCTCTCCCGTATGCTCGTCCCGGATGACGAAAGCGTGCATCTCCACGTAGACGGGCTCGCCCGTGCCTTGGTGGAGTAGCTCGAATTCGCCGCGCCATTGGCCGTCAGCCAGGACTTGCGACCTCATTGGTTCACAGCCATCGCGAGGAGTGAGCTGGCTGACGTGAACCCCCTCCAGCGAGCTCTCTGGTTCGATGCCCAGCAGCTTGCGACCGAAGGGGTTGAGGTAGGTGGTCATGCCTTTTGTGTCTGCCAGCCCGATGAGATCGCCGGAGTTCTCAACCACGGAGGCCAATTTGGTCGCCTTCTCCTGCATGCGTTTCATCTCTGTTATGTCGCTCACCACGCCCACTGACCCCACGAACCGGCCATCCTCTCCCGTGAGTGGGATCGCGTGAATCGCAAACGTCTTGGGGTCGACCTCCAGATCGTACTTGGAGATGACCCCCTTTGCCCGGTCCTTCTTCTGGTGGATCATTATCTGTCGATTATCTTCGCCGAACATCTCGACGCACTTGCTCCCCAGGAGTTCATCTTCTACAGGCGTGGCGATTTCGACCATTCGTCGGTTGGCGTAGGTAATTACCCCGTTGGATTCACAAACGACGATCCCTTCCGGGATCGACTCCAAAACAGTGTTGAAAAATTCCTCCCGTTCCCGGGTTTTTTTTTCGGCTTCCTGGTATATGGCTTTGGAGCGCAGTGCCTGGATGCCGTAACCCAGGTTTACGGCCAGCCTTTCCAGTAGTTGGACCTCTTGCTCGTCAAAGCCGTCTACATCGGCCGAAACGATGGTCAGAGCTCCGAAAACGCGCCCGTCCTCAAATAACGGCAAACCGATGGAAGAGCCAAACCCGTAGCGGCGTGCATCCTCCTTCCAGCGTTCGGCGCGTTTGTCCTGGAGGAGGTCTTTGATGAGAGAGATCTTGCCGGTGCTGATCGCCATGCCCGTCACGCCGCGTCCCCATTCGTCACTCCCCCAGGAAAGCCGGATGTTTTCCAGGAAAGAGTCGTTTTCCCCAAAAACGCCCTGTAGCTCCACCATTTCCCCCGCGTCGTCCCCTACATAGCCCACATAGGCAAATTTGTGTCCGCCCTCCTGTACAGTGACCCGGCAGAGAGAGTGGAGAAGCTCTTCTTCGTCTTTCGCCCGAAGGATAGCTTCATTGCCAAGCGCGCATATTTGCATTGCGCGGTAATTTTTTTTCACATCTGTCGATTGCAAACAATCTTGAGGGGTAGACATTTAGGCTCCTGCTGAGTTTGCGCAATTTAGCCATCCGGTATAGCAGACCATTTTGGTCATGTGTTATACCATATAATTCCGGTCGAGTTAGAATTATATATATTATTACTGATAAAATACGATTTTGGTACGGCGGCAGGGTGTTTTCCTAATACCCCTGAATATGCCGTGTTTTTCCAGAAGTTCAACTTCCCCCCTTTCTGGCTATTAAACCTGGTACTTGGGGACATGGCGGTCGTCGCTCCTCGTCAAATATGAGCGCTGCGCGTCCTGGAAGGCATCCTTCTTTCCTTCCCTTTTTCGGTTTTGACCCTAGCCTGAATGCCTCTCTATGTTCCGGGCAGCCCCGCAAAGCCATCCAATTCGGCAGATGCGAACCGCTTGCTACCAATGGGGCCCTCCGAACACATCCCTTCCGCGCAGGGGGTTTTTGTCCCTGTAGCGATCGGGCCATATTTTCCACGGCTCTACGTTGAGGGCTTTGGCGATGATTTTTTGAGCTTCGGGATAGCACCTGGTCCACACGTGGGAGAAAGCGCCGCGTGAATAGCCAGCCTCTCTTTCGAGGCTTGCCAGCGACAACCCCCTTTTTTCCAGCGAGGCTTTTACATCCGCCGGGTGCCAGTCTTGTGATTTCTTTAATACCCTTGTCAATTTTCGTCTCCGCCGCTATTGTGTCGATATGCCGACCGTTGTGCTAAAATGCTAGACTGCATATTTTGGTTGTGCAGCATAAAAAAGCGGTAGCAGGTATAATATTTCAATATCACTCCCTATTCAATAGTACTTCCTAACAAATATTTTCAGCCTGGAGGTATATTTCTTTAACAACTTGTTTTTAAACATTTTTTTATGGTCGCTGGTTTTGGGACTCGCTTCCTAAAACTTCCCGATTCAACCGTTTTTTCAGGAAGTCGATGAGCATAGGTAAAAGAATTAAGATCGTGCGCGAAAAAAAGGGCCTTAGCCAGGTGGCTTTTGCCACGATGCTTGGTATAAGCCACGGCGCACTACAGTCCTATGAGAAAGATTCATCCGTTCCCGGGGGCAAGGCCCTGACCGCGCTGTTGAGGCTGGGCGTTGACATCAACTGGTTGTTGGGGAAAGAGCACGCGGCGTTGAAAAAAACGCCTGGAGGTGCTTATCTCGCCGGGGAGGGGGTTGCGGATAGCTGGGACAATGATACCCCCCAATCGATGGATTTGGTAGCTGGTGATTCGGTGGATACTCAACTATTGACTCAATCGCTACAGGTTGTAGAAGATTTTCTGAAGGATAACGCGTATGCGGCGAGCACTACGGCCAAGGTAAAGATGGTTGTGCTTGTTTATGAGATAATAGGCCAAGGCGGTACCATGACTGCGAGTATTTTAAAGAAGATAGCAAGCATGGCTATGGGTTTGAACTTGTGAGGATTGGCGAACAATAAAATGTATTGAAGTCTGCGCGCTGAGAGGTGTTGTCGCCTCCAGCGACAGGGGGTGTTTACGACGGTCCTGAAGTGCTGGCGGCTAAGGGATCGGCCCGAATGGATACGGATACTTTTCCCTTGAAAGCCCCGTTCGGCGTCTATTCCATGGTGCTGTTTATTATTGATGACGATTATGGTAACCTACCGCTACTATATGAACTTCCCGACGCGGATTAAGGTACGATGAAAATTATATGGCATGAAGCATTTCTCGAACAGTACACCGATGATCCGGCGGCGGCGGCGGGGCGCATGGAGTCTGTTCTGGAGGCGTTGGAAGCGATGGACGGGATCGAATGGCTCACACCCGAACCCGCCACCCCGGAAGACCTGCTGCGCTGCCACACCGAAGGGCAACTTGAACGGGTGGAGGCCAAAGGGTTCCACGAAATCGCCGCATTGTCCGCAGGGGGCGCGATCCTTGCCGCCGAGCACTCCGATGAAGGCCCCTCCTTCGCGCTCATCCGCCCCCCGGGCCACCACGCATCGCCCGGCTCCTGCTGGGGGTTCTGTTTCTATTCCAATTTGGCCGTGGCGTTGGTGGCGCTGCACGCACAGGGGAAAATTCGTTCCGCCATGGCGCTGGACTTCGACATGCACTACGGCGACGGCACCGTCAACATGCTCATCGGCAAAGCCTGGGTGAAAACCTACAACCCCGATGGAACGCGTCAGAGCTATATGGACCAAGTGTACAAAACTATTCACAAGTTCGAGGGAGACTGCATCGCCTTCTCGGCGGGTTTCGACAACCACAAGCTCGACTGGGGCGGCCTGCTGGAAACCGATGATTACCGGTACATAGGCCACTGGGCGGCTTTGCGGGCAAAGGAATTGGGCGCTCGGGTCTTCGGGGTGCTGGAAGGCGGCTACTACCATTCGGTGCTGGGGGGCAATGTGCGCGCCTTCCTGGAGGGGATGGATGCGGGATGGGCAGGTCACCCGCCGCCGGAATTCACGGAATAAAATATGGTCGTCATTAAAAGGACAATCAACCAATTCGAGTAAAATCCCAGCCTCCCTCGAAACGCCCTTACCCCCTCCCCAAGGGCAACCCACACCCCTCAACCATAAAATTCCTCCACGACCTACACACTGACTGACCAAGGAGGGAACGTCGCAAGCGACGACGCAGAGCGATTCTTTTAGCATGCATCGCCGCCGCCGGCCTTTGGAGTTTTTCGCAGGGCAAGGAGCCCAGAGAGGCGAACGAGAGCAGACAGTATGAATAATACGGCAAGCGAGTGAGCCATCTCAGCGACGCAGTCCCGGCAGGAAACCCCAAAACCGGTCCAGGAGGAAAGCACCCAACACGCCGCTGGCGTGCTGTAAGTGCTGGTTCTCAACCGGTCTGCGGCACGAAAACAAAAAAGGCCGTCCCGAAGGACGACCTTTTTGTTTTAAATGGTGCCGAAGACTGGAATCGAACCAGCACGAGCGTTAACTCACTAGACCCTGAACCTAGCGCGTCTACCAATTCCGCCACTCCGGCACGCGAAGGAAAAGACGTATATCATAGGGGCTCTGGCCGGTCAAGGGGTTGGGTGCACCTTGTATTTTCAGGTGACTAATATCTCCAGCTTTGCCATGCCCGCGATAAATTTCTTGGCTGTTGAGCCAAATTCCACTGTTACTTTGGCCGATGGCCCCAGGCCCTGGGCTTGCGTGACCACGCCGATGCCGTAGCGGGGGTGGCGCACTTTCATCCCGGTGGAGTAGCTGGCCTCCTCCGGGTCGGGCAGGTAGTAGTTGCCCCCCTCTTCTTCGCCCGTGACTTGCTGGACCTGGGGTTCGGCCCCCGGCGGTCTGGCGTAGGGGTTGATCTTTGCAACCGACGGGGCCATACCCGGAAGCTCGGAGAGGAAGCGGCTCGGGATGCGGTATTCCGACTGGTTGCCGTAGACACGTCTGATGCGGCTGTACGAGAGGTGCAGGTGCTCTTTCGCCCTGGTGGCGGCCACGTAGCAGAGCCGCCGCTCCTCTTCCACGCCGCCCTCTTCATCCATTGACATCTGGTGGGGGAAGATTCCCTCTTCCATGCCGCTGATGAAGACGCAGGGGTATTCCAGCCCTTTGGCCGAGTGGATCGTCATCAGGGTCACGGCGCTGAAGGTGTCGCCTGCGCGGTCCATGTCGGAGACCAGCGCGACCCGGTCAAGGAAACGCGTCGCGCCGCCCCCGCCCTCTTTTTCAAAGGCTTCGGCTGCGCTCAGGAGTTCGGCGAGGTTTTCAAGGCGGTCGCTGCTCCTTTCGTCTCCATCTTTTTCAATGTGGTCGCGATATTTCGATTCGACCAGAATCCGCTCAATGAGCTGGTCCAGCGGGGTCGACTCCACCGTTGCGCGCCAACCCTCGACCATCTCCATGAAACCGCCCACCGCCTTCGCCGCCCGCGCTGTAAGCGCCCCCTCTTCAATCGCCAGTCGCGCCCCGTCCCACAATCCTGTTTCATGCGAATCAGCGTGTTTAAAAATGAGATCCACCGTGCGCGCGCCAATCCCCCTGGTGGGCAGGTTTATCACGCGGGTCAGCGCCACCGGGTCGTCGGGATGCACAGCCAACCGCAAGTAGGCCAGCGCGTCCTTGATCTCCCTGCGTTCGTAAAAGCGCAGCCCGCCGTAGACGACGTAGGGGATGCCGGAAAAGATCAGCGCCTCTTCAACCGGGCGCGAAAGGGCATGGGTGCGGTAGAGCACCGCGATCTCGCCGGGCTGATAGCCCTGCTGCGCGAGCTGGTCGATCATCGCCACGATCCAGAGCGCCTCTTCCTCCTCGGTGGCCGCCTCGTGCAACCGGATCGGCTCGCCGCCCTCCCGGTCGGTCCAGAGCTTCTTTGCGTGTCGCCCTTTGTTGTTGCTGATGATGGTGGAAGCCGCGTCGAGGATGGGAGAGGTAGAGCGGTAGTTCTGCTCCAGCTTGATCGTCGTGGTCTCTTTGTGGCGCTGGGAAAACGAAAGGATATTGTCCAGGTCCGCGCCGCGCCAGCCGTAGATCGACTGGTCATCGTCGCCAACTACACAGAGGTTGCCCCACCGGTCGGCTATCCGCTCGGCCAGGAGCATCTGCACCCGGTTGGTGTCCTGGTACTCATCAATGAGCACATACTTGAAGCGGTTGGCGTAGTGGTCCGCTACACAAGGGTGGCGGGAAAAAAGCTTCAAAGTCTCCAGCAGCAGGTCGCCGAAATCCAGCGCCGAAGCCTCTTTCATCATCTTCTGATAGGCGGTGTAGAATTTGACGAGGGTGGCGGGGTAGGGCGGCACCTCCATATCGTCGGGCCCCTGCCCCGTGTCCTTTGCCCGCGATACCCCCGCCAGGAGCGCCGCTGGTTTGAACTTCTTTGCGTCGAGGTTCAACTCCTTTACGACTCTTTTCGCCAGCCGACGCTGATCGTCCACGTCATAGACGGCAAAGTCCCGGCCCACTCCCAGCAGATCGGTGTGGCGTCGAAGGATTCTCAGACAGATTGAGTGGAAGGTGCCGATCCAGCTTCCCGTAGCGGTGGTGCCAAGGAGGGTTTCAACCCGGTGGGACATCTCACGCGCCGCCTTGTTGGTGAAGGTCAGCGCAAGAATGGAACGGGGATCGACCCCAGCGTGCTGGACCAGCCAGGCGATACGGTGGGTGAGCACGCGGGTCTTGCCCGAGCCGGCCCCGGCCAGAATCATGAGCGGCCCGTCGCCGTGGGTCACTGCGCGTAGCTGTTCGGGATTTAGTCCCTCAAGAAATGCCTCGGACATTGCGCTACTTGGCATCACTCTACTGTTACGGATTTGGCGAGGTTCCGGGGCTGGTCCACGTCGGTCCCCTTCAACTCGGCCACATGGTAGGCAAGCAGCTGAAGGGGTATGGCGGCGACCACCGGCATCAGCTCTTCGCCGCACTGGGGCAGGGTGAGCACCTGCTCGGCCAGTCGCGCCACCGCGTCGCTGCCCACCGAGGCCAGGGCAAAAATCCTGCCGTTGCGGGCGCGGATTTCCTCAATATTGGAGAGCATCTTCTCAAAGGTCTGATCGGCGGGCATTATCGCCACCACCGGCAGATGCTCATCCACCAGCGCGATGGGGCCGTGCTTCATCTCACCGGCGGCGTAGCCCTCGGCATGGATGTAGCTGATCTCTTTCAGCTTCAGCGCCCCCTCCAGCGCGATGGGGAAGTTGACCCCACGGCCGATATAGAGCGCGCTGGTGCAATCCATCATCGCCTGCGCCGCGACCTTGCACTGCTCGTCAAGCTCAAGCGCCTCCTCCATCCTGCCGGGCAGGTGCATAAGCGCATCCATCCGCCTTACCAGCTCGATGCCGTCAAGCTTGCCCCGCGCCTTGCCGAGAAAGAGGGCGAGCAGGTAGAGGGTGACCAGTTGTGTGGTGAACGCCTTGGTGGAGGCGACCCCGATCTCGGGACCGGCGTGGGTGTAGAGCACTGCATCGGCGGCGCGTGCGAGGCTTGAGCCGACCACGTTGCAGATCGCCAGCACCGGCGCTCCGTGGCGTCGCCCCTCTTCCATCGCCGCCATCGTGTCGGCGGTCTCCCCCGACTGGCTTATGAGCAGCAGTCCCGTCTTCTCGTCCACCAGCGGGTCGCGGTAGCGGTACTCGCTCGCCAGATCCACCGTCACGGGGATACCCGCCAGCCGCTCGATCCAGTAGCGCCCGGTCAGCGCCGCGTGGTAGCTGGTGCCGCAGGCTACGATGTGCAGCGTCTCGATGGAGCGGGCAATCTCCTCTGCGCGCTCACCCCCTTCAAGGTCGATATTGCCGTCAATGGGATGGATGCGGCCCGCCAGAGTATCGGCCACCGCGCGGGGCTGCTCATAAATTTCCTTGAGCATGAAGTGCTTGTAGCCACCCTTTTCCGCCTGGGCGGGGGACCAATTAATCGTGGTCACCGGGCGGTCCACCCCATCGCCGTTTTCATCCGTTATCTGCGCGCCATTGGTGTCGATCACCACCACGTCGCCATCTTCGAGAAAGATCATGCGTCGGGTACGGGAGAGGAGCGCCGGGATATCGCTGGCGACAAAGGTCTCGCCCTCGCCGATCCCCACGACCAGCGGGCTGGCACGTCGAGCGGCGTAGACGTGGTCCGGGTCGTCGGTGGAGACCACCGCCAGCGCGTAAGAGCCTTGCAATCTTCCCAGCGCCTTGGTCAGCGAATCCTTCACCGACATGCCGCAGCTCATGTAAAGGTCGATGAGGTGGGGGATGACCTCGGTGTCGGTGTCGGAATCGAAGGTATAGCCCAGCGCCGACAGCTCCACGCGCAGGTCAAGGTAGTTTTCGATTATCCCGTTGTGCACCACCGCCACGTTTTTTGCGCGATGGGGGTGGGCGTTGGCTTCGTTGGGCTGTCCGTGGGTAGCCCAGCGCGTATGGCCGATGCCGGTGGTGGCCGCCAGCTCCACGCCTTTGAGCTTCTTTTCCAGGTTGACCAGCTTGCCTTCGCTGCGCTCGATGAGGATCTCCCCAGCTTCCACAACGGCTATCCCGGCGGAATCATACCCCCTGTATTCCAGAGATCTGAGGCCGTCGAGGATGAAGGGCGCTGCCGCCTCGGCCCCGACGTAGCCGACTATTCCACACATATATCTCTAGTCCTGTTCTTTCTTGGTCCAGCCTTTAATGTTTCGCTGCCTGGCGCGCTCGATACCCAACGCGTGCGCTTCCACATCTTTGCTTATGGTGGAGCCCGCGCCGATAACCGCATGGTCGCCCACCGTAACCGGGGCCACTAGGCTGGAGTTGGAACCGATGAACGCGCCCTTGCCTATTGTCGTGCGGGACTTATTGACGCCATCGTAGTTGCAGGTGATCGTGCCTGCGCCGATATTGGCCCCTTCTCCCACGGTGGTGTCGCCAAGATAGGTGAGGTGGCTCGCCTTGGCGCCGCGCCCAAGCTCAGAGTTTTTCACTTCGACGAAGTTGCCCGCCTTGGCCTCGGGGCCGATCTTCGCGCCGGGGCGAAGATGGGCAAAGGGTCCAATCGCTGCACCCGTCCCGACGGTCGCACCGGTTATCACGCAATAGGGTTTGACGTGCGCGCCGCTCTCGATTTCAGAGTCGGTGATGACACTGCCCTGCTCCACACGCACACCTTCAGCTATAACGGTCTTGCCGCCAAGGCGACACCCGGGGCCGATTACCGTCCCCTCACCCAGCACCACCTCCGGCTCGATCCAGGTTGAGAAGGGGTCCTCGATCTCGACGCCCCGCTCAATCCAGTCGCGGTTGATACGAAGGCGCAGCTCCCTGGCGGCCTCACCCAGTTGCAGCCGCGAGTTGATTCCCATCGCTTCGTTATCATCTGGCAATTTGTAACTCCCTGCGCCGCCGCTCTGGGCAGCAAGTGCGATTATATCGGTCAGGTAGAACTCCCCCTGCACATTGTCGCTATCGACCTCGTCCAGCGCCCGCCAGAGCCAGGGCAGCTCCACCGCATAGGTGCCGGTGTTCACCTCTGGAATAGCCAGCGCCAACTCGTCACAGTCGCGCTGCTCAACTATTTTTTCAAGCCCGCCATCCCTGTTTCTAACAAGCCGACCGTAACCGGTGGGGTCCCCCGCTTCCATGGAGAGCACGGTGACCAGCCGGGAATTGGCGCGGTGCTCTCCCACCAGCCGCACCAACGTCTCAGCCCTGAGGAGCGGCACATCTCCGCAGAGGATAAGCAGGGTACCCTTTGCGGACCCCAGCACCTCTCTTGCGCTCATCACCGCGTCGGCGGTGCCCTTTTGTTCCGCCTGGATGGCGAACTTCAGCCCGATTCCAGCCGCGCTCTTTTCCAGCGCCTCCTTTACCTCACCACCCTGATGGCCCACGACCACCACCGCCTTGCCCACTCCCGCCTTTTGACAGGCAGCGACCGGGTAGGTGATGAGGGGCTCGCCCATGAGCGGGTGGAGCACCTTGGCGATATCCGACTTCATGCGCGTCCCCTTGCCAGCTCCAAGGATGACAGCGGTTACGTCATTCATAAAAAAATACCCTTGCATCTCATTGGGGCATCAGCCTCAGCGAGGGACCGATGGTCATTATCTCCACCCTGTAGACCCCGAGAAAGTCCATCCCCAGCAGACCGTCAGCGCCCTCCAGCGCATCGTGTGCCACCACTTTCATCGGACCCCGCTTGAAATCCCCCACGGTCATCGACTCAACCTCGGCCCAACCTGCCTGCTGTTTGCCACCTGCGGTCATCAGCGTGACGGTTTTTTTCGCAGAGGGGGTAATCCCTGCGCGGTCGAGCGCCTGGGGGCTTATCACCGTTGAAGTGGCCCCGGTGTCCACCACCAAACTGACCGGCGTGAAACCGTTGAGCATGACCTCCACCATATAACCCGACTGCGTCTTCTTCAGTGGAATCTGCCCACGCATATCCTCATCGGTGTACTTCTCCTCAAAGGTGCGCACCTGGTTGAGGTGTTTTTGGGGGATATTGAAAACGTTGTCGGTAAAATGCATCTTGCCGCTGTCATCGACCCATTTATACATCTCGGCCAGGGCGCCCGTGGGGCAAAGCCCGATGATGAAGAGCAAAACGATCAAACGCAAAAATGTTGGCATGTAAATATTATTCCTCCGACAAGCTCTCAAGTCGCCGATGCTGTGGGTATACTTTGCAGTACCCTTGCGCTTGACACCTTGTGGTGTCATTCTTACTCTTTCACATCAAGTCTAACCCACTAGAGGAGGTAACCACCATGACGAAATACCAGTGCACCATCTGCGGCTATATTTATGACCCCGAAGCTGGCGACCCCGACAATGGCGTAGCCCCCGGCACCGCTTGGGAAGATGTACCCGAAGACTGGGTATGCCCCGACTGCGGTGCCGAAAAAGAAGTCTTCGAGGCCATTTAACACCCCGACAAATATAAAGAGGTTTTCCCCAAAATGCGACCGTTACCCATAGCCGACGGAATAGACTGGGTCGGCACCCTTGACCCGCAGCTAAGGCGCTTCGACGTCATAATGCAGGCGGAGCACGGCACCACTTACAACTCCTACCTTGTCCAAGGCAGCGAAAAGACCGCGCTTATCGACGCGAACAAAGCGATCTTCGCCGACACCTTCCTGGACACACTGGGGAGCTTCATCGACCCCGCAAAGATCGACTACATCGTGTTGAACCACCTTGAGCCCGACCACTCCGGGGCGCTGGCGCAGTTGCTGGAGGTGGCCCCCAACGCAGTCGTCTATGCAACAAAGCCGGGGCTGAACTTCGCCGGAAACATCGTCAATCGCGAGTTCCCCTGCGTTGCGGTCAAAGATGGCGATCTGCTGGACCTTGGGGACAAAAAGCTACGCTTCATCATCGCCCCCTACGTCCACTGGCCCGACACGATGATGACCTATGAAGAGAGCCAGGGAATTTTGTTCAGCTGCGATTTTCTGGGTGCGCACTACTGCGACGATCGCATGTTCAACGATCTGGTGGAGAACTACGAATACTCCTTCCACTATTATTTTCAAGTGATAATGCGCCCCTTCAAGGAGCACGTTCGCTACGCCCTGGACCAAATCGAGGGACTGGACCTGAATATGGTCTGCCCCAGCCACGGCCCCATGTTACGGAGCAACGTACAGAGCTACCTTGACCGCTACCGCAAATGGAGTGTCAAACCGGCACCCAGAGAAAAAAAGAAGCTGCTGGTCTTCTACGCCAGCTCATACGGCAACACGGAAAAAATGGCGACCGAGATCGCCGAAGGCGCACGTGACGCAGGGGCCGATGTCGCAGTGTTCGACCTCGTGGGCGTGGAGTTGCACCTGATTCCCGACGAGGTGGAGAACGCCGAGGGCATCGCGGTGGGCACCTGCACGATCAACGGCGATGCCCTTGAACACACCTGGGAGCTCCTTGCCTCCATGGCCACGATCTCCATCAAAAAGAAGGTCGGCGCAGCGTTTGGCTCCTACGGCTGGAGCGGCGAAGGCCCGAAGATGCTCACCGAAAGAATGAAGGGGCTAAAGCTAAGGGTTCCCCTGGACCCGCTACGCATAAAGCTCGTGCCCACCGATGAGGATCTGGCCGCGTGCCGTGAGTACGGAAAGGCGCTGGCGGCGGAGCTTTAGTTGTATTAATATCGTCCCCAGTTGATTATTAACGAGTGATGCCCGGTCTATAGACCGGGCATTTCAACTTGTGACATTAACCCAAAAGCCACCCGGATCGCCCCATGGACTCGATAGAACTGGCCGCACCGGCAAAGATCAACCTGGTCCTGGAACTCGTCTCCAAACGCGCCGACGGCTACCATGAGCTCAAAATGCTCATGTCTCCCATAAACATTTTCGATACGGTGAAGGTCAGCCGCACCCCCAAATCCGGTGAAATCGAACTCATCTGCAAAGGCTCCCCCCACGTTGAAAGCGGCCCCACCAATATCTGCCACAGGGCCGCGCAGTTTTTTTTCGAGAAAACCAGTGTCACTGGAGGGGTGCTCATCGAGATAACGAAGCGGATACCCTCGGGTGCAGGAATGGGAGGAGGCTCGTCGGACGCCGCCTCCACGATCCTTGGAATGGAAAAGATATTCCAAACCGTATTGGGCGAAAAAGCCAAGCAGGACGCGGCGTTCGAGGTCGGGGCCGACGTGCCGTTCTTCTTCGCGGAAGCGCCCGCGTGGGTGGAGGGCATAGGCGAAAAGGTCAGCCCTGTCGCCTTTGACGAGGTGCTCTGGCTGGTCGTGGTGCATCCAGGCGTAATTCTTTCCACGGCAGCTGTGTTTTCCCGGTCCACAATTGGGTTGACAACCCCTAGCCCCGTCCATACCATTACGCAGTTCAATTTTCGGGGTATTCTCGACGGGCTGAGAAACGATTTGGCCCAGGCCGCCAGCCAGCTTGCACCCGAAATAGCGCTTGGGGAAAAGCTGTTGATCGAGGCGCACGCCGAGGCGACGCTCATGACCGGTTCGGGTTCAGCCGTCTTCGGTCTGTTCGGGTCCCCGGAAGAAGCTGAAAAAGCGTGTGATGAAATAAAGCGTCGAGTACCCGCCTCATGGCTGGTGAGGATGGCCCAAACACTGGGTCCTGCCCGCACCGGCAAACTGCGGTAAGCCTGCCGGGCTAACACTGGGGCGTCGGCAAATGGTAAGCCACCGGGTTTTGATCCCGGCATTCGCAGGTTCGAATCCTGCCGCCCCAGCCATTTTATGATTTAAGGTTGTTGCTTTTATAGCGACTTCATTTTCTTGACGACCGTGATTGGAAAAGAGACAGATGGATAATGTTCGCATAATCAGCGGAACAGCAAATATGCCACTGGCCCAGGCGATCTGTCGTGAACTTGGCAGGCCGTTGGCGAAGGCCACCGTCAAGACCTTTTCCGATGGTGAGATCAGTGTGGATATCCAGGAGAGCGTGCGCGGCTTCGACGTCTTCGTCGTTCAGCCGACCTCGCCCCCGGCCAACCACAACCTGATGGAGCTGCTGATCCTCATTGACGCGCTACGGCGCGCCAGCGCCCGTTCCATCTCTGCCGTTATCCCCTATTACGGTTATGCCCGCCAGGACAGGAAGGTCAGACCCCGCGTACCGATCACCGCCAAGCTGGTCGCCAACCTCATCACCGAGGCCGGTGCGGACAGGGTGCTCACGATCGATCTGCACGCCGGGCAGATCCAGGGCTTCTTTGACATCCCGGTGGACAACCTCTACGCGGCCCCGGTGCTGGTCGAAACGATAAAAAACCGCTTCGATAGCAAAAATCTCGTGGTCGTCAGCCCCGATGCGGGCGGTGTCGAGCGCGCACGTGCGTTTGCCAAAATGCTTGACGCGGGCCTCGCGATCATAGACAAACGCCGGGAACAGGCTAACGTGAGCGAAGTGATGAACATCGTCGGCGACGTGGAGGGCTTCGACACGGTGCTCTTCGACGACATGGTGGACACCGCAGGCACGCTGACCAACGCGGCCAAGGCGCTCATCGAGAACGGCGCGAAATCAGTCTCTGCCGTGGCCACCCACGCTGTGCTCTCGGGTCCGGCGGTGGACAGGATAAATAATTCGCCGCTCAGCTCGTTTTTCACCTCGGATACGATTGAGCTGCAAGAGCAGACCACCAAGTGTGAAAAGATCAAGGTTCTTTCCATAGCCCCGCTGCTTGCCAAGGCGATTGAGCGCATTCAGCTGCGCGGCTCGGTTAGTTCACTGTTTAATAAAAATGAAAATATGCTTTTGTAGTTTTTAAGGTAAAACCAACGGTTTTTCAGAAAGGTTTTTAAATCATGCACGCGGAAGTAGAATTTCAGGTCAACGTCAAGGCCGCGAAGGGCAAAGGCGCTGCGCGCCAGACTCGCGCCGCCGGTCTCGTCCCCGGAGTGGTTTACGGTTATCAGTACGAGCCCAAGATGGTCACCTTTGAAGAACGCCATCTCGTCAAGGCGCTCTCCACCCCGGCAGGCCGCAACATCTTCCTGCGCCTCAAAAGCGATGATGCGGAGATCGACGGCATACGCGTGCTGATCAGGGACTTTCAGGTCCATCCCCTCAAGCGCCGCTTCATACACGCCGACTTTTTCAAGCTGGATTCCGACCGCGAGATCAGCTCGACCATCCCCTTCCGCATGGTCGGCGACGCCATTGGCGTAACGCTTGGCGGCGTCCTGCAGATTGCGCGTCACGAGATCCCGGTTGTATGCAAGCCCGACGACCTGCTCAGCTCCATCGACATCGATATCACCGACCTCGACGTTGGCGACTCGATCCATGTGGAAGATATCGAGGTGCCCGAAGGCGTCACCTTCACGATCAGTCCCAAGCTGACCATCTGTGCGGTAGTCGTACCCGCCGCTGAAGAAGAGGAAGAGGTGGAAGAGGAAGAGCTGCTCGAAGGCGAAGAGGGCGAAGAAGAAGGCGAGGGCGAAGAGGGCGAAGAGGGCAAGGGCGAAAAGAGTACCGAAAAGGAATAACCGATCACCTTCGCGACGCCGGTTTTGGTTGCCGGATTGGGAAATCCGGGCAGCAAGTATGCGGCCACCCGCCACAACATCGGATTCAGGGTGGTCGAACGCTTCGCAAGCAGCCACAAAGCTACACCGTGGCAAAAATGGACGCTTGGTCATATTGCTCGCGTCGAGTTGGAAGGTCGGGTGCTGGTGCTCCTTAAGCCCGACACCTACATGAACCACAGCGGTAGGGCGGTCAACCTTGCGATTGCTGAATTTGGCTGCGATATCGCTGGGTTGATCGTGGTGCACGACGATCTGGATATCGAGTTTGGCGCGCTGAGGATCAAGCAGGGCGGCGGACACGGCGGACACAATGGCATTCGATCAATAATAGAAGAGGTTGAAACGCCGGATTTTTTGAGAATAAGATTGGGGGTCGGCAGACCTAATGATGGAATTGAAACGGCAGATTATGTATTATCCGGTTTTGCCGACCATGAGTCGCATAGGGCGCAGCAGTTGACCGCCCTGGCGACCAAAGCGATAGAAGAGCTTGTTTTGCAAGGGCCCCAAAGGGCCATGAATCGTTTTCATACCGTAGATCAACAACTTTAGGAGGAGTCATGGAAAGTGTAATGAGTTGGACCAACTTAGCACCCATTTTCGGGGTGGCGGGCCTGCTAGCGGCCGCGATGCTCTACTCGATGATCACAAAACAGTCCCCCGGCAACGAAAAGATGCAGGAAATCGCCGATGCAATTCATGAAGGTGCGATGGTCTTTCTTGCCAGCGAGTACAAAATTCTCGCCGGCTTTATCGCCATCGTCTTCGTGCTGCTCTTCTCGCAGATCGGCTCCGAGACCGCATATGCCTTCCTGGGCGGCGCCGGCTGCTCGATGGTCGCCGGTTTCTTCGGCATGAAGGCCGCGACCCGCGCCAACGTGCGTACCGCTGAGGCTGCACGCGAGTCCGGCATGGGCAAAGCCCTGAACGTGGCATTTTCGGGCGGCGCAGTCATGGGCCTCTCCGTCGCCAGCCTTGGCCTCATCGGCGTCGGCGTGCTCTTCTATTTCTATGGCGGCGACCCGGCCACCGCACAGTACATCAACGGTTTCGCCATGGGCGCTTCCTCCATCGCACTCTTCGCTCGTGTGGGCGGCGGCATCTACACCAAGGCTGCTGACGTGGGCGCTGACCTGGTTGGCAAGGTCGAAGCGGGCATCCCCGAAGATGATCCGCGCAACCCCGCCACCATCGCCGATAACGTCGGCGACAACGTGGGCGACACCGCAGGCATGGGTGCTGACATCTTTGAGTCCTATGTGGGTTCCGTCATCGCGACGATCGCCATCGCCGCGACCAGCACCTCGGAGATGATGCTCTCCAACCAGATGGGCTACATGGCGTATCCGCTGCTCATCATCATGATCGGGCTGGTTTGCAGCCTCGTGGGTGTCTTCTCCATGAGACTGCTCGAAAGCCAGGGCCCGGCCAAGGCGCTTCGCAACGTCACCTTCGTCTCCGCCGTTCTTCTGGTGGGCGGCGCTTACCTCCTTACCCAGCGCATGGGTCTCGACATGGGCGCCTTCTACTCTGTGGTCTTCGGTCTGACCGCCGGTATCTGCATCGGTCTCGTCACCGAGTACTACACCGCCTCCACCCCGATCCAGCGTATCGCAGAGGCTTCAGAGACCGGCTCCGCCACCAACATCATCACCGGTCTGGCAGTCGGCATGGAGTCCTGCGCGATTCCCGTACTCCTCATCTGCGCCGCGATCTATGGCGCGTTCGAGATGAGCGGACTCTACGGCATCGGCATCGCCGCTGTCGGTATGCTCTCCACCGTTGGCGTGACCATGAGTGTTGACGGTTACGGCCCGATCGCCGATAACGCCGGCGGCATCTCCGAGATGGGTGGCCTGGGACCGGAAGTGCGTGAGATCACCGACGCGCTCGACTCACAGGGCAACACCACCGCAGCCATCGGCAAGGGTTTCGCCATCGGCTCTGCGGCGCTGACCGCTCTGGCGCTATTTGCCGCCTACTCCGCTGCGGCCAACCTGACCTCGATCGACCTGACCCACCCGGTTACCGTCATCGGTATGCTCATCGGCGGCACCATCCCCTTCCTGGTTGGCGCAATGACGATGACCGCCGTTGGCGACGCTGCTGCCGAAATGGTCGCCGAGGTTCGCCGTCAGTTCCGCGAAATCCCCGGCATAATGGAAGGTACCGGCAAGCCTGACACCGCCAAATGCGTCGCAATCTCCACAAACGCCGCATTGAAGAAGATGGTTGTCCCCGGCCTCACCGCCGTGGTCGCACCCGTCATCGTCGGCTTCATCCTCGGCGCCGAAGCTCTTGGTGGCCTCCTGGCTGGCGCCACCGTCACCGGCGTCCTCATGGCTCTGTTCATGTCCAACGCGGGTGGAGCATGGGATAACGCTAAAAAGTACATCGAACAGGGCGCCATGGGCGGCAAGGGCTCCGACGCCCACAAAGCTGCTGTCACCGGCGACACCGTTGGCGATCCTTTCAAGGACACCTCCGGCCCCTCGATGAACATCCTGATCAAGCTCATGAGTGTTGTGAGTCTGGTCATCGCTCCGCTTATCGCAATAGTCTAAGCGCAGCATTTAAGCTACAAAGTGAAAGAGGCTGTCCCAAACGGGACGGCCTCTTTTTTTGTCTTGATACCAAGGGCGTCGTATCAGCCGAGCTTCAACTCCATATAGCGCACGGTCGGGTCGGGGTTGAAGTTGTAGGGGTCGATGTCGGTGAACCCAAGGCTGACGTAGAGCGCGTTAGCGCCCTCCAGCCGGGCGATCGTGTCCAGCCGCACCCTCCGGTACCCAAACCCCCTTGCCTCTTCAATTAGCCGCACACAAAGCGCCCTGCCCACACCTTGGCTCCCGAACCGATCGTAAACGTAGAGCCGCTTCATCTCGCACACGCCCCCAGCCATATCAGCAGTCAGCCTTCTCAGCCCGACGCCGCCTGCCACCCGCCCATCCACACGGGCCAGGAGAAAAACCCCCTCCGGCTCCCCATACACCGTTGAAAAGCCCTCAAACTCCTCGTCGATATTTTGAAATGACAGATCAAACCCCAGCCATTTGACGTAGTCACGGGCCACGGTCATGGCGCGCTCAAAGTCCTCAGGAGTTTTGCAGGGTTCAATGGTCAAGGTCACGGTGGAGTCCTCTCAGGCGGTTTGGGATTCATCAAGATATCATAGTTGGCCCGGGTGCGGGGGGTGGGCAAATGCCGTAAGCCCTGAGATAATGGAAACAACAGCTCACCAATATATTTTTACAGGAGGGTGCCGTGGATACTCTGGCTGCAATCAAAACGCGCAGATCGATACGCAAATATACCCAAGAGCCGATTGGCAAAGATGCGCTACGCACGCTTGTCGAGGCCGCAATGTTTGCCCCCTCGGCCGCCAACCAGCAGGCGTGGCATTACATCATAATCGATGAGCGAAAACTGATGGACGCGATCCCAACTTTTCACCCCTACTGCCCCTTCATCACCAGCGCGCAGGCTGCTGTCGTGGTGTGCGGCGATTTGGAGCGGGAAAGGTTCAACGGCCTCTTCTGGGTGCAGGATTGCTCGGCTGCCACCCAAAACCTGCTCTTGGCAGCCCATGCACAGGGGATCGGGGCAACATGGCTGGCGGTCTACCCGATACAGGAGCGGATCAATGGCCTGAGAGAACTCCTCGCCATCCCCGATCATCTGGTGCCGCTAAATGTAGTCTCGCTGGGAATGCCTGCCGGTGACGTGAGGAGCGCAGACCGCTACGACGAAGGGAAGGTCAGCTGGAACCGATTTTAGCGTGAAGGGCCACTTGATATAGCCAATAAAAAAGGCGGGTCACCCACTAGGGGCACCCGCCTTTGGTTTGGTATGTTTCGCGGCTCAGGTGTCGATATTATCCGCTTCCAGCGCGTGGGTCTTGATGAATTGCTTGCGCGGTTCCACCTGATCGCCCATGAGGATGTCGAAGATCTCTTCGGTCGCCACGGCGTCGTCCAGGCGCACTTGGAGGACGATCCTCTTTTCGGGGTCCATCGTCGTCTCCCACAGCTGGCCGGGGTTCATCTCTCCCAGTCCTTTGTAGCGCTGGATGTTGAGCGCTTTCCTGCCGTCGGCCAGGAGCCCTTCCATCAGCGCTTCCTTTGAGTCGTAGTGCTTTTCGACGGTGGAGTTCTTGTCGCTGACGACGAAGGGGGGGATTCGCAGGTCTTCGAGCTTGTCGTTGACCTCATAGAGCCGCTTGTAGTCGGCCAGGTCCAGCAGGTAGTCGGAGATTGTCATCTCCTGCATTCTGCCGTTATTGCGCTTGGTGATGTTGTAGCGCAGCAGGGAGTGTTCTTCGTTTATCCCGGCGGGGGTTACTTCGTACCCTTGTTCGAGGAGCGCGGCCTTGATCGTCTCGAAGTTCTCTTCGTTTCTGAGCTGGCGGTGGTGTTTGAAGCCCGCGTTGGCGATGGTGCGGAGAATCGCCCGGTCGTAGCCGCGCCTTTCGAGCCGCTCCATGTAGAAGCGGTAGTCGAAGATGCGCATGAGGAGGTCTTTGAGGTGCGTGCCGGTGTAGGTGCGGCCTGTGTGCTCGATGAGCACCTGGCGGTCGAGCACGGCGCGTTCCACGAGAAACTTATTTAAATCCTCGTCGTTTTGCAGGTAGCGCTCCTGGCGGCGCTCCATTACCCGGTAGAGGGGCGGCTGGGCCAGGTAGAGGTAGCCCCGCTCGATCACTTCGGGCATCATCCGGTAGAAGAAGGTGAGGAGCAGGGTGCGTATGTGGCTGCCGTCAACATCGGCATCGGTCATGATTATGATGTTGTGGTAGCGGATCTTCTCGATGTTGAATTCATCGTGGATGCCGGTGCCAAGCGCTGTCACCAGGGTGGCTATCTCGTTATTTGCCAGCACCTTTTCGGGGCGCGCTTTTTCCACGTTGAGTATCTTGCCCTTCAGCGGCAGTATCGCCTGATTTCTGCGGTCGCGGCCCTGTTTGGCCGACCCGCCCGCGCTATCTCCCTCGACAATGTAGATTTCGCTGTGGGCGGGGTCTTTTTCCTGACAATCGGCCAGCTTGCCCGGCAGGCTTGCGCCATCCAGCGCGCTCTTTCTGCGGGCCAGCTCCCTGGCCTTGCGGGCGGCAGAGCGGGCCAGGGCCTCGTCGATGCACTTGCCGACTATCGCCTTGGCCTTGGCGGGGTGCTCTTCAAAGTAGTTGGAGAGTCCCTCGTGGACGATATTGTGAACTAGCCCCTGGACTTCCGAGTTGCCAAGCTTCGTCTTGGTCTGTCCCTCGAACTGCGGGTCGGGAAGTTTCACTGAGATGACGGCCGTGAGCCCGGCGCGTACATCCTCGCCACCGATGCCCTCCTTCAGATTCTTTAGCATGTTCTGGTTCTTGGCGTAGTTGTTTATGGATCTGGTCAATGCGCCGCGAAAGCCGGTGAGGTGTGAGCCGCCTTCACGCGTGTTGATGTTGTTGGCGAAGCTGAACACCCGCTCCTTGAAGGATTTGTTGTACTGTATGGCGACCTCGGTGAAGATGCCTTTATTCTCACCCTTGACGTAAATAGGCGTGTTTATCGGGTCTGCGTTGCGGTTGATGTGCTCGACAAACGATTTGATCCCGCCCTCGTACTCGAAGACCTGCGCCTTGTCGTTGCGCTCATCGGTCAGCTCAATGCGGATGCCGCTGTTTAAAAAAGAGAGCTCGCGCATCCTGGTGGCCAGGATGTCAAAAGAGTACTCGGTCTCGGTAAAAATCTCGGTGTCGGGACGGAAGGTTACCTTGGTGCCTCTGCGGCTGGTCTTCCCCACATTCGCAAGGTCGCCCTTGGGAACTCCACGGGTGTAGGTCTGCCTGTAGACGAGTCCGTCTTTGCGGATTTCGAGGTCCACCAGTTCGCTCAGCGCGTTGACGACCGAGATGCCCACGCCGTGCAGGCCGCCGGAGACTTTGTAGGTCTTGTCATCGAACTTGCCCCCTGCGTGGAGCACGGTCATTACGACTTCGGCGGCTGACTTGCCCGTCTCGGGGTGAATGTCAACCGGGATGCCCCGGCCATTGTCCTCGACGGTGACGGAGTTATCCACATGTATCGTTATCGTGATTTTGTCGCAAAAACCGGCGAGGGCTTCGTCGATGGAGTTGTCCACGACTTCGTAGACGAGGTGGTGAAGCCCCGAGCTGGAGGTCGAGCCAATGTACATGGCGGGGCGCTTTCGCACCGCCTCAAGGCCCTTTAGGACCTTGATCTTTTCAGCTGTGTACTGGTCTCCCTGACCCTCTGTTTCCGGATTGTTGTTTTCGTTTTCCGCCATTTTCACTTTCCTCAAAAAGGAGCTAGCTCTTGAAGACCCTTCCTTTTTCGATGTTGAAAACCCCAATATCCGTCGTCGGTGCCATTGGCACATCGTTTTTGCCGACGGTCGCTATGAATATCTGACCCTTCCACGCACTCAGCCGCTCGCCAAGGTAGCCGAGCCGCTTACGGTCGAGTTCCGACCCCGGATCGTCCAGAAGAAAAGCCGGCAGTTCCTCTTCCATCTTTTCCACCCACTGAAGAAGCGCCAACTTCAGGCTGAGCGCGAGCGTCCTGCGCTGCCCTTGCGAGGCGTGTTCACTCACCTCTCTGCCGTTGATCTTGAAGATGACCTTGTCCCGATGGGGGCCAAAGAGGGTATGACCCCTTCTTTTTTCATTGTTTGCTATTTTCTCAAGATGTTCCATTATCCCATCGACGCCGTGCAGTCCCAGTTCAGCGTCGATCGAGATATCTATTTTTTCTTTTCCACCCGATATTTCAGAGTGGATTTCCCTTATATGCCCTATCAGCCCATCGAGCGCCTGGCTGCGTCCGTTTCTTATCTGGACCGATAATTTGGCAAGCTCTTCATTCCAGGGTTCCATCCCGTTATCGCCCGACGATATGGCACCGGAGGCTATGGCGGCGTTTCGCTGCTTTAAAACCCTTTCATACTTCCTCATTCGATCCAGGTGAAACAGATCACCTTGAAAAACCGCCCTGTCCAGATATTTGCGCTTTACCCTCTGCTCACTTCCCGATAGGGCCATATCCTGCGGGCTGAAGATGACGGTCGTTAAAATTCTGAGGTATTGGGTTATGGACTCTGTCTTCCTCCCATTTACCATTGCCCTCCTGCCGCCACTCTTTAGATCGACCGCAATGTCGGAACTTCCCCAGGAATCGGTGACCAACCCCTTCATTCTCGCCAGGGCTGCACCGCTTCTTATCAAATCCCTGGATTTTCTCGTCCTGAAGCTTTTCAGCCCCGAAATAAAATAAATAGCTTCGAGCAGGTTGGTCTTACCCTGTGCGTTCTCTCCGTGGAAAACATTTACCCTCGAACTGAATTCGAGATTCACCTGCTCTATATTTCTGAAATCCTTTAAGGCTATTTTATCAAGCCGGGACATCAGTCAATACGCATGGGCATCACTACCGAGAGGAATTCGCAATCATCTTCCCTTCCAATAAAAATAGCCGGGGAAAGAGGATCCTTCACCTCAAGCCTTATCGTATCTTCTTCGGTGACCTTTAAAATGTCCATGAGATAGTTGGCGTTAAAAGCAGCCTTCAATCCTTCCCCGGCATAATCAACGTCTATCGTTTCACGGGCGTCTCCCACGCTGGGGTTATCCGATTTCATCGTCATTTCATTACCTTCAACCTCTACGACTACGCTGTGCGTCTCCTGGTCGCTGAGAATGGAAACCCTCCGAAGCGCATTTTTGAAAGAATCGCAGGGGATTATAACCCCATTCCCTGTTATTTCGGGTAATACTTGATTATAATTGGGGAAAGCTGCATCGATGAGGGTAATGCTCAAAAGAGTTTCTCCCACTTTAGCAAATATTTTTCCCTCGTCGCAGGCTATTTCAAAATCCTCCGAAACATCCGAGAGGAGAGATTTTAATTCGCTCACGCCTTTTTTAGGAACAATTATCCCATCAGCGAACATGCTTAGGGTGTGCTCCATATCCCTTTCAACCATGCTGAGCCTGTGTCCATCGGTGGCCACCAGGCGTATTCTATCCTTTCCCTCACTATCCTTGAACTCCTGGAAAAAGACACCGCACAGATAAATTCTGGTTTCATCATTGGACGAGGCGAAAAGGGTTTTACTCACCATCTGCACGAAAATAGATGCATTCATCTTGAGGAGAAGCTCGGGAGCATCGGGAATGGAGGGAAATTCATCGGCTAAAGTCCCGGGAAGATGAAAGGTAGTCTTACTCCCGGAGATTGTAACCCATGAATTTTCTTTCACTTCCAGACTTATATCCTCTTTGGGCATTTCTTTTACGATCTCGTAAATTTTTCTGCCGTTTAATGATACAGCCCCTTTAATTTCCACATCGCAAGGAGTCTTTTGTTCCATGCTTACGCGTAGATCTGTCGCGCATACCTTCAAAAAACCATCTTCCGCGTCAAGGAGAATATGTTCGAGGATTGGCCTGGTGCTTTTTCTCTCCAAAACCGATTGAGATCGGGAAAGAAGGTTGAAAAGCTTTTCCTGTCCAATTTTGATTTTCATTTTATTTCCTCTCTCTTACCCTTCTATTATTAGTTTCTTTATATATAAAGCATAGTAGTAGTAGAGGTTGTCAATAGTGGTCATAAGCCACTAAAACTCAATAAAATCAAATTGTTTAAAAACATAATAACCTGTGGATAAAAAGAGTGACTTATCCACTGTCACCAAAAAAAATGTTTTCTCCCATCTTATCCACAGCCCGGTCCACAGGAGATATGCAGCTTATCTACCAAATGAAGACTTGATTGATTCTATTTGGGACATAACAGCCGGATCTTCCGACGAGAGCTTCTCAACCTTGGAATAAGCATACATGACAGTGGAGTGATCTTTTCCACCCATCTTATTGCCTATTTCCGGAAAGGAGCTGTCGGTCAGCTCCCTAGAAAGATACATGGCTACCTGTCTGGCCCAGGCTATCGCCTTGGTCCTGCGCTTGCCTTTTATATCGTTAATTTTCAAACGATAGTGAGAACTCACGTTCTTTATAACATCTTCAACCGTAGGGTTCATGTTGGTCTCGGAGAGCGAATCCCTTAAAACCCTTTGCGCCAACTCAAGCGTTATGGTCGTCCTCGTGAGGCTGGCGAAAGCGGCGAGCCTGGTGAGAGAACCCTCCAGCTCGCGAATATTGGACAACACCCTTGAAGCCAGAAATTCCGAGACCTCTATGGGAAGTATTATCGACTCTATCTCAGCTTTTTTCTGGAGGATCGCCATCTTTGTTTCTGTGTCAGGAGGCTGAATGTCAGCGATCAATCCCCATTCGAAGCGCGAACGCAACCTCCCCTCAAGGTCTGGTATCTCCTTTGGAAACTTGTCGCTGGTGACGACGATGGATTTATTGGACTCGTAGAGGGAGTTGAAGGTATGGAAGAACTCCTCCTGCGTCCGCTCCCTGCCGGCGAGAAATTGAATGTCATCAACCAGCAGTATATCCATCAATCTGTATTTGGCCCGAAATTCAGGCATCTTCTTGTTCGCCAACGACTGTATCAGCTCGTTCATGAACTGCTCGGAATGGACGTAACAAACCTTGAGGTCCGGCTTTTCCGAGAGCTTCTTGTTGCCTATTGCATTTAGCAGGTGCGTTTTTCCCAGGCCGGTACCGCCGTAAATAAAGAGAGGGTTGTAGGTCCTGGGAGAATCGCCCGCCACGGCGAAGCTGGCGGCATGGGCGAAGTCGTTGGATTTACCCACCACAAAGGAGTCAAAGGTGTAGCGGGGGTTGAGCCCGATCTTGATGGATTTTTCTTTCCAATCGTTCTCGTTCTTGCCCTTCTTGGGTTGCGCCGGGGGGGTCCTGCCTTTTTTGACCACGAACTCGATATTGGTGGGCTCGCCCACGGCCGCAACCACCGAACTCTCGATTTGGGATATCAGGTCATTGCTCTTGAACCAGTCGATGAAAAAGCGGTTGGGGACAGCGATGGTGAGCCGTCCACCCTCAAAGTCCAGGGGGCGCAGGGGCTCAATCCAGGTTGAGAAGGTTTGAGGGGCTACGGCACCCCTCAGGTTATTAATTATCTCGGTCCAGATATCCGTCAACTAAGGTCCTTGTTCCTGTCGAGTTATCCACAGAACTATCCACAGCTGTGGATAAGGCAGGTAAATCTACAACACTCTGAAATTATTAAGGAATACGCCAAGACCCCATCCCTGCGACAAAGGGGCCGCTGGACTGGGAAAGATTAGCAGAGAGTTGACGGAGCGCGCAAGCGGTTTGTGCGCTCTTTAAACGGTATTGACCTTATGGGTGGAGAGGAAATATTCTCTGGGGCGACCCGTAAACAATCCGAAAGGTTTAAACGATGGCGAAGAGAAAATCTGGAAAGAGAGCAGGATCCGATAAGCATCCGAAAAAAGGTGAAAATTCGATGATGGGAGGGGATGGAAAACCTAAAAAATATTCTGTCTCCGAGATGGATATCGTCGAGTGTGTCATAGGAGGCGACTGGAAGGAGCGGGGGTTGGCTCATATTCTGATCACGCGCAGGGTCCCCGACGGCACCCTGCTGGTGGGGGGGTACTTCGTGGACCTGCTCTGCCTTGGCCTGAAGGATACGGCGCAGATAAAGGACGCCAGCGACGAGGACTACGCCGAGAACATCAAAAACAACATCTTCAACGAGACCATTAAAATGGTCAAATGCAAGCCCGAGCTTGCAAAAGCGATCATTGAAGGCGCCATTGAGTTTGCCGGACAATATGGCTTTCGTCCCAACAAGCGGTGGGATAAGACACGGATACTTTTTTCCGGTGTCGGCGGCTACCGGGGCAAGCTGACCTTTGGCCGGGACTCCAAGCCCTGTTTCGTAGATCGGGGCGAAACCAACGTCAAGGCGATCATCATGCGTCTTGAAAGGAAAGCCGGGGAAGGCAACTTCACTGTGGAAAAAGAAGAAAAGGGATAGGATTATAGGGTAGCTGTTGTAAATCGGGTGCTGGGCGTCTGGCCGGGCAGGAACGGGGAGATAAATGAAGCCGAACAAAAAGGTCTTTTTCATATCCCTCCAGCTACTTGCTGTTTTTATTGTCTTTTTTACCGGAGTTTCCCCCTCCGTTGCGCTCAGCCCCCCCCGACCGGTAGTGGTGGAGTGGGGTTCTCCCGGTGCCGGAGCCGTTGAGGTACCCAACCTCGAAGGGTTCAAGCGCGTCGGGGCGATGGCCCTCTCCCCCAACGGCGAACAGCTCGCCCTGGGTTCCTTCCAGGGTCTCTTCACCGCTGACCCCATGACCGGCAACCAGACCGGTTTCCACCAGGATTCAAAAAAGGTGGGAGCGGTGGCCTATTCAATTGATTCCCGCTACCTGGCCGCCGGATCCAGTGCCGGGTCCAATGACAGTTTAATCACCGTGAGGAATGCGGCCTCGGGCGAGAAGGTGCGCGAATTCACTCGTGGCGCCAGGGCGAGGGCGCTCGCCTTTTCACCCGACAACAAAACCCTGCTGGCAGGTTATGGTGACGGACTGGCTGTTTTATGGGAGGTGGAAACCGGCACCCGCCTCATAGAGATCGAGTTGGCCGGGGCGGTAAGCGGTGCGTGCTTTATCGGCGACGGCTCCACCGTGGCGATGGGGTGGGGGAATGAAAAAAAGAAGCGCGGCGGGGTGGATATCTATACCTCTTCCGGCGGCAAACTCCTCAAAACGTTGATCCATCCGGGGCCTGTGGGCTCGATGGTTTGCGGTGGCGCGGGGGTGTTGACCGGCTGGGTTGATCCCGATAGCGGAAAAGGGGGCTTCAAGCTGTGGGATGGCGACACCGGCGAGCTGGTCCAATCCATCGACCTGGAACATGCCCCCACGGCGCTGGCTTTTTCCTCCGATCTTGCCGTGGTGGCGACTGGCTCGCAGGATGGTTTTGCAAACTTGTGGGACCTGTCCACGGCGACGATGATTCAGGAGTTTGAAGTTGGCGACCGGGTCAGCGCAGTGGTTTTTCTACCCGGTGACCGGGCTGTCGCGGTGGGCACGGGAAATTCCAAGACGAAAGTCTTCAGGACTATCTCGATGGCCCAGGCTCTTTTTGAGAGCGGCGTCGAGCCGGGGTTTCCCCTGCTCTCCAAGGTGATCGAAAAGCGTTACCGCCGTGCGCTTGAGAACAATATGAGCGCCATGCCCGAGACGCTTTTCAAGGGCGCAAAAAATCCCGACGAGCTGGTCAAGGATGAGTTTGAGACCCTGGCCGAGTTCAACGAACGGGTCGCCGGGGCTCGCGCCTGGTTGGAGATCAATGGGCGTATTCCCGACGAGGTCGTCAAGGAGATCCTCCTCCAGACCTTTACCGAGGTGTTCGGGGCGCCGAGGCTGGAAAACCTCAAATACGACGCCGACGTGGAGCTTTTTTTCGCGGACTTGACCTCGGATGGCGTCTATGCAGGAGAGTTTAAAAAGGTGGTCGCCATTGCGGTCCCACGAAAGTCTGCCCGCGAGGCCAAGGAGCTGCTGGGGTCGGGCCGGGTCTCGGTCGCCATGCACTTTTTCGGTGGAACACTTCAAAAGACCGAGATAAAAATCGATACGGAGGGGGGGACCTTCGAGGCGCGAGAAGTCGAAGGGGGCGCTCAGCCGACGGTGGTCGTCGCGCTGCTGGACCCTGGCGTTACCGGTACCGGAGTCGATCTTTCGCTACATGCCGGTGAGGGCGCTGAGGCGCGTGAGATTCGGGCGCAGATCAAAAAACTCAGAAAGAAAAAGGAGCAGGAGGCTCGGCTGGTGGCATTGAGGAGCGAGCTTGAGCTTTTAAAAGATGAGAGCGAAGAGTGGTCGCCCACCCGGGAAACACTTGCGCTTATTGAAAAACTGCCCAACACCGGGCGGAGCAACCCCAATGGGCTGGCGCTCATTTTCGGTAACAGAAATTATTCCACCCACCACTCCGAGATGCCCGACGTGAAATACGCGGCCAACGACGCCGAAGCCGCCCACGCCATCGCGCTGAAAACCCTTGGCATCCCCGAGGACAATATCCACCTCTTCATCAATGCCCCCCAGTCGCGGTTCATCAGCTGGTTAGGCACGTCGGAAAATCACCGGGGCAGGCTCGCTGATCTCTCGGAAGGCGGTAAGACCGATCTCTTCCTCTTCTACTCGGGCCATGGCGCACCGGGGCTGGGCGACGGCAAGGGCTATCTCGTCCCCGTGAACGCCGACCCCAAAAAGCTTGAACTGACCGGATACCCGCTGGACCTCCTCTTCGCCAACCTGGGCAAGCTCCGGTTGAGATCGGTCAGGGTGGTCATCGACGCGTGTTTTTCCGGCAGCTCCGACGCGGGCGCTGTTATTACAGGGGCAAGTCCGGCGCTCTTCAAGGTGGTTGATCCGGCGATCAACCTGCAAAGGGGTATGGTTATTCGCGCAGCAGGAAGTGCCGAGGTCGCAAGCTGGGACCACGAGCTGCGGTTGGGCATCCTCACTCGCGCTCTTGTGGAAGGTCTCTCGGGGGCGGCGGACAGCGACGGCGACGGGAGTGTCTCCACCGGTGAGGTGTCAAATTATTTGGAAAGGGAAGTGTCCAGGAAGGCCAGGAGGGTCCACGGGCGCGACCAGAATCCGCAGGTCGTAGGCCCCGCCGACATGACCTTTTAGCCGTGTTGAAAACAACTGACCACTAGGAGGCTCTCCGAAAAACTCTCCCGAAGCGGGGAATAACAATAAACCGGGAATTTTAGCCGATGGCGGGCAAACCTCCAACTAAGCCGACGATAAACAGGAAACCCCGAAGATACTTCGAGGCAAGTTTTCAAAACCGAAAACTTGGATGCGCATTGGCGCACCTTCAGGCGAGGCCTCGAGAGGGGCCGAGTCCAGTAGGAAGGGAAGAAAAATGACCACAGGCATACATGATAAGTATTTCGAGGATCATTTTTCGCCCCTGACAACGTCAATCGGAGGATATCCGGGGTTTTTCAACCAGCTCCTAAAAACGAACTGCCCCTCCCGGCAAATGCACGAGAGAGGCGGTGTTCGGAACCTGCTTTTCCCCAGAGAGCTTTGTTGCAAGTGCAAGATATAAACTTTCCGGATATCGCGCATCACCCGAAAGTATGAATTTTATAATTATAATTACGATCATTTTTTAGCCGACGGACAATTTTTTTCTATCCAAAAAGGAGAACGGGCGATGGACGACGACCAGAACCTTGGCAAAACACGACCGGGATTTTTTGCTGCGTGGATGTTGCTGCACGAAAAGGCTGACGATTGGCTAAAGGATGCCATAGCCCGTGCGGAGAACACTCCGGAGGAGGCGCGCCGCGATTACCAAGCCTTCCTGCTCACGGCCAACAGTGAAAAGGAGACGCTAAAGGCACTCTTCGCCGACGCCATGCTCCATGAGATAAAGGCGATGGGTTTTGTCCACGAGGATGAAATCAAAAAGCAGGGCGAGCAGACTGAGAAGCTCGTGAAGCGGCTTGAAGGGGTTGAGGAGAAGCTGGAGAGGCTCGGCTCCAGGGGGTGACGATGTGGCGAAGTGTCAAGATCGCGACGGTCATAGCAATTGCCCTCGTCTGGGGTGGCGTAGCCTCGACGCTGCTGCGACGAAAGGGCGCGCTTCCCTATCAACTTGCCAGGGCCTTTGACGGACTCGGCCCCGTCTTCATAAAGCTGGGGCAGTTCTTGAGCGTGCGGCCCGACCTCGTGGGTCGCCACGGAGCCGAGATCTTCGCCCGGCTGCAAGACCGTGCTTCGCCGCTTGGGTTTCGTGAGATAAGGGAGGTCGTCGAGGCCGAGCTTTATGCACCGCTTGAAGCGCTCTTTGCCGATTTTGACCGCGAACCGCTGGCAAGCGCCTCCATAAGCCAGGTCCACCGGGCGATGCTGAAGAGCGGCAAGGTGGTAGCCGTCAAGGTCCAGCGCCCCGCTGCCCGCCGCCAGATCAAAACCGACCTTGCCCCAATCAGGGCGGCGGCCCGTTTGGCAAGTCTCATTCCCTTCATTTCGAGCCGCATCGACCTGGTTGCAATAGCCGAGGAGATTGAAAAGAGCCTGGAGGCGGAGACCGACTTTCGCAACGAGGCGAAGGTCTCCGAGCGCTTCGCGCTCCATTTCGGCGAGGAGGAAAACCTCGTCATCCCGGTGGTCCACTGGAGTTACTCCGGGCGGCGCGTGCTGACCACCGATTTCGTCACGGGGCACAAGATCTCGGACGTGAGGGCAAGGGATGCGGAAAAATACGGACACCTGGCCCGCTATGGCGCGACCCTGTTTTTCTCCCAGGTGATGGTGCACGGGCTCTTCCACGCAGACCTTCACCCTTCAAACATCTTCATAACCACCGAGGGACGCATCGCCTACCTGGACTTTGGAATCTGGGGGGAGGTTGACGAGGTGGAGCGGGCTTCGATCGTCGGTGTGGTCGGGGCGATGCTGTGCCGCGACAGGGCAGGGGCGGTGAAGGGGTTGAAAGCGCTTGGCGTGAGGATTGAAGCGGAAAGGGAAGCGAGCTTCGCCGATGCTGTGGCCAAGGTGCTGGACCAGGTGGTGAAGCCAACGCTGGCGGAGACCTCCGCCACGAGGCTGGGGAAGGGGCTATTGTCCGCCGCCATCACCCATGGGGTCGTCTTCCCCCACAAGTACGCGCTGCTTGTCAAAGCATTGTTGACGGTGGAGGGCTCGGCGCGGATGCTCCACTCCGACTTTGATATGGAGCAGGCTGCCCGCGAATTTTTGATCGCCACAAGGGCGCGTAGCGCCACCCTGGGCGAAATAGCCGAGCTGGCCTGGCGTGGGGTGATGGTAACAGCAGCGAATGGTTCGGTCTGATTACTGACAAAGCCTGTCTTTTCTCCGATTGACTTCGTCAGGCTAAGAAATGATCCTCGAAATACGACAAGTATTCCTCCGGTCGTTTCTTATCACCTTCCTTATTCTCGAAAAAAATCCAACCCTTGTCAGCAATCAGGCAGGTTGGGTAAGTAGATAGACAGATAGCTGCGAGCAGACAATTTTCCAGCTAATAGGTTTGTAACAACATCAATGAATTGGACGCGCCGTGGGGGTTGTGGCAGCCGATGCACCCGCCTTCAAGGCGACCCATGCGTACGCGGTCGCGCTTGGGGATATGCGAGTCCTTGGTGTCGTGGCAATCTGCGCAGACCTTCTCGGGCCGCTTGACGCGCAGGAACTTGTCATCCTCCCCCAGCTTGTGCAGGTGGCCAAGATCGTGGCAGGCGGTGCAGCTGCCCGAGCCCACCGGACCGTGGAGGTTGGGCCAGAGCTTACCGTTATCGCCTATCAATATCTCCTGATGACACTTGGCGCACAGCTCGTCCCGGGTCTCACGGAGCATCCCCTCCTCGACGGAGGTGTGGGGCGAATGGCAGCCGCTGCACAGCCCCTCACGAAGCGCTCCGTGGATCATCTCATCCTCTTTGTAGTCTTCCGGCAAAACCTCTTTGTGGCACTCCAGACAGAGGTCGGGCTGGGGGGTGTTTAGCAGCGGGGTAAAGTTGCTCATGTGTGGCTGGTGACAGCGGCGGCAGTTGTGTTCCTTGAAGATGCCGTGTTTCACGTTGCCGGGGCGCATCATCATCATGTCGTGGCAGGAGTCGCATAGCTTTTCGAACGGGGCCAGCAGCATCTTCTCCTGCGTCCTCACGTGCGGGTCGTGGCAGGCGACGCAGTTATCCCGGGAGATCGGGGCGTGGATATTTGCCTTGTCGTTCATCGACGAGGAGCCCACCGTGTCGCCGTGACACCTGATGCAGTTTTGGTTTCCTGCGTAAAGCAGCTGCACCTTTCCGTTTACAGTGGCATGACATACCTCGCACCCTCCACTTTTAACCGGATAATGGGGTGGACCCAGCAGCAACCCCCTGTTGGCCCTGGAGCCGTGGGATTGGTGGCACCTTGTGCATTGGTCTACCGTTTTCATCGGCAGGGAAGCGTGTGGGTAGGTAAAGTCCTCGTCTCCGAAAAAATGACACTTGCCGCAAAGCTCTCTGGCGTCCAATCGGCCGACCTCTTGGTGCGGGTTGTGACAACCCATGCAGCCGAGCCCATTCATCTCATCGTGGACCATATCGTCAAGGGTGGATTCCTCGTGGCATTCGGTGCAGAGGCCTTTGACACCGAAGACCCGCTTTCTATTTCCGGCCGCGTGGGGACGATGACAGTCGGAGCACTGGCCGATTGATTCGGTGTGGCCCACCATGCCGGGGTCATCGTGGCACTTGAAGCAGAGGTCAGGCTCTTTGGCGCGCAGCAGCTTGGGTTGGTCCCCAGAGTGGTTGAGGTGGCACGCGGAGCAGGGGTCCCTGATAACCGGAGAGTGGATGAATCGGAACTGTGGGGTGGGGGTCTTTTTGTCTTTATGGCAGTTTTCGCAGATGGCCTCAGGTTGGGCCCTGAGCATCTTTTTGACCGCCGATTTGTGGGGATCGTGGCACAGGGCGCAGGGCTGGTCGGCAACGCCCTCGTGGCCCGAGCGCCCCTTGTATTCCTTGTGGCAGGGTGCGCAGAGATCGCCTTCATGTTTGATAAGCTTTTTTGCTTTTGAGGCGTGGGGGTCGTGGCAGCCGATGCAGAAAGGGGTGATTTTTCGCGTGTGCCTGTTCTTTTTTGTCACCGCTGTCGCCAGCGTGGTGCCGACCTCATGGCACTTCAGGCAAAGCTCCGGCAGCCCCTCGTTCATGGCAAGGGCGCCCTTCCACATGGAGTGGCAGTCGGTGCACTTTGTCCTGTGTATGGTGTAGGCGATGTACGGCGCAGCCTGCGGGGGCGGCTCGGTGGAGGGGTCGGGGTGATAGTAGACCGAGAGCACCGAGCCCTCTATGGTTATGTCGTTGATTCCCGGGGCCAGCGTGATTTCCACGCTGAAGATCTGTTCTTCCACGAGAGATAATTTAAAAGGGAGGGGCCTCGCTGTGGAGCCGGGCTGGTGCAGTTGGGCAAAAACCTCACCCTTGACGGGGGTAGACAGAAAGCCTTCGACGTTAAGCGTCGAGCTGGTGACAAGGGCTTTTTGGGGTGGGGAAATCCACTTGACCTGGGCGCTGGCCGTTCCGCAAAACAAGAGGCTTGCGAACGCGAAGATCAGCGATAATAAGCGGATGCGATGCATTTTAACGATGCCTTCCCCGAATAATAAACTTAAACCAATCCCCCGAAAACACCCGATGAAACGGGTGTAAGTAAATTCACGTGACCAATGTACATAATTTTACGATGAATTTTCAAGGTGTATGGGTTGAAATTCCACCGGAATCCGCCCACTTGAAAATGAAAAGCCCCACACCCTGGCTGTGTGGGGCTTTGATCCCGCTGCTCAAAGGGTGTTTATGAAACAACCGCCGCCCCCACCACCGTCGGTTGGGGTCACCGCCGCTGCGCCTGTGTAGTAGCTGATGATTGTGGCGCTGCCGGGGTAGCTGGTGCGCGCAGCTGTTGGTGTCGCCGGAGTGGCTGGTACGAAATTGCCCACTGCGCCGGGGAAATCGTAACCCGCCACCTCGACATCATAGCTCTTTGTGGAGTCCAGCTCGCCGATCCAGGTCATCGTGACCTGCCCGTGGACCGTCTTGTAGGACCAGGTGGTGGACAACGTATCTTTCCAGCGCACTATATACCCCTCCATCCAGTCGGAATCGTCTGCGGCTGCCCAGGCTGCCCTCAGTCCACCACCGAGGGGAACAAGGACAACGCTGGAGGGGTCGGTGTCGAAGGTGTTGGTACCACAGGTTGCTACCGGGTCGTCGTGGATCGTCCTGTACTTCGTACCGGGTCCGGGAGAGGCCAGATAGGTGGGTACCGCGTAGACGGTGTCACCCGCCGTGGCGCAGTCCAGACCGATGCCAGAGCCCTGCTTGTTGGTGAAGGTCAGGGCGTAGCCCTCGGCTGTGGGTTGGTGCACCAGCGTTATTCCCCAGTTGTCCACGTCTGGGCTGGTTTCGGCAAGGGAGGAGTCGTAGATGAGGCTTTGCTGTCCGGTGGAGTTGACGGTGGCCTTGATGTAGGCAGCGCCGTATTGGTCTGGTACGTGTTCGGAGGGCAGAGTATCTCCATCGGAGGGGGCAGTGTCGGAGTCCACCGAGAGACTAACGGAGTCGTAGACGGGAAGCTCCGCTTTCAAGCCCCCAACGCCTGTGAGGTAGGATTCACCCTCCTCATAGTCCATTGTGGCGTTGGCTGCGGCAAAACCCATGTAGAGGTCTTCCAGGGGCCAGCCAATGGCGGTGTTGGTGATGTCGCCTATTGCCTGGTAGCCGGTCCGTCCAGCCGCGATGCGGTCCCAGATGTCGAGCACAAGTTCATAACCCAGCTTATTGTTACCAGCGTCGGCAAAATGCTCGGAGAGGTATTTCAGGAAGATGGAGGTGCCATATTGCTGACTGCTGTCGTCAAGAGGCAGTTCCGGCGATGCGAACCAACCCGATCCCCAAAGGTAGAGGTAGTAATCGTTGACCACATCGAAGACCTCATCCTCAAACCAGGTGGAGGTCGCCTCCATGATCCATCTGTCCACACCAATATCCGGATCATAATAGAACTGGAAGATGTGGTGCAGCTCATGGGCTGCGGTGACCTTCATCGCCCCCTGGGCGCTATCCCGGCCCGGCACCCAGTCGCCGTGTCCGTTGGCGCTGAAGACTGAGTAGTCGGTATTGACCACGACCACTGGGAACTTGTTGTTATCCGTGTCGAGCAAATACGTGGCGTACCCATATGTATAGGTTGAAATCGGCCAAGCCCTGTTGGTGAGAGCGTCCGTGTTGCCGATAAAGACCGAAACCTTGTAGGGACTTGAGGTCGGCCCGACGAAATCATAGTTTTCGGTGATAATCTTGTAGGAGTATTCAAAATAGCTGGCCCACTGGCTGATGACATCGGGGATCGTGTCGGCGGCCAGGGTGAGCGCATTCCCCATCTCGTCGGTGAGGTGGTCGCCCCAGTAGATGACGAAGTTCGCGGTCTCCACATAATATTTGTAATTGGGCCAGGTTGAGGCGACGAGGGTTGTGGTGGAGCCTTTGCCGGCTATTGTGCCGGCGGTGTCGGTTTTCTTCGCCGGGTTCGTAATAACGACGTTCAAACCCAAAAGCTCTTTCGCGACTACCCGATCGGCATCGCTCATCTTGTCTAGATTGTTTCTCGCTTCAAGGTGTGCCGGGACGCCGCACTTCAACTCGCTTGGCCCGCCTGTTTCGCCGGTGTAGTGGGGGTGGGTGTCTCTTAGCTCTTTAGGCAGCTTGTCGGGGCGGGTATGGGCGAGGAGCTTAAGAAAAGAGGCACGAGCGTCGCCGATTTTGCCTGCCTTATTTTGGGCGTGAATGGTCCCCATGACCCCAGCGTCGGCGTGTTTGGCGGCACTAACAGAGAGCGCAACCCCCAAAGCCAGCGTGACCGCCAGCGCAATCATCGAAAAGCCGTATCTACGCATCTATAGTCTCTCCATAATTGAAATTCACCATGCTACACCCAACATTATACATGATTTATTCGGCATTTTCCCGAATTTGCCCATCAAGCGGGACGTGGCGCAAGGCTCGTTCAGGCTTTTTTTGCTTTGTCGGCGAAGACGATACAGGTGTTTTTCAGCTTTTCCCCAAGCCTGTTGATCGCCTCCTCTTCGCTGCCTCCGTGTTTTCCCGTGTCGTAATAGCCTGCGCCCTGGCCTATGTTGAGCATCGCCACTATACGCACCGCCTCGGTGACGAGTTCGCCAAGGTGGGCGCAGCTGGCCGAGCCGCCAAGCCGTCGGTTTACCTCCAGGAGAATTCCGCGTCCGATGGTGAGCCCCTCCACCTTCTTTACAGTATCCAGCGATTGGCTGCAGGCGGAGAAGGGCACCTTGCTCATCTGTGCCTGTGCGCCAACTATCATCGAGTCGCTTCTGCGCACCGTAAGTTCGATATGGATCGAGTGCTCAAGGTCCAGCAGATCGCTTGAGACGAGCCAGGTGTCGGGGTCGAGCTCCTTGACGTTGGAGTGGACGGAGCGCTGGAAAAAAGTCATGAGTATGCCTTCCCGCAAAAGTTATGATTTTCTCTAAGTTACCTCAGGCCCCAGATTCTCTCAGGTTAGCCCAAACCCGCTCTGATGCGGAAACGATATTTGGCCCGCTAAAAGAAAAAGTAACTCAAGAGAGTTTTAGCTGTTGATAAAGGCAGACAAAAGGAAGTTGGCTGGAAAATTGTTTATTCGCAATTGTCTGTCCATCTACTTACTCAGCCTGACAGATCGCTGACAGGGGTTGGATTTTCTTCGAGAATAAGGAAGGTGATAAGAAATGACCGGAGGAATACTTGTCGTATTTCGAGGATCATTTCTTAGCCTGACGAAGTCAATCGGAGAAAAGACAGACTTTGCCAGCGATCTGAGCTCAAGAGAGTTTTAGCTCCACCAGCGAAGGAGAGATTGACTGCACCACGAGCCTGCCCACACCGGGTAGGCTGCATTTTTGTCCCTCTGTAAGTGATGCCTCGGCGCCGCCCTCGCGGGTCACGTAGACCACGCCTTCGCGGCAGCGCACACTTATCGCGCCCTTCGAGTCCACGCTCATCGTCTGGTTTTCCCCCAACCTCGTGCTGATTCTTCTGGACCCCATCATCGTCTACTCCTCCCAACCCCGCCGAGCGGTTCTGTTTCTTTATGGGTGGATAATAATGGGTGAGGTGTGTACCATAACAGATACAGAAAAACATAAAATGAACCATAACAGTTTGGGGCGTAAAAATGATCTCCCGAGAATTTCTCTATGAAAACGTGCGGAACAGGGTGCTGGATATGATCGATACCGGCCTCCTTTACCCCGGTGAGAAGGTGCCCTCGCTTCGCAGGATGAGCGAGCAGCTGGGGGTGAGTATCTCCACCGTAATGAAAGCTTACGTAGAGCTGGAGCGCACCGGGCATCTGGAGACCAAGCCGCAATCGGGCCACTATGTCAGCGGCTCAGCCAAGGCTGCAGTCCCCAGCCCTCCCGCGTTTAGCACAGCGTCGGAGCCGATGGCCGTCGACCTCTCGGGCCTTTACACCTCGTTTATGCGAGCCATGACCAATCCCGACATTCTACCCTTTGGCGCAGCCGTGCCCTCCGACGAGCTGTTGCCCTCACGCGAGCTTTCCAGGTTGGCTAAAAAAATTGGTGATGAAAACCCGCAGCTGGTGCATTCCTATGGTTATGCCGAGGGCGAGCCCGCGCTGCGCCAGCAAATAGCGCTGAGGATGCTGGACGCGGGGGTGAGCGTGGACCCCGATGACATCATCATCACCTGCGGGGCGACCGAGGCGATCAATCTGGCGCTACGCGCCGTGACCAGGCCGGGCGATACCGTGGTGGTCGAGTCCCCCTGCTGGTTTGGATATCTCTTGATGATCGAGTCGATGGGACTGAAGGCTCTGGAGATACCCACCGACGCGGAGCGTGGCCCCAACCTTGAGGCGCTGGCCGAGGCGATGGCCCGTTTTGACGTCAAGGCTGCGGTGCTCCAGCCCAACTTTGGCAACCCCCTTGGCGGACTCTACCCCGAAGAGACCCGGCGCGAGCTGTGCAAGCTGCTGGGCCGCTCCGGGGTTGCGATTATTGAGGACGACATCTACGGCGAGCTTTCCTACGAGGGGAAGCGTCCCAAGTCGCTCATGGCCCACGACCGCTATGGCATGGTCATGCACGTCAACGCATACTCAAAGACGCTCTCACCCGGTTCGCGGGTCGGGTGGATCATACCGGGCAGACTCCACCGCGACATTCTGAGGCTGAAGATTTCTTCCACGCTGGTTACCGCCAGACTGCCCCAGCTGGTCATAGCCCGCTTTCTTGCCGAGGGTCGGGACATTCGCTGCCTGAGGAAGCTGCGCACCGCCATCCGCAGCCAGACCGCCACTTACTCGGCACACATCGCCCGATACTTTCCCGAGGGTACGGTGATCTCGCGACCCCTCGGCGGCTACGTGTTGTGGGTGGGCCTCGACCCCGCCACCGATGGTCAGAAGCTCTACAAGGACGCCTTGCGAAACCGCATCGGGATTGTTCCGGGGATGATGTACAGCTCACAGGAGCGTTACACAAACTTCATACGGATAAACTGCGGGCACCCCTGGAGCGGGAGAATACAGGAGGGGCTAAAGACCCTTGGCGCGCTTGCACAGGAGGCGACCGGCTAAACAGGGGTTGGGGCGCATGTTGTAATTAAAAGCACAATGTTTTGCCATGACCCGGCAAGAAGCGTAGAATGCGGTCCATGAAGACCCGTTGGACAGCCTTGATTCTGACCTTCTGTGTTGTTTTTAGCGCCACCGCTTCCCTTGGCCAGGAAGGTTCCTCGCCTCCGGGGCCATACAAAACAAACTTGCCCCTCCCCAACTTCGGTGACATGCGGGTAAATTACCCTGACGACTACGTGAGACTGATCCGGCCCGGGGCTCCCACCATTGTCAAATTGGCGAAAAAATTCAAAACCATTAAAGAAGCGTATAAATTCGTAAGCGAAGAGATCAAGTTCGCCCCCTTCGCCCCGTCCGGACCGGTTTGGGAGACCCTCAGACACCGCATGGGTAGCTGTCTGGGCAAGGCCGCGCTGCTCACCAGCATCTATCGGGCCATGGGCGTACCCGCCGGGGACGTACGCATAGTGATGGGGTTGATCATCATGCCCCAGGGTCCGGTGGACCACGTGTGGGTGGATATGGAGTACAAGGGCCAATCTCTGCAGCAGGACCCCTCCGGGATGCTGGGCAAATTTGGTTTTGGAAAATTTCCCGACAACGGCTTTGTGGACGCCTACGTGATGAAAGAGATTTACTGCTTCAACGACAAGGAGTTTGCCCTGATCTCACAGCTGAACCGCATGCGGGGTTCAATGCCGGATATGCGCAAATAGTTCTTCAGGGGTTTTTTTACAAGCCGGGGGAACGACTTAAAAAGAAGCCCTCACCAATTGCCGCGCTTCTTCCAGCCACCCAGCGCGTATTTGAGGCGTTGAAGTCACGACGATGGAGAAGGTCTTTCTTGTCACGTCGCTAACTCCGCAAAGGTCGAAGACGCATCTCTTCCAGATAAGCTCCAGCGGGTCGTTAAAAATCTCCGTCTCGCGTTTTTCAGAGGTGTTGGCTGTGTTCAGCACAAGGGCCTTGGTGGCTTTCAGCAGGCCCACCGGCACCCCCTCGCCCGAATCTCCCTCGTCAAAGCGGTAAGCGATATCGGGTCGAAAAATTCTATCAATCCAGCCCTTCACCGCTGCCGGGGGCGAACCCCACCAGTTTGGATGCACGATGACAATGCCGTCGGCTTCCACAAGGTCATTGCAGTGGTTCTGGGTCGTCTGGTCCAGGGTCGTCTCACGGGGAAGCTCGCCGGCGGTCAGACAGGGGTCGAACCCTTGGGCATAGAGGTCGGTGAAGGTGACCTCGTGTCCGAGGGTTTTGCACTCGTCGCAGACGACTTTTGCCAGGGCATGGTTAAAACTTGAGGGGTCGGGATGGCCGACAACCACCAGGATTTTCATCAAAGCACTCCACTTTACGTTTAAGGTGTTACTTAGTCTTTAGCACCACGATGCCCTCCCAATCGGCGGGGGGCGGGTCACTCTTGAACAGGGTGCAGCGGGCTACATACAGCTGGGCCACCGGGTCATCTTCAATGGCGGAGAAGACTTGAACCGCCTCCTCCCAGCGCCGCTCCATATACAGCTCGAAGCCCCTGTTTATCTCGGCAGCCTCTCTCCTGGCCTCCTCAACCCCTTCGCTAGCGGGAAGGCAGCGCGCACGAAAGATGCGCACCGGCTCTTTTTTGCCTTTAACCGCAACCACGTCGACGATGGAACAGGGTATCTCGCCATCCAGCTGTTCATGGGTGAACTCGCTTATGAGGACCTCGGTTGAATACTGTTTGCAGAGCCCCTCGATGCGCGCGGCGAGGTTCACCGAATCACCGATTACCGTGTAGTTCAATTTTTTCTCGGAGCCGATATTGCCCAACACCACATTGCCGGTGTTGATGCCTATGCCTATCTCCAGGGGCGCGAATCCCCGGGCGGCCAGGGTGTTGTTCACACGTTTAAGCCGCTCGATCATATCCAGCGCGCTGAGCACCGCCTTCTTGGCGTGGTCGGGCATGTGGACCGGCGCGCCGTAAAAACTCATTATCGCGTCGCCGATGAACTTGTCTATCGTCCCCTTGTGGCGAAAGATCGAATCGACCATCTCGGAAAAGTAGATGTTGAGCAGCTCCACCACGCGGGTGGCGGGGAGCTTCTCGGAGAGATCGGTAAACCCCCTGATGTCGGAGAAGAGGACTGACAGGGTCTCCTCCGTACCCAGCGCCAGGGACTCCTGTTCCTCGGGATTCTCCATCATCCGGTCGAGCATTTCGGGGGCGACATAGAGCGAGAAGGTCCTGCGCATCTTTCGCCGCGCCCGCCCCTCGGTTGAGTTGTAGTAGATCACCGCGGTCAGGGAGGAAAAGAAGAGCGCCGCCAGCGGCGAGGTCACCGGCAGCACCAGATTGGAATTAAAAGCGCTCACCGTGCAGATGGAGTAGGTGAGCCCCATCGACAGGGGCGCCCCGGCCTGGAACCAGGTTTTGGTCGAGTAGAGCACTGCGAACCCACCGGCCAGCGAGAGCAAGAGGGACGCTACCAGCCCAAACCACGGGGGGGCATCTTGCAAAAAATCCCCCTCGATCAGGTTGCTCAGGATGGAGGCGTGCAGCAGCGGCCCCGGCGTCGTCGAGGAGATGGCGGTTGGTTTCAGGCTCTCCACCCCCACGGCGCTGGAACCGATGATGACTATCTTGTCCTCGAACTCGGAGGGGTGGATGATCAGCTTTTCCACCTCCCCGGCCATCACTTTTTGGGCCGAGGCCAACACGCCGCTGACCGAGAGGAGCTCGTAGCGGCCATGCAGGTTCACCGCATAGCACCCCTCGCTGTCCAGCGGCACCCGCAGCGCATCCAGTTCCAGCGCTCCGGGAGCTGCCTTTATCTTTTTGACTCCGGCCAGATAGGGCGCAAGCCCAAGAGAGGGAAAGATCGAACCGCCATAATCGGTCAGCAACTTGGTGCGGCGAAACACCCCGTCGGGGTCCGGGGCGAAGTCCACCGTACCCACCCCTCTTGCCGCCAGATAGAGACCCTCCAACGGCAGGTAGTAGTTGTCGGCCGTGCGGCTGAACTTCCGGGTGGCCGGGGCTTGGAGCCCCTCCACTTCCAGGGAGAAGGAGTCCACGAAGTTGGTGGGCAGGGGGCGGCCCAAGAGGGTCTTGTTAAAATCGTCGGGGGTGTCTTTCAGCATCTGGGCGGCGTGGTAGGTCGTGCCGGTCATACCGGTTGCCGCCATAAACCGCTCGTCGCCACTAGTCAGCTCCGGCGAGACCTCGGCTCCGCACCGCTCATTTTCAGTAAACAGGATGTCGAAGAGCACCGCTTTGGGCTTTCCCAGGGAGATGAATTCAAGGAGGTCGGCAAAGACCACGCGGGGCCAGGGCCATCTCCCCACCAGCGGGTTTAGCGCCTGGAGCGAGGCCTCGTCGATCATCAGCAATACGATCTGGTCGTTGGTGTGCTTTTCGGCGCGGGCGATGCGCATGCGCGCATCAAAGGTCATCCACTCCAACCGGTCAAAGGAGCCGGAGCGCTCCAGCGCCACCACCGCCAGCAGACACAGGGCCGCCAGCCCGATGGTGAGAAAGGCTTTTTTAACCTTTTTCATTTTCCCTGCCGGGTGGGGCCGAGCTCCATCAGAAGCTATAGGCGGTGGAGAAGAAGATCGAGAGGTCTTCCATGTCGGCGTCCTGCACCGAGGTGTCGTCGGCGAAGAGCTGGTCCTTGCCGCTTCCCCTGGCGTAGGAGCCGCCCACCGTGACCGAGGAGCCGCGGGCGAACCAGGTGATGCTGGCGGTCAGGCCGTACATGTCGATGTTGGGGTCCTGGTTTATCTTGCCCTTCACCGGCTCGTCGGTGTTGGCGTGGTTGGTATAGAAGCCCGAGCGCACGGCCCAGTCCTTGTGAAAGTAGTATTCAGCGCCCACCGCAAAGTTCCAGGTAGCGGATTTTCCATTGTACGAGGTGGTGGCGCCGACCGACTGGTAATAGGATAGATCGGTAGCCACCATCAGGTTGGGAGTGGGGAACCATGCCGCGCCCACGGTCGCCTCCCAGGGAAAATCGCGCTTGTCCCCGGTCTTGTCCACCGTAGTTACCACCTCGTCGGGGTAGTAGGTGGCGACGCCGCCCTCGATGAAGTAGCCCTTGACGCTCTGCTGCCAGCGGGTGTCGCTGCCCATTACAAAGGTGCGGCCTATCGTCGCTCCCAGCGACCATTTATCCATCGGCTCCCACATGACGCCGAGAATCGGCCTCAGCCCATACTCCTCATTCTCATATTGCAGGTTGTCCCACTGGCTGGTGTCGTTGTCGAAGTAGATCAGCTGGTTGTTGGAGATCTGCCAGTCGCGGTCATAGTAGTAGAGGGTAAGGCCCACGGAAAAGGAGTCGGCTGGCGAGTACGCGATGGAGGGGCCGAACAAGATGGTGTTGATGCGCTCATTGTAGTTGATGAAGAAGCGCGAGACGTTGACCCCGGCCAGCGCCGAGGCGAAGGACTCGGTGAACTCCTGATCCTGTTTTTCTTCCGATGAATCGGGCACCGCGTAGGAGAGACCTATCGAAAAGGGGCCAAAATTGCGGGTGACTCCGAAAAAGTTGGGCTTTATCGCCTCGGAAGAGCGCTTCCAGTCGTTGCCGCCCACAGCCTTGTCGTACACCGTGCGAGTGACTTTGTAAGCGTTCATGGATGCCGACATGTCGGCCCCCGTGGAGTAGACGATCCCGGCGGGGTTGTGGTAGAGGCCCGAGGGATCGTCGCTCACCGCCGTGTAGGCACCTGCAAGCCCCGACGCCCTGTCGCCGATCAGCATATTTATATAATGGTAGTCGTCGGCCAGGGTGGGGGCGGCGAAAGCCGTGAAGAGGAGGATGGGGGCAAGGATTGATATGGCGCTAAGTCGTTTCAGCATGTAAAATCATCCTCCGCATATGAAGTTTTTCATCATTGAATAAATACCCCATTGCAGGGGTTTAAGTCTAGGGTATAGGAAGCCGGAGAACTTTCAGCGGGTTGTTTTTCTCTCCCGGAGGGAGGCAACCGACGTGCGAGGTGGCGAAATGGGCAGATATTTTGCGGTGGTCCTCATGGCGGCTTTGTTTTTTGGCGCGGCGACGCTCCGGGCTGCGCCCGGCACGGTTTACGTACGCAGCCTGATGACCAGGATCTACGATGCGCCCGATTTCGGCTCAAGAGTGATCGACACCGTAGCGCGTGGCACCGCCCTTGAGGTCCTCAACCCCGGCGAACGATGGTTAAAGGTTCGACACGTCAAAACCGACGGCTGGGTAAACGACCTCACCGTATCCGACACGCCTCCCCAAAAAAATGTAAGCCTCTTTGAAAAGCGGGGTAGCGACCTGTCGAACAGGGCCAGGCGCAGAGCCTCGGCGGTGGTAACCGCCGGCGCGAGCCGTGGGTTGGTCTCCGAGTCCCGCGTGCGCGGGGGCGACGCCGGTATCAACTGGAGGGCGCTGGAAGCGGTGGAGTCCGTCACCATCGACCCCGATGAGGCGTTGGCTTTCCTGGAGAGCGGCGCAGATGGGGGTGAGAAATGATTCCCGGACGAGGCCGAGGAAAACTCCTGACCCTTCTGGCGGCCATGGTGGTCATAGCTTTCGCTGCGACAACACTGGCGCAAAAGCCCGCCCCCCACTTTCGTGCGCGTGCCCATGTGGTGGACCCCGAAGACTACACGATCACCGACATTGAGGCCGAAGTGGAGTTCGGGCGCGAGGTGGCGGCGCGCATATTGGCGAAGTTCCCGCTCTTAAAAAACCCTGAGAAGACCAGATACGTCGGTCTCCTGGGGGTAGGTCTGGCGATGATGGGCAAACGCACGGAGCTGACCTACAGGTTCAACATCCTGGATACCGAGCTGGTCAACGCCTTCTCCGCCCCCGGCGGCTACATCTTCATAACCCGTGGCGCGCTGGAAAAGGTGGAGGATGAAGCGGAGCTTATCGCCATCCTGGCCCACGAGATAGCCCACGTCACCAACCGCCACATAGTGAAAGAGATGAAGATAAAGGGGTCGGACCAGAGCGTGGTCAGCGGGTTGGCCCACGTGATCGGCGGTTCAACCGATGCGGCTACCACGGCGCTGCGCCAGATGGTCAACCAATCGATGGTCATCCTCTTCGAGCGCGGCTACAAGGTTGACGACGAGTTTGAGGCTGACCGCGAGACGGTCCTACTCCTCGCCAGCGCCGGATACGATGTGAACGCTCTCGCGCGTTATCTAAAAAAAGTCGACATGAAGGCAGAAAAAACGCCCTCTTCCGTGGCCGCTACCCACCCGGGCAGCGAGGAGCGGGAAGGCAAGCTGAATGAATGGATCGGTGAGAACAAGCTCACCAACTTCAAGGGCAAGCGGGGTCGCGAGCGGTTTGTCAGGAGCTTTTTATCTGGTGAGTAGGGGCGGGTGGGTAGGGCGGGTGGGTAGAGTTGGGCGGATAACAGTAAACACCTGAATAATTCAATCTCTGAGGGTTGTATTCCCCGCCGCTTGCGGCGTAGTCTGGCTGGATGAGCGAATACATACATAAAAGTCACAACGTTACGGTGCTGTTGTATCACCTTGTTTTGCCAGCCAAATATAGGCGT
>JAUVAU010000032.1 GCA_030591565.1 Deltaproteobacteria bacterium | reverse complement strand
TTCGTCACCACCTTGAAGGGAATCCTTGAGCCCCTCGCACCGGACTATATCGCGGGGAAGGAACACTACGCCATGATGCCGGGGCCTGGCTCCTGGCTGATGACCTTCGTCCTCGGCATGGCCATCGGCGGCTTCATCGCCGGGCGCACCATGAAGAGGAAGCTGCGGGATATCCCTGAAATCTGGGAGAAGAACTTTGGCTCCGACAAGAAGAAGCGCTACCTGGCGACCTTCATCGGTGGCTTCCTCCTCCTCTTTGGGGCGCGCCTCGCAGGGGGGTGCACCCTCGGCCTCTTTATCTCCGGCTCCTCTCAGCTCGCCCTTAGCGGCCTCTACTTCGGAGTAATTATCTTCGCGGTGGCGATGCTGTCGGCGCGCATCGTCTACAAGAAGTATGGAAAGGGGGTGGTGTGATGACGACGCTATGGCTTGGACTCCTCTCGGGAGTCGTCTTCGGTTTCCTCATACAGCGCGCGGGAGCCACCGACGCTGATGAGATGGCGCGGGCGCACCTGATGCTCGATGGCCGCATCCCACAGTTCATGGTCGCCGCCGTGGCGCTCTCCGCCCTGGGTCTCTTCGGCCTACAGGAGGCGGGCATCGGCAGGACGATGGTCCTCCCGATCTCCATAGTCGCCACCGGCCTCGGAGCCGTCATCTTCGGCATCGGCTGGGGAATCTCCGGCTACTGCCCCGGCACCTGCTGGGCGGCGGCGGGGGAGGGGCGGATGGACGCCATATTTGCCCTCCTCGGAGGCTTTTTAGGTGCATTTGTCTTTGCCCAGCTTCACGAGGTTCTCATCCCGGCCCTCTACCTCCCCACCAGCCTCGGCCCCCTCACCGTCGCCGACTGGCTTGGAAATCCGGCGGCCACCATACTCATCGTGGTGGCCTTCTCCCTGGCGACTTGGGCGATAGGAAAAATATGGGGAAAACCCGCAGAAGGTTGAAAATAGCGCCTTCGATAATCGCAGCCCTCTTCCTGGCGCTCATAGCAGCGGGCTGCTCCGGCAAAGTGAGTGAGGTTCCCCTGGACATACCCAGGGGAGCCCTCTCTCGCCTTGAGGTCAAAGTTGATGGGAACCTCTATGGCTTCGGCCCCTTCGTAGGCTACTACTTCAGGCCGCTGGAGGCGGGAAGGTTCGACCGGCTAGAGGTCTGGTGCTTCAATGAGCGGAGCTTTTATACCACTGACATCCCCGCCAACGCCCTCCTCTTCACCGGCGAAGCACGTCTTACCACTCTCCCCCCGATAAAGGAGAAGGTGCCGACGCAGGGGGGGCGGATAAGGCCCGTCTTCTTCGACGAAGCACCCCCCGAGTGGCTGGAGAGCCGCCCGAAGCCAAAGGAGGAATTCCTCCACTTCCACTCCATGTACGATCGCGAGGGGCCCGTCTTTTCCGGCTACTGGGTCCGCCATGTGGGCGAAGCGAGCTTCACCTACGATATGGGCGGGCGCGTTAGGGATGGTAGTCCCCTCTACCATGAAGTTATACCGGGGGTGGACCTTGGCTTTGCCCGCATCGTCGAGTTTGACCACGGCCCCTGGGTGGACGGCAACGACTGATCAGCCCATTTGGAAGCCCGCCGGGGAATGAGTAGGCAGAAAAAACAACTCCCAAATGACCCTAATGTTTTTGCAAGGCATCAGGGATAGTTTAAAAATGGGGATACAGACTAAGCCTCGACCACTTTTTGACCCATGTCTGATCAAGTAGTAATTTTTGCAGGTAAATCCTAAGAGGCGCAGTCTCCGCCTCGGCACACGCTGCACCGCAGGTCGGAGCACCACTGGCAGCTCATGCAGTCGGGGCAGTTGTGCTTCCGCGTTCCCTGGGGCTTGGGGATGAAGACCTTGCCGGGGAGTCCTGCCGAGGCGGGGGCGAACTGTTCGTCCCACGCTCCCAGCTGCCGATACGCTTCGTAGACGACGATCCCCACTGATGTTGAGAGGTTCAGGCTCCTCACCGCTCCCCAGATAGGGATGCGATAGATATTTTTCGCGTGTGCGTCCAGTATCTCCGGGGGCAGTCCAGTGGTCTCCGCGCCGAAGACGAGCCGCGCTCCTTCGGTGTAGGGGGCCTCGGTATAGGGGCGGGTGGACCTGGCTGAAAAGAGGATGACGGGACCGTCGCCGCTCCCGCGTAGCGCCTCCGCGAAGTCGTCATGGTGGTTCACGTCGACATCTTTCCAGTAGTCCAGCCCCGCGCGCCTCAGTGTCTTGTCATCGGTGTCGAAGCCAAGGGGATGGACGAGGTGTAGCGGCGTACGGGTGGCCCCGCACAGCCGTGCTATGTTGCCCGTGTTGGGCGGTATTTGAGGATTCACCAATATGACGTGCAATTTCATCGTCTATCGCCTATTTGGCCGCCAACTGTTTTGCCCAGATGCTTTGATAAGTACCCGCCTGTGGGGCCAAGTGCGCGACCGGCCACCGCCGAGGGCGTTCCCGCATCCACTAGCTTGCCCCCTTCTTCGCCGCCCCCCGGACCGAGGTCAACCACCCAGTCGGCTACCGCAATGAAGTCCAGGTTGTGCTCCACCACGACCACGGTGTTGCCACTGTCTACCAGTCGGTTCAGCACCCCCACCAGCTTCTTCACATCTTCACCGTGCAGTCCGGTGGTGGGTTCGTCCAATAGATATAATACCCCCGGCTTTTTGCGCCCACCTTTACCGGCTGGCAGCTCGCCGCAAATCTTCAGCCGTTGCGCCTCGCCCCCCGACAGGGTGTTGGCCCCCTGCCCGCAGACCAGATAGCCCAGCCCCACCTCCGCCATCAGCCCCAGGGGTCTCTCAATCGCCTTGACCCCTTTAAAAAGCTCCAGCAGCTCGTCCACCGTGGATTCAAGTATATCGTGAATGGAGTTGCCTTTGTAATGCACCGCCAGCACTTCAGGCTTGAAGCGATGGCCGTTGCAGTCGCGGCAGGGTACGTAAATATCCTCAAAGAAGAGCATCTCCAGCTTCTCTTGCCCGCTGCCGTCGCACACGTCGCAGCGGCCACCCCTGGTGTTGAAGGAGAAGTGTTTGGGCATAAGCCCCAGCCGCCTGGAACTCTCCAACTCGGAGAAGATTTTTCTTATAGGGGTAAAGGCGTTGAGATAGGTCAGCGGGATCGACCTGGGGGTGCGCCCCAGCGGTGTCTGATCCACCAGCCGCACATCCCCGATGGTGGAGATAGCGTCGTCGTCGCCCGTGATTTCATAGCCGGTGACGGGGCCGTAGAGGCCGTGGGACTGGACCACCGGCAGGATCACCCCGCCCATGAGGGTGGACTTTCCCGAACCGGAGACGCCGGTGATAACCGTTAGCGCGTTGAGGGGTATCTCCGCGTCCAGGCCGCTTATGTTGTGTTGCCTTATTCCCTTGAAGAGGAGGGTGGAGCTGAAGGAACGCACCTTGCCCATATCGTTGTCGGCGAGACCAGCGCGGTCGGCGAGAAAGCGCGAGGTGGCGGTGTCTGCTTTTAGCAACCCCTGAAAGTCGCCCTGATAGACCACCCGCCCGCCATTAGCGCCGCCGCCGGGGCCAAGCTCGACGATGTGGTCGGCCTTTTCAATGAGGTCGGTGTCATGTTCCACGAAGATCACCGTGTTGCCGTTGTCGGTCAGCTCCCTCATGGCGCGAGAGATCAGCGCGGCGTCGGCCGGGTGCAGCCCCACCGAGGGTTCGTCCAGGACGTATAGCGCTCCGGTGAGCCGGTTGGAGAGTTGGCGGGTGAGCGCCGCCCGCTGCATCTCTCCGCCCGAGAGGGTGCGCGAGGGGCGGGACATCGTCAGGTAGCCCAGCCCAAGTTCGTTCAGGGTGGAGATGCGCGCTTCGAGCCGCCAGAGGATTTCGAGTCCCGCCTCTCCAATTTTCTCCCGCAAGCTTGCCATGACGCCGGGCAGCTCGCTAATGGGCAGCTCGTTTATGGTGCTTATGGTCAGCCCGCCCACGGTTATCGCGGCGACCTCCGGCTTGAGCCGTGCGCCTTTGCACAGAGAGCAGGTGCTGGGGCTACGGTAACGGGCCATGAAGACACGCACGTGCATCTTGTAGCGTTTGGTCTCCAGATAGCCGAAGAACTCCTCCACGCCCTCAAATGAGGGTGTGCCGGTCCATACCTTGGCTCTGTCTTCGTCTCCAAGTTCACCCCAGGGAATGTCCAGCGGTACCCCCTCACCCTTTGCGTGGGCGACCAGCTCTTCTTGCCACCACTTGTTTGAGGGTTTTTGCCACGGCTCGATCGCTCCCTGGGCCAGGGTCAGCTCCGGGTCGGGGACCACCTTCTTTTCATCCCATAGCAGCTCGGCCCCAAACCCCGTGCACACCGGGCAGGCCCCCAGGGGGTGATTGTAGCTGAAGAGTACCGGACGCAACCTCGGCGAGGTGGCCCCGCAGCTGTCGCACACCGGCTCGGCGCTGAACCGCAGCTCCCTGCCGGCCGAGTCGCGCGCCATGAAGCCTCCGCTGCCAACCCGGAAGGCCTCCTCCACCGCACGGTTGAAGCGTTCGGAATTTTTCGGCGGAAGGGTTACCCTTTCGAGGACGACGGTTGCCCCCTCGTCGGGGAGGGGTGAGGGCGTGGTGTCATCGAGTTTCGATATTTCGCCGCCAAGTCTAACGCGGGCGTAACCGGCTGCCAGCAGTTTGGCCGCCCAATCAGCTTCGCCGTTTAGCCGATCAACCACTTTGGGTAGCGCTACCTCAAGGGTCGCGCTTGTGGCGCCGAAGCTCTCAACTATTTTTTTGGCTGCGGAGGAGGGGGACCAGGAGCGCATCTCGATGGAGCACTTGGGGCAGAGCATCGTCCCCTCGGTGGCGAAAAGCAGACGCACGAGGTCGTAGCTTTCGGTGAGGGTACCCACGGTGGAGCGGGCGGCGCGCACCGAATTGTGCTGCTCCAACGCGATGGCGGGGCGCACATTCCGGATCGACTCCACCTCGGGCCGCGCGCCCTTTTCCATCAACATGCGTGCGTAGGCCGGAAGGGATTCGAGGAAGCGCCATTGGCCCTCGGCGAAGATGGTGTCGAAGGCCAGCGAAGATTTGCCGGACCCGGATACTCCGGTTATGGCTGTCAGCTTGTCGTGGGGTATCTCCAGCTCGTCGAGCCGGAGGTTGTGTTGGCGTGCGCCTGTGATCCGTAAATGGTGCATAGGGATTTGTTGTCAGGCGCTCCCCGTCGTCTGTGTAAGCAGGTTGGGGTCCACGCCCAGGAGGCGGATTGCGTGTTCCCACCGCTGGTCGTGGGGGAGGTCGAAGAGGGTGGGCAGGTCGAAGGGGACCACGAGCCAGTCGTTCCTGGTTATCTCGTCTTCGAGCTGTTCCGGTCCCCATCCGGCGTAGCCAAGGGCGAAAAAAAACTGATCGGGGCCGTTATTGTTGGAGATATCCTGGAGTATATCCACCGTGGTGCCCAGAAAGACATCCCCGGTGACGTTGGTCGAATTCTCATATGCGGTTTCGACGTCGCGATAGAGGATGAAGCCGACCTCAGGCTGTACCGGGCCACCGAAGTTGACGGTGTGGTCGCCGCCGCCCTTGGCGGTGATCCCCTGGCCCGCGTATACCTGGTCCAGGGTAAAGGGCAGCGGTCGGTTGATCACCACCCCCATGGAACCCCCGGGGCCGTGATCACAGAGGAATACGACGGTTTTTTTGAAATTGGGGTCTTCAAGGTGGGGCATCGCGACGATCATCTGCCCCTTGAACTCAGTTGTTTCCATTTATAGCTGTTTAACTCGCGTTCTTTTCGTAGGGCATGCAAAAGAGGCAGGGTGCGTATCCGGCGGTGAAGGCCGCTTCCTTTGTGGGGAAGCTCACTTCATTTCCAGCCCACTCGGTGTTGACGAGGGAGCAGCTGGGCTTTTGGTTGGTGAGGTCGTGAACGTGTTTCAAGCGCCGAGGATTGGCGTCGCCAAGATAGCGATTCTTGTAATTTCCCCAGGTCGTCATATTACAGTTCCTCCGTGGAACGGTCGGGTCGGGTGATCGCGCCGGCACCCTTTTTAGCGGCGGCGGTTACCTTGCTGCGGGAAGTCTAGAGTCCGAGCATTATGTCCTGGAATCTCTTCCAGTGAAATTTGAGGGCCATCATGACGAAGAGCGACGCTGCAAATAGTCCTATGAGTCCGTACATCGCAATGGTGGTCATCAGGCTGGTATTTCTACCCGCCGAGGCTATCTCGGCCTGGGCCCAAACAGAAAGCTTGGAGGCAAGCTTGGCCGCGTTGTCTCCGTAACGGATAGCGGTGGAGCTCATCTCTTCCAGCCGCGCCCAGTCGCGCTCGCCTTCCATGATGGCGGGGAGCTGTTCAATGGCGGTGCGGTACTGACCGAGCAGGGCCGTCAACTCGTTGAGGTCCGGTCTGACGCTGTTCTCGGGAGCCCGAAGGGAGGCGGTCTTGATGTCGCCTGTGAGCTTGTCAAGCTGTGAAAGCGCCTTGTCGGGCGAATCGGATAGCTCGGAGAGATATTCGAACATATCTCTTTGTGCCGACACCACCCTCATCTCCACCGTGGCGGTGGCGACCTGGAAGGGTTGGTATCTGTCCGTCACGTCCAACACGGTTATACGGGTCAATACAGCGCCAAAGACAGCGGAGACGTTGACGACGAGTAGAAGAAGGACCAGATAGTTGAACCAACGTTTAAGTTGCGCTCCAGCCGGTTTGCCCATTGTTTTCCCTACCTATTGAATTATGAGTTTGACCAGGGGACTGGACGAGTGTTCGTCTTTGTCTGCCTTGTCGTATACTGAGAAGCTTACCATGACTTCGCCCTTTTTCGGAATATCGGCGTCATCTTTGTTGCCGGTGGAGAATTTACGGGAGAATTCCACCGTCCAGAGCCCTTTGGACCACGCGCCTCTGGCCAAAACGTCGGCGGCGCTGCCCGAGGCCTTGTTGGCAACGTAACCGGGCAGGGTCTTTCTGGGCGCCTTTGGAGCGGGGACCTCAGAGCGCCAGCCCTTCTGGCCCTTGTCCATGAGTTTTCTGATCCATATCTGTCCGCCGCTCTTGGCCATGTGCGCAACCGAGCGCCGCAGCGGTTTGCGGCTGGTCTCCAGATTTTGATCCGCTGCGTAACCGGAGAGCCCGGAAAGAAAAGCACGCCACAGCCAGAGATCCACGCGCTGGGCTGTGCCCTCCAGCATGCAGGAGTCTTTGGGTTTGCCGCTCATATAGAGTGCAATGGCGACGGCGTCGTCGAGTTGATCGCTCTGCTGGTGCCGTTTGTTGTTCTTGTCCCAGACGAAGGGGCGGTAGCTGATGTCCTGGGAGGAATCCCGCCACTGGACCAGGAAGTAGATTTTTCCGCCCGAATGCACCGCGCGAACGTCGGCTGCGTTGATTCTGGTTTTGCCGCTGTGGCGGGTGAAGTTGACCCTGAATGTTGGAACGTTTTGCCACACCGCATCCCTGGAGGAGCCGTCGAGCTTGGGGGGTGTCTTGACCGGTATGGCGATTATGCCCTTGGGTGCTTGTGCCTTTTCCTGCTGGGCAATCATCGTGGCGGCGGCCTGCGCGTTCTTGCCCTTGGGGTAGGCGGCCAGGTATTTATTGAGCCCCGCAAGCGAACCCTTGCCGGCGTTGAATGCTTTATTGTCTTTGAGTCCTGCGACGGTCTTTTTAGCCAGCTTGGCGCTATTGCTCTTGGGATATTTGGAGATGAACTTCTCCAGATCGGAGATTTTGCCGGATTTTTTGACTTTGGCGTATGCGTTGTTGATCTCCTGATTTTTCTTTTTGCTCGCTGCGTCCGCTTTTTTCTTCTTCTTTATCTTGGCGATCTTGGCTTCAGCGTCTTTGGCCCTCGATGCGTTGGGGAAGTTTGTGAGGAAGCCGTTGAAGCTCTTGACCGTGTTGTCCTTGGCGGCGCGCTTGTATGCAGCCTCTTCGCGGGTGCGCTCGGCTGTCTTAAGAGCCTTCTTCGCCTTGGGAGAGTCAGGGTATTTCTTGGCGAAAGCTATTAGTTTGCGCGGATCGCCCGATTCGAGCGCCGCTGCGTAGGCGACCTCTATCTCTTTTTCCAGCGCCACCGAAGTGTCAGGTTTTTTCATGCCCGGCGGTGCGATATCCATCTGCTTGGGCTGTTCCGCTTTCGTCGCTACCTTGGTTTTTTTCTGTGTTTTAGATTGCGTAACGACGAATTTATTCTTCTTGGTCGTCTCAGGCTTGGCCGTGGTCCTGGTCACCATGGACTTTGGTCTTGCGGTAGGTTTCGGCTTTTGCTTGGGCGCCGGCTCGGTTTCCTGCTTGGGCTTGGCTTTCTGTTTGACGGAAACCACCTTGGTCGGCGGTAGTGAACCCGCAGTCATGAGGGTGATTATGATGTTCTCGCCATCCTTTTTAGCGCCGCCGCCGGAAATGGATTTATCCGCGGCGGTGATGTTGTCCAGGATACTATCGAGGCCGAAACCCATGGCCATCTTGTAAAACTGATTTTTTTCGCCCACCAGTTTAAAGTCCAGCTTGCCATCATCGGTGAACATCGATATGAGGAGGGTAATATTGTCTTTTTGCCGCTCTATTTTGAAGTTGGCGAGCCTCTCATTGTTCTTCTTGATGGCGGCGAGAATGTCGTCGGTCTTTTTGAACTCGACGTCGGAGGTTATCGTGTAGAGGGTATCTTTGGGGAACACTACATTGAAGGTGGCTGCAAGGGCCGGGGGGGTAAAGAGGACGAAGGATAAAAATGCCGCAAGGATCAGCCTGGCGGCAGCAGATCCGTAAGTTGACGAAGCTCTTCGCCCACCTCCTTTGCCGATGAGGGATCGACAAAGGCGGACACGAAGCGCTCTACCCTTGTTATCAATTCTTGAAAATCCTCTACAGAGTCGCCGCATTTATCCACCGCTTGCATAAGGCGTTTGGAATCCTTGCCGAACTTGGTCTCCAGCAGCGCCTTGATTTGATTTCTGACTTCATCCGGCGTCGCCGCCGGGGTCGTCTCTTCCGGCTCAGCCTCTGGCGGCTGCACCACTTCTGCTTCCAACTCCAGCAAAACCCCGGAGAGGTCTTCACTTTCCGCCGGTGGTTCGCTTTCGGGCGCGTCTACAACTACAAAGTCGCCGAGGGGCAAGTCTCCGGGCAACCCAAAGTCGCCCGTCGATGGCGCCGTGCTTCTTTGTTCAATCTCCTGGGCCGGGTCCGAAAAAAAATCAACAACATTGTCCGACTCGACAGCGGGCTCCGGTTCCACGACCTCAAAGTCGCCCAAATCCATTTCGTCGGGCAGGGCAGCAGGTGTTTCGGTGCGGCTCGATTCATCCGCCAACCTGGCGGCTTCCATGACGAGGTTTGTCGGATCCATGAAGATCGTTTGCTTGGGAGCAGCAACATCGGCGCGAAACCTGAACTCGCCGTCATCGATCATGAACAGTTGATACACAGCCGCTTCGCCCGTCAGATCGCCGGACTCGGCGTGTATTACATTCCCCTCCTGGAAATAAAGCATCGTGCCGGCGCTGCCGTGCTTGACACTTAAGACTCCGGTTTTACGTCCAAACCCAACGAGCTGTATTACGTCGGGGAGGCTAAAATCCTTAAGATTGCCCCATAGCTCCAAAGGTTTAATACTCCTGAAGGAAAACCAATTTACGTCTCAATGGCGTCAATATGACTGAGCGCGCCCTCAAGAGCGCTGTTTGCTTCCTCAATCGCTTCAATGGCTTTTTCAATCCCGGCGGCGATCTCAACACGACCCCCCGCCTTTGCAGTTTCCGCCCATTGGCGGTAACTTTCGGCATGGGTCCTGTTGTGGTCGATCCAGTGGGGCAAAAGCCGCGCCAGTTTACGCTCGGTTTCCATGATATCCACTTGTGGAGTTTGCGACAACTGCCAATAAACTCTCACATTCTTTTGTTCACGGGCAATTATGTCAAGTGTGAAGTTGTAATTTGTTGCGATAGTAAATATCTTAACTGTCCACCAAACACAACAGCGGAGCTGTATAATTTTGAAAAAAAGCAAATTCAATCCATCCCGGGCAACTTTCATCCTGTCGTTGCCACGCTGGAAGCCGATGGAGGAGCTGTCCAAACCGATGATAGTCGTCGCCGGGCGCTCCAACGTGGGCAAGTCTTCCTTCATCAATATGATCCTTAAACGCAAGAGCCTTGCGCGTACCTCGTCCACGCCGGGCAGGACGCAGCTGCTCAACTTCTTTGATGTGGACGATACCCTTATCCTGGCGGATGTGCCGGGTTATGGTTTTGCCAAGGCCCCCAAGGAGATGGTGCGAAAGTGGACCGAAAACGTGAGGGGGCTGGTGACCGGCGCACCCGGTATACGCGGGGTGATACAGCTGCTGGACATAAGACGCGATCCCAGCAAAGAGGATCTTGATTTCAGCCGGTTGGTGCAAAAGTCGGGCAACCCCCTTGTCTTCATCGTGACCAAGTCCGATAAGCTCAGCCGGTCCAAGCGGGCGGGCAGGGTGCGTGAGATAGCGGCGGCGGTCGGGGTCGCGGTCTCAGAGATAATAGTCAGCTCCATCAAGGGGGGTGAGGGTGTCGCCCAGACGTGGGGGACCATCTTTGATCTTCTGGAGATCGAAAAGGAAGAGGGATGAGTAAAAAGATAAACGTTATCGCCATCGACGGTCCTTCCGGTGCGGGCAAGTCCACCGTGGCCAAGAGGACCGCAACACGCCTTGGCTACCGTTACCTGGACACCGGGGCCATGTATCGCTCGGTTGGGCTAAAGGCGGACAGGGAGGGTATATCGTTTGACGACGATGCGGCGCTTGAAGAGCTGTGCGCCAGAACTAAAATAGATTTTTCAGTTGGCGACGGGTCAGAGGTCAAGGTGCTGCTCGACGGCGAGGATGTCTCCGAAATGATCCGTGAGCACAGGGTGAGCGGTCTGGCCTCCAGGGTATCGGCCAGAAAACCCGTGCGCGACGCCATGGCCGGTTTTCAGCGTGAGATAGGGGCCACCCACCCCACCGTGGCCGAGGGGCGCGATATGGGCACCGTGGTCTTCCCTGACGCGAAAGTGAAGGTGTTTTTAACCGCCGACGCCCGGAAGAGGGCGGAGCGAAGGACGCTGGAGCTGAGGAGCAGGGGACAGCAGGCGGATTTCGATAAAATCCTGGCTGACATCGAAGAGCGCGACACTAACGATTCGGCTCGTCAACACTCGCCGCTGAAACCCGCCGAGGATGCGGTGCATGTGGACACGTCGGAGATGACAGTTGACGAGGTGGTGGCGAAAATAGTTTCTCTGGCTTAGCTCTGCCCAGTCTTTTGCTCGCCTTCAAATAAAGTTGATACCCTGGCCTCCCCGCCAGCTAGACTTTACTCACCGCCACCTTTGCCGGTCCCCACTTCTGCACGCCTTCGTTGGTGAAATCGAAGGGCATGAGTGCGCGCATGGATGCGCCGGGGCCGCTGTGCGCCCACCAGAGCTCTTCACCCGACTGTGGGGGGCTGTCCTTGAGGCCGAAGGGGAAGGAGGGAAAGTCCTTGCGGCCCATTTCCCCGTTCATTGCTCTCGGGACGTTTTTATTCTGCGCGATGCTTCCCGAGGCGGTGTGCCCCAGGCCGTCGACCATCGCAACCGTTTCGGGGTGGATCGTTCTTTTAAGGGTCAGCCGCACTTCAGCCTTGCCCGCATCGGTGACGAGGTTGATCTTGTCGCCGTTTTTCAGCCCCATCGCCGCGGCGGTCTCCGGGTGCATGTATGCGTCGTTGTGGTGCAGTATCTCGCGGCCCAGCCGTGTGTTTGGGTATCTGGCGGGTATCGTTTCATGTGAGTACCCCACGAGCCTGAGCCCTTCGGGCGGAGCGTCGGGATACACGGTGAAGTTGAGCGTGTAGGAGACGACTTCGCGTTTGTTGGTTGAGCGGCCCTCTTCCGAGACCCATATTCCTCGCGCTCTTAACGATTCAAGACTGCCGGGTCCCCAGGATTTTATCAGCAGGTAGCCGAGGTAGTCCCGTGTGGAGCTGAAACGCATGGCCGAGCTGGACTCTTCATGCGCCAGGGAAGTGAGCAGGTCGGAGATGTCCCTGGCCTGGCCCAGGGGTTTTGCCCAGGGCTCGAACCAGGAGAGCTGCTCGGAAGATGGGTCTTTCAGCTTGGAGGCTTCCGAGGCCGCCCTGGTCACCGGCTGCTGTATGAAAAGATAGCTGCGCCCGTCGGAGAGAGAACCTTCCAGCAGGCTCCATGACTCGAAAGAGGTCGCCATGGGCAGGAATATATCGGCCAGCATCGCTGTTTCGGTAAGGTGGGTGTCCATGACCACCACCATGCCGACGCTCCTTCTGCTCTTTAAAGCTTTGACAACCTCACCGCTTGAGGGTGAGTTGTATGCGGGGTTGGCGTCCACAGCCCAGTAGAGGTCCGCCTTGGTCGCACCCGCAGATAGTTCGGAGAGCCAGGTCTCGGGCGTCTTGGTCAACTCGACTGGGGTGACAAAGAAGGGGCCGCGTGCAGTGGCGGCGCCGCCTGTGGTGTTCACCGCTCCTACCATGTGGTTGAGAAGGCTTGCGCCGGTCATCGCGGGCGAGCCGGGCGCTGCCACCGCCAGTGCGGGACGGCGGTCGGCAAACTTCCTTGCCATCCTGATCAGCGTGGCGGCGGGGAAACGGGAGTACTCCATCACGTACTCGGGTGTAAACGGGGTGAGCGTGGCCTCCAACTCATCCAGCACGTTGGCAAGCTCCAGCACCAGGGGTATCAACCCCCGTGGTCTGGTAACCAACCCCCTCAGGAGCCGCTTTTCCTCGCCATCGGGCATGAGCGCAAGCATCGCGCGTGCGCGTACCGGGTTTTCAGGCATCTTGCCGATGGCTGATTTGACCAGGGCGCGGTCGACCAGGATGGTCGGCCTGTCGAGCATCAGCCTGTCCAGCTCGTCGAGAAGCGCTGCGTTGTTTTCAGCTGAGGGGCAAAACGCCCTCGCCATCGACTTGTAGTCGATGCGGTTCCATTTGAAGAGCAGCCGGGCGATGCCCAGCGCTACTTCCCGCTCGGTGCCGGGGTAGGTGGGGTTCCAGGCGGCGACCGAACCGGTGGGACCCGCGACCGAGTCGAACAGTTGTATGTCCGCGCCCTTCTCCTTGGCCGCCATCAGGTTGCGGGCCAGCGGCACGCGAAAGTTTCCGCCGAGCGCTCCATAGCCAAAGAGGAAGATGGTGCGGGCGTGCAGTACGTCGGGGTCGGCAATGGGCGCGCCATACTGGGCTACACCGGAGCCGGGACCCGGGTGGCCCTGCGAGGGCTCGTCCACCAGGATCTCTTTCCACCCGAAGACCTCACGGGTCTGCGCCACCATGTTTTCTTCCTGGGCCAGGTGGAGGATTTTTTTTGCGCGGGGGTTGAAGAGACGGACCTTTATCCTGGAGAGCGCCTCTTCCCACGTGATCGGTTCCCATTGGCCCGAACCCCTGGGGCCGGTGCGAGCCAGGGGAGTGAGGATGCGTTCGGGATCGTAGACCCTTTCGAGACCGGCGAAGGCGCGTGCACAGATGCCTCCCTGGTTGGTGGGGGAGCCGGGGTTGCCCTGAATTTGCACGACACGGTCGCCGTCGCGGTAGGCCAGGATGGCGCAGTGGGCCGTACACATGCGGCAGACGGTGGGCTTGGGGGCGCGGAACTTCCTGAGTGAACGTGCTACCTTGACGTTCCACTCTTTTCGAGCCGAAGCCCTGGCGCTGCGGGCATTGCCGAAAACAACTCCGGCAGCGGTTAACACTCCGGTTTTTATGAACTTTCTGCGATTCATCATGGGCTGAAGCTGTCTCCCCGAGAGTTTGTCCAATTAATTACATGGGTACCGGGCATGGTAAAGAGAGGGGGGCTCCCGTGTCAACTACTTGCCAACGGCTTCTCCTTATAGTAGTAAATGCGCTTCATTTCTATATATAAAAAGGGTACAAAACCATAAATCAACACGTGAGGAGAAGAGCGATGGGCAAAACTTATAATATCGGCGTGCTGCCCGGCGACGGCACCGGCCCCGAGGTAGTGCGCGAGGCCTTGAAGGTTATCGACGCCGCCGAGGGCAAATTCGGGTTTTCCACCAATAGAGAGCATTACGATTTCGGTGGCGACCGCTACCTGCAGACCGGTGAAGTGCTCCCCGATTCGGCGTCGGCCGAGCTTTCCAAACACGACGCCCTCCTGCTGGGCGCCATCGGCCACCCCGACGTGAAGCCCGGCATCCTGGAGAAGGGCATCCTGCTCAGGCTGCGCTTCGAGCTGGATCAGTACATCAACCTGCGTCCGGTCAAGCTCTTCCCCGGCGTTGATACACCGCTAAAGGACAAGGGGCCGGAGCATATCGACTTCGTGGTCGTCAGGGAGAACACCGAGGGGCTCTACGCAGGCGCGGGCGGTATCCTCAGGAAGGGCACCCCCCACGAGGTCGCGGTACAGGAATCGATCAACACCCGCATGGGTGTGGAGCGCTGCCTGCGCTACGCCTACGAGTACACGAAGAAGCGCGGCAAGGACAACAAGCTGACCCTTTGCGGCAAGACCAACGTCCTCACCTACGCCTTCGACCTGTGGGAGCGCGCCTTTAACGAGCTGGCTTCCGAGTATCCCACCATCGAGCGTGACTACGCCCACGTGGACGCGATCTGCATGTGGATGGTCAAGAACCCCGAGTGGTTCGACGTCATCGTCACCGACAACATGTTCGGCGACATCATCACCGACCTCGGCGCGATGATCCAGGGCGGCATGGGCATCGCCGCAGGCGGCAACATCAACCCCGAGGGCGTCTCCATGTTCGAGCCCATCGGCGGTTCCGCCCCCAAATACACTGGAATGAACGTCATCAACCCGCTGGCCGCCATCTGCGCCAGCGCGATGATGCTCGACGAGCTTGGCGAGACCAAGGCCGCCGTAGCGATCGAAAAAGCGGTGATCGAGATCACCAGCCAGAAGCTCGACAGCCTCGCCGCCGGACGCATGGGCTACTCCACCACCGAAGTGGGCGACCTGGTGGTGGCGCAGCTTCTGAAATAGCTCCTCGCAAAGAAAAAGATAGCTATGCGGCCATCCTCCAAACGGGGGGTGGCCGTTTTTTTATTGGTGTTGCAAAAACCTTGAATCGTGATAGAAAAGTCAGAGGGGGTTTCGGGGACATTTCAAAAGGAGGCAACGGATGAAGAGATTACTCAAGGGGTTTTTGCTGCTATTAATTGTCGCGCTGGTCGGCTGCGGCGGCTCGTCGAAGTATATGAAACTGGTCCCGCCCGAAGAGGCGACCAATATCAAGCCCGACGCCAATAACGCCATGATAGTCTTCATGCGTCCGGCGTCCCTTGGCTTCGCCATTCAATCCAGCGTCTTTGAGCTGACCGACACGGAAGAGAAGTTTGTGGGTATCGTCTCCGCCAAGAAAAAGGTCGCCTACCTGACCCCGCCGGGCGAGAAGCTCTTCATGGTCGTGGGGGAGAGCGCCGACTTTGCCGGTGCCGAGGTGGAAGCTGGCAAGACCTACTACATGAACGTGGTGCCCCGCATGGGTTTCTGGAAGGCGCGCTTCTCGCTCGCGCCGATGACGAAGGACTTCATACAGACCAAGAAGTTTGCCGGGTGGGACAATGGTTGCGCGTTTACCGAGAACACCGAGGGCGGCTACAAGTGGGCCACCGACAATGGGGCTGATATTAAAAAGAAGCGTGAAGCGTATTACAAGAAATGGATGGCGAAGCCCGCCGCCTCAAGGCCATTCCTCAGAAAAGAGGATGGCATCTAGCGAAAATAAGAAGGAGCCCAAAAGGGCTCCTTCTTTTTATTTGCGTATGTAACCTGAGTATCGGAACCGGTGAGGTTGGGCGTCTCCCTTACTGCGGTGCCAAATCTCCCCCCGCCACCCAGTGAACATGTCCCGTTACCGTTCTAGTTAGCCCGCCACTGATGGAGGAGGAAGTGCCAGAGGCAGTGTTTTGATTTCCGCCAGTGACGGAGGCGGCGTTGTTGCTGGCGGTGTTGAGGATTCCAGCGGTGACAGAAGAATAATCGCCGCTGGCTTTGTTAACCCATCCGCCGCTGACAGATGAATAGAGGCCGTTGGCGTTGTTTGAATGTCCGCCACTGACCGAAGACCAGTTGCCGTTGGCGTTGCTATAATATCCACCGCTTACGGAGGAATGGAGGCCGACGGCGTCGTTCAGATATCCGCCGCTGACAGATGAATACTGGCCTATGGCTCTGCCGTCCCGTCCGCCGCTGACGGAGGAATACTGGCCGCTGGCGGTGTTGAAAACTCCGCCGCTGACGGAGGAAGAGTTGCCGTCGGCGGTGTTAGTATTTCCACCGCTGACCGAAGAAGCACCGCCGCTGGCGGTGTTGCCCACTCCGCCGGTGACGGAAGCGTAACCGGCTGAAATGGTATTCGCATATCCGACCACCAGCCCACCATAGCTGGAATAATTCTGTGCTTTACCCACCACCAGATTGTGAGAGCCTGAGCGGTTGTCACCCCCCAAAGCCCGAGGCTCGTTGTAGCCGATGATCAGGTTGCCTGTGCCGTTCACCGTGCCATCGGTGGTGTCACTGCCGTTGACCACCTGCAGGTTCATCCCTGTGATGACCAGGTTGTCCCCGTCAATGGTTACATGTTGAAGCAGGGCTTCCAACTCCGCCACCCGGGCTTCCAACGCTTGCAGTCGCGTGTCGTTGTCGTTCACTTCGGTCGTGAGGGCGGTAAAATTCCCGTTCACATCGGCTGCGCTGGCGGTTCCACCCGAGACCATCTGGGTTAGAGGGGTGACTTGGCCTGCGAAGCTCATGGAGGCGGAAATTAGCGTGATAAAGCATATAAGCATCAATTTAGTTTTCATTTTTACTCCCAAGTGTTGTTGTCCCAGGTTCCAGAATCCCACACTAGCGTCGTACCGGTTGCTGTATCAGAAGAGCCTCCGCCGCCACCTCCGCAGGCTGTCAGCAGTAACATTACAGTCAGAGATATCGTCATCAAGGCCAGTGAACTTTTCACGCTCATCTAGATTCCTCCCTTTTTTACGGTGAATGAAGCAAGCTGTAACCGAATTGTAATTGAATATTTCTGAAATGTCCAAGGTGTCACACCCGATATCACGTGCCCCCCTGGGAACGAGGCAATATGAGTATCAACCCCAGGACACCGCCCACCAAACCCGTGACCCACGGGTTGCAGGACAGCGCTCAACCACTCCCCATTCGCGATAGATAGGCCCAGCCGACGCCGACTCCGACGCAGGCGAGGAAGAGCAGTCCTTTCTGGATAGCGATAGTCACCGGAAACTCCTTGGGGAAGATTGAGAAGACCCTTTCATTACGGAGGCATTCTCCCTCAGTGGGCCTGATTTTGCAAAAAAAGGGGTTGATTCCAGACGCCAACCATCAAGCGTCACATAAAACCGGGAGGGTTTTTGCAATGCTATGGCGAAGAGCAGGGGGGGGGTAGTTGAGGTTTGTTTTGCCAACAAGGTGGGGGTGGAGAGAACGATGTTTTTGCTCCTCTCCACCCCATCGGATGCGATAATCAGAACTCTACGGCCAGCTGGGTGGTGACCAGGTCGCGGGAATCGATCCCTTCGCCGAAATCCCGGTCAAACTCGCCGTGCAGATACTCCAGGGAGAGGCTGACGGACTCCCAAGGCCCCCAGGAGACGTTGGCTCCGTACTGGAGTTCGGGCGCTCCCGCCAACTCTTCGCTTCCCTCAACACGGGCCGCCAGCTCCACATTCTCCAGTGCCCCCCAAGCCAGCTCCACGTTCCAGGCAAGGGGCTGATCTCCCGACCCGTCGCCGTCAGCGTCCAGGTCCAATGCGTCAAAGGAATCCATGGCTCCAAGGGCTTCGCCGCTGACCGCGATCGGCCCCAGTTGGGCCACTATGAACGCGCTCCAACCGGGGACGCGCTCCACGTATTCGTCGAGCAGCTCGGCGCCGGTGTCGGCGAGGTCCGAGAGGAGGCTCGCCCCGGCCTCCAGAAACTCAACGGGCGTCACTTTCGCGCTCACACCCCAGTCCCTGAGGTGCTCTTCTTCCGCTTCCCCGGCTCCATTAATCTTTTCCGCGTCGCCGTTGAAAAGGAATGCCGAGACCGAGAAAAGATCGTGTTCGTATCCCGCCAGGATTGCCGTCTCCTGCGTCTCACCCAATTCCACCGTCAGCGGGCTGGAGACGAAGTGGCTGGGGAACTCGCCGAAGGGCACGTACTGCCTTCCAAAATTGGCGAGCCAGCCATCCCGGGAATATGCGATGACCGCCTCGTCAATCTCGATGACTGCGTCCTCTCCATCTTCATAGAGCAGAACCAGCGTGGCGGAGAGGTGCTCGGTCACCTCGGCTTCAAAGCCGAGCTGGGCGGTCGCCAGGACCATATCGCTCGAAGACTCGCTCCCGCCGCTATTCAGCTCCAGCCCCTCGTACCCGGCTTCCAGTTCGAGAAGTCCCGAGATTGAGAGATGTTCCGCGATCTCCGATTTAAGCCCCGCAGCCTTCTTCTCCTCCAGTGTGTGATACAACTCGGCGTCGCGTTTTTCCAAAGCCTCGACCCGCTCATCCAAGGTGGCGGCTGTGGACGTACCAGGGACGGGCAGTAGGAAAAGGAGTGTAAAAATTCCCCATAGTGCAATGTTTTTCATTTGATCCTCCAATCAATTTAGGTGTATGCGCGGTATCTTCTTGCCATCCATCCTCTCCCGAACTTTCTCGGAGTATTGACATGGTGGATACCGCAGCAACCCACATAGTCCCACTGAGCGCGGGAGACAACAGAGAGTTTGCGATATGTATAGTGAACCTCTCTAAAAAGTTGCTACGAAATACAATAATGTGCTACCGAAGAGAAAAGTACGCCCTTCAGGCATCGGTGTCAAGAATTTAAATTTCGTGCTACGGAGTTGCCTTCTCCAAGGCCCCGCACCGCTCGTCCGGAGTGGCGGCCACCGAAACCAGCGGAGTGAGGTCAGCAGTGGATCGGCAAAGATTGCTCTTTTTATGACACTTCTCCCTCACTCTTTTGGTTTATAGACGCGCCAACGCCCGCTGTATGTCGCTGATGAACACATGGTTCACCTCGGCGAAAAAGCCCAACCCCTTGTAGTATTTCTCGCCCAAGTGCTCGACGGTTGTGATTTCGGTGGTGAAACCCGCCTGCTCCATCTCCGTCTTCCAGCTGGGGTCGTCGGGGTCTTCCTCCTCACCCATGATGTCGTTCATTATGTGATCCCCGGCGACGTACATGAGCGGGATGAAGCGAACCCGTTTTTCAGCGCACAGCTTCGCTGCATCCAACCCATCTTCCCGTGTCACGACGCCTTCGACCGAGCCGAGATAGACATTCGTGAAGTTTTTCAACAGGTGACGATCCAGCCCCATGTAGGTGATGTTTGAAGCGATATGCGTGGAGGGGGTCCCGTGGGAGACGACGACGTTGCACCCTTCACCTGGGGGCAGGAAATCCGCCGACAGCACATGAATGACCTCACGCAGCGTCTCCCAGCGCTGTAGCAGGGTCTCGCCTGTCTCGATGGCGAGTCCGGGAAAGGTGCTGACGATGCCGAGCACCTCCTCATATTCTTCCCCTGGAAAAATATGTATGGGCTGGACGACCACCTTTTTGAACCCCTCTGCTTCAAGGTTCGCCAGGGCCTGCTGGAGGCTCAGGAGGCGCTCTGTCTTTCCGGCTTTGGCCCGGCGGTGGTTCACCCGCTCCCGAATGATTTCCGAGGTAAAGGCCCAACGAAGTTCATTATCGGGAAAGGCCTCGCGGACCTGCGCCTCCAATACCTTGTAGGTCGCTTCTGCGCGGGTGCTGGTGCCGAAGGCGGTCAGCACTATGGCCGGTTTGTCCTTTAAAGTGCGGGTCATGTGCTGGGCTGCGTTAACGGTGGCGCTCAAAGCGAATACGAGCGCAAGCAGGCAGCAAAATGTTGAGATGGTAGTTCTTGAAATCTTCATTGGTTCCTCCTGGGTCATCCGGTAAGGTGGGTGCGATTGGTGTTTACGTGCAGTACATGGTGTTCGTCGTAGTGCGCCTGGGTGAGCTCCACCCTTTTGGCGCCCCGTCTGGTCAATGCCAAAAGCGCTTCTTCAATGTTGTAAAAGCCGACCGATGGCCCAACCACTTCGGTCCATCGGGGGTCAAGCCCCGACCTCTCGATGGCGTGGTCCACGTCCATTTCCACCGGTAGGTTTCCGATTCCCGCCAGGTAAACGATTGTTCCTTTTCCCATGGAGCGTCTCCTTATCCGCCTTGCGGATCATTGGCTCCCCACAGGCTGGAAGAGTCGGTACCCGGTGGCCGTAAAAACAGAAAAAGCCTGCACATGAGTGCAGGCTTTCCGTATTTAAAGCGCAACGTGGTCCCACCTTCCCAATACCCGGGGAGTAGTTTGTGGGGCATCCATTGCGGCAGGTCTTCTGGCTCGCGATTCATCCTCGGGGCCGCCTTCCCAATATAAATATCAGTGGCGTATCGGCCCTTCGTCATCGCTTACAGCGGCGGGTCCGCGGAGGCTTTTCACCCCACTTCCCTTTTCAGCCCGGATGGGCACCTTTGGATGCACATATTCAATTGTGGTCGGCAGGCTACAGCAGGAGTCCCACTGCTGTCAAATGATCTCTCCGCACCGCCTTCGGGGTTATTCCAGATTATCTTTCCGTATCTTCGCATATTACCGCAAAGGCACTATACTTCCCATTATCAGGCTTATAAGCGCACCGTGGGCGGAAACCTCCAGGGTTTCCTGCTGCGGTCCAGCAACGCGGAGGCGCGATGGAAACACTGGATGCCATTGTCCTTGCCGGTGATACGTCCCATTCGGTGCGAGTAGGCGGCGGGAATAAATGTATGCTGGAAGTCGGTGGACGACCGCTGGTGGATTTTGTCCTGGAGGCGCTTGACGAGAGCCGGACGGTTGGCGATGTCTATGTGGTGGGACCAAAAGCAAAGCTCGACGCCGTAATTGGCGGGAAACCGCGCCTCAAGCGCTTCGTGTCGCTGGAGCAGCAAGAAGACATCGTCGCCAACATCGTTTGTGGTTACGAAGCGAAGATGAGTAGCGGTAGCGGTTCCAACTACGTCCTCATTCTCTCGGGCGACATGGCGCTGATCACCGGCTGGGAGCTCGACCGCTTCGCTACGCACAGCAACTACCGTGACTACAATTGCGTAATGGCCTTCGCCGCGGAGAAGTCGCTAAAACCTTTCTACCCCTACGGCATCCGTCTCAATTATCTCTTTTTCAAGCAATTCGTCGGCAGGATCAACAACATGTTCATCGCCGACCTGAAAGCGGTCACCAACCTCCACTATGTTGGCGAAGTATACCGGCTGCGCTATCAGAAGCACTTCTACAACTACCTTCGCTACGTGTGGACGGTGCTGCTGAGCGACCTGAACAAGACGGGGCTTATTTGCGCTGCCCTGTTGCCGCAGCTATGCCTTCAGCTTGATCGGATGGGGTTTGAGCGGTTGGCGAGGTGGCTCGCCGGGTTCAACGACAGGCGTGCTTTTGAGCGCTACGGCGGCGAGGTCTTCCATATCCGACTAGCGCTCCACTGCATGGACACGGCCTTTGGGGCGTTGGACGTGGACAGCGATGAAGAGCTGAATATCTACCGTGCGCACTTTGACGAGTTCCAGGATATTGTCCGTCGGGCGATCGCGGAGCAGGAAATCCACGACACCGGCTAATGGGTCGGCACCGTACAGTTTCGATCCCCTCCCCGGGCACCCTCCGGTTCATAAACTGCCGTTAACAAGTATTTTGTCCCCTGAACCTCCCCAAAATATTCTGTCGAAAATACGCTTTATACTAATGGTCGCCCTCTAGTTTCACCCTTGCGGTGTTGGTAGCAACCATCTAAAATATTTGGATATTTTCCGCCGTGAAGGGTGCGGCTTTCCATTCGAGGAGAGTGCGTCAGATGTCTTATGAAACGATTCTTTATGAGAAAAGAGAAGGCGTTGGAATAATCCGGCTCAACAGGCCGGAGCGGATGAACGCGGTCATAGAGCGGATGTACCTGGAGCTTGGAGAGGCGCTGGAAGGCGTTGAAGCCGACGAAGAGGTGCGAGCGCTGGTGATCACCGGCTCGGTCCGCAAAAGCCCAAAAGGCGACAAAGCGGCCTTCTGCGCCGGTGCCGACCTCAAAGAACACGACACCGGGCGGCGTAGCGAAGAAGACAAGCGCGCCTACATAGGACTGGCGCACGCCACGACCATGAAGGTGCAAATGTTGCCCAAACCGGTGATCGCCGCAGTTAACGGCCCAGCGCGCGGAGCGGGCGCGGAGCTTGCGCTGAACGCCGATTTCCTCCTGATGGCCGACACGGCGACGCTGGGCTTTCCCGAGACGGGACTCGGCACCTTCGTAGGCGGCGGTGTGACCTGGTTGCTGCCCCGCTGGATAGGCGCGCAGCGCGCCAGGGAGCTTATTTACACGGGAAAAATACTCGACGGCCCCGAGGCCCAGGCCCTTGGTCTCGCCCTTCGTTCGGTGCCCCTGGCCAGCTTGATGGAGGAAGCGTTGAAGCTCGCAGGGGTACTGGCGCTCAAGGCGCCGATCTCGCTTAAACTCGCCAAGCACCATCTGCTCGCCGCGGCGACCGGTGAGCTGGAAAGTGCGCTCGCAGCCGAAACCAAGGCTATTACCGATTGTATGAAGACTGAAGATTGGCATGAAGGGGTGCGTGCGTTCGCCCAGCGGCGCGCGCCTGAATACAAGGGGAGGTGAAGGGTGCTTAACGACAGAGTATTGAATGCCCGTTCGGTGGCGGTCGTGGGTGCGTCCCGCACCACCACAAAGCGCGGTTATCAGGCGATTCGCGTTTTGCTCGATGAGGACTACGAGGGTGAGGTGTTCGCGGTCAACCCCAGGGAGGAGTCGGTGCTGGGGCTAAAGTGCTATGACAAGGTCTCCGATATCGACGCCGAAGTGGACATCGTACTCATCACGACTCCCGGCCACACCGTACCATCAATCCTCGAAGATTGCGGAGCCAAGGGGGTGGCGGGCGCGGTAATCATCGCAGGCGGCTTTGGAGAAATAGGTGAGGAGGGGCGCAAGTTGGAGAACGAAGTTGTCGAAACCGCCCACAAACACAATATACGCCTCATTGGCCCCAACACCTCGGGCATGATGAACTTGAAGACCCGGCTCAACCTCGTGGGGCTGAAAAACGCGCCCGTGGGCAATATCGCCCTTCTCTCGCAGTCGGGCAACATGGCGCTCACCATGATCACCGAGGCCTCGATCAAGAGCCGCAGCGGATTCTCCTATTACGTGGGGGTCGGCAACGAAGCCGATATACGCTTCCACGAGTACCTTGAGTTTCTGGAGAATGACGAACAGACAAAAGCGATACTGATCTACGTGGAGGGTTTGCGCGAAGGGAGATTCTTTTTGCAGCAAGCCTACCAAACCACCCGAAAAAAACCGGTCGTCCTGCTAAAGAGCGGTCGCTCGCCAACCGGCGCTCGCTCGGCCGGGTCGCACACCGGAGCGCTCGCGGGAATGAGCGAGGTGGCCCTCACTGCCTTCAGGCGGGCGGGGATCATCGTGGCGGAGAACTCCGACGAACTCTTTCCCATCGCCGAGACTTTATCGAGCCAACCGCCCATCGTCAATAACTCCGTGGCGATCCTGGCCGACGGCGGCGGTCACGCCACCATCGCCGCCGACCAGTTCACCGACCTGGGTGTAAAGGTGCCGGAGCTTGGCGAAAAAACAAAAGAGAAGCTAAAGGCGCTCCTTCCCGAGGCCGCCTCGGTGCGCAACCCTGTGGACGTGGCGGGGGGCGCTGACCACGACCCGGTGGTGCTGGCGAAATGCGTCAAGATACTGCTGCGCGACCACAACGTCGGCGCGGTGCTCATGGTGGGACTCTTTGGCGGCTATGGCATCCGCTTCGACCAGAGCCTCAGCTTCAGAGAGGAGGACGCCGCCCACCGCCTGGGCAAGCTGGTAAAGGAGACCGGCAAGGCCGTAGTCGTCCACAGCCTCTACAACTACGCCAAGCCCCACTCTCTGGACCTGCTGCGTTACTACGGCATACCCGTCTACGATTCGCTTGAGATCGCCTGTACCTGCGTGGGAGCGTTGGCGCGTTACGGCGGCTACCTGCGTGGCTACAAAGCCAAAGCGAAGTTCGTCTTCACCAAGGGAGCCAAGGCCTCGACGCGTGGCAAGGAGATCTTCGAAAAGGCCAGGTCCGAAGGTAGGCGCGCTCTCTACGAGCACGAAGCCAAGGAGCTGATCAGCCTCCATACGCACGCCAAATTCGTCGATTGCCTGGCCCACTCGGCGCAGGAGGCCGCCTCAATGGTCGAGCGCTTCGGCTCCCGCGTGGCGATGAAGATAGTTTCGCACGACATTCTGCACAAGAGCGAGGCGGGGGGGGTGAAGCTCAACATCGACAGCCGCGAAGCGGCGGCCGCCGCTTATGATGAGATCATGGAGAGAGCCCATGCCTACAACCCCTCGGCGCAAATAGCCGGCGTACTGGTCACGCCCATGGCCAGCGAGGGTATTGAATGCATCGTCGGCACAAAGATTGACGACCAATTCGGCCCCGTCATAATGTTCGGCATGGGCGGAATAATGGTGGAGGTGTTGAAGGACGTCTCCTTCAGGGTTCTCCCCATCTCGCCCTACTCGGCCAGGCGGATGGTCGATGAGGTCAAGTCCTCGCGGTTGCTCGACGGCTTCCGGGGCCAACCCGCCAAGGATCGCAAGGCGCTACAGCGCTTGCTCTTGAGCGTCTCCGAGGTGATCGGCTCCTACAACGATATCCAGGAGATGGACCTCAACCCCGTCATAATCCACGATGAAGGACTGACGGTAGCAGACGCGCGAATAATTTTGAAAGCCTAGCCATAAGCGCGCCCGGCTACAGGGGAGTACACGACATACACCAAAGGCAGGGAAGCTGTTGCACGGTTGACGCAGATAAATGGCGAGGGCATAATGACCTGGGGGCATGACATTCTGGAGTAGCGATGCCTGAGGTTTCACTTCGACAACAATTGGAAGCGCTCAGGGAAGAAAATCTGCGATTGCAGTCCCTGCTCGACTCCCTTCCCGCTTTTTATTTCCTGATTGACGGGCAAGACCATTTGGTGGACTACCACGCCCACCGGCAGCAGGACCTCCATATTGCCCCCGAACACTTCCTGGGTAAACACATCGCAGCGGTCCTCCCGGCCGACGTGGCGAAGCGCATGGAGCGCATGTGTCAAGAAGTCCGGCACAGTGGAGACTCGCAGAGCATGGCGTACAGCCTGCCTTTACCCGAGGGCGATCGCTGGTTTCTCGCGACCCTCTCCCCCTCCTTTGAAAATCACATCGTCTGCCTGTCCCAGGATATAACTAAAAGCAAGAAGACGGAGCAGGCGCTACGCGACAGCGAGCGGTTCCTCAACTCGATCTTCGATTCCATCCAGGATGGGATTTCGGTGCTCGACACCAAAATGCGCATTCTGCGGGTGAACCGTAAGATGCAGGAATGGTACTCCCATATGACGCCATTGGAAGGCCGTATCTGCTACGAGGTCTACCACGGTCGCGATAGCATCTGTGAGGTCTGTCCTACCCGTCGTGCGCTACGCACCGGCCAACTGGAGTGCAACGAGGTGCCCCTGGTACAGGAGGGCAAAGTTACAGGAACCATTGAGCTCTTTGCCTTCCCCATGAGAAGCAGCGAGGGAGAAATCGTGGGCGTGGTGGAATACGTGCGCGATATCACCAGCCGCAAAGCGATCGAACAGGAACGAAGCGACCTGCTTGCCCAGATGCTCCACGCCCAGAAACTGGAAGCGCTGGGGGTCCTGGCCGGCGGCATCGCCCACGACTTCAACAACATCCTCATGGGGGTGCTCGGCTACGCCGACCTGGCGCTGATGAAACTCGATCCGCAATCACCCGCCGTCAGTGATATCGAGCAAATTAGCACCTCGGCGTTACGGGCCGCGGAACTGGCCGGGCAAATGCTGGCCTACTCCGGCAAGGGCCGCTTCCTCGTTCAATCTCTGAATCTTAATGAACTGGTGGATGAGATTGATCAGATGCTACGGACCGTAGTGACGAAATCGGCGGAACTCCGATTCGACTTATCCCCCAAGCTGCCCGCCGTAGAAGCCAATACGGCACAGGTCCGCCAGGTTATCATGAACCTGATCACCAACGCCTCGGATGCCATCGGGAGCGAACCGGGGGTGATCCGCGTCTCCACCGGCACGATGCATGCCGACCGGGCCTACCTTGCCACCACCTGCTTCGACGAGGAACTGCCCGAAGGCCCATATGCATACGTGGAAGTGACCGACACGGGCGTGGGCATGGATCGGCAGACCCTGGACAAGGTTTTCGACCCCTTTTTCAGCACTAAAATTGCCGGTCGGGGCTTGGGGTTGGCTTCCGTCATGGGCATCATGCGGGGCCACAAAGGCACCGTAACCGTCGATAGCGAACCTGGACGCGGCACCACCTTCCGCGTTCTTTTCCCCTGCTCCCAGGAGGTGTCCAGCGCCAGGATTGTACCCCCCTCCACAAAGGCCCCTGCGAAAGAATGGCGTGCCACGGGCACCGTTCTCGTGGTGGACGACGAATCGCACATCCGGGAGATGCTCTGCGCCGTTCTGGAAGCTCACAACAGCAAAGTGCTCGAAGCTCGGGACGGGCTTGAAATGCTGGAGGTAGTGCGGCAGAACCCCACCGATATTTCAGCCGTCATTCTTGACCTGACCATGCCCCGCATGGGAGGCGAAGAAGCCTTCCGGGAAATTCGCAAACTATATCCTGACCTCCCCCTCATCCTCATGAGCGGTTACAGCAAATGGGATGCCGCACAGGTGACCGGCGAAGACGGAAAGATGGCCTTCCTCCAAAAGCCCTTCACGAAATCGGCCCTGATCGCAGCCCTACAGAGCCTGCTGGAACCCGACGATTGAGCGGCAGCGCAGGGGGCAAGTCCTCAATGGTGCAGGGGACGGCTTTTACAGGTACTTCTCTATCGTCTCCAGCAGTTCGATCCGGTCCACCATATCATTCATGAAATCCAGCCGCCCCGCATCGATGGTCAGCACCGGCGATTGATCGTAGCGCTTGATCCAACGGCTGTAGAGGTTGTTGAGCCGCTTCAGGTATTCCGGGTCCACTCCTGTTTCGCAGTCGCGCCCCCGTGTCTTGATCCTCTTCTTTACCGTGCGCAGGTCAGTCTTGAGATAGATGAGCAGGTCGGGGGGGTTGAGGTTTGCGAGGATCGTCTCGTATAGCCGCCGGTAGGCCAGGTAGTCGCGCTTGGGCAACATCCCCTGGCTGTAGAGGTTCTCGGCGAAGATTTCGGCGTCTTCGTAAATGGTGCGGTCCTGGATGACCTTGTGTTTTACCTGTGATAGCTCCTGGTGGGTGCGGTACTTCAGCGTGAGGAAGTAGACCTGTGAGTGGAAGGCCCACCGCTCCATGTCGGCGTAGAAGTCCTCCAGGTAGGGGTTCTCTTCATTCTTCTCGAAAAAGGGGCTGATCTGCGGGTAGCGGTTGCACAGGAAGCGCACAAAGCTCGACTTGCCGCTCCCCATCATTCCTGCTACTGCTAT
>JAUVAU010000015.1 GCA_030591565.1 Deltaproteobacteria bacterium | reverse complement strand
TCCAATCCGGTTCAGCGCCATCAATTTCTACGTACATTTCAAGCATTTGATCCATTACAGTTTCTCGTTCTATAACTACATTTGCACTTAATTTCTCAAGCTTGATTGCATTTTGCAGCGCCGTTAAAGCTGCATCGTAATCTTTTGGAATTTCGAGCAAATACTTCTGGAATTTTTTTTCGATATCTTCGTTCTCTAACTCAGTATCCTCAAGAGAATCATTAATGAATTTTTGCGCACCGATATGGTCATGGATTTTATAATTCAACATGATCCGTGCTTTAACCTCTGTAGGGTCCAATCCAACAATTAATGAAGCTGCATCAACAACAGATAGATCATCACATAAGTGCCATTTATCAAGGTTTTCCATGGTACACCCCCCTATCTTGCCACGTTAAACGGTATGACTTGCGCCCCTTGGCGTAGCCCATCCAGATGATCGGCCCACCATTGCATCATCTTCTTGCGCTCAGGCAAGTGGTCAGCAAAATTGTACGCAGCTCGAACTGTGTTGCGTTCGGCGTGGGCGAGCTGGCGTTCTATGACGTCAAAGTTCCATTGCTTTTCGTTGAGGATTGTTGAGGCCATTGAGCGGAAACCGTGGCCGGTCATTTCCTCTTTTGTGTAGCCCATACGCCGTAGAGCCGCATTGACGGTGTTTTCACTCATCGGCCTACCGTTGGACCTAGCGCCGGGGAAGAGGAAGCGCCCACGGCCTGTTATGGGGTGCAGCTCTCCAAGGGTTGCTATGGCTTGTTTGGAAAGCGGGACAATGTGCAGTTGGCGTGCCTTCATGCGTTGGGCGGGTATGCGCCACTCTTTGGCCTGTAAGTCGATCTCCGACCATTCAGCTTTGCGAAGCTCGCCAGGGCGTACGAAGGTGAGGGCGGCTAGGCGTAGGGCTAGGAGGGTTACCAAGTGGCCGTCATAGCCCTCTATGACTCTTAGAAGCGCCCCTATGGCTTTGGGGTCGGTGATGCTGGCGTGGTGGGTTGCTTTGACTGGTGCCAGTGCGCGGCGCAGATCGTCGGCTATGTTTCTGGAGGCTCTGCCGGTGGCTATGGCGTAGAGGAAGACTTGGCTGCAATATTGTTTGATCCGGTGGGCGGAGTCTATCGCGCCCCTTGCTTCTACCCGCCTTAGTGCCGTTAGGAGGTCAGGGGCTTCTAGTGAGGCAATGGGCTTTTGGCCTATCGCTGGGAAGATGTCGGCTTCAAGGCGTTTTAATACCTGCTTGCCATAGTTGGGCGTCCAGGTCGAAACTCTCTTGGCGTGCCATTCACGCGCAATCACCTCAAAGGTGTTCGCTCCCTCTTCGGCCTTTGCTGCTTTCTCGGCTTTCCGTAGTGCGCCGGGGTCTACCTCGTTGGCAACCAGCTTGCGCGCTTCGTCGCGCCGCTCTCTGGCCCTTTTTAGGCTTACGTCGGGATAGGTGCCAAGGGATAGGAGTTTTTGCTTTCCCTCGAAGCGATAACGGAAGCGCCACCACTTGCCGCCCTTTGGAGAAACCTCTAGGCTTAACCCTCTTTCGTCGGGTATTTTGTAGCTCTTGTCCTTGGGCTTGGCATTCTTGATCGTCGTGTTTGTGAGGGCCATTTGTGTATAACTCCTTTTTGCAATCAAAGTTATACACATTTCTATACTCAGTTATACACAGATGTCAATAGACCTTAGCGGACGGTGCTAGACGCAATAAAGGCCGAAAGCCTTGAATTGCTTGGCTTTACCGGCCTTTATTGGACTGCATTGAATGTTGAAATGGTGGGCGAGGTGGGATTCGAACCCACGGCCTCAGGTTTCGGAGACCTGCGCTCTATCCAACTGAGCTACTCGCCCGATGCGTAGATTGGGGTGGCTTCCCTCCCCAAAGCGGTGCAAAGTAGATCATACCCGTCATCTGAATGCAAGAGAAGGAGTTTGGCTTGACCGCCACAGGCGTTTATCCGGCGAAATTGACGATTCGCGAAGAGGTGGAGCTGGCCCCGATGACCACCCTGGGGGTTGGCGGCGCGGCGCGCTATTTTTGCGAACCGATGGACTTGCCGGGCTTGCTGGAGGCTTTGGATTTTGGAGCTGACCGCTCCCTGAAGTGTATCCTCCTGGGCAATGGCTCCAACGTGGTGGTGGCCGATGGAGTGGTGGAGGCGCTGGTGGTGCGGCTGGCAGGTTCCTTCAAGACGATTGAGGTCGATGAGCCCTCCGGGGTCGTGACCGCCGGGGCAGCGGCTATGATGCCCGCCCTGGCGCTTCAATGCGCGAAGCTGGGGTATACCAATCTGAATTTCCTCGGAGGCATTCCCGGCACGGTGGGTGGCGGGGTCGCCATGAACGCCGGGGCGCATGGGGGCGATATCTCCTCCGTTCTTGAATGGGCCGAAACCGTTGATCTATCCGGGGAGATGGCGAGACAAGACCCTTCAACGCTGGGGTTTGGTTACCGCGACTCAGCGGTCGGCGGCATCGTTACGGGAGGTTGTTTCAGGCTGGGGGAGAAGTTGCCGGGTACCGTAGCGATGGATGAGTTGAAGGCTCAACTAGCTATCAGAAAAAAGCGCCAGCCCTCCAACCCACGCAACTGCGGCTCAGTCTTCAAGAACCCGCCGGAGGGACTGCCCGCCGGGACCCTGATCGACCAGACAAATTTGAAGGGTTTCAAAGTCGGCGGGGCGATGGTTTCCCGTAAACACGCGAACTGGTTTGAGGTCGATACCTCTGCGACGGGCGGCGATGTCCGGGTGCTGATAAGTGAAGTCAAAGAGAAGGTGGCAGCGGTTCACGGTATCGAGTTGGAAAGAGAAGTTGTGTACTTGCCTGAAGACTTTTAGCCTCCCCTGCGCAGCACCTTGAAGGGGGCTTTGAAGCTCGCCACCAATTTCCCGGTATCGTCGAAAAGCTCACACTCGGTGCTAAACCACTCCCCTTCGCCCCCGCCCCTACCATTGACCACTTTCGCTTCCGCTCTCACTTCGCCACTGGTGACAGCCGCGTAGAACCTCACAGTGCACTCCTTGGTGACGAAGTGGGAGTCGGGGGGCAGCAGCGTCTTGATCGCCATCGCAACGGCGGTGTCGGCCAGCGAGGCCAGCGCCCCGCCATGCATTATCCCTCCGCCCTGGCAGTGCTTGATCTGGAAGGGCATGGTCAGCTTTGCGTGACCTTCGCCTGCTTTGATAATCTCCATTCCCAAAAGGCGCTCGAAGGGGGCCAGCGTCACCCATCCGTCCAGGGTGAACTGCTTGCCTTTTTCCGGGTCTCTGGTTAGCTCCCATACGTCTTCGTACATCGGTTTGATAGCTCCGTTTATTAAAGTAGCTTTGCGATCTCGTTGGCCAGGTCAGTCAATACGACGCCGGCCTTGCCCTGGAGGAAGTGGTCGGTTACCGAGTCGGTGAGCAGAGTGCGCTCCACGTTGACCTCCACGACGGTTGCGCCGTTGCGCTTTGCGAGCATCGGCATCTGGCTCGCCGGGACCACTTCGGCTGAGGTGCCCACCACCAGCATGACCCTGCACCCGGAGGCGAGGCTGTTCGCGTCGTTCATCGCGCGGGTTGGAATGGCTTCGCCGAAGAAGACGACGTCGGGCTTGAGCACCTTGCCGCAGCTGCAAAGGGGTGGCGTCTCGGTCCCGTCGAACTCATCGCTCCCGTAACCCTTGCCGCACCACTGGCAACCCAGCGTCCTGTGCGAGCCGTGGAACTCCACCACCGTCTTGCTGCCTGCCTCCTGGTGCAAGCCGTCAATATTCTGGGTGATTATCCCCTCCACCACGCCCAGCTTTTCCAGCCGCGAGAGCGCCAGATGGCCGGGGTTGGGCTTTGCCCGGTCCAGCACCTTCTCCATCTCGGCGAGCATCTGCCAGACCTTTTCAGGGTCGTCCATAAACGCCTGAATCGTGGCGTACTGGTCGGGTGGGAACCTGGTCCATAGCCCGCCCTTGCTACGAAAGTCGGGGATGCCGCTCTCGACGCTGATGCCCGCGCCGGTGAGCGCCACTACCCTCTGGCATTTGGCGAGGAGTCTGGCGACTTCTGCGGTTTGGGTGGGTTGAGAGGTTGGCATGGTCATCCCTTTGAGAAGAAGGCGTCCACGTCCTTGGTGATCTGTCTCATGTTGGCCTTGAAGCGCGGCCCCGAGGCGAGGATATATTCATGGAAGTGGATGCGCATCTCGTTTTCGCTGAAGCGCGGTTCTTTGCCGGGGTCGGGGATGAATCTTCTCACGCCGCCTTCTCTCTGCCACGTCCCGTAGATGTCGCAGAGTGCGCAGTACTCTTTGCCGTCACGGTTCTGGACCCGGTCGATGTGGCAGATCGGGCAGCCGACATCTTCCCCAAGGTAGTCGGAAACGCCCTGGGCCAGCGCAACCCCGCCCCTCGCTGCGCGCTCCATCGCCTCCGCATTCCCCAGTATCTCTCCCGGCCCCTGGGCGTAGCCCACGAAGCAGTCCACCGGTTTCATCCCCGTGAAGAGGAAGAAGGTCATAAGCTGTTCTTTGACGAAGGGCTCCCAGCCGGGCACACCCGCCGGGGTGACTACCATGCCGGTCTTGCCCTTCAGCTCCCTGTTGAGGCCGAAGATGATGAGCCGGTCCTGCATATTCTTCATTATAGAGTTGACCCCCAGGAGGTAGGTGGGGGCGCCGAGTACTACTGAATCCGCCCAGCGCAGCCCCTCCATTATCTCCACCAAGCCATCCTTGAAGACGCAGTCTTCGTTCTTGAAGACGCACTTCATGCAACCGGTGCAGGGGATGAGCTTGAGGTCGGCGGGGCGGATGAAGCGAGTCTGGGCCCCCTTCTCCTTTGCGGCGAAGAGCGCCTGATTGACCAGGATGTCGGTGTTGCCGCGTTTGCGGTAACTGGTGCTGATTCCGAGTATCTTCACAGTCGTCGCCTCCATCTTCATAGAATATCAGAGTAGGCGATAATGTTGCGAGCTTTACCTACCGGGGCAGGAGGGATATCTTTAAAAAATGTGGAGAGTTCTGGACCATACCGCCGACTTGGCGATCGAGGGTAGCGGAACCGGGGGCGAGGAGGCCTTGGCCGGCCTGTGCGAGGGGCTGATAGGTCAGCTGACCGACCCGGAAAAGGTGCGGGTGACCGGCGTCAGAGCTTTTTCAGCCAGCGGTGTGGACCTTGAGGATGCAATCGTAACGGCGGTGGGGGACCTGTTATTCGCCTCCCAGGCGGAGCGGTGGTTGCCAGCCAGGGTGGAGAAGGTGACGATAGAGGGGTTCGACGTGGAGATAGTCTGTGCCGGTGGTGAGTTTGATCCGGCGGTGGATACGCTTGAGGAGATAAAGGCCGCCACCTATCACGATTTCTTTTTTGGGCAAGAGGGCGGACAAGAGGGCGGGCAAGAGGGCGGACCAGCGGGTGGCCCAGTGGAAGACCGGTGGGTGGCGAGGATGGTTTTCGATGTCTAAGGGAATGCGAGTGACAATCGGGTTCAGCGACCTTGAGAAGATCAGCGACTACAGCTGGAGAATCCCCAGGCGTGGGGCGATGCGCGTTGACGGCATCCTCTACGGCTCCGAATCGATCATCAAAAAAGTGGTGGAGGAGCGCGCCGCCGAGCAGGTGATGAACGTCGCGACCCTCCCCGGCATAGTGGGCGCGTCCCTCGCCATGCCCGACGCCCACTGGGGCTATGGCTTCCCCATCGGCGGGGTGGCGGCCTTCGACGCTGAAGAGGGTGTGGTCTCGCCGGGCGGGGTGGGGTATGACATTAACTGTGGCGTGAGGATGCTGGCGACACGGATCGACGCCGATGACGTGGTGAATGATTTGCGCTCGCTGGCTTCAATGCTCTTTTCCCGCATCCCGAGCGGACTCGGTTCACGGGGGAGCATAAAGCTGAGCCGTTCGGAGCTGTTGAAGGTCGCCAAAAAGGGTGCGCGCTGGGCGGTGGAGCAGGGCATGGGTACCACCGAGGATATCGAGTTCACCGAGGAGGGCGGTTGCCTTGAGATCGGTGACCTCTCCATGCTCTCGGACAGGGCGCTACAGCGGGGGACCGATCAGGTGGGCACGCTGGGGTCGGGCAATCACTTCATCGAGATACAGCGGGTGGATGAGATCTTCGACCAGGCCGGAGCTGACGCCTACGGGCTGCGGCGCGGGCAGCTGGTGGTGATGCTGCACTCGGGCAGTCGTGGCTTCGGCTATCAGATATGCGACGATTTTTTGAAGACGATGGCGCGTGAAGCGGTGCGGGCGGGAATTGAGCTTCCCGACAGGCAGCTGGCCTGTGCGCCGCTAAAAAGCAGCGCCGCCGGGCAATACCTGGACGCGATGGGGGCGGCGGCCAACTATGCATGGGCCAACCGGCAGGTGATGGCCCACAACGTCAGGGAGGTCTTCGCCGAGTTCTTTTCCACCTCCCCACAGAGCCTTGGTATGCGGCTCGTCTACGATGTCTGCCACAACATAGCCAAGCGCGAGACGCATCTGGTTGACGGGCGGGAACAAAAGCTGGTGGTGCACCGCAAGGGGGCCACGAGAGCCTTTGGTCCCGGCGAGAGGGGTGTGCCCTCGCGTTACACAGCGGTGGGCCAGCCGGTGCTCATCCCCGGCGATATGGGGCGGGCCTCCTACGTGCTCTCCGGCACCAAGAGCGCCATGACAGAGACCTTCGGCTCCTCGTGCCACGGCGCGGGTCGGGTGTTGAGCAGGAAGGCGGCGCTGAAGCTGAAAAGTTCCGATCAGGTGCGGCGCGAGATGGAGCAGCGTGGCATTGCAGTCTTTAGCGCGGGCAAAAAGACGCTGGCGGAAGAGATGCCCGAAGCCTACAAGGATGTGGACGAGGTGGTGGACTCGGTGGCCGGGGCGGGGCTGGCCAAGCGGGTCGCCAGGATGGTGCCGCTGGCCGTGGTGAAGGGGTGAGGTAAATGGCTATGCTGACTTTGATACGTTTCCCATGATGTGGTAAGTTCCTGGTAATGTTGAACTTAAATATTTCATACAAAATATCCGCAGCACTGGTCGGTGCGATTACGTTGGCGCTTACGCCCTCCCTCGCCATTGGTACGGTAATAACCAGTGACACGCGCTGGTCGGGTGAGGTGACTGTCACCCAGGATACGCGGGTCGCGCCCGGTGCGACCCTTGTCATCGAGGCTGGAACCAGGGTCCACTTTACACAGGCGCTTAGTACCAAGACCGATCCCCAGTTCTGGAGTCCCGAGACCGAGCTGGCCGTGGAAGGGACGTTGCTGGTGGAGGGGACGCAGGACAACCCGGTCCTCTTTGCGCCGGTGGAGGGTGTGTGGGGCGGTATAATCGCGGCCCCCGGCTCCACTGTTTCGCTCACCCATGCAGAGCTTCGCAACCCACGCGAGGGGCTGTTGGTGGTGGGCGGCAGGGCCGAAGTGACAAAAATCAGGGTGGAGCATACGCTAGTAGCGGAAGCGGATTACGGCTTTGTCCTCGGCCCCGGCCCCGGCATAGACTACGATTTTCACGATAGCTGGGCGGCGGGGTGCGAGAAGGGGATTGTGGACCTTGGCGGCTACGGGGCCAGGAAGCTGCGCGGTATCACAGTGGTGGCCGCCGTGGATGCCGAATACCTGGGTGGACAGCCCCAAGGGGCTGATCTGAGAAAGGAATCTGCTGGAAATATCTCCGGCAGCGCGAGGGAGTTTGTCGGCGAGTACACGGTAAACGGCGAAGAGAGCTGGAGCGGCGATCTGATCATAACGGGCCGGGTGACGGTGCCCCCGGGCTCATTCCTCACGCTGGAGCCGGGTACGAGGGTCTTTTTCAGGAAGGTGGATTCCAATAGCGATGGGTTGGGGGAAGGCGAGCTGCTGATCCTCGGCTCGATCAGGAGCAGGGGAACGGCAAAAGCGCCGGTGGTTTTCCTCTCGGCGGAGGAGAACCCCAAGCCCGGTGACTGGGACAAGGTCTCAATCATCGCCTCGGAAGACACTGAAAACTCCTTTGGATACACGGAGTTCCGCCATGGCATCCAGGCGCTCCACGCACACTTTTCCTCCTTTGCTGCGAACAATTGCCACTTCCAGGACAACCTGCGGGCGGTCCAGTTCCAGGAGAGCGACCTTGCCCAGGTGACGAACTCCACCTTTGTCGGTAATAAGCAGGCGATCCGCTTCAGGGATTCCAGTGTTTTCATCAAAAAAAATAAATTCAGCAATAATTTTTTTGCCCTCCACTCCTTCAGGTGCGAGTTGACGGTTAGCGAAAATGTGGTTGAAGGTGCGGTTTTTGGGGGGATGTTAGCCAAGGAAAGCCGCATCGTCATGGAGGGAAACAAGTTTAACTCTAACCGTGACGGGGTCAGGATAAAGGGAGAGGGCTCCACCATGGAAATGGACTCAAACAGCTTCCTTGAAACGGTGGAGACGGTCTTCTCGGTGAGTGGTCCCGCCAAGGTTAGGCTGGTGTCGAATATCTTTGATAATGCAGGGTTGGACCTCATTGGCGTCTCTGGTGGAGAATTGATTCTGGATGGCAATAAGTTGGGCGGGTCCGGGCGTGACGCCATCCACCTGAACGGCTACGCTACGGTTGACGCCGTGCACAATTTTTGGGCAGAGGCAAGCCCACCCGCCCGCATCCACGATGGCGATGATGCCGGGGGTCTTCCCCTGGTCAAGTGGGACCCCGTCGCGACCGCAAGCGACCAATAAATTACCACTTCCACAAAACTCACTGATATCACAAACATCTGGACATTTGTTGATAGTTTGCTATAATTGCGACCAAGCAACCACCTATAAACAGTAGTTATTTTGACTATGGTGCGAGGTCGTAAATGAATATTGCGAGAGGCGTACTCATCACCGCCCTGGCGGTCGCTCTTTTGGCGACCACCGCACATGCCGCCCAGGAGTCCTCCGTAGGGCAGCAACTTGAGGCGATCCGCGCAAGGGTCAGGACCGAGGCGGGCGTCACCAAGCCCACTCAGACCTGTACCGATGACCTGCCCGTGGCGGGCGATGCCAAGTCTGTCGATGACCTGCCCATGGTGCAGGTGACCGTCCTTCCCGGCGACAGCCACCGCACGATGGCGCTTGAACTCACCGGGACCTTCGAGACAATAAGATTTTTCAAGGCGATTGAACCCCACCTCGCTCCCGGCGAGAAGATAATGGTGCCGCGCACCCTGCTGCGCTCAAGACTCTCCGATCCCTCAGTGGTAACGTTCACCATGGGCAAGTCCTACTCAAGCTTGTGGAGCCTGGTGCGGGGAGAGCTATCCGTCAGCGCCAAGGCGGCACCGAGAACCGTGCGCAATATCCAGCGTTTCAACAGTATCGCCAATGCCTCCAGAGTGTTCAAAGGACAGAAGATAAGAGTGCCCCGTGCGCTCATGTCCAGCTCGGCCAACACCACGCCCCTGTTGAAGATTTACGACGACTACAGGGTCAGCAACCTGAACAGACTAAACCGCAAGCCACCGGCCAAGTCGATCCCAGCCTATCTTTCCCGCAAGCTAAAGAAGAAAAAGGTCCTGTGGGCCCGCCAACTCGAAAAGCCCGAGATCAGCCTGGTGGTCATCCACACCACCGAGCATGGTGGCGCACCCTTTGACAACGTAGCCCGCTTCATGAGGAAGAACCGGCTCGCCCACTATCTCGTCAGCCCCAAGGGCAACATCTACCGTATCGTCGATGAGAAGTACCGCGCCTACGGAAGCGGCGAGTCGTTATGGGATGGGCGCTACGCCGTCGACCATGACGCGATAAACATCGAAATCTTCGCCGATACCGTCAGAAAACGGGACAAGGGCATAAGCAAGGTCCAGTACGTCGGGCTGAAGAGACTGTTGGACGACATTCAGACCCGCCGCCCCAACATCCACACGGGCAGGCTTGTCACCCACCGCATGGTGGCGGCCAGCTACAAATATGGCACCCGCTCACGCAAGGGCGACCCCTACCGCTTCGACTGGGCCGCCGCCGGACTGCCCGATAACTCGGCCGTCATCGATCAGGACGTGTTGATGGGGCGGGTAAAGCTCTGCCGCGACAAGCGCTACGCTGATAGGGTGACGCAGGGGCAGTCGTCTGCTGCGCGTATGCTCCATAGTATGTAGGCTTCGACTTTTAGCCGCCATGGCTGCGTCGCGTGCTCGTGGGCTTTGGCTTTCGTCCAAATGCTGTGTCACCGGCTGCGCGCACGCTCGGCCTGTAGCTCTGCTACTATGCCTCCCGCGTGCTCACCGGACTCCTTGCCTTTGGACGAAATCCTTTGCCCATTGGTAAGTGCTACTGCTTCGTCAGCCCGCTTGCGCGTCTCCTTACCAGCCGAATAAATCCTTTGCCTAGTGATAAGAGCTACTGCCTTTGCCCAACAAAGTAAGACACGTCAAAACTGAAAACGACCAGCTAAGTACACCATCCCCATAACCCCCATCAGCTTTTTCTTCCTCGCCAATTGCACAGGTGCGCGGTATCATCAACCCATGCTGCGCAGAATAACTCTTCCAACCCTGATAACGTTGCTTGCGCTTATGCTTTGCGCTGTGGCCGGGTCTGCTTTTGCCACGGATGAGTATGCTGAAGAGAGCGGGCAGGGGTGTGGCTACTGCCATCGCGATCCCGGCGGGGGCGGTCCGCTAAGTCCTCTGGGCGAGTCCTTCTCGGCGGGCGGCTACACCTGGCCCATACCGGAGGAGGCCAAGGCTGCAACCCTATCGCGTGGGATGAAGATCACCCGCTTCCTCCTTGGTTTCATGCATCTGCTGGCGGCCATCATCTGGCTGGGCACTATCTTCTATGTACATCTCGTGCTCAAGCCCAGCTACGCCAAGGGCGGCTTGCCCAAAACGGAAATGCGCATAGCATGGGGGTCGATGTTGGTGCTGGTGGCGACTGGCGTGCCGCTGACCAAGATGCGTTTCCACTCCCCGATAAACCTGATCGAAACATACTCGGGGAACCTGCTGCTGATAAAGATAGGCCTCTTCCTCTTCCTGGTCGTATCGGCTGCCTTCGTCACCCTTGTACTGAGCCCCAAGCTCAAGAAGTTGCGCGCCTCCTGGCAGAGTAACGATGGCATTGAAGGCAAGCCCGCCTGGGTCAAGGTGGATGATCTCCTCTATGATCTGACTGATAGCAAACTCTGGCGTGAGGGCAACCACTTTAAGCGCCATCAGGCTGGCGAAGACCTCACCAAGGCGCTGGAAGATGCGCCCCACGGGATTGAGAAGCTGGAGCAGTTCCGGTCATTTTCCCTGGCGGGCGGGGGACTTCACAAGGAATCGATTGAGATAAAGATTTTATTTGTTATGGCGTATGTGAATCTCTTTGTTGCCTTCGGAGTGGTTATTGTACTTTCGTTGTGGAGATGGGGATAAGGCTCGTCTTTTTCCGACTGGCTGCGTCGCGTGCTCGCTCACACCCTTCGGCATAGTGAACCTATTGCCTCGCTCGCTCGCTTGCGCGTCTTCTTGCCAGCCGAAAAAATCCTTCGCCTAAAGGGCAAAAGGTAAGGCCCCTGACCCCCAAGTTGGTTGGATGTCGGGTGGCTACGCCGGAAAAATGCCAAATGCCCGACCCCAAGTTCACGTTCGCTTGTGCGTCTTCTTGTCTGCCGAAAAAATCCATTGCCTAAAGGGCGAAAGGCAAAAGTAAAGGCAGACCTCCTAGCGTTGTGACCTACAAAGCCTGCCCCCCTGTTGCTAAACTGAGTTGCGGTATAATATGAGCCAAAGAGCCCCGATCACTGGAGAGTAAAAAATGAAAAAATCTGTTTTGGTCGCACTCATCGCAAGTCTATTTCTCCTCCTTGGTGGAGCAGCCCTCGCCGAAACTATAGTTGGCGTTGTGGCCGAAGGCGGGATGGCCTCGCTTCGTGTTAAAAGCGAGGCGGGGGAAGAGCTGCACCTCTACAACCAGCGTGGAATGGTCGTCGAGCCGAAAAACTATCGTGCTCAAAAGGGCGACCGTGTAGAGCTGGTCTACGAGATGAAGCACAGCCGCTCAAAGGGCCGTGAAGTGCCCATGATCACTACGCTCAAGATGGTCAAGATCGCCGAACGAAACAAGACCCTTGTTTCCCCGGTGACCGGCACCATAGAAGAGGTGGGTCGTTCGCGGGTTCGCGTTCTGGTAACCGAAACGGGAAAGGCGACGACCTTCGATTTCAAGAGAGGCATGCCGAAGGTGGAAAATGCTATTGAAAAGCCCAAGGCCGGTGACAAGGTGAGAGTGTTCTTCAGTGCAGTCCCGGCGCGTTTTGGCAAGGGTTATGTTTACCAGTTGCATGGTTTTCAACGGCTTTAGGGGATAGGCTTCGGCTTTTTCCGACTGGCTGTGTCGCGTGCTGGCTCACACCCTTCGGCATAGTGAACCTATTGCCTCGGTCGTTCGCTTGCGCGTCTCCTGTCCAGCCGAAAAAATCCTTCGCCTAGTGCTTCGGCTTTCGTGCAAATGCTGCGTCACCGGCTGCGCGCACGCTCGGCCTGTAGCTCTGCTACTTGTCCTCCCGCGTGCTCACCGGACTCCTTGCCTTTGAATGAAATCCTTTGCCTAAAGGGCGAAAGGCTCGACCACAACCTCCGACCCCCGATCCCCTTGCTGTTTTCATGGCACCATATGAGGGTAGTTCATTTTGAATCAAAACAACCTAAGCAAGACATGCCCATTTTGTCATAAAGATGTCGATCTTAATGTTGCCAGGTGTACTCATTGTGACAGAGGCATTGAAGAGCATCATTATGATTTGCAGGAGGGTGGGGATAGGGTTTTAGGTAAAATACTGACGGTTTTGCTTTTAATTGCGGTTTTGTTTGCGCTGGGGTGGTTTATTTTCTAACCATCATTTCGTCTGGGCGACTTCGCCTCCTGCACGAACCCAGCGTCACCACCGGCGCTCAATCGCTAGCCGTATTGTACATACTGTCGTCGCTCAATCGCTTGGTGGGTTCCTTGTTTTCGCACAGGATGCTGTGTCGAGCGGCTACGCCGGAAAAACGCTAAAGGCCCGACCCCCTATCCGCCGTATGACCTATGAGACAAGCGGAGACTTGAACGGCCAACCGTACACGGTTGATAACGAGCTTATTATTGTTCGCGACAGCCAAGGGGTATGGAAGATTCAGAGGTTTTGAGAATGAAGAACTCAATCTCCAAGAGAATCAGAAATATATTTCCAAAGGCTGACTGGGCTAGGGCCGATTGGCTTAAGTTCATTGGCAAGTTGCTGGTTGTCTTTGTAATCATGAAGCTTTTTGCTATGCATGGCTGGTATGGAGCCTACAAGGGAGTTGTGGTTGATTCCGAAACCGGTGAGCCGATTGAGGGAGCAGTGGTGGTGGCTGCATACCATAGAGATGGGCTAGGTGTTGCTGGAAGCTATAGGGGGAGTCCCGTTGAAGTAAAGGAGACTGTAACCGATAAAAATGGAGAATTTTTTCTTTGGCCAGAAAACGTCATAACTTGGCCATATCCTCAGCTCATATTTTTATCAATAGGTGTTTTTCAATCCGATCCCGACATCGGAATTCTCAAGTCGGGGTACCGATTTTTGTCATATAAACAGTTTCACGGGCAAGACAAAATAAAGCCATGGGAAAAAATGCAGTTTGTGACAGTTAAAGAAACATGGTTTGGAATGGGGCAGTCAAATAAGTCGGTTAACATTAAACATTCTGGTTTCCGGGATGCAGAATCAAATTTAGCGAGTTTTTCTAGGTCTTTTAATGATAGCAATTGGAGAAGTATGCCACTTTTCAAGGAAGCATATGATAATGAATACGAGTTTATTTTAAATATTATCAATAGACGTTAATGCTTGGATATATATGGAGTGAATATGTATAAGTCCTATTGTCTCTCTGTGTTGTGTGTAGTGTTGTTAATGCCCAGTTTGGCTATATCATACGGAGGAGAGGTGCACTCAATAATTAATGGAAGCATAGTAAGTAATATTTGCTACAAAGACGAAACTGGACGAAACTGGGACAGTAACTATTAATTGCCATTATTAGAGTTTTTCTCCGCAAAACTTACAATGCGTTGCATCCACATCATGCCCTTCCGCCGAGCAGTTTTGGCACGCTTGCGTGGACACTTTTCCTCCCCCTGTACGCAACGCTTCCGCTGTCACTATCCCGGTCGGCACCGCTATTATCCCGTAGCCCAGTATCATTATCAATGATGCGATCGCCTGTCCCAGCGGTGTCTGGGGTGAGATGTCGCCATAGCCTACGGTGGTCATTGTCACTACGGCCCAGTAGATGCCCCGGGGGATGGAGGTGAACCCGGCGGCTTCTCCTTCGATCAAATACATGAGCGAGCCGAAGATTATGACAAGCGAGAGGACGACGAGGAGGAAGACGAGTATCTTTCGCCTTGAGGAGCGTAGCGCCCGCATGAGCAGCCGCGATTCGTTAACATATTGCGCGAGCTTTAATATCCTGAAGATTCTTAGGATACGCAGCACTCGTATGGTTATCAGGTAGTGGCCGCCCGGCAGGAAGAGCTCCAGGTATGTGGGGGCGATTGCCAGTAGATCGATGACGCCAAAGAAGCTGGTGGCGTAGCCCATCGGCCTGCGAACAACCGAGAGGCGCAGTACGTATTCAACGGTGAAGAGGATGGTGAAGAACCATTCGGCGCCGGTGAGGTAGGGGGCGTACTCGCTGCGGATGGTGGTCACCGAATCCGCCATGACCACGCCCACGCTGGCGATTATGCAGAGGATGAGCACGACGTCGAAGGCCTTACCCGCAGGGGTGTCCGCCTCGAAGATTATCTCGTGGAGGCGGCTTTTCCAGCCGGGTCTGCCGGTGTCTGATTTTAGCGAGTCAGTGTCGTTCATGTTCATATCAACCAAACCTCTGCCCCTTTTATGAGTAATTCCAGGCAAAGTATTTTTTCGCCTGATAAGGAGACGCGCAAGCGAACAACGGAGGCAGTAGAACTACTACGCCGAGGGCAGTTCGCGAGCACGCGACGCAGTTAGGCGGAAAAAGCCGAGCCCAAGCGTCCAACGTCTCCTCAGTTCTCCGACTGTTGTAGCCGCAACATCAACTGGGCGCGGCTCCTGACCCCGACTTTCTCGAAGGCGGCTTTCAGGTGCGACTTGACCGTGTGCAGGCTCAGGAAGAGGTCTTCGGCCAGCTCCTGGTTGGTCTTGCCGGTGGTGTAGAAGGCTTCAAGCACTTCGCGTTGCCGCTTGGTGAGGCCAAATCTGGATTGGGTCTGGGACCAGTCTGGCATGACCCTCGTATCGTACGGTGATTTGGAGAGCGCTTTTCCCACGGCGGCGAGAAAGTCCGCCTCTTCAAAGGGCTTGATGAGGAAGTCGCTGGCGCCCTTTCGCAGACACTTGATGGCGGCGTCGAGGGTGGCGTAGCCGGTTATCGCGATTATCCCGGTGGCGGGGGATGCCTTTGTCACCAGCTCCATCAACTTGTGTCCGTCCATGCCCGGCATCTTCAGGTCGGTCACGAGCAGGTCGTAGTGGTTGTTGCCCAATAATCGCCAAGCCTCCCGGCCATCTGGTGCGCCATCGGCGTGGTAGCCGGCTTTTCGCGCAGCACGGGTCAGGTTCGCGACCAGCAAGGTCTCGTCGTCGGCTATGAGGATGCGTTGTGGTTCCATCGTCCGTTATCGCTCCGCTTTTTGATAACACTTTGGAGATCGGGCAACTCTGCCATGTGAAATGAACAGAAACTTATCGTATAATTTCGTAACCTGCATATAAATTAGTAACTACATATAATTTAGTAACTTACATATAATCAGGAAACCTACATATAATCTAATCGTTTATGTGCCGGGCGGTCAACGAGAGGTCTCGGCCCCTGTGGTCAGCGTGGAAAGCCGCGCTAGAGTTAAGCAGTCATTGTACTAGTTTTCCCATATGTAAGGAGTGGTTATGGCCAAGCGAGGTGGACGAGGCAGGCGGACCCTTTTCATCGAGAAGACCTTCCAGATAAAGTTCCTGCTCAAGGTTCTCTGCGTGATTGCGGTGGGGATGGCGGTCACCGGCAGCTTTATTTACCTCTTTGGCAATTATCAGATAAACCGCATGTACTCGGCGGCGCATTTTGATTTAAAGGAGAGTTGGGAGGTCTACCGTACCGCAGTGCTGTGGGCCTCCTTCGTTTCAATGACCCTGGTGGCGGGGCTGGCGGTTATGTTCACCCTCTACGATAGCCACAAGATCGGCGGCCCCCTCTATCGCTTCAGCAAGAACATGGAGCAGATAGGCTCAGGGGACTTGACCCTTCACACCTCGCTACGCGACGGCGACGAGTTAAAACCCTTTGTGGACTCCATGAACAAGATGACCTTGGGGTTAAGAGAGAAGATCGACGCGATAAGCGAGGCGCGCAGCCAAGTGGGCCGTGCGTCCCAGAGTGGTAACGCGGCTGAGCTTTCATCAGCCCTGAATGCCCTGGAAGAAAAGATTTCGGTGTTCAAGGTCGTTTGATGAGACGCGCAGCAAGCGCAGCGCTGGCGATGGCGTCAGCCCTATACGTTTTTGCGGTGCCGGCCCAGGGCGGCAGTGACCCCCATTCGTCGCTGGACACCAGTGGTGCGTGCGGCGATTGCCATCTCGATGAGGTGAAGAGGGGCCAGCCGGTCCAGCGCCCGCTGCGTTTCAAAAAAGATATCGTCTCCATCTGTCTCGGCTGCCACCTTGAAAAGGATGTCTCCACCCTGCATCCGGTGGACATCAGGCCGGGGATGGAGGTCCCCGCCGACCTGCCGCTGGATGAGGAGGAGACGATCACCTGCGCCACCTGCCACAACCCCCACATGCGGTTCGAGGGCAAAAAGCCCTTTGTGGCCGAGGAGCTCACGAAGCGGTTGCTCTCCCTTTTTACTATAAACAAGACTTATCGCACCTTCTACCTGCGTCGCGCCAACGACAAGGGCCAGCTTTGCAAGAGCTGCCACCCCGAGGGCAGGGTAGGCGGCGCAGGCTTCCACGTGCAGGACTCTTCAATACTCGACAGCTATGTCGGCTCGGTCGCCTGCTCCCAGTGCCACCGGGAAAAATACAAGCAGTGGCGGCTCACCCCCCATGCCCGCATGGCGAGGGACCCGATCAGGGACCCCGAGGCGATTGTCGGCGACTTTGAGAACAATCCGCCCTTTGACAGAGAAGAGGTGGAGGTCGTGCTGGGCTCGCGGTGGACCCAACGCTATATCGTCAGGAAAAATGATCGGCAGATCGTCAAGGCGCCTATCTGGTCGATAACCGCCAACAAATGGGATCTGGGTTACTGGAATGACAGGCCCTGGGACCAGTTCTGCCAGGGGTGCCATACCACCGGCCTGGAGATAAAGGAGGGCCCCCAATACTCCGAGCTGGGCATCGGCTGCGAGGCGTGCCACGGCCCCGGCAAGGCCCACTCAAGGTCAGGTGGACAGGGCGCGATCGTCAACCCCGCAAAGCTCGACCCCGATCGGCGCGAGATGGTGTGCGAAGCGTGCCACACCTCGGGCCATGATCGTACCGGCCAGTTCAGGTTCCCGCTGGGATACCTGCCGGGCAAGGACCTCAGATATTTCTACAAGGGGTTAAAACCCAAGCCGGGACAAGATAATTCGAGCTTTATGGGTGACGGCAGCTATACCGACAGGCGGCGTCAATGGCTCTTCTGGGTCGAGGAGTACTTCAACGTGAGAGGGCAGACCTGCGACATCTGCAAGAACTTCAGGCAGCGTCTTGACGATGATGACGACGTGACGATGACCGTCTCGCAGCATTGCGTGACCTGCCATGTCGGGGAGCTGCCCAACCCGGAGCTGCACGCCAAACACATGGAGAGCGACGTGGAGTGCCACAAGTGCCACATGCCCCAGGTGTCGAGCGACCCCCGCAAATATTCGATCCACGACCACAAATTCTTTTTCGGGCAGCCCGAGTCCCTGACGCCTCTCCCGGTGGATAAAACGTGCGAAACCTGTCACGACGACGCTAATTAGTGGTTCAAGTGGTTGACTTATTGTCCCGTTAGCGATGAAATTGTCTGGGAACTGAATTTTTCATTTTTGGGTTAGACGAAGTGTGGAGGACAAGATGAGCATCAAGACGGCAAGGCGCACCATCCTGGTTGCACTAATCGTACTTTCCTTTGCCCTGTCAGCGGGTACGGCAATGGCGCTTTCGGTCGGCAAAGGCGACATGGCCCCCGACTTCACGCTGAACAACCTTGATGACAAGCCTGTGAAGTTGAGCGATGGCAGGGGCAAGGTGGTCCTCCTCGCTTTCTGGGCCTCCTGGTGCCCCCGCTGCATGGACGAGCTGGCTTTCTTGCAGGAGCTCTACGCGGAGCACAAGGATGAGATGGTCGTCATCGCAGTGAACCAGGACACCAAGAACCTCTCGAAGACCCACCTCGAAAAACTTAAAGTTGATATCGCCAAGATGAAGCTGGGCTACGAAGTGCTGCTGGATCTCAAATTTGAAGCGTGGCAACAGTATGGCATCAACGCGCTGCCCACCAGCGTAATCATCGACCGCGAAGGTAAAATTGTCTACGTGGAGCCCAACTACTACTGGGCGAGCCAGAAAAAGATCAAAGGCGTTTTAAAAGAGCTGGGCCTGGGTGTTGAGTAGCCCCGACTTCAAGCGGTTATCGCCGACGCTGCGCATTGCCGCACTGGTTGGCGCGGTCCTTATCTTCACGGCTCAACTCTCCCCGGCGGGTGACTCCCCGCTGACGCTGAGGCTGATTGAACCGGGCGAGAAGCTGGAGTCGATGGTCCTCGAAGACCGGCAGGGCAGCTCCCATGATATAAGCCGCCCCATGGATGGGGTGGAGGGCAGTGGCCCCGTCGCCATCTATTTCTGGTCGGTCTTCTGCCCCAATTGCAAAGAGGTGATGCCCGACCTGGTCAATTTTTATAACAAGTGGCGGCCCTATGGCCTCACCCTCTGGGCGGTCAATGTGGATGGAGCCCGCTTCTCCAACGCGGTGGATGCCTATCTTGAGGATTCCGGGTTGCCGCTCCCGGTGGTCATGGATCGCCTTGATGGCGAGCTGCTCATCGCGGCCGACCCCCTGGGCGTGAGTAAAACTCCGACCCTCTACCTGGCTGATGCAGAGGGTGTCGTGGTCCTGCTCCAGGAGATCAAAATCGAAACGGCTGCCGCAGACCGGGCGATGGCGGAGATGACAGGCAAGTGAGCCGCTTCCAGATCGGTAGTTAGTCGGGTTTGAATATTTTCGCAGCACCTTTTCTGATGGCGCCGATGGCTGGCGTGACCGACGAGCCTTTCAGGTCGCGTTTGCGCAGAAACGGGTGCAGGGCGCTTTGGACCGAGATGGTCAGCGCGGCGGCGCTTGTGCGCAACCACCGTGCTACGCTTGCGATGGTCGACACCAGGGATATCGGCGACGATACGGCGATCCAGCTCTTCGGCTCCAAACCCGACGAGCTGGCAGTGGCGGCCCAGATCATCTGCGCGCTGGGTTGGCGCCGGGTGGACATCAATATGGGCTGCCCGGTAAAAAAGGTGGTGAAGACCGGCAGCGGCGCGGCGATGATGCGCGACGTGGACAACGCCGCCAGATGCGTGGAGGCTGTCAGGGTGTGTTCCACCGGCATCGTCACCGTGAAGATGCGTCTGGGTTGGACCCTTGGGGAACAAAATTTTCTGGAATTGGCCCAGAAAGTTTCATCGGCGGGGGCCGATGCTGTAATTTTGCATGCGCGTACCCGCTCCCAGGGGTACTCTGGCGAGGCCGATTGGGATAAGATCGACCAGCTGGCGGGGAGTATTCCGGTCCCCATCGCCGGGAATGGCGACATCACCACTGCGTTAAAAGCGGTCGAGATGTTGGCGGACCACCCTGTTAGTGCGGTGATGTTGGGTAGGGCGCCCTTGGGAGAACCGTGGATATTTCGGGATGCCCATCTGATAGCGGAGGGTAAAGCTGCGCTGGAGAAGCCCGGACCGGGGGAAATTGCGGAGGACCTTGCCCTCCAGTTCAACGATCTTCGCGCACTCAAGGGTGACAGGTGCGCTGTGGCCGAGATAAAGAAGTTCATCGCATGGAGCGTCAAGGGACATAAGGGCGCAGCCGGGTTCAGGAACAGCGCCATGCGGTTGACTGACGTGGAAGGAATAAATGGAGCGTTTCAAGTGATTTCCAAGGGTTTTGACGGTGCGGATGATGCGTGGGCGGCGCCAAAGAGATGAAGCAGAGTGAGATGCAGACCGGCCCGCTGCCGATCGTCGCCGTTTCCAGCCCCAGCCCGCTGATGCTGCGCAGGCTTTGCAGGCCCTTGGCCGCCGCCGGGTTCAAGCCCTTCGAGGTGAGCAGCCTGGAAAAGCTGATACATTGTCCGCGCCAGAGCCCCTTCATCGTCTGCTTTCTCGATCTGCGCGGCGTTGAGTCGACCCAGGTGATAGCCGAGTGCGTAAAGGCGCGCCCCGCAGAGAGATATATCTTCATCAAGGGCGACGCCAATGCGGTGGATGGCAATATCGAGTTGAACAGCTTTGGCTCTCTGACCGATTCCTTTACGGACTCGGATATTGCGGGGCTGGCAATAAGAGCGGCGGCCCAGGAGCGGCTCGAACAGCAGGAGGCCCCCCTTGAAGAGCTCTTGTATCTGAGGTTTTGCAGCTTTCTGCAGCAACTTGGCAGAGCGCCGATGGATGACCTGTACGAGCTTGTGCGCGAAAGGGTGGACCGCCCTCTTCTCAATGCGGTGATGCAGTGGGCGGATGGCAACCAGTCCAAGGCCTCGGAGCTGCTGGGCATCCATCGCAACACGCTTCGCACCAAACTCAAATCGCTTGGTGTTGACAAGAAATGAGAGCGTCGGTGACTATATCGCCATGAAATCAACCATTCAAAAAGCGTTTTGCGCTTTGCTTGTCCTCCTCGGGTTCGCCTCTTCGGCCCTTTGCTACACGGAGCTTTACCGTTTCCAGTACTGCGCGGCTATCTCAGCCGATGTGGCCAGGCTGGATTGCTACGACAATTTCGCCAAGGAGTTGGGCCTCCCCGCACCCACCACCGACGGCACCCTTTCGGCGTCCCAGTCACGCTCGGGCGAATGGACTGTCAGGGCGGAGTCCTTGCCCCCGGAAGAGACCAATAACGTTTTCGTCTTCACCGAGGCCAAGACCGTGGTGCACGGCTTTGAAGGCAAACCGATGGTGACCACGCTGGTCGCCCGGTGCCATGCCAACACCACTGAGCTTTACGTAGCCTTTGGCAACTCTTTTCCTGCGCAAGCCGGCCCTCTGTCGCAATCGGTGCTCTATCTCACCCAATCGGGTGACGCGGTCGGCGAGAGCGATGTGATCGGCGTGCATAAGAAGGCGCCAAAGAGGGTCAGGGCAAAGATAGCCCTGGACGGCAGGTTGTCGCTGGAGTTGATGATGCGCCCCTCAAGAGATGGCTGGGGTTATTTCTTTCCCAACCCTGTTTCATTCATTCGTCAGATGAGCAAGCATGAGCGGATGAAGTTCACCATGAGCACTGGCGGTGGCAGAACGATGACGGTGGATTTTGATTTGGAAGGAATGGATGGTGCATTGGAGCCGTTGCGTAATTCTTGCGGCTGGTAGCTCGTGGGCTTCGGCTTTTTCCGACTAGCTGCGTCGCGTGCTCGCTCGCACCCTTCGGCATAGTGAGCCTATTGCCTCGGTCGTTCGCTTGCGCGTCTCCTTGTCAGCCGAAAAAATCCTTTGCCCGTCAAAAATATACTGCCGTGGCTGGTAGCTTGCGGGCTTCGGCTTTTTCCGACTTACTTGCGTCGCGTGCTCGTGGGCTTCGGCTTTCGTCCAAATTCTGTGTCACCGGTTGCGCTCACGCTCGGCCTGTAGCTCTGCTACTATGCCTCCCGCGTGCTCACCGGATTCCTTGTCTTTGGACGAAATCCTGTGCCCATTAAAAACTATACCGCCTTGTCAGCCCACTTGCGCGTCTTCTTGCCAGCCTAAAAAATGCTTCGTCAGTGCCTTTGAACGAAATTCTTTACCTATTTATTTGGCGTTTGGCTTCGGCTTCCGCCCATCAAAAACTATACTGCCTCGGTCGTTCGCTTGCGCGTCTCCTTGATAGCCGAAAAAATCCTTTGCCTATTATTTGGCGTCTGGCTTCGGCCCGTCAAAAACTATACTGATAAGATTGATCGCCTGCGCGTCTGACTGGCAGCCCGAAAAAATGCTTTGCCGGTGCTTTTGAAAACGCCAAAAGTATTTGAGCTAGATACCGATTTCCTTTATCTCCTCAATCTTCTTTTCCAACTCCCTGACCACTGATTCAAGGTGCTCCTTTTCGGCGCCCCCCGTTACCCTGGCGGAGTTCGCCAGTTCGGCCCTGGTCTTGTGCAGCAGCGCCTGGAGACGGTTCAGTGAATTGGAGAGGTCTTCATTGATTACAGCGAGTTCTTGCTCGAAAGCTGTTTTTTCGTTCAATTTTTTAACACTCCGAATAGAGAGATAGAATATTTGGTTAAAATCAGCCATTGTCGGCACGTCGGTTCATCCGCGCCCCATATCTTCAATAGCTAGCACATAAGTATTTAGGCCGCAACGGGTTTTTAGTGTTTTTGAGTACAATTGGCCCAGCTGGAGCCCGGGGAACGCCCAGGGAGCCTATTAAGGGGGGTTTGGACTCAATAAGCTTGATTATTACTGTCTTTTCACCGATCATTTGAATTTGGTTTTCAACTAAAAACCCGCCACACTCAAAACGGTTTGGAATGACTGAATCTACCCCCATGGAGCGCCGCCGCACCGGCGGTGAAAACCAGTTGAGGCAGCAGGGCGGCGACGGGTATTGGAAGAACACCCCCGCAGTGTCGATTACGCTGCTCTGTCTCGTCTGCGCCCTGGCTGCACTCCTCACCGGCCCCTCCTTTCGTTTTTCCCCCAATGTCTACTCTGCGGGGGAGATAGCTGACAAGGCGGTGCGGGCGCACGCCGAGTTTCTAATCAACGATGAGGTCGCGACCGAGGCCAAGAGGGTCGAGGCCTCCCAGGCTGTGCCCTCCATCTATGACCTGAATAAAGAGGCCTTAAGCGAGGTGCTCTCAGCCATTGACGCCTCTTTCGACGTTGGGGAGACCGAGCCCGTGGCTCAACCCGAAACGGAGGAGGCGCTGGACAACGCCTGGCTGGCGATGCAGGAGCTCGTGTCCGAGCGCTGGTCGGTGGAGATAACCGATGCGCTGGCTCAACTTCTCATTGATACCGAAGAGCGCACCCGACTCAAGGGTCTGGTCGCCAGGGCACTGGCCCCGGCGTTCGTCCGAGGTGTCGTCGCCAACCGCGACCTGCTCATCATCGAATTCGAGCGAGGGGTGTTGATCGCCGACTCCAGCGATGGTGAGAGTCTGCTGGAAGACCCATCCACCACCGTCGATTTTGACTCGGCCCGAAAAGAGCTGAGTGTGGGTAATGTCAAAAAAGTGAGCTCCCTGGAGACACTCTCACGCATCCTCTCCGCATCTCTTTTGCGACCCAACCTCGTCTACAACGGTGAAAAGACCAAGGCCCGAAGGGCTGACGCAGCCCAGGGGGTCAGCCCTGTGCTCTATCAGATTCACCAGGGTGAAATTATCGTGCGCGAGGGCGACCGCGTGACCGCCGACCAGGCGAAGAAGCTGAAAGCGCACGCAGCCAAGGCGGCGGGCGGAGGCAGGTGGTCGAGCTACCTGTTGCTTTTTAGCGTCTTCGTATTCGTAACGGGCATCTGCTACGAATATGGCCGCAAGAATATCCGCAAAACCAGGACCGGTCAGCGCGATCTGCTTTTCATGGCGCTGACCTTCCTTTTTCTCCTGCTGGTCCAGCGTCTGACCGGGATGCTCGCGGCAAACCTGGATGTGGAGATCGCCGAGGCCCTGCGTTTCGCCGCTCCCCTTGCAGCTGGACTCGTGGTCGTCAGGATGGTGTTGAATTCTGAGACGGCGCTCATCTTCGCCATACCCTTCCTTTGCGCCGGGGCAGTGGGCGGTGGGCTCGAATCTGGTTTCTTCCTGCCGCTCCTGGCTGGAAGCCTCGTGGGCGCACATCTGTCCGGCGGGGCCTGGCGAAGGATCGATTTTTTCCGCATCGGCGCCTGGATAGGCACGGCGCAGATGGTGGCCGTGCTTATGCTCAAGCTTCAAGAGGGTGGCCCCTTCATGTTGGAGACGTGGTGGTCGCTGGGTGGGGCGATGGTCGGCGGGATGCTCAGCGGATTTCTGGTGCTCGCGCTGGTACCCATAGCCGAGGTGCTTTTCGGCTACACGACCGACATGCGCCTGATGGAGTTGGCGAGTCTGGACCACCCACTGCTGCGCGACCTGATGATTCGCGCGCCGGGAACCTACCACCACTCCATGGTTACCTCGTCGCTGGTCAAGTCCGCAGCCGAGGCGATCGGGGCCAGGGCTGTGCTGGCTACCGTGGCTTGCTATTACCACGACATCGGCAAGGCGAATAAACCCGGCTACTTCATTGAAAACCAGGGGACGACCAACAACCCCCACGACAAGCTGGCGCCCTCGATGAGCGCGCTGGTGCTGACCGCGCACGTCAAAGAAGGCGTGGAGATGGCGGAAAAATACCGGCTGGGCAAGGATGTTATTGACATCATACGCCAGCACCACGGCACCGCGCTTATCCACTACTTTTTTGAAAAGGCCTCCAATGCCGTGAGGCCCGGCGTGGAAGAGGCGCGCGAGGAGAAGTTCCGCTATCCGGGTCCAAAACCGCAGACCAGAGAGGCCGCGCTGGTTATGCTGGCCGATGCGGTGGAGGCGGCAGGCAGGACGCTTTCCGATCCCAAACCGGCCCGCATCCAGGGCATGGTCCAGAATCTGATCAACAGGATATTTGCCGCCGGGCAGCTTGATGAGTGCGACCTGGCGCTGCAAGACCTGCATCTGATTGCGCGCAGCTTTACCCATATTCTTTCAGGAATCCATCACCAGAGGATTGATTATCCGCTGGCGGCACAAAAGGAACGCAAGGAAGATGCGGATACTGATTCGAAACGACAGCCCGAACAAAACGGTGGACGAGGCGAAGCTGGAGGCGAGGGCGAAGAGAACCTTAAGCGCCTTGGAATGTGACAACGCCGAGCTTTCGGTCTGGCTCTGCGATGATGAGCAGATCGGGCTTATCCATGACCAGTACTTTGGCGATCCGGCTCCGACCAATGTGATCAGCTTTGCCCAAAATGAGGGCGAGTGGGGTGAGATCGACCCGGAGATGCTGGGCGATGTGGTCATCAGCTTTGAAACAGCTGCGCGCGACGCCAAAGAGGCTGCTTCCGATATCGACGATGAGATTTGTTTTTTATTGATTCACGGGATTCTTCACCTCATGGGGTACGACCATGAGGGGGACAGGGCATGCGACGCTCCTGAGATGGAAAAAAGGGAAGAGGAGCTTTTTATCCTTGTGACTGATGATTTGGAGCATAGCGCATAATTCATGATTAGCGATGACACGGGTGAAAACAGGGGAGCCTCCGGTTCAAACAAGCCTGGATTTTTTGAAAAAATAGCCAGGCTGCTGGGGTTCCGCTTCAGGCAACGGGACTTGGTGCGCGAGATGGAGGAGCTGATAGAAGAGGGCTCCGCCGAGGGTGTCATCAACTCGGATGAGGGCGAGATGCTGCTTAGCGTGCTTGAGTTCAAGCGCACTATCGTTCGCGAAGTCATGGTCCCCCGCACCGAAATAGCCGCAGTTGAGTTGGACGCGCCGTTGCGCGAACTGATCGACAAGATGGTCGATGAAGGCCACTCGCGCATCCCGATCTTCAAGGACTCAGTCGATCACATCCAGGGTGTAGTCCACGCCCGCGATCTGCTGCCCTACTGGAGCGAGCACCAATCCCCGCTGCCGATTACGGAACTGCTGCGCGAAGCGTATTTCGTCCCCGAGACGATGTTTGTTGAAAAGCTGCTGGCCGAGATGCGGCGCAAAAAAACCCATATCGCCATCGCCGTGGACGAGTATGGAGGAGTCTCGGGGATCATCACCCTCGAAGATGTGATTGAGGAGATAATCGGTGAGATCCACGACGAGTACGATGACGAAGAGCTGCTGCTAAAGAAGACCTCCGAGGGGTTCGAGGTGGAGGGGCGCTGTTCGATTGAGCTGCTTGAGCAGGAGCTGGGGAGAAAGATCGGGATTGATGGCGACTTTGAGACCATCGGCGGGCTGGTGGTCAATCTTGCGGGGCGCATTCCACGCGTGGGCGAGAGCTTTTCCGCTGACAAGATACTGTTCAGGATACGCGATGTGGACAACCGGCGTGTCAAGTCGATTGCAATCGTGACCGCCACCCCTGCGGACAAGGGCGAGCGGGAATAGATGGACGCCTCTACGGCAACTCAAGTGATTGCGGTCGCCATGACCGGTGAGCGCGCCGGGCGGATTGTCGAGAAGCTGGCTGCGGCCGGCTTCGAGGCGAGCGCGACCACCGATATAGGCGGGGCTCTCGGCGAAGAACCCACGATCATGGTTGTCGATCCCAAGGGGTGGGAGATGACGCTGCACACGGTGCTCTCGGATTACGATGAGCGGGCCGAAGCGCCCCCTGCGGTGCTCCTTTTTACCGATGATTCGATGATGCTGTGCAGCGCAGGCCCTGCTTTCGACATTCTTTCGCCCGACGCCGATGGGGAGACGACCAGGGCGCTGCTGGACGAGGCGCGCGTACGCCACCATGTTTTTGTGCAGAACTGGCCCGGCCTGTTGGTCAGCAAACGCGCCTCGGACCTGGCGCGTATCGAATATTGCCTTGAGAACAGGACCGGCCTGCAGATCAGGGCGGACCGGTTCCAGACCTTTGTCAACGCGGTGACCGAGCGGGTGGTCGCCAGACTGGCTTCCGGTATCCAGGAATATGGGAACATCGTCAAAAGCGGCGAGGACGGCGACAGGGAGCTGGGCATCCTGACTTCCCTTATAACCGTGGGAGAAACCCATTTCTGGCGCTACTCCGGGCAGATGGAGGCGCTTAAAAACATCTTGACCTCAATCCACGCGGGCAAAAAACCAGGTGAGCCGTTGAGAATATGGTGCGCAGGGTGCTCCACCGGTGAAGAGCCCTACTCAGTTGTGATGGCTGCGCTGGAAGGGGTCGGGGAGGATGCCGAGATCGAAGTGTTGGCGACCGACATCAATCCCGTCTCCCTGGATGTGGCTAAAAAGGGCGCGTATACCAAGAGGTCGCTGAGAAACCTGCCCACCCGCTTGATGGCCCAGTGGTTCGTCCTGGGTGGGGGATACTCGGGGCTGCAAGTATGCCGGGAGGTGCGCGACAGGGTCCGGTTCGAGCTTTTGAATCTTTGCGCCGATGAGCTGGATGACTGGGTCGTGCGCAATGGACCCTTTGACGCTGTGTTTTGCAGAAACGTGACGATCTACTTCTCCCACGAAGCCTCTGTGCGGCTGCGCAGGAGCCTTATTGATTCGTTAAACCCCGGCGGCGGCTTGTTCCTGGGTTCGGCTGAGGCGATGATGCCTGTGCCCGATGACCTTGAAGTGGTCCATGAGGCAGGTTCGTTTTTTTATAAAAAAACAGCCAACACGCTGCCCAAGAAGGATAAACAGCAAAAGCAGGAGACGGGCGATCCGGTGGAACTCGACACGGAGGACAGCAGCGAATATCATCTGGGGTTGGATGCCCTTGGCCACGATGACCATGAAACCGCCCTCAATATTTTCACCAAGATGGTGAATAAATATAGCGGGTGCCCGATGGGGAATACCGGCCTTGCGATAATCCTCGCCAATCAGGGCAGGGAGGTCGAGGCGCGCCAACAACTCACCGGGGTCATTGAAACGGGTGAGGAACCCGCTGAAGCCAACTATATGCTTGGGCTTCTCGACGAGCGGGCCGGCCAGTCGGGCAGCGCCCTTGAGCATTACAATAGGGCGATTGAGAACAACTCCAAGTTTTTCATGGCCCATTTTAATCGGGCCTGGATATTCAAGAAGAGGGGCCAGTCTGATCTTTTCAAGGCTGAGATGAGGAAAGCGTTCGTTATTTTGCGCTCATCACAGGCGAGGCAGAGTTGGGCCACCGGCGGTTTTGGGATTGACGCCATCCTGGGCATGGTCGCCGAGGCCGGCGAAGGTTGTGGAGATGCGGATGACGGCTAGCGCCCGGGTGGATATGGGAAAATACTCAAAGAGCAAGGTGCGAGAGTACTGGAAGCAGATGGTGCGGCGCACCGAGATGCACTGGAACACGGCAGGGGAGCTGTACGCCATCTTCCGCATTGGTACGGTGAGATTCGCGCTCAAGGCGAGCTACGTGCATGCTGTCGTGCTCTTTCGCGAACCCTCGCCGTTACCGATGCTGCCAAAGCATCTGATGGGGGTCACCTCCATACGGGGCAGGCCGGTGTCGGTGACCAATCTTTCATACCTCACCGGCATCGAGGAAGAGCCGAGGGATAAGAACGGTTATCTTGTGCTGCTCGGTGACGGGGAGGAGAAGACTGCGCTCAAAGTCGATTGGGTCTTCGACGTGGCGCTGCTCGATCCGTCAAAAAGTGTTGCACCCCCTGAAAAGTGGAAGGGTGTCAGAAACGGTATCGTGACCGGAATGATAGATGAGCCGGGAGCCCCTGCGGTTCTTTTGCTCGACGCAGTAAAATGTATCCGTTCAGTTGCATAGGAGGCTCGCAAAAAACTCTCCCGAAGCGGGGAATAAGGCTAAACCGGAGATTTTAGCCGATGCCGGACAAACCTCCAACTAGGCCGACGATAAACAGGAAGCCCCGAAGATCATTCGAGAGCGAGGAAGGGAAGAAAAATGACCGCAGGCATACCGTATAAGTATTTCGAGGATCGTTTTTCGCCCCTGACAACGTCAATCGGAGGATATCCGGGGTTTTTCAACAAGCTCATAGGGTTAGCTGTAACATAGGAGGTTCAAAATGTTCGGACTCATCAGGCACAGCCTGACGCTGAAAATCCTGATCACAATAATCCTGGTTATTATGGTCATGTTTGGCGGCACTCTCTATTACGCGGCCAACGAGACGAATGATGAGCTGGTCCTCATGCAGACCAGAGCCACTGCGCAGCTTGGTTTGTTCGTCGATAAATCGCTTCGTTTCGCCATGGAGAGTAAAAACCGCGAGCTGTTGCAAATACTGCTTGAGGATGGCGGTCGCACCGAGGGCATCGTCCACTTGAGCATCGTGGACAGCAAGGGCGGCATTCAATACAGCAGCAACAAAGAGCTCCTGGATTCAACCCTGAAGGATCCCAGCGCGCTTGAGGTGGTGGACAGGTCGATGCGCGCCGAGGGTAGCGTCGAGATCAGGGACAACGACCATATCCACGTCGCCATCCCGGTCAGGGCGGAAGCCAGCTGCGTCGTTGCCGATTGCCATGGCCGCCAGGGCGAGTTCCTGGGCGCTGTGGTCCTTGAACGCGACGTCAGGATCGAAAACGAGGAGTTGGAGGGGGTTATGCACAAAACTATGTGGAGTTTTGTGGCTGCGCTCCTGATAACGGTTATAGCGCTGCATCTGCTCATCCGTTTTCTCGTCCTCTCTCCCATATTCGATATCCTCCACAGCGCGAAGAAGATGGCCGAGGGCGACCTCACACACGAGCCGCATACCACGGATCCTGACGAGATCGGCCAGCTCAGCCGCGTGCTCTCCACCCTCCAGCAATATCTACGGGACGCGATCTCCGATTCCCGTAAAACCAATAAATCCATATCCGACAACGTTAGCGACCTCAACGATTCCAGCGAAGAGCTGGTCACGGTCTCGCTCGAGCAGTCGAGCGGTGCAGCCGAGCAGGCGGCGGCCGTGCATCAGGTGACCTCGACCGCTGAGGAGATAGCTGCGACATCGAGCGAAATATCGAGCAATGTCGAGAATATCCGCAGGGTTGCCGAGGAGACTTATCAGGCGTGCGTAAAAGGGCGTGACGAGGTCAACTTGACGGTGGATGGTATGGAAGATGTCAAGGACAAGGTGCGCGCCATCGCAGAGTCCACGCTGGACCTTGGACGCAAGTCCCAGAAGATCAGCGGCATCGTCTCAATAATTGACGACATCAGCGAACAGACGCATCTGCTGGCGCTAAACGCCGCCATCGAGGCCGCCGGGGCGGGTGAGCATGGCAAACGCTTCACCGTCGTAGCTGATGAGGTCCGCCGTCTCTCCGAGCGCACGGTGGAGGCTACTACCGACATCAAGTCGCTGATCGAGGAGATTCAGGAGTCCACCAATGAGACGGTCATGATTACCGAGCACGGCGCTTCCATCGTTTTGGAGGGGGCCTCCACGGTTGAGATGATCGGCGGCATCCTGGAGGATTTACTGGTCCTCGTGATGCGCTCCAAGGATGCGGCTAAAGAGATGGCGGTGGCTACCCAGCAGCAGGCGCTGGCAGGCGATCAGTTGGTGATGACGATCTCGGACATCAACGGCGTCGCCGTACAGGTTAGCCGTGCCGCCGAGCAGGTCGAGAGCAGCGCCATCAAGCTCAAGAATATTTCAGGAAAACTGGACGCCTTGATGGAAAGCGGACGGGCTTTTTCAAACTTCACCGTTTAGAGGCTTGCATGAGTTCCACCAGCAAATATCTGAACATATTCGCCGACGAGGGGCGCGACCTGGTTGATAAACTGGGTCAGCGCGTCCTCACCCTGGAGGAGCGGCCCGAGGAAAAGGCCGTGTTGGAGAGCGCCCTGCGCCTCGCCCACACCCTCAAGGGCAGCTCCAAGATGGTCGGGCTCGATAACATCAGCCATATCTCCCACAACGTCGAGAATCTGCTCAAGGACTATCTGGGCAACAATCAGAAGCTCCCCGACGACGTGGTCAGCGAAATTTTCAAGATCCTGGACAAGATCAGCGAGATACTGACCTTAGTGCACAATGGCGACATCGCCTCCGCGATAGCCATACGGATGGAGCCCCTCCAGGTGGCGACTACCCGGCCACCGGAAGTGGAGCGGCGCAAGCCTGTCGTCACGCCCGTCACCAGGGCGCTGGATGAGCAGCAAGATGCCCCACCCTTTAATCCGCTAAGGGAAAAAGTAGACACTCTGCGGGTCAAATCGAGGAAGGTGGACAAGCTCCAGGATGTCCTTGAAGATCTTACGGTGAACAACTGGAAGGCCTTGGCCGGGCTTGAGTCGATCAGAACGAAATACCTTTTTGGCCCCGATTCCATGTTGGGAAAGATGGAGGGTTTATCTGCCGATATGCTTTATTTCGGCAAGGAATTCAACGAATTCTCCGAGGATATCCACAAGATAGGGTCGATGCTAAACGAGCTGCAGCTATCCATAATGGAACTGAGGATGGTTCCGCTGTCGATGCTCTTTGAAGAGTACCGAAGGATGGTGCGCGACCTGTCCAAGGAGCTTGGCAAAGAGGTGGTCCTTGTGATGGAGGGTGAGGACACTGAGGTGGACCGCGGCCTGCTCGAAGGCGTGCAGGGGCCGCTCACCCACCTGCTCCGCAACGCCGTCGATCATGGTATTGAGGATGATGATTCCAGGGTTGCCGGTGGCAAGCCCGTGAGGGGGACCGTTACCGTCAGGGCGTATCAGAAGCCGGGCACGGTGGTGATCGAGGTGGAGGACGACGGCAAGGGGCTGGACGTTGAGAGAATAAAACGGGTTGCGCTGCAAAAGGGTTTCATCTCCAAGAAAGAGGCGCGAACGCTCGACGACGAGCAGGTGCTCCACCTGCTGTGCCGCCCGGGCTTTACTTCGCGCGACAAGGCTGACGAGGTCAGTGGCCGTGGTATTGGACTCGATGCGGTGAAGGTCAGGGTTGACAGGATGCGCGGCTCGCTATCGATCCACAGCGAGAAGGGCAAGTACAGCCATTTCAGACTTTTCCTGCCCCAGTCGCTTACCACCCTGCGTGCGCTTACGGTCACCAGCGGCAAGGTTACCGCCGCCTTTCCGACGCTCTTTGTGGAAAGGTGTTTGCGCCTTGACCAGCGCGAGCTTTTGGAAAACGATGGTTATCTGATCTACGGCGATGAGAAGCTGACCCCTGTGAGCCTGGAGAGGGTTTTCGGGTTGGATTCCGACGATGGGTCGAGGGCGAAGCATCTATTGCTCATCTCTTTCAGGAAAAAACATATGCTGATCGCGGTGGAGAGAATCGAAAGGGAGCAGGAACTTGTGGTCAAGAGCCTTGGCCCACACCTTCAGATCGCCTCGTGTGTGCTGGGTGTCAGCCTCTCTTCCGAGGGCAGGCCGGTGCCGATCATCGACATCCCCGAGCTGCATGAACGCTGGAGTGGTTTCGAGGTCTCCTGTGTGTTGCCGGCGCCCAGGCAGAAGCGCTCCCTGTTGGTCCTGATCGTCGATGATGCTTTGACCAGTCGTCATGTTGAGACGGTGATCCTCGAAGAGTTGGGCCACGAGGTCAAAGAGGCTGGCGACGGGGCTGAGGCCCTGGAGCTTTTGGAGAAGTATTCTTTCGATCTGGTCATGACTGACATGGAGATGCCCCGCATCGACGGCATTGAGCTGGTGCGCCGCATCCGTGGAGACGCCAGGTTGAATGAGATGCCGATTGTGATGATAAGTGCCCAACGCTCTGAAGAGGCACGGGGCAGGGGGTACGAGGCGGGTGTGAATGCCTATCTTACCAAGGACCGCTTGAACAGTCTTATTTTGCGGCGGACTTTGAGACAGCTTTTTCCTGATGTATAATTTCTATTCTTTTTTTGGGGAAGCCTGAGGAGATTTGATGATTCGGGTGATGGTAGTCGACGATTCGCGGTTGGTCCGTGAGGTGCTAAAGGATATCCTGGAGCAGGATGCTCAGGTCCAGGTAGTCGCCGAGGCTGAAAATGGTGCAGAGGCCGTTGATAGGTGCGCGGAACTCAGGCCGGACGTAATCCTCATGGATATACAGATGCCGGTGATGGATGGCATCGAAGCGGTGAAGAAGATAATGGAGTCGAACCCGACTCCCATAATCATTCTGAGCGCCACGGTCCATCCCGGTGAGGTGCGTAGCGCCTTTAGCGCCATACGCGCGGGTGCGCTGGATGCCCTTGCCAAACCCAGGGGGCTCGCGATAGCCGAGAATTATGCGGAGGTTGCGCAAAAGATACTCGCCCGCATCAAACTCTATGCGCTCGTGGGCAAACGAAAAGGTTGGGGCAAAGGTGGCGAGGGGGGGGCGCCGGCGCTTTCCGATATTCCGATACGCTCCACCAAGGTAGTGGCCATCGGCGCATCCACGGGTGGACCCCGTACCGTGGTGGATGTCCTCTCCTCTTTTACCAAGGAGTTCCCCTGTCCAATCCTGCTTGTCCAGCACATGAGCAGCGGCTTCATGGCGGGTTTCGCCGAGTGGCTCAATCGCGAGATTGAGATGGATGTCATGTTCGTGGAAGAAGCGATGGTGCTTGAGCCCGGGAAGGTCTACATTCCGCCCGATGGCTACCACATGGAGGTGGCCAGGGGTGCTGCGGTGTTAAAAGAGGGTCCACCGGTGCAGTCGTGCAGGCCCTCGGTTGATGTCCTCTTTAAATCCGTCGCAAAGGAATACAAGGACAGGGCCGTGGCGATATTGCTCACCGGCATGGGCAAGGATGGGGCTGCGGGTTCGCTTGCCGTTAAAAAAGCGGGCGGCACCGTGATAGTACAGGATGAGGCCACTTCGGTTATTTACGGTATGCCAAAAGCGGCCGTTGACCTGGATGCGGTGACCCTGGAGGTGCCCCTCGGTAGCATTTCCGCCGCAGTCGCACAGGCGGTCGGCGGCGAAACCAACGAGGTGGAGACCGAGCCGGTCAAGCAGGCCGCCCATGAGATTCTCGTTGTGGATGACAGCGCCACGATGTTGGCGATGGTCAGCGATGTGCTGATCAACCACGGCTTCAAGGTGAGACAGGCGGAAAACGGCAAGCTGGCTCTGGAAGAGGTTGTACGCTCAAGGCCGGACCTGGTCCTGCTGGATGTGATGATGCCGGAGATGGATGGTTACGCTGTTTGCCGACGGTTGAGGGAGGATCGCGAATATCTCCCCGTTCTCATGATTACCGCCAAGGGAGACCCCCACGACCTCGTGCTTGGCATGGAGGCGGGGGCGGATGATTACATCTCCAAGCCTTTTGAGGAGATGGAGCTGATCGCACGCGTCAAGAGCCTTTTGCGAATACGTACGCTGCAAAAGCAGCTCTATACCCAGAATTCGGAGCTGGAGGGGAAAAACAAAGAGCTGGAGCGGCTGGCGCACGCGCTGGACTCCGCCAACAAGGAGCTAACCCTGCTCAGCGTGACCGACGGGCTGACCAGGGCGTACAACCACCGCCATTTTCAAGAGCGGCTACGCGCCGAGTTCTCCCGTGCCGAGCGTTATGCCACAGTGCTGAGCTGCATCCTGATCGACCTTGACCACTTCAAGAAAGTAAATGACAGCTACGGCCACCCGGCGGGTGACCAAGTGCTTATAAGGATCGTGGAGATACTCAAGGAGTCGGTGCGAAATGAAGACCTCGTGGCCCGTTACGGCGGCGAGGAGTTCGTGCTCCTGCTCCCCGAGACCGGTGGCGCGCGTGCGTTGAACCTTGCCCATCGAATAAGGGAACGGGTCCAGGGTGAACTCATCCCTATCTCAAAGGATGAGGAGGTCAGCATAACCATAAGTCTGGGCGTCTCCAACTACGCGCCAAACGGCACCATTAACAGCCCCGACCAGTTGATATCGGCTGCCGACGAGGCGCTATACCGAGCTAAAAATAATGGAAGAAACCGGGCAGAGTTGGCGTGACCCCAAGGCAGTTGGGCTGCTGATATGGGGTGCGCTGGTAGCATTGGCGGGATATCCGCCGGTGGGCATCTGGCCGTTGGCGCTCCTGGGCCCCGCGCCCCTGTGGGCGCTGGCTGCGGGTAGCGCCAGCGATAAAAAAGCCGCCACCTACGGCTACGCCTACGGTCTGGGTTTTTTCTCCTGTCTCGTCTACTGGCTGGTCCACACCTTGGCTACTTTCGGCAATTTACCCCTCCCGGCGGCGCTCGCGGTCTTCCTGCTCCTGATCCTCTACCTCGCCATATATCCCTCGCTTGCTGCGGTTTACGTCGCCAAGGTGGCGCGAAAAAATGTGAGCTTGGCGCTGGCGCTGGCCCCTGTGGCATGGGTGGGGCTCGACTGGCTTCGCTCCTGGCTCTTCACCGGTTTTGGCTGGGGGGACATGCCCCAGGCGTTGTGGCAGGTGGGCTGGGCGCTGGACCTCGCCCCGATCTACGGCGTGTGGGTCATATACCTGATCCTGGCATTCCTTTGCGTCCTCCCTGCGTTCATCATCGCAGCCGTCATTGGTCTCAGGCCCAAGGGGTATGCCCTGCTTCCGGTGGCCGTGGCGGCTGTCGCAATGGCAGTCTCCGGCCTTCTCGCGCCGGATGATCAGGTGGAGACCCGGACAGCCAGGGTCGCCGTCATCCAGGGCAATATCGAGCAGGACAAAAAATGGGACAGCGCGTATGTGGATGAGACGCTGAAGAGGTATCGTCAGCTAACGCTTGACGCCCTCGGTGGGCAAGAGGTTGACTTCATCCTCTGGCCGGAAACCGCTGTGCCCTTTCTGGTGAGGGGGAAGAGCAGGAAGCTCGACGCCCTTGAAAGTGTAGTCGCCAGGGTGGACCAGCCGCTGATCTTCGGCGCGCCGACAAGGTTGATAAAAGATGGTCAACGGCAAAACCGCAATTCCCTGTATATGATGGAGCCTTCCGGGCGGATAGTGGAGCGTTATGACAAGCTCCACCTCGTTCCCTTCGGCGAATACGTGCCGTTTGAGAAGATTCTCTTCTTCGTCCGGCAGCTGGTCGTGTCGGCGGGGAACTTTACGCCGGGTGAGGCGTTGATACGGTTTGGGGCTGGACCGAACAATGTTTCGGTGGGTCCGCTCATCTGCTTTGAGGGTATATTTTCCAAATACGCCCTGGAACATGTGGACAAAGGCGCGCAGCTGCTGGCGCTGGTAACCAACGATGCCTGGTTTGGCGACACCTCGGCTCCCACGCAGCACCTGGCCTATGGGGCCTGGCGCGCAGCTGAGACAGGGTTGCCGCTGGTCAGGGCGGCCAACACCGGCATAAGCGCAGCCTTTGACGCCAGGGGACGGTTGATAAAGGCAACGGAGCTAAACGAAAAAGCCGGTTTCGTCGTCGAGGTTGAATATCCTCTCAGCCGGGCTACCCTGGCCCACAACTGGCAATATGCCGGACAGGCAAGCCTCGCCTTGGCCCTTGTGGCGCTTTTTGTTATCCTACGCCACCGCACCAGACGTAACTTCAAATATAAATTCTAGGAGGCTCGCCGAAAAACTCTCCCGAAGGGGGGAATAACGCCGAACTAGCGCTTTTAACCGATGCTAGGCAAACCTTTAACTAAGCCGACGATAAGCAGGAAACCCCGAAGATCCTTCGAGAACCAGGAAGGGAAGAAAAATGACCGCAGGCATACTGATAAGTATTTTGAGGATCATTTTTCGCCCCTGACAACGTCAATCGGAGGATATCCGGGGTTTTTAAACAAGCACCTAAAGGAAACACCTATGGCCGGAAGACAAACAGCTAAAGAACTCGAAGGTAGACTCGCTGATCTGTGGAGGCACCTTTGACCTCGCTTCACGCAAAGAGAGGTTGACCGAGCTGGATGAGCTGATGGCGCAGCCGGGGTTTTGGGATGACCAGGCAAAGGTCACCAGCCTGGGCCGCGAGCGCACTTCTCATAAAAACATTCTGGATAAATGGCAATCTCTCCATGACGAGATAGCCGATTGCCTCACCGCCTACGAGCTGCTCGAAGAGGAAGCCGACTCCGAGCTCGAAGAGGAGATTGAGGGGCAAATCCTCTCGATTGAAAGAGAGATCGGGGGGATGGAGTTTCGCAAGATGCTCTCGGGTGACAATGATGAGGCCAACGCGATAATAGCCATAAACCCCGGCGCTGGGGGCACCGAGGCGCAGGATTGGGCCGAGATGCTGATGCGTATGTACATGCGCTGGTGTGAGCAGCGCGGCTTTGAAGCCGAGGTGATGGACCGGCTGCCGGGTGACGAGGCGGGGATAAAGAGCGTGACCATCGCCGTGAAGGGTGATTACGCTTTCGGATACCTCAAGGCGGAGCAGGGCGTTCACCGGTTGGTGCGCATCAGCCCCTATGACTCCCAGGCCCGGCGTCATACCTCTTTCGCTTCAGTCTCGGTCTACCCCGAGGCGGATGAAAAGGAGGCTCTTGAGATTGACGAGAAAGATTTGAAGATCGATGTCTTCAGGGCCAGCGGTGCGGGTGGACAGCATGTGAACAAGACTGAGTCGGCGGTGAGGATCACCCATCTGCCCACCAAGATAGTGGTCGGTTGCCAAAGCGAGCGGAGCCAGCACAAGAACAAGGCCAACGCCATGCGCATCCTTCGGGCCAGAATCCTTGAGATGGAGCGGCTTCAACGGGAGGCGGAGAAGGCGCAGAAGGAAGCGGAGAAGATGGAGATCGCCTGGGGCAGCCAGATACGTTCATATGTCCTTCAGCCCTACCGTAAGGTAAAGGACCACAGGACCGGTATAGAGGAAGGCAACGTCGATAAGGTTCTCGATGGCGGGATTGACGGCTTCATAGAGGGGTTTCTGCTTCAATCAGTCAACAAAAACTGATTGGGCGGTCAACAAGAACTGAACCGGGCGGTTAACAAAAACTGATTGGGCAAGAACTGATCGGGCGTGACCGGGATGGAGCGGCTTACTCCGTATCCAGCTGATTCCGATAACCACTCAGGGCTTTTCGTCTGGCGCGGGAATCGTAGGTCGTTTTGCCGCTCTTGATGTCGGCTTCTTTCTGCTTCATCTCTTCGACTCTGCGTTTGGCTTCAAGCTGTCGGCGTTTACTCTCTTCCTTCATGCGAAGAGCGCGCTCGCGGGCCTCTGCACGGCGACGGGCCTCGGTCTCCTTCATCTTCTTGATACGCAACTCAAGCGTGGTCAGCTGCTTGACAGGCTGCTCTTCTTTGACAACTATGGCAGCGGCTTGCCCAGCGGCAGCGGCTTGTTCAGCAGCAGCCCTCTCAGTGGCAAATTGTTCATCTGCCAGCTTCTGTGCGGCAGCTTGTTCTTCTGCAAGTTTCTGAGCAGCGGCCTTCTCTTCTGCCAATTTCTGGGCTGCCAGCTTCTCAGCAGAGGCCTTCTCTTCTGCAAGTTTCTGGGCTGCCAGCTTCTCTGCGGCGGCCTTTTCCTCTGCAACTTTCTCGGCTGCCAGCTTCTCAGCAGCAGCAGCCTTCTCTTCTGCCAATTTTTGGGCTGCCAGTTTCTCAGCGGCGGCCTGCTCTTCTGCCGATTTCTGGGCTGTCAGTTTCTCGGCGGCAGCCTGCTCCTCTGCAAGTTTCTTGGCTGCCAGTTTCTCTGCGGCAGCCTGTTCCTCTGCTAGTTTCTGGGCTGCCAGCTTCTCAGCAGCAGCCTGCTCCTCTGCAACTTTCTGGGCTGCCAGCTTCTCGGCAGCGGCCTGCTCCTCTGCAACTTTCTGGGCTGCCAGCTTCTCGGCAGCGGCCTTCTCTTCTGCCGATTTCTGGGCTGTCAGTTTCTCGGCGGCAGCCTGTTCTTCTGCGAGCTTCTGAGCAGTGGCCTTTTCCTCTGCAAGCTTCTGGGCAGTGGCCTTTTTCTCTGCTAGTTCCTGGGCTGCGAGCTTTTCAGCGGCAGCTTGTTCCTCTGCTAGTTTCTGAGCAGCGGCTTGTTCTTCTGCCAGCTTTTCAGCGGCAGCCTGCTCCTCTGCAAGTTTCTTGGCAGCGGCCTGTTCTTCTGCGAGCTTCTCAGTGGCAGCCTGCTCCTCTGCTAATTTCTGGGCTGCGGCAGCTTTCTGGGCGGAATCTTCTTCCTCAACTTTTTCAACTACTGCACCAGCGGGCACAGGCTCGGTGACCGGTTCGGCGGTAGGTTCAGCAATGGGCGGGGTGGCCGGGGTTTGCTTGTCAGCCGTCTCAGGTGTGGTGGCTGGTGTCGCAGAGGGCGTTGCCGGTGTTGCCGGAATCGCGACGGCTTCTTCCTCGTCGTCGCCCGAAAGCACCTTGAGCGCTTCGGCAGCGGCAGCGTTTTCCACTTCCTGTTTGCGCAGCTCTTCCAGCAATTCCTGGCCTTCATAGATGTAGGGCGTGTCGCCATACATCTCGATGAACATCTCCACCGTTTTTATCAGTCCCGATTCACGGGCGATGGTCAACGACTCTTCCGCCGACTCCAGGTGGGCGAGACGCTTCTTGGCTTTCTCTATCAGCTCGCCGTCGGGGTGCAGGTCGATGAAAGCCTCGAATGCCTCCGGCGAATCCTCCTCGAAGGCCTCGTCATAGGCCAGTTGCTCAAATTTTCTATTCTCCAGCCAATTGTAGCGCAGCTGGCGAGCCTCGTCGGTTTTGGGAGATTGCGGGAAATTTTGGATGAATAGATCCATCGCTTCGGGTGTTTTCCTGGAGAGCGCGGCGCTGAAGGCCTTTTGTACGCGTGCCTCTTCGCGGGACTTGCGGTCCTCGTACTCCCTGATCTTCCTCAGCTCCTCGCGTGCGTGGTCTGCATAATAGCCCACCGGGTGCTTGGACAGGAAGGCCTCGAAGGCATGCACCGTGGCCTGTTGTACAGCCGTGCGGTAGTCATCTCGCTCGACCTTTTCGATCTTCTCGATCGACTGGGAGATGTGGGAGGAAACCTGATCGATATCTTGTGCATCGGGGGCCAGGCGACGGTAGCTGTTGAAGTGGTAGAGCGCCCTGGGGTAGTCGATCAACTTGTAGAAGTAGACCATCCCGAGGTTGTAGTGGACCTCGGTAAAGCCGGGGTCGAGGCGCAGGGCCTCCAAAAACTGGTCCTTGGCCGCCTCATACTGACGCCTTTTGGAGTATTCCGTACCCGCTACGTTACGCAACACCGCTTCCTGCTTTTGCTGCGCATATATTTCCGTAGGCGTCATGGCGAACAAAACCAGAGCCAATACCAGCAGGTGCAACCAGTGCTTAAGTAGTATCAAAGTGAAATCCGTCCCTCGTCCTACGCTAACTCTATATTACAATTAGAAAGCCGCAAAGTTACGTTAAGAAGCAATCCGCGCTATTTTATTGGATTTTAGTGGGTATTGACAAGGGCAGGGTGTCTGAATTAATGGGAAAAACCACTTGACTGGGGTCTTTTGCTCCCTATAATGAGCGCCTCGCTCATCAAGGCGGCTATAAAACCATATCCACAGCACCATGAATTATTTTTGTAGCCTGGAGAGAGTGGTATGAAAAACAACTTTATCGAATTGTCCCGTGTCCCCGACGATGGAAGGTCGGTTCCGCTCCTTATGTCCAAGGAGCGCGCAAACGAACTGCTCGCCAAACGGGGTGTGGCGACGCCACGGCTCGGTGGGGATATAAAGGGAACGCTCTTTGTGCAGCGCGCTGGAAAGCGGGTGGTCGGCCAGGGCGCAATTTCGGCAGCCGTTGTCCAGCGTTGCGGTAGATGTTTGATTGGATTCACCGAAGAGTTCGGCACCACGTTCAACGTCGCGTTTTCAACTTCGGTCGCCGAGGGTGATGGTGCTGCGGGCGAGATAGAGTTGGAAGATTCCGATCTTGAGGTGGAGTTGGTGGATGAGCACGGTATCGACCTGGAAAAGCTGCTCATCGACGAGTTCCTGCTTGAGGTGGAGCAATATCCGGTGTGTTCCGACCAGTGCAGGGGGCTCTGTCCCGATTGTGGAAAACCCCTTGGCGAAGGGGTCTGTCCCTGCGCCGATGAAAAGATCGATCCGCGATTTGCTGCGTTGGCCGGGCTGAAGGTGGGCAAGAAGGGTGACGGCCCCAAAAATTGAGAGCAAAGTCGTTTAGACATCAATCAGGCAACTGTGCTACCATACGAAAAATATGCCTCCGTCAGGGGGCTATTATTACTTAAGCAAAAGCCAATAATGAAGTAGGGAGATAATATTATGGCAGTACCCAAGAAGCGGCATTCTTCTGCGAGAAGAGACAAAAAGCGTTCCCATCAGGCTCTCAGTGCACCCAACCTCGACACCTGTCCTCAGTGTGGCGAGACCAAACGCCCCCACCATGCCTGCGCGGTATGCGGTACCTATAAGGGACGAGAAGTCATCGCTATCAAAGAGGAATTTGAAGAATAATCTAGCGGACGATTCCGATGCGCGTAGCTGTTGACGCCATGGGGGGCGACCACGCCCCCGGTGTTGTAGTGGATGGTGCTGTTGAGGCCGCCCGCGAATTCGGCATACATGTCATACTCGTGGGTGACCGCGACGTAATCCAGGAACATGTGGGTCGCCACAAGCTCGAAGGCGTACCCATCTCCATTCGCCACGCTTCCCAATCGGTAGAGATGGATGACAGCCCTTCGGTTGCGCTTCGGCGCAAGAAGGACTCGTCCATGCGTGTGGCGCTTGAGCTGGTGAAGTCCGGTGGCGCAAGTGTGGCTGTAAGTGCCGGGAATTCAGGGGCTTTCATGGCGAAGTCCATGATGGTCCTGCGTCTTTTGCCCGGCGTCGAGCGCCCTGCGTTCTCGACGATGTTGCCCAACTTGGCAGGGGGCAGGACCGTGGTGATGGATGTGGGCGCCAATGTGGATTGCCAGCCGATAAATCTGGTCCAGTTCGCAGTCATGGGCGAGGTGTTTGCCCATCAGATACTTGATATACCCAAGCCAAGGGTCGGTATCCTCTCCAACGGACATGAGCCGGGTAAGGGCACGGATTTGACACGCAAGGCGCACCAGATGCTCTCCGAGATCGAGTCCATCAACTACATAGGGTATGTCGAGGGACGCGACCTTTTCACCGGCTCGGTTGACGTAGTCGCCACCGATGGCTTTACCGGCAACGTCGTCCTCAAGACCTCCGAGGGGCTGGCCAAGGCGATGTCGCAGATTCTAAAAGATGAGCTACAGGCCAACTGGCTGCGCAAGCTCGGCTACATCTTTGCGCGCGGTGCCTTTAAGGCGTTGAAGCAGCGCACCGACTACCGTGAAGTGGGCGGCGCGCCGCTGCTGGGCATCAATGGCGCAAGCATAATCTGCCACGGCTCCTCCAACGCCAAGGCGATAGTCAACGCCATAAAGGGGGGGGTTGATTTCGCCGAGAAGCGTGTGAATCTGAAGATGATGCAGATTCTTGAGGCCAGCACCGAGGCGCACCAGTGGGCCACGAAGAAGGACAAGCGGTTCTGGAGCCAGCTCAAGGACAAGATAATTCATCGTGGCGACGATCCGGAAATCGAGAAGAAACCCTGATGCTGCCGACGCTACGACGCACTGCGATACTGGGAGTGGGTTCGGCTGTCCCGGAAAGGGTCATGACCAATGATGACCTGTCAAAACTGGTGGACACCAATGACGCGTGGATAATCGAGCGTACCGGCATCCGCCAAAGACATATCGCCGAGCCCGGTGAGGCCCTTAGCGATTACTGCCTGAAAGCCGCCCAAAAGGCGCTTGCTATGGCAGGAATTACACCCGACCAGCTTGATATGATCATAACGGGCACCGCCACCGCCGATTACCAATTCCCCGCCGTCTCGACCATAGTGCAGCACAAGCTGGGGACAAGCGGGCAGATGGCGATGGACACCACCGCAGCTTGCAGCGGGTTTCTCTACTCGCTCTCTGTCGCCGACCATTTCATACGCTGCTCCACCTACGATTACGCGCTTGTGATCGGGGCCGAGCTGTTGAGTCGCATCGTCGATTGGGAAGATCGCTCCACCTGCGTGCTTTTTGGCGACGGAGCGGGCGCGGTGGTTGTGGGCCCAAGCGAGGATGAGGAGCGGGGGATACTCTCCTGGTCCTTGAGCGCCGATGGCGCCACCTGGCCTTCGCTCTACATGCCGGGTGGCGGCTGCATCAACCCCGCCAGCGAGGAAAGCGTAAAGGATCGACTCCACTTCATCAAGATGGAGGGGAGCGATGTGTTCAAGACAGCGGTCAGGACGCTTCAGGAAAGGGCCGAAGTAGCGTTGGAAAATGCAGGCTTGAAGCCCGAGGATGTGGACCTCTTCGTGCCACATCAGGCCAACCTCAGGATCATCAAGGCTGTGGGCAAACGCCTTGGCATTGCTGAGGAAAATGTATTCGTCAATGTTGACAGATATGGCAATACCTCTGCGGCATCCATCCCCATCGCTTTGGCCGAGGCGCTTGGTGAGGGTAGGATCAAGAAGGGAGATCTGCTGCTCCTCGACTCCTTCGGTGCGGGCGCTACTGCAGCAGCGACATGCATACGCTGGTAACAAGTAGGAGGCTCTGACGAAAAATTCTCCCGAAGCGGGGGGGTAACACTAAACAGGGCTAAACAGGGCTAAACCAGAAATTTTAGCCGATATTGGACAAACCTCCAACCAAGCCGACGATAAACTGGAAGCCCCGAAGATCATTCGAGGGCTAGGAAGGGAAGAAAAATGACCGCAGGCATACCGAAAAGTATTTCGAGGATCATTTTTCGCCCCTGACAACGTCAATCGGAGGATATCCGGGGTTT
>JAUVAU010000071.1 GCA_030591565.1 Deltaproteobacteria bacterium | reverse complement strand
TTGGCGGACATCTGGTAACCGGCTCAACGATCTTTGCGTGCGAGTTCATCATCGAAGAATACAAGGGCGCGACCCTTGAGCGTGGCTACGACGAGCCCACCGGCCTGCAACTCTGGCGGGACTAGCAGATGGAGTTCACCAGCGAGGAGATCCTCGAAACGGTGGGCATGATCGCCCACGAGCATCTGGACATACGCACCGTTACCCTCGGCATATCGCTGTGGGACTGCTCCGACCCCGACCCGAAGCGGTGCGCCGACAAGATCAGCGACAAAATCATCGCCAATGCCGGCAAGCTGGCCGAGAGCGCCAGGAAGATCGAAACCAATCTGGGCCTCCCCATAGTCAACACCCGGCTCAGCCTCACTCCCCTTGGGCTTGTCGGCCCCTTCACCAATCCCGATCACTTCCTGGAAGTGGCCCACGCCATCGACAGGGCCGCAGCAGAGGTCGGGGTGAATTTCGTCGGCGGCTATACCGCAATGGTCCAAAAGGGAGCGACCAGGGTGGACAAGGCGCTGCTGGCCGCACTGCCCTGCGTTCTAAGCTCGACCGAGAGACTTTGCGCCTCGGTCTGTCTGGCTTCGACCGCCACCGGCATCAACATCGACGCCTGTCTTGAGATGGGCAAGGCGATAAAGGCAACCGCCGAGTTGACCGCTGCGCAGGATGGCCTCGGCTGCGCCAAGCTCGTGGTCTTCGCCAACCCGGTTGACGACAACCCCTTTATGGCCGGGGCGTTCTACGGACCATGCGAACCGGAGACGAGCGTGCTGGTCGGCGTATCCGGCCCCGGAGCCGTCAGGCGGGCCCTGGAGAAGCTGGGACCGGAAGCCTCTCTGGGCGAGGTGGCCGATGTAATCAAGAAGACCGCCTTTAAAATTACCCGCGCAGGCGAGCTGGTGGGAAGGCGAATGGCCGAGCTGCTGGGCGCCGAGCTTGGCGTTCTGGACCTCTCGCTGGCGCCCACCCCCGCCGAGGGCGACTCGGTGGCCCAGTGTCTTGAGACGATGGGGCTGGGCATGGCGGGAGCGCACGGCACCACCGCAGCGCTGATGATGCTAAATGACGCGGTGAAAAAGGGCGGCGTCTTCGCCTCCTCATCGGTCGGCGGGCTTTCCGGCGCTTTCATCCCTGTCAGCGAGGACGCGGCGATGATACGCGCCGTTGAGCAGGGCGCGATAACCATCGACAAACTGGAAGCGATGACCGCAGTGTGTTCCGTCGGGCTGGATATGGTAGCGGTCCCCGGTGACACCCCGGCAGAGACTCTGGCGGCGATAATAGCCGACGAGATGGCGATCGGAGTCGCCAACCGGAAGACCACAGCCGTGCGCATAATCCCCGCCCCCGGCAAAAAAGCGGGCGACAGAGTGCATTTTGGCGGACTGCTGGGAGAAGCCCCGGTGATGCCGCTCAACCCCACCCCCTGCGTCGGCTTCATCAGACGTGGCGGGCGCATCCCCGCGCCGCTTCAAGCGCTGCGAAACTAACTAGCGCCGGGAGGATCAGCCATGTCGGTCACCCAGGCGATGCGCTTTTTGAAGCAGCATAAAATTTCCTTCGAGTGCCGTGAATATGACCACAAGGTGAAGGGGGCCGAGTTCGCCGCCGAGGCGCTCGACTGGCCGCTGGAAGCGATGGTCAAGACCCTTGTCGTTTCACTCTCCGACAAACGTTTCGTACTCTGCCTGATGCCCGGGCACCTGGAGCTTTCCCTAAAAAAACTATCCCGCGAAGCCGGGGTCAAATCAGCGCAGCTGGCGACCGAGGAGGAAGCCCAGAAGTTGACCGGCTACCTCGTTGGCGGCATCAGCCCCTTCGGCACCAAAAAGCGGCTGGGTCTCTGGATGCATGAGTCCATTCCCGCCTTTGAAGCGATTGGTATAAACGGAGGCAAACGGGGGCTGATGGTAATCATCGATCCCAGGGATGCGGTTTCTGCATTGAAGATCAATGTCGCCGACGTTTCCACATAAAAACAGGCACATAACAGCCAGCTACCTGACGACTAAACTGATAACGGACACACCATGAACGATATCATCAAGCACCTCGAAGAAGACCGCGACCGGGCGCTCGCGCAGCTGGTTGAATTCTTGTCGATCCCCTCCATCAGCGCCGAACCTGCGCACGCGGAAGATGTAAACCGCTGCGCCCACTATCTTGCCGAACTCCTGAAGGCTGACGGGTTCCAGACGTCGGTGGAGCAGACCGGCGGTCATCCCGCCGTGGTGGCGAAACGGATCGAATCCGACACATTGCCCACCCTGCTCCTCTACGGCCACTACGACGTCCAGCCCGCCAAAATGGCCGATGGCTGGAAGACCGAGCCCTTCGCACCGGTCGTCATTGACGGGAAAATCCACGCACGCGGGGCAACCGACGACAAGGGACAGCTCTTCTGCCACATCATGGCGGCGCGGGCGCATTTGAAGGCGCGAGGCAAGCTGCCGGTCAATCTGGTTATGTTGATCGAGGGTGAGGAGGAGTCGGGCAGCGACAACCTGGACTCCTTCATCGATGCGAATATGGAGCTGCTAAGCGCCGACGCGGTAATCATAAGCGACACCGCCCAATACGGCGGGGGGCAACCGGCGCTTACCTACGGCTTGCGCGGCCTCTGCTATCTTGAGGTCGGAATCACCGGCCCCAACCGCGACCTGCACTCGGGTTCCTTTGGGGGCGCGGTTCAAAACCCGGCAAATGCGCTCACAAAAATACTCGGACAGCTGGTGGATGACAGCGGCAGGGTCAACATCCCCGGTTTCTATGCAGACGTGATCCCCCTCGAACAGTGGGAGCGCGACGAGTGGGCAGCGCTGGGTCATGACGCAGAAGGCCTCGCCAGGGAGCTGGGCGTTGAAACCCTCTTTGGCGAGACCGGCTACACCACCCTTGAGCGGATGTGGGCGCGGCCCACCCTCGACATCAACGGCCTCTATTCGGGCTACAGTGGTAAGGGCGCAAAGACCGTCCTCCCCGCAAAGGCGGGCGCCAAGCTCTCCTGCCGCCTCGTCTCGGGCCAGGACCCTGACAAGATCGCCACCCTGATAGAGGCGCGGCTGAAAAACCTGCTGCCACCGGGTTTGACGATGGAGGTCGTGCGATTGCACGGCGCGAAGCCTGTGCTTTTGCCCACCGACGGGATTTATGTGGAGAGCGCCAAAGAAGCGTTGGAAACCGCCTGGGGAAAAGCTCCGGTGATGATTCGTGAAGGTGGCTCAATACCGGTCGTGGAGACCTTTGCCAATAAATTGGGCGCGCCCGTGGTCCTGATGGGTTTTGGCCGCCCCGATGATCGGGCGCACGGGCCTGATGAGAAGATGCATCTGGAAGATATCTTCATGGGAGCCGAAGCGGTGGCCCGCTTTCTTGAACTGGTTGCGATTGTGGACGGGAAGAGAAAGTAAGGCGTCCCCTGGCCTACTACAGGGAGCCGCAGTCGGAAGGATCGCCTGCGATCTTCAGCAGGCCGTGACCAAGGGCCGGGAGCAGCACCTCCAGGTTCTCCCTCGCACCCCTGGGGCTTCCCGGAAGGTTGATTATCAGAGAGCTGGCGCGCACCCCGACAATCGCTCTGGAGAGCATCGCGTGGGGCGTTTTTTTCATACTCTCGGCACGCATCGCTTCAGCCATTCCCGGTATCGTATAGTCGATCACCTTCAGCGTCGCCTCCGGTGTAACGTCCCTCGGACTAACGCCTGTTCCCCCAGTGGTTACAATTAGTTGCACCTGCTCACCATCGACCCAGGCGCATAATTTAGAGACTATCGTATCCACCTCATCGGCCACAATTTCAGTCGCTACGATCTCATATTTTTCAGGGTCGAGCATGGAGGCGACGAGAGGTCCGGACTCGTCGGTCCTCTCGCCTTTAGCGCCCTTGTCCGAGAGGGTCAGTATTCCGACACGCCATTTCCCAGAGATTGAAGTCAAGCGAGCACCTCAATGATGTCACCTGTTTTAAGCTCGCCGACCTTCTCCACTTTGGCGAAGACCCCCTCTTTGGGCATGACGCAATCACCCGCCTCATGGTAGATCGCGCACCGGTCATGGCACTCCTTGCCGTGCTGTGTTATCTCGACGATAACATCCTGACCAAGCCTGACCCTGGTGCCCAGCGGCAGCGCCAAGAGGTCAACCCCTTCGGTGGTTATGTTTTCAGCGAAATCACCGGGTCCGACGTTGAGCCCCGCCGCCCTCATCTTATCCACCGATTCGAGGGCGAGGAGACTTATCATGCGGTGCCAATCTCCAGAATGGGCATCACCAGCCAACCCCTCCAGAGTGATCTCCACCTTTTGTACCGGCGTCTTTTTGATGCTTTTTTTCTTGCTGATATTTAGTGAATTAATTTTTGCCATCGGGCACCTCACGGCTTCATTCGTTTTAAATCAGGCTAATTCCTGCTTCTGCGCATCACATGCCTCAGCGCCGTGGTCGCGATGACCTGCGACACATTCTTGCTCTTGGATAACGTCTTTAAATCCCTCAGCTGAAGAGTATCAAGGAGCCGCAGGGCTTTGGGCAGCGGTGTCTTGGGGTTCTGGCACAGGCTCAGCTTGATTGGATAATTCTTCATCCAGTCCTTGCGGGTGAAGATAAAGCTCAGCACCTCTTCGGAGATCATCTTATCCTGCGCCATCACGGCTACTTCATCATCGCGGATCTTGGGGCTGCGGATGACTGCGATTACCACCAACCTGTTGGTATCCTTTGAGAGCAGCTTGCGCGCCGCCTTCGAGCCGAGCGTCGCAAGTTTAATCTTTTCTGCGATGGTGAGGGTCTGGACCAGCTGGTAGACGTTGCCGGAGTCTCCCTCCACCATCCCCTCCTCGATGTTGTCCTTGGTCAGTTCATCGGGAAGGTCTTCAGGCAACTCAATATCGTAGATATCCTTGAACTCCTCAAACTCCTCAAAGAGTCCTTCAGGATCAAACGCAGCATCCTGCGACCGGGTGGCGTCGCTCGTCGTTGCCTCCTTCGCCGCAGCCTGCGTTGCCGCCTCTTCCTCCTGGGCAGCTACGACGGCTTCATCGACTATCTCCACACCGAGAAGAGACGCGATGCGCGCCTTGATCGCCGGTTCAAGCGCCTCGTTGTCCACCAGGGGCTTCGCCGCCTCAGGGCTCTTGGTCAGTGCGCGCTGGTTGCTTGCCAGGGCGTCCAGAAGGTCGGGATCATCTGCTGTGGCAAAGCGACTGATCGTGTCACCGCCGAGGTTGGGATGCGCCAGCACCAGCTTTACAAGATCGTGGCTATCGGCGTGGAAGACGGTCAGCGAGTCAAGAACCTTATGATGAAGCTGGCTGTCCATTAAAGCTTTCATCAGGAAGGCCCCGTCAAGCTCTCGCCATGCCCCGATGGCGGCAACCTTGACACCATCGTCCGGGTCGTTGACCAGTATGGTCAGCACCCCCAGGCGGTCGGACGCCCCGATGGGCAGCCCCCCCTTGGCCAGCATGATCCTGAAGTTCCTGGGCGCTGACGGATCAACCCCTTTTCTTATGGCGTCGGGAAGCGGAATTTCGCTGTTCATCTCTTGTACTTCAGCAGAAAGCAGTCCAGCCCGGCGCCTTTAATCTTCTTTACCGCCTTTTGGGCACTGCTCTTGTCCATGGGGCCTGCGTATACTTTCCACAGGGGCAGCTTGCCCTCGACACTGTCCACCCTGGCCTTTGCGCCCGTTTCGCCGACAAGGGCCTTGGCTGTTTGAGCCTTGTCATCGAAATGAAAAAAGAGCTCGGGCCCCTTGTCTCCTTCATGGATTATGTAACCATCACCCTTGAGCAATTTTACCGCGCTCGCGATCTTTGTCTTTTGGGTGGACCCAAAACGCAGGACAAAGCCCTCTCCCTTTTTGCGTGCTTCCTCGGTGAGGACAGGGAAACCCATTTCGGTCAGCTGCCGGGAGATCTCCGTCACATGGCGCTGACTCCTGAACACCCCGACGGCCACAACATGGGTGCCCGCTGCAAGCGCGGCAACCTTCTTTTCAGCCACCTTGGCGGGTGGATTGGTCTTTGGCTGCTCTTTGACCTGAGGCGACTCTTTGACTTGGGGTGCCTCTTTGGGTTCCGGGGTCGCCTTGGGGGAATCCTGCTTCACGGGAAGGTCAACGCCATTAGCGGGCAGCTGCAAAGGCGCAACGCTACCTGCCGCATTGACGCCGGCGAACACCTCTTTGACGCCACCGGTGTCACGCCGCCCCTCAAGAGAATCGTGCATTACGATCCCCATTATCTGAAGGGCGTTGAACCCAAGCAGAAGGATTATGACAAAAGACCAGACCAAGATACTGAGCCAAGAGGATTTGGGAGGAGGAGCAGGAGGGGGCGAGGCTTGTTTGCCCGTTGCCTTGCCAACAGCCCCCTCTGCATCTCCAGTCCCCCCATCGCCACCCTTTGCGGTGTTCGACATGGGCGCACCTTTGGCGCGCGGCATATCATCCCACATATCCTCGGTGACATCCTCCAGCTCATTTTCGTCCAAAACTGACTCAAGGATCAGCTCGTCTTTTCGTTCATCCACAGCTGGTCTCTACTCCTCGTCGTCATCCGTCTGCGCTTCGGCGATAATCTTTTCAGCCAACTGTCCGGGCACCTCTTCATAATGGTCGAACTCCATCGAGAAGACACCACGACCCGAGGTCATGGAGCGCAGATCGGGCGCATATTCCTGCATCTCGGAGAGCGGCACGTTCGCCTTGACTACCTGGACGCTGGTGCCGGGGTCCATGCCCAGCACCCTGCCCCTGCGGGAGTTGAGGTCGCCGATTACGTCGCCGAGATAAGTATCCGGCACGGTGATGGTGACACTGTGGATCGGCTCAAGCAGCACGGGCTTGCACTGCACCGAACCGGCTTTGAAGCCGACGGACCCGGCTATCTTGAACGCCATCTCGGAGGAGTCGACATCATGGTACTTGCCATCATAGAGGATCACCTCCACGTCAACCATCGGGTACCCGGCAAGCACACCTTTTTCCATGCGCTCCTTGATACCAGCCTCAACTGCGGGGATGTACTGGCGGGGGATTGAGCCGCCGACGATCTTGTTGACGAAGGCGAAACCTTCGCCACGCTTGCGGGGCTTGATTTCGATCCAGGTGTCCGCGAACTGGCCGCGTCCGCCCGACTGCTTCTTGTGGCGTCCCTGCACCTTGGTGGAGCCTTTGAGCGTCTCACGATAGGGAATTTTTGGTGTACGAAGAGCGACTTCGGCACTGTACTTGCGCTTCATGCGCTCGGTCACGATGTCAATGTGCAGACGGCCCATGCAGCTTATCAGCAGCTCCAGCGTCTGGGGTTCACGCCCGATGCGCAGGGTCGGGTCCTCATCCTGCATCTTCTTGATTCCCTGTCCCAGCTTCTCCTCGTCGCCCTTGGACTTGGGATACGCAGCAAAGGTGATGAGCGGCGTGGGCGGCGCTTCAATGGGTATCGTCAGGGGATTTTTCTTATCGCTGAATGTATCGCCGGAGTTGGTTGATTTCAGTTTGGGCACCGCGAAGATATCGCCGGGGCCGACTTCGGACACAGGGTCCAACTCCTTGCCCATGAGCGAGCCCATATTCCCGAAGCGATCCTCGGTCTCTTTGGTGGCGTTCCAATAACTTGCGTCCACACTGAGCTTGCCGCTAAAGACCCTCATGAGGTTGAGCCTGCCCGCGAAGGGGTCGGAAATGGTCTTGAAGACCAGCACCGCCAAGGGGCCGGACTCATCCGCAGTCAACTCCACTTCACCGTCATTCGCCAACACCGGCGCGCGGTCGGTCGGGGAAGGGAACGCCGCGACCACCAGGTCCAGGAGCGCGCCCGCGCCTATGGCCTTTGTGCCGCAGCCCACCACCACCGGCACGAATTGGCCGGAAACCATGCCGGCGCGCAGCGCGGTATTCAGTTCCTCGTCGCTGATCTCTTCGCCCTCAAAGAACTTCTCCATCAGGGCGTCATCGGTCTCGACCAGATTTTCAATCATCGCGTCGCGCGCCGCCTGGGCGGCGTCGGCCATATCGCCTGGGATATCGCCCACCGCGCTCTTGCCCGACTCGTCGGAGAAGGTGACGGCCTTCATCTTCAGCAGGTCTATGTAGCCTTTGAAATCCAGCTCTCTGCCCAGGGGAAGCTGGAGCGGCACCAACGACACTCCAAGCTCGTCGGTCATTTTGTCGAGAACCGCGTTAAAATCGGTGTTCTCCTTGTCCAGCTTGGTTACCAGAACAGCACGGGGAAGGCCCAGCTCCTCGCAGCGGTTCCACATCTTGACCGCCTCGAACTTGATGCCGTCCGCCTCGCCGCTTGCCACCAATACTGCGGCCTCTGCGGCCATCAAACTGGATGTGCCGTCATAGAGGAATACGTCGTACCCGGGGGTGTCGAGAAGGGTGACCTTGTGCTTGGCATACTCAAAGCTGGCAATGCTTGTGGAGATGGTCAGCTTGTGGCCTTTTTCCTCCGGCTCAAAGTTCAGGATCGAGGTGTCATCATCGATCTTACCAAACCTCTTGGAGGCACCGGCTACGTACAACATGGCTTCGGCAAAACTGGTTTTGCCGCTGCCGCCGTGTCCGATAAGAGCCACGTTACGGACCTTATCAACTTCAAACCGCTTCATCTCCACTCCTTTCATGGCGGGCATTTGGCCCGCAGGGGGAACTCAAGCCTAAAACTATTCTTTATTCATTTCAGATCGCTGACAAACCCTGCCTTTTCTCCGATTTACTTCGTCAGGCTGAGTAAGTAGATAGGCAGACAGCTACGAGTAGCCGATTTTCCAGCCATTTTCCTACTGCCTATCTTTGTCAACAGCCTGATTCATTCCGTAAATAATCCTCAAACCTTCCAGGGTCAACAGCTCGTCAACCCTGTCTATCTTCC
>JAUVAU010000051.1 GCA_030591565.1 Deltaproteobacteria bacterium | reverse complement strand
ATCGGGCGCGCCCTGCCCGACGTTCGAGATGGCCTCAAACCCGTCCACCGGCGCGTGCTCTTTGCGATGCATGACCTGACCAACAGGTGGGACAAGCCCTACAAGAAGTCGGCGCGTGTGGTCGGTGACGTCATCGGCAAATACCACCCCCACGGCGACTCGGCAGTGTACGACACGCTGGTGAGGATGGCGCAGGACTTTAGCCTTCGTTACCCGCTCGTACAGGGCCAGGGCAACTTCGGCTCCATCGACGGCGACAGGGCGGCGGCGATGCGTTACACCGAGGTGCGCATGGAGAAGTTGGCCGGAGAGCTTCTGGCCGACATAGACATGAACACGGTGGACTTCCAGCCCACCTACGATGGCTCGATGGAAGAGCCCGAGGTGCTCCCCTGCCGCTTTCCAAATCTACTCGCCAATGGCAGCTCGGGCATCGCGGTGGGCATGTCCACCAATATCCCCCCGCACAACCTCTCCGAGCTTTGTGATGCGCTGATGATGCTGGTGGAAACCCCTGATGCGAGTATCGCCGAGTTGATGACCGTGCTGCCCGGCCCGGACTTTCCCACCGCCGGTTATATTTACGGAACAAAGGGCATCTACGATGCGTTCACCACCGGCAAGGGTTCGGTGAAGATGCGCGCCCGCGCCCTGGTCGAGACGAACAAGCGCACCAACCGCGAGTCGATCATCATCACCGAGCTTCCCTATACGGTCAACAAAGCCAGGGTGGTTGAAGAGATCGCCCGGCTGGTCAAGGAAAAGAAGATCGAGGGGCTCAGCGACCTGCGCGATGAGTCCGACCGCGATGGCATGCGTATCGTGCTTGAGCTTAAGAGGGGCGAGGAAAACAGGGTCGTGCTCAACCAGCTCTTCAAACACACCCGCCTGGAGACGACCTTTGGCGTGAACCTGCTGGCGATTGTGGAAGGACAGCCCAAGGTTCTCAACATCAAGGAGGCGCTCACCCACTTCATAGCTTATCGCCGCGACGTGACGGTGAGAAAGACCCAGTTCCAGCTCGCCAAGGCCAAGGCCAGGGCGCACATTCTGGAAGGGTTCAAGATCGCGCTTGATAATCTGGACGCGGTGATCGAGCTGATCCGGCGCTCGCCCTCTCCAGCGGATGCCCGCGATGGGTTGATGTTGAAGTTCAGCCTCAGTGAAGACCAGGCCAAGGCGATACTGGATCTGAGGCTGCACAGGCTCACCGGTCTTGAGCGCGAAAAGATAATGACCGAGTACCGCGAGGTGCTGGCGCTCATCGAAGAGCTTGAATCGATCCTGTCGAGCGACCGAAAGATAATGGACCTGCTGGTGGCCGACTTTGTGGAGATAAGAGAGAAGTATGGCGACGAGCGTCGCACCGAGATCATCCAGGAAGTGGAAGAGCTGACGATAGAGGACCTGATAACCGAAGAGGAGATGGTTGTCACCATATCCCACGCGGGCTACATCAAGAGGAACCCTGTGTCGCTCTATCGCAGTCAGCGCCGTGGCGGCAAGGGGCGCATGGGAATGACGACGAAGGATGAGGATTTCGTGGAGCACCTCTTCACGGCGTCCACCCATTCTTACATCCTGTTCTTTACGACAAACGGCAAGGTCTACTGGCTAAAAGTTCACCGGTTACCCCAGGCGGGGGCGGCTGCGCGCGGCAAGGCCATTGTGAACCTGCTGCCGCTTGAAAAGGGTGAGACGGTCTCCACCTATATGCCGGTGCGCGAGTTTGTCGAAGACAACTACGTGTTCATGACGACTCGCAAGGGGATAGTGAAGAAGACCGATCTGATGGCGTTCTCGCGTCCGCGTCGCACCAGTGGCATCTACGCGATAGGGCTGGATGAGGGCGATGAGCTGATATCCACCCGGATGACCGATGGCGAGCGTGAGATTATCTTGAGTACCAGCACGGGGCTTGCGATAAGATTTCCCGAAACGGACGTGCGCCAGACGGGCAGGACCAGTCGCGGGGTCAAGGGGATCGAGCTTGGCGATGGTGACGGCGTCGTGGCGATGGACATTGCGCGCCAGGGGGCCACGCTCCTGACCGTTACCGCGCGTGGGTTTGGCAAACGCACCGCTTTTGACCAGTACAGGGTTCAGGGGCGCGGCGGCAAGGGGATCATAACCATCAAGACCAGCGAGCGTAACGGCCCGGTGGTGGGTGTCTTGGCTGTCGAAGAGGATGATCAGGTTATCCTGATCGCCAAGAGCGGCAAGTTGATCAGGATGCGTATGTCCGATGTTTCGATAATAGGACGAAACACCCAGGGCGTTAAACTATTTGAGCTGGAAGATGGAGAGACTGTTTCATCTTTAGCGCCAGTATTGGAAGAAGAAGAGTAAGGCAAGATGTAATTGATCTTTTTGAATAGAGTGCCTTATTTCATGTTTTAAAAGAAGCTGCAATAAGGATAGTTGAGGAATTATAGGCGGATGCCTTGACATTTTTAAAAAAATACTCTAACCTTTGCCCGAATAGATGTGAATTACATCGGGAAAGTACTGTCAAGTAGATAACGCCTCGTACGCACGGGAGAACCGCATGGCGTTTATCAAGCCAAAGAGTTTGATTGGACTCGACATTGGTAGCCACTCCATTAAAGTAGTCGAGCTCAAACATCAAAAGAAGCGTTACGACTTGAAGAATTTTGGCGTAGCGCAACTGCCCCCTGAGGCCATCGTTGATGGCGTCATCATGGATTCGAGCATCGTTGCGGAATCCATCCGGAACCTCTTTGCCAATCTGAAGATCAAAGCCAAGAACGTTGCGACTTCAGTGGCGGGCCACTCCCTGATTGTCAAAAAGATTCCCCTGCCGCTCATGACGGAAGAGGAACTTGAAGAGCAGATACAGTGGGAGGCCGAGCAGTATATTCCATTCGAGATCGACGAGGTCAACATCGACTTCCAGATTCTCGGCCCTCTTCCCCAGGAGGAAGGGCAGATGGAGGTGCTCCTGGTCGCAGTCAAAAAAGACATCATCAGCGATTACACGGCTGTCATAGCCGAGGCGGGATTGTCCGCCATGGTCGTCGATGTCGACTCCTTCGCGGCGGAGAACCTTTTTGAAGTCTGCTACCCTGAAAAAATCGACAAGCCCACGGTGCTGATTGATATCGGCGCGGGCATCATAAATATCAATATCCTCAAAAATGGCGTGTCGGCATTCACTCGCGACATAACCATGGGCGGTTCCACCTTTACCGAAGAGATACAGAAAGAGCTTGGCCTCAGCTATGAGGAGGCAGAGATACTCAAGCTGGGCGGATCTTCGGACCAGGCGAGCGCCGAAGAGGTTTCGAACATTCTCTCCGGCGTGACCGACAATGTGGTGCTGGAGATTCAGCGCTCGCTCGACTTCTATAGCGCCACCACCTCCGAAGAGGAATTCCAGGGGGTCTTTCTTGCCGGGGGCGGTTGCATGGTTCCCGGTCTGGCGATGGCAGTTGAGGAACGCTTGGGGATTCCCACTCAAATTTTACATGCTTTCAAGGGCCTGGGCATTTCGCCCAAGGATTTCGACCCCGACTACCTGGAGGCCATGGGCCCCGTCGCCGCAGTGGCGGCCGGTCTGGCGCTCAGAAGGACGGATGAACGATGATCCGCATCAACCTGCTGCCGGTACGCGTTGAAAAGCGCAAAGAAAACGTCCGCAAGCACGTGGTGCTCTTCATATGCTACGTGATCTTTCTGCTTGTCGTAGTAGCTGGCATGCACATGACCATGACTTCGCGGGTCGCTAGCGTGAAAAAACGCATTAAGACCCAAGAGACCAACATCTCAAAGCTGGAGGCCAAGATAAAAGAGGTCGAGGGCTACAAGGAGAAACTCCGGGACCTGGCCGAGAAGGTTACCGTGGTCGTTGGCCTTGAACTCAAGCAGCGTGGCCCTGCGATCACATTCAGGGCGCTCGCTGATCTGTGCCCCAAGAATATCTGGATCGAAAGGGTGACGGACAAGCGGGGCAAGCTTGCCATTGATGGTTTCGCCATTGATCAGCAGACGATCTCCTCGTTCATGAAGCGTCTTGATGCAGACCGTACCTTCAAGAACGTTGAGTTGATTAAAACCAGCATAATCAATAAGGCCGGTGTCACGTTGCAGAACTTCACGCTTGAAGCCGTTGTGGTCTTGCCTGGAATGGTAGAGCCACAGGGCGACGGGAAAGCAGGTTAATCATGGCTGCCGGTATCGACGTCTATATGAGGTGGGCGCCCCACAAGAAAGCCATAATCTGGGTGTTGTTGGCCGTAATCGTTGGCGTGGCCTATTTTTTCATCTCCCAGAGGCCGCTGTCCGGGCAGATTGGAAAGCTCAAGGTTCAGAGTGCGAAGCTTGGCGAGGAGATAAGGGAAAAGCAGGCGATTGCCGCCAATCTGGAAGATGTTAAGCAGGCAGTCAAGGAGATGGACAACCGCTTGCAGCAGGCGCTCAAACGTCTGCCCTCCAAAAAGGAGATCGCCGGCCTTCTCAAAACCGTAAGCGACTTGGCGGCGGATACGGGGCTTACCCCTGTGTTGTTCCAGCCGTTGAAGGTCGAGCCGGTGCCCCCCAACTACTTCTATGCGGAGATACCATTGCAGATGGAGGAGCATGGGGGTTTCTACGATCTTGCCAGATTCTTTGAAAAAATTGCCAGGTTGCCCCGCATCGTGACTGTGGAAAACATTACCGTAAGCACCCTTGCCTACGGTAATACTGGAGATCCGAAGCTGAAAGCTGAGTTTACGGCCACTACTTTTAAATATCTTTCGGCTGAAGAGCGGCCAAAGAAGGTTGAGAAAAAAGGCAAGAAAAAGAAAAGATCAAAGAAATCTAAAAAAAAGGGAAAGAAATAAATGGGCACCCGTAGAGGAGTGAAAACGGGCAATGGTTGGTTTTGGTGGCCTGTGGCCGCTGTGGCCGTCGCCCTCGTCTTTCTCACCGCGTGCGGTGACAAGGCGCCCGGTAAGGCCGGCAAAAAGCCCGTGCAGAAGGTCGCAAAAGAGGCGTTCAAAGCGCCGACTGTTCCCTCGTTGCCGATGCTAGCCGCGGGACAAGGGCTTGACGATGGCCCCGATCAGATAAAGATAACTTTCAATCCCAAGACTGTGCGCAATCCGTTCCGTCCCTTTATCAAGATGGAAGAAAAAAAGAAGAAAAGAAGAAAGAAGGACAAGCTGGGGCGGAAGATAAGAACTCCCAGGACGCCTCTTGAACGTTATACGCTTCAGGAACTCAAGCTTGTGGGAATACTCTGGTCTGAGGTCAAGCGGCCCGAGGCAATTATCGAAGACCCGGCCGGTAAGGGTTATACGGTCAGGCCTGGCACGCATATCGGCGACCAGGGTGGCCGCGTTACGAGAATAACCAAGGATGCGGTGTTGGTGGAAGCCCGCACTGTCGACGTTCTTGGCGAGGTAATAGTTGATACAAGCACCTTAACTCTGCATAAGAATGAAAATGAGGTGACCCCATGACCGCGAGGCGATGGGAAAAACTGATGATTCGCAAAAACTGCGGGCCGTTTCGTGTAGCTACTGCTGCAGTTGTCACGGCGGCGCTCCTTTTTTCAACAGGATGTTCGACGGCTGAACCAGCTGAGTCCAGCGCAAAGGTGCGACCCGTAGAGAGTGTTGCCCAACTTGACCCCATCAAGATCAACGGCATGAGCATCGCCGCCGACCTTCGTGGCGTCAGCCTTGGTTTTACGGCCACTGGGCAGACCATCACGAGCTTGACCATTGACGAAAAATCCGGCGTCGCCACCGTAAAGGTTGACAATTCGGCCTTTGTTGGTCTTGGCCAAAGGGTTGATGTGGGGGACGGAGTTGTCGAGTCGGTCGAGTTTGTCAAGATGGGCGGTGATAGCGCTATCAAGGTCACTTTGGCTGCTCCTGCGAAGGTCGTGCTGAGTGACAAGGTTGGCGGTTTCGCCCTCCTGATAAGCTCCAGCGCAAAAGCCGTGGCGAAGCCAACCGTTAAGGCGGCGGTTTCCGGCCATGTCGTGGTGCTCAGTGAGGAAGGCGTTGATTTTGAGTTGGGTGCGGTCCCCTCCGAATTGGCAGGATTCCTGCTTTCGGGAGGCGAGCGGCTTGTTGTGGATTTCAACAAGGTCTTCGCTGGAGAAATGGACCGGGTTGAAAGCTTTGAGACCGGACCCATCTCAATGATAGCCATTAGATCCGCCGGCGAATCGGCAAGGGCAGTGATTCATGCCCGCGATGCGAGTGTTTTCTCCGGCTACACGCTGGTCAAGACGGAAAATGGTTTCAGGGTGACTTCCGGCACCAGCCTCGTGGCACAGGTCAAGGGTGTTGAAGTCGCTCCGATAGTTATGGCGGCGCAGGCCAGCGGCGGCGGTGAGATTTCTGATTTCGGTTTTCGCCAAGACGCCGATCGCAGCTTCGTTGAGTTGACATTGTCGGCTGCTGCGGATAATCAGGTTACTGAAGCCACTGACACTCGCGTTGTGCTGGATGTCAAGAACACCGTGCTGCCCAAGAAGTTCCAGCGGGCGCTCGACACTTCGGCTTTTAACGGCCCGGTCAAACTCGTGGCTGCTTACCAGCGCGGTATGGATGTCAGGGTAGTGATCGATCTCAAGCAGGCGGCCCCCTTTAGCGTTGAGCCCTCGGACGGAATGCTGGTAATTGCGTTTGACGGCGGCTCCGACAGTGTTGAAGAGGCTGCGCCCGAACCGACCGAAAAGTTGGTGCTGGTCGGTGGTCAGGCACCCGTGATGGCTGGCGGTTCGGCGGATGCGGGTTCCGTCGTGACCATCGAAGGCGCTGTGCCCCAGATGGGTTTCACCCCCGGCAAGTACACTGGACAGCCCATTTCGATGGACTTTGTCGATGCGGACATCAGAAACGTTCTGCGCATTATCGGTGAAGTGTCAGGCTACAACATAGTTACTGGTAGCGAAGTCACCGGCAAGGTGACTGTCAGATTGGTCGATGTTCCCTGGGATCAGGCTCTCTCGGTAATTCTCAAGGCTAAAGGGCTTGGCAATGATGTTGAAGGGAACATCATGCGGATCGTTTCCTCGGAGCGTCTCGACGCCGAACGCGACAAAGTCCGCAAAGATATGGAAGCCATCGAAAAGGAGCGTGAAGAAAAGACGCCTCTTGTCAGCGATATCTTCCCGGTAAATTACGCCGACGCCCAAGACGTGAGTTCCAAGGTTGAAAGCGTACTTTCAGAGCGGGGTAGTGTTTCGGTAGACGAGCGCACAAATACCATCTTGATTCGTGACCTTCCCGAAATTGTGGAAATCGCTCGCGAACTGGTGGTGCGCCTGGACACTCCCACGCCACAGGTGCTGATTGAAGCCCGCGTGGTTGAGGTTTCAACCACCTACTCCAAGGATCTCGGGGTTCAGTGGGGTGCCGATTACACTGCCAGTGCTGCCACCGGCAATGCCACCGGCGCGTCGTTCCCCAACTCAATTGGCCTTTCCGGCGACACCGGCGGGACCAGCAACTATGCCGTCAACCTGCCGTCTACGGCGGGTTCGGGTGGAGGAGCCGGCGCTGCGCTGGCGCTGAACCTTGGGCACATCAAGGATATCTTCAGCCTCGACCTGCGGTTGTCCGCTTTGGAGAGCACGGGTAAGGGCAGGGTGGTTTCCTCTCCCAGGATCACTACCCTCGACAATAAAAAGGCAACCATCAGTCAAGGTATCTCCATACCGTTTACCACTGCCACTGATGAAAAAATTGAGACATCCTCAATCGATTATCTGCTTGAGCTGAACGTTACGCCACATGTGACCTCGGATAATTCGATACTGCTGAGTATTCAAATCAAGAAGGATGCCCCCTCGACGACCTTCTTCGCCATCGATTCATCGACGCCGGCCAAGGAGACCAGAGTGGCGGAGACTGAGGTTCTGGTGCGTGATGGCGAGACCGCAGTGATTGGTGGAATCATCACCGATACCCAGAGCTACACCGAGGCCAACATACCCTGGTTTCATAAGATTCCATTCCTTGGCTGGATGTTCCAGTCCCAGGACAAGAAGATCGATAAAACAGAGATGATCATTTTCATCACTCCGAAGATCGTAAGGTTTGACGATGGATCGAGTTCTTTGTAAAAGTGATATGTATTCATACTGCCGGTGAGTCCCACGGACCGCAGCTGACGATCATAATCGAAGGGCTGCCCTCAGGGCTTGGGTTGACGGCTGAGAAGATCAATAAAGACCTCGCCCGTAGACAAGGTGGTTATGGGCGCGGTGGTCGGATGGCTATTGAGACCGACACGGTCGAGTTCGTTGGTGGGGTCAGGTGGGGTAGGACCACCGGTGCTCCGTTGGCGATGGTCATCCACAACAAGGATTGGAAAAACTGGACTGAGGGGATGTCGGCCGATCCGTCATATGCGGGATCGATCGAGCCGCTCACCAATGTCCGGCCTGGTCACGCCGATCTGCCCGGAGCGTTGAAGTACTCACTAAGCGACGCCCGTGATGTGCTGGAGAGATCCAGCGCTAGGGAAACGGCATCAAGAGTAGCCGCCGGGGCGGTTGCAAAAATACTTTTAGAGTTCTTTGATATTCGAATAGGCTCCTTTGTTGATACGTTGGGCGGCGTCAGTGCTGGATGGAATGACGATTGGGAAGCGCTAGCGGCCATCGCCGAGGATTCCGCCTTGCGAATGGCTGACGCCGACGCTGAAAAAGCCGCCATCGCTCTTATAGACAAAGCCAAAAGCAGTGGTGACACGCTTGGTGGCAGTTTCGTCTGTTTCGCTACGGGACTTCCGGTCGGATTGGGTTCCCATGTACAGTGGGCGACCCGTCTTGAGGGAAGGATAGGACAGGCTATCTTGTCCATTCCGGCGATAAAGGCGATTGAGTTCGGGATAGGGTTCGCGGTCGCGAAACTTCCAGGCTCCAAGGTCCACGACGAGATATTTCCGTCGGAAGCGGGTAACGCGTTGACTGGAAATGTCAGCAGGAAAACCAACCGTGCCGGCGGGCTTGAAGGAGGCATCACCAATGGCGAGCCTCTGTGGGTGAGGGCTGCGATGAAGCCGATACCGACACTGATGAGGCCGCTGAAAACGGTTGACTTGGCAACAGGTAGACCCAGCTCGGCGTCCAAGGAACGAAGCGATGTTTGCGCCGTTCCCGCCGCCTCGGTTGTAGGTGAGGCGATGCTGGCAGTTGAACTTGCCAAGGCTTTGAAGGAAAAAACCGGTGGTGACAGCGTTGCGGAGATGAAGCGCAACCTGGATGCATACCTGGAAAGTTTGAGTGGCAGGTGGAGCCGAATCTGATATTGACCGGGTTTATGGCGACTGGAAAGACGACTGTGGCGAAGCTGATCGCCGCCAAGTTGGGTTGGGAAGCCATTGATCTGGATGAGTTGATTGAAAGTGAAGCCGGTTGCCCGGTTTCCGAGATCTTTGAAAAATTTGGTGAAAAGCATTTCAGGGAGCTGGAGAGCAGGGCGCTTGTGAGCGCGTTGACCCGTATCAACATGGTTTTGGCGACTGGTGGCGGGGTGCTCGTAAGAGAAGAAAACCGCAAATTGCTTGAAAGAATATTTGTGGTGAACTTAAGCGCCCCGTGGGAAGAGATACTAAAGCGTATCTCAAGGGATGGCGACACCCGTCCCCTGGCTGGAGAGGGTGAGGAAAGGCTAAAAGAAATTTTCCTCAACAGGAAGGTGCTCTACGACTCAATAGCCAGACAGGTCGATACCGCCGGGATTGCACCCGAGGAAGTTGCCGACCGTATCGTGCTCATGTATGAAGAGGAAAAATGAGAGTGGGCAAGATTAGAACGGTTCCTGTCATGCTGCCGGACAAGCCCTACAAAGTATTGATCGGGCGAGACCTTTTTGCGAAGCTGGGAGATATAGGCGAAGCCGCTAAGCATCTCACAGGGCGCAGGGTATTCGTCGTGACCGACAAGACGGTCGGCGACATCTACTCCAAAAAGGTTGCCGAAGGCCTTGATGCATTGGGCGCCAAAGTGTTGGGGTGGACATCATTCGAGCCGGGAGAGCGGAGTAAAACCGTTACAACGCTCACCAGGGTTTGGGATGATCTCGTCGAAGCCGGACTTGAAAGGTCCGACATGGTCGTTGCCCTGGGCGGCGGCGTTGTGGGTGATCTGGCCGGATTTGCCGCAGCCACTTATCTGCGCGGCATCGACTTTGTGCAGCTCCCGACGACCCTGCTGGCGATGGTCGATTCAAGCGTTGGGGGCAAAACGGGAGTCGATCACCGAAAGGGAAAGAATCTACTTGGTGCGTTTCACCAGCCCAAGGTAGTGATAGCCGACCTGGACACATTGAAAACGCTGCCTCACAGAGAGGTGCTTTCAGGGTTGGCGGAAGTAATCAAGGCTGCAATTCTGGCCGACGAAAAGCTCTTTGAACTGCTTGAACAAAATGGACCTGCGCTGGTCAAAGACCCGGCCAAACTTGCCACAGCCGTTGAAAAGGCGGTGGCGGTTAAAGCCTCGGTTGTTGTCGAGGATGAAAAGGAGTCGGGGAAACGCGCACTCTTGAACCTTGGTCACACCTTTGGTCATGCCCTTGAGACCGCCGGTGGGTTCACGGGGTTCAACCATGGTGAGGCAGTTGCCGTCGGGATGATTTTCGCAGCCCGGTTGTCCAAAAGGCTGGATTTGATCGGTGCAGAAGCAGTAGCAAGAATTGAAAACCTGATTGGAAACTGGAACTACCCGCTTGACCTGAATGGAATCGATAAGAGCGAAGTACTAAATGCTCTTAAACACGACAAGAAGCGGGCGGATGGAAAGATAAAGTGGGTATTGCCCACGAGAATTGGCGACGCGAGGTGGGGTTGTGAGGTCGATGATGGCCTCGTCGAGCAACTGATAACCGAAATGTTGCCGGGTTGAAACGAAATCAAACAGGCTTAACCAATAAGCCCGAGGAGCGAAACGATATGGCTTTCAATCGCGCTTACAAAATGACTGCGGTTATATTGGCGGCCCTTATTCTGCTGGTTATTAATAGTTGTGGCTCCGGCCAGTTGGATGACAACCAGTACGTAACTGTGCTTGTGACCGAGAGCGGTGGTAGCATCATCCAGGTCACAAAGACCATCGATCCGGATCCCCTTATTCCTGACACGTATACGATACCGGATGACCCTTACCCCCTGACCATAAGCAACGTGCCTCTTGGAGGGAGCGCAGATGATCCACTGAGCCTGAAGATCACACGCGTATATCTCGAAGTTTATGAAACAACTGGCAATAACCTGATCGATACGAAGGATTGGTATCCGGATTTCCTCATAGAGGGCAATTCCTCTGGTAGCCCGTCGTTGCCCAGTCTCGTCGATTGGGACATTATTGATGAAACCGAACGTTTAGGCAATATTGCCGATTTCACCTGTTACCTGACTATTTATTCGACTGAAATAGACAATTTTGGCAACAGTGGTGCTGACCATGTCGATGAATCAATAGGATCCATCGCTGTTCTGATCACGAGTGGCAGTTAACAATAATATACGTAATTGTAATTTAATTATGTAAAAAAAGGCGGCCTGAATAATGGGCCGCCTTTCTTGCTTTTAAGGGTTTCATGGATCAGGAATTCACAAAAAGACTGGAGCTTTTGAGAATGAGTGGCGATGAGTGTATGGCGCCGTTCTACCTTGAACATGAGCGTCCAGATGTTATATTTAAGCATGTCGCAGGGAATGGTTCTCCCTGGGCCAAACTGATGAAGGTCAGGGCGCTTGTCGATCTTGGCCGGAATGAAGAGGCGCAAAAAGCCCTGGACACGCTGGGCGACAGTTCAGTCGGGCTTGAAGGTGTGCGTGACGAGCTGGGCGTCAGGCTCTCGGCAACATTGATAAAGCAGGGGGGTGGCGAACCACCAAGCGATCTCCAGTTGCACAATTGGCTCGACCAGATCAGACGGTGGCGGCAACGTTGAATTGCGGTTAAAGTAGTAGCAGTTAGACTGGGAAGTAGCAGCAGTTAAACTGAAAAATACCGGAGCAACGGGATGAAAATACTTTTGATAAATGGCCCCAACCTGAATCTGCTTGGTAGCCGCGAGCCCGATGTATACGGCCAGAAGTCGCTCTCGGACCTCGTCTCAATGGTGGTAACCAGAGCAAACGAGGCCGCAGTTGAAATTGAACATCTCCAGTCCAACCATGAGGGTACGATAATAGACCGTATCCAGGAAACGGAAGCCGATGGCATCCTGATAAATCCGGGAGGTCTTACCCATACCTCAGTATCGCTTCGCGACTGCCTGGCCGGAGTGGGCATCCCCTTCGTTGAAGTCCACATATCCAACATCCACGCTCGCGAGCCATTCAGGAAAATATCCTACCTCTCCGACATAGCGGTGGGAACCGTGAGCGGGTTTGGGCTTGAGTCCTATCTTTTAGGTTTCGATGGCCTCCTAGATCACCTTAATAGCAAGTAACCAGACGTTTTTCTAGATATGACTCCCCAGAACAGCTATCATGTAAGATCGCTTAAAAAGGCGCAAAAGCTTTTAGCTCAATTGGGCCTTGACGCCCTCCTTGTTGCCGATTTGGCCGATATCCGAAGGCTTACCGGGTTCACCGGGTCAAGTGGCGTCCTGGTAGTATTTGAAGACGGCGCTGTTTTTGTAACCGATCCGCGCTATACCCTGCAAGCCGCAGAAGAGGTTGTGGAGGTGGAGTTGGTTACGGCTGGGGTGCCCGACAACAAAGCGGCCCAATTGCTCTTTGATCGAAAGACCGGTTACCTGGGGATGGAAGCCTCCTCGGTCCTCGCCGACAGGTGGTTTCGCTTCAAGCGGATGCTGGCAGGTATTGAAATTGTCAACCTGGGCGGCAAGCTCTCCCGGCAGCGCATGGTGAAGGACCCTGAGGAGATCGGGCTGATCGCCAGGGCTTCTAGGATCGCCGAGCAATCGCTGAAATCGGTGCTGGAGATGGTGCGGCCGGGCAATACCGAACGGGAAGTGGCACTTGAGTTTAGACTAAACGCCCTGAAGCTCGGAGCCGAGGCCCTTGCCTTCGACACCATCGTGGCCGCCGGAGCGCGGGGAGCGTTGCCCCATGCGGTGCCGAGTGACAATGCGTTTACCGAAGGCGATTTGGTCGTCTTCGACTTTGGGGTCAAGGTGGGCGGTTATTGCTCGGACCAGACTGTAACTTTATCTGTGGGGGACATATCAAAAGAAGCGCAGGAGGTGTATCAGACAGTCTTGGCGGCGCAAAAAGCCGCAATATCGCAAGTCAAGGCGGGAGTAAAGCTGAAGAAAATAGACGCAGCGGCCCGGAATGAGATAAAAAGCAAAGGTTACGGCAACCGGTTTGGGCACGGCACCGGACACGGGTTGGGACTTAACGTGCACGAAGCGCCCGTGGTCGGCCCAAGAAGCAATCAGTTGGTGGAAAAGAACATGGTCTTCACCATCGAACCGGGGATATACCTGCCGGGCCGTTTTGGTGTCCGGCTTGAAGATGTGGTCGTGGTTGACGACGATGGTTGTTCCCTGCTGACCACCCTCTCCAAGGAGCTTGGTGGGTTGACTGTCGGCTGAAAAAATCAATACCGATTTGGAGAATGATTTATGAAATACCCGGAAAATCTTCTATACCACCCCGAGCACACCTGGGTAAAAGTTGAAGTTGACGTAGCCACAGTCGGCATCACCGATTTTGCGCAGGACGAACTGGGCGATATAGTATTCATAGAATTGCCGGAGGAAGGTGATAAAGTGGAGACAGGGGAGATATTCGGCACTATCGAATCGTCAAAATCGGTCTCCGAACTTTTCAGCCCCGTTAATGGTGTTGTCAAGGAAGTCAACACCGCCCTGGAAGATTCCCCCGAGGTCATCAACGATGATCCCTATGTGGGGGGCTGGATAGTGAAGGTCACGTTGGACCCTGATCCTGGTACGACCGACCTGCTTGATAAAAAAGCGTATGCAAGACAAATTGAAGAATAAATGAGCAGCTTAAATGGCAATTGATAAAAAAAAGATAGAAAAAGCTGCTGTTAAATTTACCCAGAAGGGTCAATTTAAAAAAGCGGTGTCCGAATACCAGAAGGTTCTCGCCAATGATCCTAAAGATATCCGTGTGCGTCTCAAACTCCTGGATATCTATGGGAAAATGGGCAGAAAAGATGAGGCGGTCGAGGAGTGCCGACGCGTCTCCGACACCTACGTCTCCCAGGGCTTCATTCCCCGCGCCATTGCCGTGTGGAAGCAGGGACTCCGCATTGACCCGAACAACCCCGAACTTTACAAGAATATAGGGGAGTTGTACCTACAGCAGAAACTGACCGGCGACGCCATAGCTGCGTTTAAAACCGGTGTAGACCTCCTGATTAAAAAAGAGTTCATGGAGGAGGCCAACGCTCTTCTTGCCCGCATGGAAGAGCTGGCCCCTGACAATATCGCCATCAAGCTGCTTATGGCGGAGATCAACCTTGAACAGGAAAATCTTGAGGTGTTCCAGTCTCTGGTTGACAAGATTACCGATCAACTCAGGGGTGAAGGGCGTCTGCGCAAATTACTCCAATTACTCGAAGGTCTCTACGAGAAATCACAGCAGCGCATCGAGTTGGTGAAACCGCTTGCCTCCCTCTATCTTGAGCTTGGCGAAGATGACAAGGCCCTGGCGATTATCCACCAAGGCTTGTCCTCAGTGCCCGGCGACAGAGACTTGAGGCTACAGTCGATCAGGGCGAATCTCGCACTCGGCAACCTCACCGATGCGCGCAAAGTCGCGCTGGGCATCAGGGATGAGTCGCCTGAAGACCTCTTCATCCTTGAGCAACTGGCGGCCATCGCCCAGGCGCGTGGTGATGATGACGAAATGGTCCAGTGGCATAAAGAGATCGCCAAGGTATATGGCAGGAAGGGCGACAGCGCCAAAGAGGAATATCACTACAAGAAGGTCCTCGAAAAAGTGCCCGATGATGCCGAAGCAATAATCGCCATGGGCGGACCCCAGGGAGGCGAGAAGCCTGCCGGGAAGGGAAAAGGCGAGCCGGAGGTGTTCGAAGGCAGTGAAGAGTATTTCATTGGACGCGACGGTTTTGTGGCGGCCGACCAAGCACCCCTGGTTGGAGAAGTGGAAGAGAGTGAAGCCTCTGATGAAATCGGCGAGGGGCTGGTGGAAGCTGAGCTCTACGTCAAGTATGGTCTCGAAGAGAAAGCACTGCAGAAGCTAAAAGAACTGGTAGCCCTGGCGCCAAATGAAATAAAGGCGCGCCAGATGCTCCGTGACATATGCCACCGCCTTGGCTATCGTGACCAGTGGCTCGAAGAGCAGCTGAGCATCGCACGGCTCCAACGTGAAAAGGGAGACGATTCAGAGGCGCTTCGCAGCTACGAAGCTGTTCTGGAGCTGTTCCCCGATCAAGAGGAGGCCACCAGCGCGCTTGACCAGCTCAGGAATGAGGCGCAGAAGCAATCTGCGGCGACCTCTGCTTCTGAAGAAATGGACATCGACCAGGCCATCATGCAGGCGGATGTCTACATCGGAGATGGCGAGACGGGCGAAGCGATGTCCATCCTGTTGCGCCTGCAAGAGAAAGATCCTTCCGACCCCAGGATTATCGAAAGACTGGGAACCCTTGGCTGGACCAGCCCGGACGCCTCCATGATCGTGGAGGACGAGAAATCCTTGCTCGATACCGAAGATTTCAGAGATATCAAGGAGGAACTGGGTAGCCTTGAGTTCTCTGCCGCAGGCGACATTGCCGGGTTTGAAGATGTAGAGGTCGAAGAAATCGACGATATCGTGAACGAGTTCAAGTCCAACTTGGCTGGGAAACTCGACGAGAGCGATTTTGAGACCCACTACGACCTTGGGGTGGCATACAAGGAGATGGGATTGCTCGAAGACGCCCTCCAGGAGTTTCAGAAAGCTGCGCGCTTTACCGAAAAGGCCAAAAACGCCTACACCTCCATTGCCATGATCTATCGCGAGACCGCCCAGTACGATGATGCCCAGGCTGCGCTACGCCTCGCGCTTAGCGTACCCACCAACACCGACGAGGACCGCGCCGCGATTCTCTATGAATTGGGAGCGATTGCCCAAGAGAGCAACGATCTCGAAGGCGCGTTAAGCTCTTTCGAGAAGGCATACGAGATCAACCCCTCCCTCAGGGATGTCAGCCAACGTGTGCTCTCTTTGCGTAACGAGTTGGAATAGGCGCCTTGTACCAACAGCTTGGACTCGACCGCGACCCTTTCACCCCCGAACACGACTCCGCCCTATATCGCGAGACCTCTCTTCGTCGCACGCTGAGAAAATATGGAACCGGCGTATTGGACGCGCGCGGTAACCTCTGGATTCAGGGGCCTTCAAATTCCGGACGTCAGGCATTTGCGCTCGACCTTGCCCAGCGCCTTTGTGCAAAGGGCCGCCCCATACTCACCCTCAAAGCACCAATTTCAGTTGGTGCTCATGGGTTCATGGATCAACTCGGCCGGCTCCTCGGGGCTAACGCCGATGGACAGGGGGTGGTTGAAAGCATTCGCGGTGTTTATGCTGGCCTGCTAGATGGACTCTGGAGGGGAGGGCCGATCCTTTTCCTGCTCGACCCCGACCCCCTCTCCCCCGAGGTGGTCGAAGAGCTCTCGATCCTGGCGAAATTGACGGTATTGGGGCTGCCGCTGGTCAATATCGTGATGTGCGGCGTGGGACAACCACCCCTTGAACGGATGGAAACCGTGATGCTGGCGCCGCTGGAGGATAGAGAATTATCGGGTATCCTCTCACACAGATTGCTCATGAGTGGAAATGTCAAAGCGATGGACAAAGAAAAGCTTGAACTCATCGCCTCAAGGGCCGTGGGGCCAGCCGACGCGTTGAAACTCGCAGCCCTTGAACTAGGCCGTATGGCTT
>JAUVAU010000027.1 GCA_030591565.1 Deltaproteobacteria bacterium | reverse complement strand
GCAGGATGCGTTTCTGGTCGCGCAGGATCGCTTCAGCCATCTGGACCGCAGCGGCCGAGGGGGCGAAAAAGGCGCTGCCGGTTTTGAGCAGGTTGACGATCTCGGCGCCACCGGCGCGTGTGCGCTGTACCAGCTCTTCGATCTTCTCATCGGAGAGAAAATGGGTGAGCGGTATGCCGCCGACGCTGCAGTAGCGTACCAGGGGCACCATCGTGTCGCCGTGTCCGCCAAGCACAACGGCCTGAATGTCTTCAACGCTCACGCCGGTCTCCATGGAGATGAAGGCGCTGAAACGCGCAGTGTCGAGGATGCCGGCCATGCCGACCACTCTCTCCTTGGGGAAGCCCGAGACCTTGAGCGCGGTGTAGGCCATCGCGTCAAGTGGGTTGGAGACGACGATGATAACTGCGTCCGGGGAGTTGGCGGCGACTTCCCTGGTGACAGCCGTGACGATGGAGGCGTTCTTTGCCAGCAGATCGTCACGGGTCATGCCGGGTTTTCTGGGCAGCCCTGCGGTGATGATGACGACGTCGGAACCGGCGGTATCCTTGTAATCGTTGGTGCCGATCACATTGGAGTTGAAACCCTCGATCGGGCTGGCTTCAAAGAGGTCAAGCCCTTTGCCCTGAGGCATGCCTTCCAAAATATCCATGAGGACGACGTCGCCAAGCTCCTTGGCTGCAGCCCAGTGAGCCGCAGTCGCGCCGACAAACCCGCCACCGACTACCGTTATCTTGTTTCTGCCCATAATTGACCTCCCAAATCGTAATGAATACGAAACTTTTTTGGTGACTACGCTGAACGGAAAGGAGCCTATCACCCCGCCAAAAATTTAGCAAGAGTAAAAAATCCGTAGTTTGGCTAAAAAACAAACAGGTGGCGCTACCACATTGATGGATGTTTTACTCTTTGGTTACAAGTAGTTAGTACACCACTTAGGGGGTAGTAAATATGGTCGTTTCTTGCCTGAATAATTAAAATGCACCTCAAAACTGCCCGGTTGAGAGCAGGATCAGTGTGCACGCCTCCTGAAACGGAATACCGGCGCTTTGCAGCGCGCCCTTGGTCGCGTCGGACTCGGTGCCGGGGTTGAGGATCACCCTTGAGGGATTCAGCTCAATTATCGAATCCAACACCGCGCCCTGGCGCTCCGGGCCTATGTAGACGGTGAGTGTGTCCACCTTTACCGGTATATCCGCCAAACCGGTTACCGCTTCAAGCCCCTCCACTTCACCACCGGCGGGCGCCACCGGTATCACGTCATGCCCATGCTCTTTAAGCATCTTCACCGCACGGTTGGAGTAGCGCTCAGCCTTGGTGCTGGCCCCCAATACTGCTACCGTCTCTCTGCTCATCGTCCACTATCCTCTCAACTATTTAGCCTGTGAGGGCAACGCCCTGGTCATGAAGATCGCAATCAGCGCAAAGGCCGCCGCCATGAAGTAAGCCCCCGAAAAGCCGCCCTGCGAGTCAGCTATCATCCCGGCAATCGCCGGTCCTATAACCTGACCACCGCCAAAAAAGAGGGTGATCAGGCCAAACGCCTTGGCGGCCTTGTCCGGCCCCATATAGTCGCCAACCGCAGCGGCCATTATCGCGGGGATCGACCAGGCCACGCTTCCATACAACGCCACCGATAAGTATACCCCCACCACGCCCAGGTCGGTGGACATCAGCAGATAGGAACTCATCTGGATGGCGAAGACTATCATGAGCGCCGAGCGTCGCCCTATTTTGTCGCTAAGGGTGCCGAAAACCGGACCGGACAGGAGGCTGAACGCCCCGACCCACATCCAGAAGGTGCCCGCCACCTCTTCGGAGAGCCCCCTCTCCCGCACGAGGGTCGTCACCACGAAGGTGGCGTAGATCACATAGGTGTAGCCGAACATAAAGTAAATAGCGCCAAGATGGAGGATCGTCTTCCCCGTGCCCCTGGGCTTGCTGCCGGAAACGGCACCGTTACCCGCGCTTCCATCCTCTCCAATCGGCTCCAGCCCCATCTCTCTGGGGTTATTTCGCAACAACACCAGCGCAACGAGGGTCACCGCCACGCAGACAGCGCCCAGCACCATCCAGCTTGTGCGCCACCCCTCAACCCCTCCCCACATGTTTATCTTGGGGATCAGCCACCCCGAGAGGATTATGGCGAAGCCGCTGCCGATAACCATCAGCCCCGCCGCCCTGCCCCTCAGGCTCTTCTTGAACCAGTGGGCCACAAGCACCATGACCGGCACATTGGCCGCGCCGCTACCCAGCCCCGTAATGGTAAAGGGGATCAAAGCAGAGTAGAAGCCATCGGCACGCGACACCGCCAGGAGAGAGGCTGCGACCATAGCCAGGCCAGTGACGATCACCGCGCGCGCTCCAAAGCGCGACGAGAACCAGCCGCTCAGGAATACCGCGACCAGATAGCCGACGAAGTTGGCGGTGCTGATGAAACCCATGCGCGAGTAGCTCAGCTCAAGGGACTCGCCCATGGAGGGCAACAGCATCCCCAGCGCAAAGCGCCCTATGCCCAGGCAGGCGAAGACCGTGAGCGTACCCGTAATGGCGACCACCCATCCGTAGTAGATGGTGCTGCCCGCACTTTGCTCTCCACTACCCTGAGTTGGTCCATCCATACTGGTCATGTTTTAACAGATTCTTGGAAGAAGTTCGCCGCTTGGAGAATCCACAAGCCGCCTGGAGCCCAGGAGGGTTTTGGCGGTAACTCTTGGAGCGCCATCGCTCACCTTGCCGATGATTGTGGCATGGACGCCGTAGCGCTGCGTTTTCATGACTTCCAGCGCTCTCTCCGCCTGGTCGGCGGGGAGGATCACAAGGGCGCAGCCCTCGTTGGCGATGTGGAGGGGGTCATATCCCAGCAGCTCACAGGCGCTCAGAACACCCTGCTCCATGGGGATCAGATTATCATCAATTTCAATCTCAACGCCCGATTGGGAGGCGATTTCATTAAGCGCCTCGGCGACGCCGCCCCGTGTGGGATCGCGCAGGACGTGCAGCTCAAGTCCATCGTCCACCAACGCCGCGATGAGGCCGGATAGAGGCGCCACATCGCTCAATACTTCGGTCCCAAAGCCGATCGACTCGCGCTTTGAGAGCACCGCTATGCCGTGGCTGCCCACATGGCCGGTTATTATCACCGCGTCGCCGTCTTTGGCGCTGGAACCAGCGATTTCCAGTTCGGTTTCGATTACGCCCACTCCGGCGGTGTTGATGAAGGGGCCTGACCCGGGGTCTACGACCTTAGTGTCGCCCGAGACGATCACCACCCCCGCCTCCTCGGCGCGTAGCGCCATCGCATCGACTATTTTTTCCAGATCGGAAATAAGGAAACCCTCGGGCAGGATGAACCCAGCCGTGAGGTAGAGGGGTTTTGCCCCCGACATCGCTACATCGTTTACGGTGCCGCAAATAGCCAAGTCGCCGATATTGCCGCCGGGGAACTCCCAGGGCTCGACCACGAAGGAGTCGGTGGACAGAGCGATCCTGTTGGTGGGTAGCGTCACGGCGGCAAAGTCGTTCAGCTTGTCCAGTTCGGGATTGCCGAATTTTGACTTGAAGATATCCGAGATGAGAGCGCGCATATGTGCGCCGCCGCCGCCGTGGGACTTTGTTATTCTATCCATGTGATTCTATCCATCGGGTTAAACGCCCCTATAGCGATAGTGCGCCCCGCAAGCCCCCTCGGAGCTGACCATGCAGGCCCCGACGGGATTCTCGGCGGTGCAAGTTTTGGCGAAGAGAGGGCACTGTGAGGGCTCGATCCTGCCCCGCAGCACTTCGGCGCACATGCAGCCAGCGGGTTCCCTGGACTCAACCTCGACCCCTGCGAGGAAACGGGTCTCTGCGTCGAAGTGCGCGAACTCTTCTTTTAGTTCGTAACCGCCGCCGGGTAACACACCGATTCCCCTGAAACGGGCATCCGCAGGGCGAAACACAGTCGCCAGCATCTTCATCGCGCCAACGTTCCCTTGGGCGTCCACGGCCCTTGGGTAGGCATTCTCCACCTCGGCGCGGCCTTCCTTGGCCTGCCTCAATATCCAGAGCAGCCCCAGCAGCACATCCTGGGCCTCAAAACCCGTCACCACGCAGGGCAGCCGGTGGGCCTCGCAAAAAGGCTTGTAGACATCGGAGCCGATGACCATCGTCGCGTGCCCCGGGCAGAGGAATGCGCCGATCTCCATCTGCGGGTCAGCCACCAGCGCCTCCATTGCAGGCAATAGCGCCTTGTGGGCGCAGAGCACCGAGAAATTTTCCAAATTTTCACGACCGGCAACCATAATCGCATGGGCCGCCGTGGGGCTGGTGGTCTCGAAGCCCAGTCCCAGAAAGACGACCTGGTCGTCAGGATTGGCCTTGGCCAGCTTTACTGCGTCCAGCGCCGAATAGACCGGCTCCACCCTGCCACCGTTGGCGCGGGCGTCGGCAAGGGTGGTGCGGGTGCCGGGCACACGCATAGCGTCGCCGTAGGTAGCGAGGATGACACCCTTTTCAACGAGGTATATCGCCTTGTCGAAGGTCTCCACCGGGGTCACGCAAACGGGGCAGCCGGGACCGGAGATCAGCTTCACGCCTTGGGGCAGGAGCGGGCGCAGCCCCATGCGGGCCACTGCGACGGTATGGGTGCCGCACACCTCCATGACGGAGATCGGCGGACCGGTATAGCTCTGGATTTTTTCTAGAAGGGTTTGGGTCTGGAGTTGGGCGTCGGCAGGGTCAAAAGTTCGAGTCATCAAGGGCCTGCCGCATGAGCTCTATGGTTTCCAGGGCCTCCTCGGAGTTAACCTTATGGAGGGCGAAACCGGCATGAACGATCACATATTCCCCTGTCGCGGGGTCTTCAACCATGGCGAGGGAGACTTCGCGCGTGGTCCCGCCAAAGTCAACGACCGCCATGTCGAATTCGTCAATGGATACGATTTTTCCAGGTACGGCGACACACATGTATAGAGTTGCTTCTAGGGTACGCTTGACAGGTACACTTGAATGGCCGGGACCAATCGTTTATCGGTCACCGGGCAGTTGGGTGCTGCAATCAGTCGTCTTCCAGATCGACCCTGAACTTCAACTCCTTGCCGACCTTGAAGAAGGGCAATTTCTTTTCGGGAACATGAATCTTTTCACCGGTCTTGGGGTTTCTCCCGGTGTAGGAATCATACTTTTTGTTGACGAAGCTGCCAAAGCCACGAATCTCGATACGCTCATCTTCCAGAATGGCATCGATATGGGCGTCGAAAAAGGTGTGAACCACCTCTTTGGCCACTTTCATCGACAATCCACCTTTTTCGGCCACGGCTTTAATGAGTTCTGACTTGTTCATCCAAGTCCCCTCCTGACGGTGCCTTCGAGTATCATCATATCTATGGCAACTCCTGGTGCCCCCGGCAGGATTCGAACCTGCGGCACCAGGATTAGGAATCCTGTGCTCTATCCGGCTGAGCTACGGGGGCGTTTCGGCCCATTGTGGTGATGGTAGATGCCGTAATTCCTAAAGTCAAGCGCAGAATAGGTTTTTTTAACAACACCCCTTGACCTGACACCACCTTTACCACTACACCGGTATATAACGTAAATAGAAAGGAACAATCGAAATGATCGACCTCCACCTTCACTCCTCCTGCTCGGATGGCTCGCTCGAACCGGCAAAACTGGTTGAACGCGCTAGTGTTTTGGGCGTCAAAGCGATCGCGCTTACCGACCATGACACCATTTCGGGCAATCGGGAAGCAATTGACGCCGGGGCTGAAAAAGGGGTCGAAGTTATCGCCGGTGTTGAAATATCCATCAAATGCGGAGAATTAAACGTACACATGCTGGGCTACGGGATGGAGCGTCCGACACCTGCGGCCCATGACGCCCTGGCATACCTGGCCGAGGGCAGGCGCAAGCGGCTTACCGCCATGGTGGCGAAGCTAAATGACCTGGGAATCTTCGTCAGTTCACGCGATGTTTACGATGAAGCAGGGGAGAGAGCCGTGGTGGGAAGGCTTCACCTTGCCAGGGTGCTTGCCAGAAAGGGTTACGTACCCTCAATCCGCGAAGCATTCATCCGCTACCTCGGCAGGGACGGCAAGGCCTACTGCGAAAGGCCGCGACTTGAACCGGAGCCTGCGATGAAGTTAATTCACGATGTGGGAGGAGTGGCGGTCATCGCACATCCGGGAGTGATAGACCGCGAGTACCCTACCCGACTGGGCAGCATTTTGGACCAACTGCTCGGCTTCGGTCTGGACGGCCTGGAAGCACACTACCCCATGCACTCGATCGAGCATACCAAAAAGTATATCGGCATGGCCCTTGACCGGGGGCTGATAGTGACGGGAGGAACGGACTTTCACCGCCCCAGCACATCCGGCCCGGAGATCGGCATAGGATCGGGCAAGTTCAGGGTGCCCGCCACCTGCCTCGACGAATTGAAATCGGCTATCTCCCGCAGGCGCGCCCAGCTATAACCCTGTTACCAGGAGGCTCTCCGAAAAACTCTCCCGAAGCGGGGAATAACGCAAAACCGGAGATTCTAGCCGATGCCGGACAAACCTCTTACTAAGCCGACGATAAACTGGAAGCCACGAAGATCATTCGAGAATTAGGAAGGGAAGAAAAATGGCCGCAGACATACCTATTAAGTATTTCGAGGATCATTTTTCGCCCCTGACAACATCAATCGGAGGATATCCGGGGTTTTTCAACAAGCTCCCAGCGTCTTCCAGCAGGCCTATATGGTATCTTCCAGCAGGAAGGTGACCTTGAGGGTGACCCGGTACTCTTGGATCTCCTCGTCAATCACGCTCGCCTTCCAGTCCACAACATGGAAGCCGGTGATATTCCTCAGCGTCTTGACTGCACGATCAAAACCCTTCTTAACTGCATCGTCAAAACCTACCGATGACGCCGCGACAAGCTCGGTAACCCTTGCAACTGCCATGTAACCGCCTCCTTCGTGTGGGTGTTGGTACATCAACCGTTAAACTACTACCCCAATGAAACTACCAGACAACCACTCTGTCAAGTATCTTGCGCCAAAAGCCCACCGGTGCCAAAATCGTATACATGAAAATTTTTCTCAACGAAAAGCCGCTTGAGGCGACCATAGGCACAACCATCGGCGCACTCGCCAGCGAGTTCAAACCCGGCGCAGACGTATTGATTGTAAATGGTTTCCCGGCAAAACCGGCCCACACCCTCATTGAGGGCGACCACGCGGTGCTGATCCGCCATGGCGAGATACCAGGCGGCGAGGAGTTTGACGCATTGCTCTCGGCCCGCCACACTCCGGGCGTTCACCGGAAAATAAAACACTCAAGGGTGGGCGTCGCAGGCATAGGGGGGCTTGGCAGCCACATCGCCGTGGCGCTGGCGAGGATCGGCGTGGGTGAGCTGATACTGGCCGACTTCGATGTGGTGGAGCCCTCCAACCTCAACCGCCAGTATTACTTCACCGACCAGCTCGGCATGGACAAGACCGAAGCCCTCTCGCAAACACTGCGCAGGATAAACCCCAACGTCACGCTGACCTGTCACAATACGCGGCTGACCCCGGAGAATATCCCGGTGATTTACAAGGACACGCCAGTGCTGTGTGAAGCCTTCGACGTGGCCGAACAGAAAGCGATGCTGGTGCAGACCGCCCTCTCCACGCTGGAGAACATCATCGTGGTGGCAGCCTCGGGAGTCGCCGGGTACGGGACCACCGAGACGCTGGGAATTCACCGCCTCGGCCCCCGGCTGGTGGTAGTGGGCGACCTGGAAACGGAAGCGCGGGAAAACATGGGGCTGATGGCCCCCCGCGTGGGAGTCGCCGCGCATATCCAGGCCAACGTGGTGCTGCGCATCCTCCTGAAGGAAGAATCGTAGCGTCCCTCCATAGTCCATTCGCAGCCCTCTCGATTAACACCACCACATGAACTTTACAGCTTTTTGACATGGGTCATATCCATGAGGGCGTGCCACGGATATCTTCGCCATTAAAATAACATTTAAAAAAGGAGTTTCTCGATGGGCGAATGTTCAAATTGCGGTAGTGGTGGTGGTCCTTTTTCTGAAGGCAGGGAGCTGGTGGAGTTCGTTGCCAACGCCCACGACGGTCAACTCCGGGTACAGGCGATTCCTGGGGGTGGCCTGACCTCTGCCTGCCAAGGTTGCGGGGCCGAATTCACGCTGACCACCTTTGTCGGGGCCTGCCCCCAATGCGGAGGCGTCCACGCCATCTCTCCCCCACGCAGTGCGGACCCGACCGGCATACAGTTCGCGGGAACGGACTTTCGCCTTCCCTAAAATGGGAGAGGACCCCAACTTGCTGAAAGTTAGAGCAGCGCTTGGGAGTACCGAGGCTCAAAAAGCTGCCGTGCTTTCCGGCTAGGGCGGAGCGTTTTTGTCCCGATGGGCCGTTGGTGGGGAGCTGCAAAGGGGACATCGGACGTCGGGGATTTCCCCTCCCGGTTGATCTGGTGGGTTATTCTCCCTCTTCGGTGTTTGGCGCGGGGGATGTGGAGACTGCCCCGGCGGACGCAGAGGCTACCCCGGCCATCGGTGGCGGCAGTGGCGGCGGGTGTTTTCTTAATGCCCTTTCAAAGTGATACGCCCGAAGCTGTATGGCGCATACCGTAGCGCCACTGCTTGGTATCTTTATCAGGTTTGCAAAAAATAGTCCCGGCTTAGCTGCAGGTCAGTCGGTCACTTTTTCATGGGGCCAGCCAGTCAGGCCGCCTTCAAGTATCTTGAGCCTCTCCGCTGCTACTCCCTTGCCCTTGAAGTAGTCGTAGGTGCGCTTGGCGCCGCCCTTGCCCTTGGGACAGACGATGACTACCGGAGCCGTTGACCCTTCAATTCCGGGCAGCACTTCTGCAAGTTTTGCTATGTCCCCATCGGACTTGACGGGATAGGCGCCCGTGCCGACCGAACCTTCGATATGGCCGTTGTCAAACATCTCGGGCTCGCAAATATCGACGATTGTCACCTCGTCGCCCGCTTCCATACCCGCTTTCACCTCATCGGGAGAGATATATCCGTAATCGGGTGAAGCCAGCGCCTGCCCCGCCATGGCCAGGGCTAATCCGAGCGATAATATCAAGCTGATCTTCTTCAAAACGTCCTCCTTGAAATTCGGGTCCAGAAACACGATGGAGAACAAGTAACACGGTTGACAGCGCCGGGGCCAATAGGTAGTTTGGATATTTCTATAACTTCGATAGATATTTACGATTGATAGCGATGACACTTCACCAACTCCGAATCTTCCTCGCCGTCTCGGATGCGGCGAGCTTTGCCCGCGGGGCGCAGACCCTCTATCTCTCCCAGCCCACGGTCAGCCAGCACATGGCGGCATTGGAAGACGAACTCGGGATAATCCTGCTCGAACGTTCGCGCAAGGGGGTGACGCTAACCGAGGCGGGAAAAGAGCTGCGCACCCATGCCCGCAAGTTGCTCAGATTGTTGGATGAGGCGCAGCAAGCGATGAAGCGCTTCCGGCTGATGGAGGATATTCCCCTTCGCGTGGGCGTCAGCACCATCCCCGGCACATATATGCTCCCCCTGGCGTTCCCTGAAATATTCAAAACCCACCCCGAATTGCGCCTGTCGCTTGTGCAGGGCGACAGCCGGGAGACCGTTGACCGTGTCATCGCCGAAGAAGTGGAGCTCGGAATTGTGGGAAGCCGCTTCGAGCAAAAGGGGCTCACCTATACCCCGATAGGGCATGATGTCGTCCGCTTGATCGTTGCGCCGCAACACCCCTGGGCGAGCGAGGGAAAGATCTCCATCGCCCAACTGGCAAGCCAGCCGCTTTTTACGAGAGAGGCAGGCTCCGGCACGGGCAGGACTGTCGAAAAAGCCTTGAAAGATTCGGGCGTGGACCCCGGCGCACTCAAAGTAAGAGCGGAGATGGGAAGCACCGAAGCGCAAAAAGCTGCCGTGCTTTCCGGCTCGGGCGGAGCGTTTTTGTCCCAATGGGCCGTTGGCGGGGAGCTGCAAAGGGGCGATCTGGTCGGGATTGAGGTCGAAGGGCTGACCATCGAGCGCTCCTTCTACCTCGTTCGCCGCACCAAAAGCAGCCAATCAGCAGCCGCAGCAATATTCAGCGAGATAATCACCTCACAATGGGAAGAGTTGAAACGACCTACGGTCGGCTAAGACATGAAGGTGAACTGGCGGGGGGGGGTATCAACGGTGTCAGTCCAAAAACAACTCTCTACCCCACCGCACCTTTTTTCCGCAGCGCCACTATCTCTTCAGTATCGTAACCAAATTCCAGAAGGATTTCTTCGGTGTGCTCGCCAAGCGACGGCGGAGCTGCGGGTTCGACTTTTTCCGTGTCGGGGAATTTGATCGGGTTACCCAGCGCGCCCGGTGCCGGTATCCCCGGCGCGTCCTGGTCAACCAGTCCGGCGCCGACCCAGTGGGGATGACCGGACAGTTCATTGATCTCAACCACCGGCGTCACGCAGCAGTGGGCATCGCCAAGGGTCTCGACCCAGTGGTCTCGGTCCTTGGCGGCGAAGGTGGCGCGCAGCTCGTCGAAGATCCAATCCCGCTTGGTTCCTTTGGAGAACTGATAGCCAAGGAGGTCCTCTCTGCCCAGCGCACCGCAGAGGTTGGCCCAGAACTTTGGCTCTAGTGCGCCCAGCGCGATAAACTTTTCATCCTTGGTCTTGTAGACGGCGTAACAGGGGTACTGGCCCGAGAGGCATGGTCCGATTGAATCGGGTTCAATCCCCGCCTGGTGGAAGGACCAGGGGTAGACGAGCCAACCGGCCAGGGCGTCGGTCATGGAGACCTCCACCTTCCTGCCCCGCCCGCTCTGCTGGCGTGCGATAAGCGCCGACATTATGCCGATCACCCCATGCAACGCCCCACCACCGACGTCGGCTATCTGGAAACCGGGGACCACCGGCCAGCCATCTTCCGACCTGTTCTGCGACAGCAGTCCCGAGAGCGCCAGATAGTTGATGTCATGGCCGGGGTGGTCGCTAAAGGGTCCGCTGGACCCGTACCCGGTGATAGCGCAGTAGACGATCGCGGGGTTGATCTTCTCCAGTTCCCCATAACCCAGCCCCAGCCGTTCCATGACGCCGGGCCGAAACGACTCGATGACGACGTCGGCCTGGCGGACCATCTTGATCACGACTTTTTTGCCCGCTTCATTTTTCAGGTCCACTACCACCGAGCGCTTGTTTGCGTTAAGGTTCAGGAAGAAGGCGCTTTGTCCGTCAACCATCGGCTCGAAGCTCCTGAGATAGTCACCCTCGCCGGGGGCCTCCACCTTGATGACGTCGGCACCCATCGCGGCCATCATCGCCGTTGCGTAGGGTCCGGGGAAGAGTCGTGAGAGGTCGATTATCTTGATGCCGTTCAGGGTCGCGTCCATTTCACCGGTCCTTTGAGGGAAAAAGTCAGTCAAAAGCCTTTACAATGATAACGAATATGGTTAGTCTTTACCCACTACACACCCACGAGGAGGAAAACCATGTGCCAGATGTATAGAAGGGCTTGTGCCTGCGGCCAGAAAACCGCTGAAATCTTTTTCGGAAACATGATACTAGACCAGGTGTCCATAGTGGAGCTTTATTGTCCCGAGTGCAGCGCCACGGTTGACGCCGGCTCCGACTCAATTGCAGAAGACAATGGCTGGGCGCTGGAGCTTGACAGGGAAGTGCTCGCCGTATTCGCACCCCGCATGCAGTTGGACGCCGACTCGATCACCGCCGATCAGGTCTTCGATGGCGACTTCATCACCTGGGTTGGCTTCACCCCCGAGGACAACCAGCTTAGAGCGACCGAGCGCGAAGAGATCATGGAGCGCACCAAGGGCGACACCCGCGAACAGTTCATGGCGTTGAAAAAATGGGCGATGGATCGTGAGAAGAGATTCATCAGTGAAGGCTGGCGTAAGGCACTCAAGGCATTAAAGGCCGCCTGAATAGAATAGCCATCAAAAAGAAACCGACGAAGGGGCTTGCCTTAAAGAGGCAGCCCCTTTTTTGTTTTAGGGTCTTTGTTAATCTAAGGTAGAGCGGAATCTATACATCGATATGGAATTGGTCACAACCGAGACGCTGGAAAGGGCCATCGCGGCCCCCGCAACCATCGGATGCAAGAGCCAGCCGGTGAAGGGAAAGAGGACACCCGCAGCCAACGGAATGCCGATGGTGTTGTACAAAAAAGCCCAGAAAAGATTCTGCTTTATCTTGATCATGGCGTAGCGTGACAGCTCCACCATACGCGCCACATCGGTAACATCGTCATGCACCAGCACCACGTCAGCCGACTCGATCGCCACGTCGGTCCCCGAACCTATCGCCACCCCCACGTCCGCCCTGGCCAGCGCAGGGGCATCGTTGATTCCGTCACCGACCATCGCCACTTTGGAGCCTCCTTCGATAAGACGGCGTATCTCGCCATCCTTGTCCTCGGGGAGGACCTGGGCGACCACCCGTTCAATACCGATCTCAGCCGCGACCGCCCTTGCAGTGATTTCATTGTCGCCGGTGAGCATGATGGAGGCGATGCCCATCTTTTCCAGGGCCTTTACCACCTCGACCGCGCCCGGCTTCAGGATATCGGCCACCGCGATTACACCCACGGCCCGGTTATCGACCGCCACACATAGCGCGGTGTGGCCCTTGCGCTCATGGCCGACCTTCACTTCAAGCAGCGGTGAGGGGTCAATCCCTTCGCTGGAGAAAAAATCCACGGTGCCCAAAAGTACGATGTGCCCATCCACCCCCGCCTCGACACCCCTGCCGGGGTGGGCCTCAAAAGACGACACCGCCTTTATAGTTATATCCCTGGCCCTGGCATGCTCGACTATCGCCTCGGCCAGGGGATGCTCCGAACCCGCTTCCGCCGACGCCGCGAGACCCAATACCACCCCCTCATCTTCACCATCGACCAGATCCAAAGCCACCACCCTGGGGCTTCCCACCGTCAGCGTGCCGGTCTTATCGAAGACCACCGTGTCGATCTCGCCAATTTCCTGCAGCGCATCGGCGCCCTTGACCAAAATCCCCATGCGCGCACCCAACCCCGAGGCGACCATCACCGCCGTGGGGGTCGCCAACCCCAGCGCACAGGGGCAGGCTACGATCAGCACAGCGACAAAAATACCCAGGGCCATCGTAAAATCGCCGGTGACGACCACCCAGACGACAAAGGCTATTACGGCTATGGCGATGACGACCGGGACGAAAACCGCCGAAACCCGATCGGCAAGATTCTGAATTGGGGCCTTGGAGCCCTGCGCCTCTTCCACCAGCGAAATGATGCGGGAAAGGGCGGTATCGCCCCCCACGTGGGTCGCCTCGAAGACAAAGCTACCGGTGCGGTTCACCGTCGCCCCCACGACCACATCGTCCACCCCTTTTTCCACCGGGATAGGCTCGCCGGTTATCATCGACTCATCCACCGACGACGAACCCTCCACGACCCGGCCATCAACCGGTATCTTCTCACCCGGTCGCACACGCAAAAGGTCGCCAACCTCAACCTCGTCCACAGGAATGTCCAGCTCTTCCCCACCCCGGACCAGCCTGGCGGTGGGGGGCTGGAGCCCCATCAGGGCGCGTATCGCCAGCCCTGCCCTGCTCTTGGCCCCGGCCTCAAGGGTTTTGCCCAGGAGGATAAACGCGATCAATATACCGGCAGTCTCAAAATACAGGTATCCACCCCCCCACAGCGTCTGGTAAACGCTGTAGATAAAGGCGGTACCCGTACCAATCGCAACGAGGCTATCCATGTTGGGAGACCCCCTGAAAAGCGCGGGGATGCCGATGCGGTAGAAATTGGAGCCAGCCGCGATTATGGGCAGCGTCAGGACCAGCTGGACCCAAGCCTCGATCTGGCGCTCAAGCCCCAGCCCCAACCCGACCATCTCGCCCATGGCGACCACAAGCAGCGGAATGCCGAAAAACCAAGCGACACCGAGACGGAGCTTGAAGGAGCCGACCTCGCCATCCTCTTCCCCCTTCTCCGCCTCCGCTCCCGAAGAGAGGCGGGCCTCGACGCCACCCTTGCGCAGGGTCTCCAACATGGTGGATACACGGGCCTGGCCGGACGTATAAGTGACGTTGACCACGGATGCACTCTGCATCTTCACCTCCACCACGCCGTGGAGGTGGTCCAAGTGGGGCTTGACCTTTTCGGCCACCTCATCGTCTACGATGAGCGTTACCGTGCGGATGCCGCTCTCATCTCTCACACCGTAGCCCGCCTTTACAACCGCAGCCTTGAGCTTGGCCTTATCGGAAATAGAAGAATCAAAACGCACGAACGCCTTGGAGGCGGCAAAGTTGACGTTGGCCTCGGCCACCCCGGCCTCCCTCTTGAGCACCTTCTCGATCGTTGCGGCGCAGGCGGCGCAGCTCATGCCCGTCAACGGCAACACGCTGGTGGCGTCGGCATCAACTTCCTTGCCCTCATCGCCAAGGGGTTCTTCCTCCCCACCCCCTTCCAGCGCTTTCACATAATCGGCCAGCACGCCCTCGGGGTCGGCGCGAAACTTCTTATTACAGTTGGGATTGCAAAAGTAATAACGCTCCCCCTTGTAATCGGCGGCGCCACCCTTTGGGGCACCTTCATCCACGGTCATATTGCAGACCGGGTCGATGGAATGGTCTGGGGACTGGCTCGCAGTCGAACCCGCCTCGGCGGCTGGCAAAGCCGAAGGCCGGGGCGCTTCTATACTATCGGTGACTACCGAAATTTCTTCTATATCCGACATGGAACAAACTCCCTGACTTCGCGAAAAGATGCGAAATGATTGACCTGCAAAATACCAGGGGCGCGTTCACCACCCCACACAGTACAGAATAACCACCAAATTCAGTGGAGCCAAATCTTCAAAGGGATTATTATCAGAGGCATGACAACCGAAATGCTCATAGTGGATACACCGGTGGGGAAGCTACGGCTGGAAGCGGCAGCGGGGAAACTTGTCTCCTGCGCTTTTCTTCGTGGAGATAGAAACGACGTACAGGAAGGCAAACCCGACCGGACTGCCAACCGGACTATTGGGCAGACGGTCGGGCAAAGTGGCGGGCTGTCCGGTAGTCCGGCCGACGTCGCGCTCCTCAAACGGGCAGCCAAACAGATCGACGACTACTTTTCCGGCAGCTCCACAACCTTTAACCTACCCCTCGGGGTACCAGCCAACCAGACACCCTTCAGGGAAAAGGTCTGGGCCGCGATGCGCAAGATACCCTACGGCGTCACGACCACCTATGGCGAGCTGGCGAAGACCCTCTCCACCGCGCCGCGCGCCGTTGGCGGAGCCTGCCGTTCCAACCCCCTCATACTCATAACCCCCTGCCACAGGGTCGTCGCCACGGGCGGCATCGGCGGCTTCTCCGGCGAATGGAAAACCGGACTCAACGTGGAGATCAAGAAAAAACTACTGGATATCGAAGCAGGTTAAACTGGGCTTGGCTCGATCTGGAAGCAATCAGTCACGACAACCCATCAAAGAAACCGCAAACTGCACCTACTCCACTGCCCCCCCGACACAGCGTAACAAGCCCAGCCAACCAGCTTGAAAACAGCTACACAACCAGCCAAAGCGCAGCCCGTATGCCGCCCATTCCAGCCACAAAGGAGAAGAGGAATGAGATGGGCGAAGCAATATCCAGCCTGGACCTGCCGATGTAGCCCCTGCCCACATCCATCGCTATCCAAAGCCCGACCATCGCAGCGCAGGCAAAGGCGGGCACAAGCGCACCCATGTAAGATGCCGAGATATACGCACCAGTATCCACCCCCGTCTGCCCGGCCCAACGCCCGACGCCCAGCACATAGCCGACCATGAACCCGGCCACGGCCAACAACACCCTCAACGCAATCGCTCTCTTTTCAAATCTGGACATCGCCTAAAGCCCTCCTTAACAGTGGCGGATCACGCCCACCACTATTCCTTCGATCCTAAAATCGTGACCCCCGTCCACTACCAGCGTTTCATACTCAGGGTTTGCGGGGCGCAACTCGACCTTGTCCCCGGCCCTGTAAAAAATCTTGACCGTCGCCTCGCCATCCACTATCGCCACCACCGTCTGGCCGTTTTGCGCCTCAGCCCTCTTTGTGACGACGATCAGGTCGCCGTTGAGAATCCCCTCGCCGATCATCGAATCGCCCTCGACGTTGAGGACGAAATTCTCACCACGCCCCAGCATGGACTGCGGCACCTCCACCACATCCGGGGTCTCTATCGCCTCTATCGGCCTGCCCGCCGCCACCGCTCCCACCAGGGGCAGCTCGGCTCCAGCCGACTCGACCTCCACCATTTCAAGCGCCCTCTTGGCGTTCCACCGACGCTTGAGAAAACCATTGCGCTCCAGGCGAACCAGGTAATTCTGCACAGTCCCAAGCGACTTGAAGCCAAAGCGGTCGGCGATCTCCCTCTGACTCGGGCAATAGCCGCTGCCATCGGTAAAGGTGCGTATGTAGTCGAGCACCTTTTTTTGTTTGGGCGTAATCGGTCCAGTTTCCATGGATTGCAGCATATGCGTAAGTTCTGCGTAAGTCAAGATTAAACTCCACCACAGCAGGTGAAGCTGATAAAATTTTCAGATGAAAAAACCACCCCCGAAAAGTTTTGTGGAAGCCCTCCACGCCGAGCACCATCGCCTGGACAATCTGGACCCCGACCCCCTTATCTTCGCCCGTGGTTTCACCGACCCCAATGAAGGAGAGGTCGCCGCGCTCATCGCCGCCGGGTTCGCCTATGGCCGGGTGGAGCAGATCGTCAAGACGCTGGGGGCGATTTTCACGGTGCTGGGTAAAACCCCAAGGACCAAAATTCTGGAAACAGACGCAAGGGAGTGGCTCGACCTGTATGAGGGCTTCTTTTACCGCTTCCACAAGGCCCCGGACCTGGCGCTGCTGCTCTGGCTCATAAGGCAGGCGTTGGAAAAACACGGGACCCTGAAGGCCCTCTTCACCTCGTCGGGCGCAAGTACCACCGGCGAGAAGCTCACCGCGTTTTGTGACACGATCCTGGACGGCGACCCTCGCCCCATACTGTCGAGCAGCCAACTGCCGCCGCGCCACCCGGTTCGCTACCTCTTCTCATCACCCGGCAAGGGCGGCGCAGCCAAAAGGATGTGCCTCTTTCTGCGTTGGATGATCAGAAAAGACCAGTTGGACCCCGGCTACTGGCAAGGTGCGATGGACCCCGCCGACTTGATCGTGCCGCTGGACACCCACGTGGCCAAGGTGGGCAAAACCTATGGAATGACAACCAGAAAAAGCTCTGACTGGAAAACCGCAGTGGAGATCACCGCCGCATTGAAAAAATATGACGAAACCGACCCTCTCAGGTACGATTTCAGCCTCTTCAGGTTCGGTATGAGTGGAAAACTGCCCGACTGAACCTCTACCCACAGGCGAATACCGGACAGAGCCCCGCTATTACTCTAACATATTGATATTAAAGCACTAATTATCTGCACAATTTTTAATCACTTTAGAGTCTTGCCTTTTAAAACACTCTTTTATCGATTTCTCCACACGCTTATCAATAGGTTATCAACAGGGTTGTGTGGAGGAGTTGAAAAAACCCCGGAAACACGGCAAAACTTCCCTATTGATGACCCGGTAGATGCTTTTTTACCTACCTTGAGTCGCTTTTGAGGTAGAATCCAGACCGCTATGTGCACACTCAATATCTTCTTCAAAGTCTTCGATGGGTTACCGGTTCTGCTGCTTGCAAACCGCGATGAACTGATCGACAGGCCGTGGGACCCACCCGGCTACCTCTCCACCACCCCCGGCATCTTCGGCCCAAAGGACCGCGCCGCCGGAGGCACCTGGATGGGCGTGAACGAAGCGGGGCTACTGGCCGGGTTGGCGAACCACGAGGGCACCCTCTCAACCGGGGGCTCGCTCTGCTCACGCGGCTATCTCGTGATGGAAACGCTACGTCACCCCGACGCCTTCGAGGCGCGAAGATTCGCCGAGACCATAGCGCCGGTGTGCAAGGCCTACACCCTGCTGGTGGCGGATGGCGACAAGGCGTTCGTGGTTGACCACCTCGCCGACGACACCGTGACCTACGAGCTGAAGCCCGGCCCCCATGTCATCACCAACGCACGCTTTCGCGATCCAAACGACCCAAAGGCACAGCGGACGCTGGAGCGGATGGAGAAGCTGATCGAGGCGGGAACCCCCGACCCCGAGACAATGGCGGAGTTTCTCTCCGACCATGAGAGCGCACCGGGCCAGCCATTCCCGCTGTGCGTCCATCCCGAGCCGGGGGGCAAGTTCGCCACCACCTCGGCCACCGCCATCGCGCTTGGCAAAAACGAGGTCAAGGGCTACTGGTTCGCCAGGGGGGCTCCCTGCGAGAACCCGTTGGAGCCGGTGACCCCCGACTTCTCCAACGCCGCCAGCTGATTCGCGCAGACAAAAAGGCGCCGCTTTCCCCCCGTCAACCACTCGGTTTACTTGTCTAAAACTCGCGCCTATGCTACCGTCCCGACGATATTTCCACCATAAATTCAACCGCATCGAGGGCAGACAAGTTGATGGACCCCAAGTACCTCCATAACGAGATAGAGCTCAAGTGGCAGCAGAGGTGGAACGAAGAGGAGACCTTCGCGGTATCTGAAGGGGGCGACAAGCCCAAATACTACGTCCTTGAGATGTTCCCCTACCCCTCGGGCAAGATACACATGGGCCATGTGCGCAACTACACCATCGGCGACGTGGTGGCGCGCTACAAGCACATGCGCGGCTTCAACGTGCTCCACCCGATGGGGTGGGACGCCTTTGGAATGCCCGCCGAGAACGCCGCCATCGAGCGCGGCGTTCACCCCGCCAAGTGGACCCGCGAGAATATCGCCTACATGCGCAAGCAGCTAAAGCGCATGGGCTTCAGCTATGACTGGTCGCGTGAGTTCGCCACCTGCGACCCCAGCTACTACAGGTGGGAGCAGTGGCTATTTCTGAAGATGCTTGAAGAGGGTCTCGTCTACCGCAAGAAGACAACGGTTAATTGGTGCAACGACTGCGCCACCGTCCTTGCTAACGAGCAGGTAGAAGCGGGACTCTGCTGGCGCTGCGGCGAAGCGGTGAGACAGAAAGACCTCTGGGGCTGGTTCTTCCGCATAACCGACTACGCCGACGAGCTGCTTGAAGCTACCGAAAAGATGGAGGGCTGGCCGCAAAACGTGCTGACCAGCCAGCAGAACTGGATCGGCAAGAGCTACGGCTCCTCCATCAACTTCCCCTTTGAGGGGCGCGATGGGGCCATTGAGGTCTTCACCACCAGACCCGACACCCTCTACGGCGTCACCTTCATGAGCCTTGCTCCTGAGAACCCGCTGGTGGCCGAGCTGGTCGAAGGGACTGAGCACGAAGAAGCGGTGATGGAATTCGTGGAAAAAGTCCGCCAGGAGGACAATATCCGCCGAACCGCCGACGACTATGAGAAGGAGGGCATCTTCACCGGGGCCTACGTCACCAATCCGCTCACCGGTGAAAAAGCCCCCATCTACGTGGCCAACTTCGTGCTGATGGAGTACGGCACCGGCGCGGTGATGGCGGTGCCCGCCCACGACCAGCGCGACTTTGAGTTCGCCGAGAAGTATAACCTGCCCATCCGCGTCGTCATCAAGCCCGAAGACTCCGACCTTGACGCGACGACGATGACCGAAGCCTACGTGGAACCCGGCGTGTTGGTGAACTCGGCCCAGTTCGACGGGATGCCCAACAAAGATGCCATCGACGCGATCACCGACTATCTGGACGAGCAGGACCTTGGCAAGAAGACGGTCAACTACCGGCTGCGCGACTGGGGCATAAGCCGCCAGCGCTACTGGGGTGCGCCGATTCCCGTAATCCACTGCGGGGCTTGCGGGACCGTGCCGGTGCCGGAAGACCAGTTGCCGGTGGAGCTGCCTGAAGATGTGGAGTTCCCCGAGGGCCGCGTGCTGCCGCTGGCGGATATCCCCTCCTTCTACAAGACGAAATGCCCCAAGTGCGGTTTGGCGGCCAAACGCGAAACCGACACGATGGACACCTTCGTGGAGAGCTCCTGGTACTTCGCCCGCTTCTCCTGCTCCGACTTTGACAAGGGCATGCTGGACCGCCCGAGGGTGGACTACTGGCTGCCGGTGGACCAGTACATCGGCGGCATCGAGCACGCTGTCCTCCATCTCTTGTACTCACGCTTCTACACCAAGGTGCTGCGCGACCTGGACGTGGCCGGCATGGATGAGCCCTTCACCAACGTGCTCACCCAGGGGATGGTCTGCAAGGAGACGATGAAGTGCGTAGAGGATGGCTGGCTCTTCCCCGAGGAGGTCGCCGAGGGTAAGTGCACCAAGTGCGGCAAGACAGCAACCGCCGGACGCACCGAGAAGATGTCCAAGTCCAAGAAGAATGTCATCGACCCCGAAGAGCTGATCCAAAACTACGGGGCCGACACCGCGAGGCTCTTCAGCCTCTTTGCCGCCCCGCCTGAAAAGGATCTGGAGTGGAACGAAGAGGGGGTCGAGGGCTCCTACCGCTTCCTGAAGCGTGTGTGGCGCATCCTCAGCTCCAACATGGAGTGGCTGGCCGACACCCAGCCCTTTAGCGGCGGCGAGCTTGACGGCAAAGCCCGGGACCTTCGCAGGAAGGCCCATGAGACGGTGAAGCGTGTGACTGACGACATCGAGGCGCGCTTCCACTTCAACACCGCCATAGCCGCGTCGATGGAGCTGGTGAACGAGCTATCCTCCTTTGAGCCTACAGACGAAACCGGCAAGGCTGTCTACCGCGAGGCGGTGGAGCTACTGCTCACCTTGCTGGCCCCCATGGTGCCCCACGCCGCCGAGGAGATGTGGGAGGCGCTGGGGTGCAGGAGCCGCCTGCGTGACGTGAGCTGGCCCACCGCCGATGAAAAGGCGCTGGCGAGGGACTCGATCACAATCGTCGTGCAGGTCAGGGGCAAGGTGCGCGGCCGCATCGAGGTCGCCCCCGACGCCGACAAGGACGCGGTGGAACGGATCGCCCGCGCAGACGAGAACGTCGCCCGCCACCTGGAAGGACTCGAGACCGTGAAGGTCATCTACGTACCCGGCAGACTTCTCAATATAGTAGTGAAATAACGATGGGTCGACTCGCAGCCAATCCCCTCGCCCTTATCCTTGCGACGTTGCTGGCGTTGTCCACGGCTGGCTGCGGCTACAGGTTCATCGACTCCTCCGAGCTGACCGACGCCAGGGTGTCGATAGGCTCGGTTGAAGACAGGAGCCGCGAGCCGATATTCGGGGCGATGGTTCGCGCGCGCCTGGCCGAGAGGAGCATCGGGCGCTCGGATGTAAAAACAGTGTCGCGCTCCGACTCCACCGCTCCCAGGCTGGACGTGAAGCTCAACACACTCACCGAGACCGCGCGGGCGTACCGGGAGGATGGCTATCCACGCGAGTATCTCTTGAAGGTCAGCGGTGACGCCACCCTCACCACCTCCGACGGCGTGGTTGTCTGGACACAAGCCAACATAAGCGTCAGGCGCGAGTTCGGCTCGGGCACCGATGTGAACATAACCCGCGCCAATAAGGACCGGGCGCTGAAGCTCCTCGCCGACGATCTGGCCGGTGAGATACTCAGGCGCGTCGCCGTGGGCAGATGGGAAGCGGGAAAGTGAACGCCTCCCCTGTAGAGCTGATACATGGCGAGGAATCCTTTTTGGTCGACCGGGAACTGAGGCAGATAGAAGAGGCGTGCAAGGTCCAGGGGCCTGAAGATTTGAACCGGGAAGCGTTCGACGCCGCCGAGACTGCCCCCTCCAGGGTCACCAGCAGCGCCCGCACCATGCCGTTTATGGGCGAGCGCCGCCTCATCATCGTCAAAAACGCGGACAAGTGGAGCGTCGATCAGTGGGAGACCCTCACCGATTACGCCGAGAACCCAAATCCCTCCTCCTGTGTCGTCCTCGTGGTCCCCTCGGTGGACAAACGCCGCGCCTGGTGGAAGAAGCTCTCCAAATCCGCCAACGTCAGGCAGTGCAGCCGCCCGCCGGACAACCAGCTGCATGGCTGGATAAAAAAGCTCGCCAATGAGGCCGGCCTGAAACCCGGCCCCGAGGTGATAAGGGCGATAGAGTTGCGTGTGGGCTCAGACCTGCAGTTGATCTGGCGCGAGGTATTGAAACTACAGGCGTTCGCCGGGGAGGATGGCTCGCTCGACGCCGAGGACGTGCGCGTACTGGTGGCCGAGTCCAAGGGGCACAGCGTCTTCGTCTTTTGCGACGCCGTGGGTGACCGCAACCTCAAAGAGGCGCTGCGCGGCCTGCGCAGACTACAGGAGCTGGGGGAAGCGCCGCTAAAGATACTCTTCATGATAGCCCGCCACTTCAGGATATTGTGGAAAGCCAAAGCGGTCGCGGGAAAAGGCGGTCGTCAGGCTGCCAAGACCCTCGGCCTGCCCGACTTCGTCGCGAAAAAAGCGATGAGGCAGTCCTCCAAATGGGATGAGGCGCAACTTGACTGGGTATTCGCGAGGATGCTCGGGACCGACCTTGACATGAAGAGTGGCGGGGGCGCAGAGGTGTTGGAAAAATTCGTCATGGATCTGTGCCGGGGAAGCTGAAAATCCACCAAACTTCAGGCAACAAAAAAACCCTGGAATCAATATCCCAGGGTTTTTTAAATCCACTGAAAAACTTGCGGCTTTAAGTTAAGCCTGTAGCGCCTGCACCTGCTTGGTGAGTCTGGAGATGGTGCGTGCGGCCTTATTCTGATGGATGACACCCTTGCCCGCAGCGCGCTGCAGATAGGGGGTAGCCATATTCAGGGCGGTCTGGGCGCGCTCTGCTTCGCCATCGGCGACGGCCAGACGCACAGCCTTGATCAGGTTGCGGTAACGGGTACGCACAGCCTTATTGCGGACGCGCTTTTTTTCATCTTGTTTGATCTTCTTGATCGAGGACTTATGATTAGCCAAAACCTACTACCTCCGGTGCGTTCGTTTCGTCTTAACAACTAAAGAGCGAGTCTAATACCACCTAAAAGAGAGCACTGTCAAGCACGTTTGTCCCCCGCGAGGGGGGAGGGACGCTCGCCGCTCGGCTGTTAGCTCTAGCCGCATGGCGTTTTGTATGGTTTGGTTTGATAGTATGCGGGGGCTACTCGCCCCCTGCACCCCGAGGGTACTTTCTCTGCGCGGAGAAAGTACCACAAAGACGCGCCCCTTCGAGCACGTGTGCTCGCCTGCGGCGACCGCTCGCGTGTGAGGGAGGGTCATGAACTCGGCTTCGCCTCAAACAACATGACCCTCAAAGACTCCTCGCCCGCTCACTGCACAGCTCGGTGGGGGAGAAGATCAAAGGCAAAATGCTAATGGAAAGGCCCGCCCCCCTAATCGCCCCGGCATCAATTGGTTTTAGGTTCCTCCAACATCTTCAGTGTCATCAAGAGAACCGCTCCACAAGTCATCAATAAACTTTGGAAGGTCTTCATTGCACATCTGTTCAGAGGCTCTGTGGTGCGTCAAAAAAGCTTTATGATTGGTCGGTATTTCAAGATGCTCCCGCAAAGCTATGAGTGCTGGCCCCGTCATGGCATTGAGGTCACTTATTTCTTTTACTACTAAGTGCTGCAACTTCTGCATACAATGGTTTCATTTCCGCATCAACTTCAGATATTAATTTTCCTACTGAGTTGTTCACTTCTTCTGTCAAAATGCCAGCAGCAATCTGCTGATCGATCAACTTTGAGTAGCCATCTCTTTCTTTGACTAATTTTTCAATCATTTTATCAATTTGGCTAATATCGACCTCATGTCTTACTATAATTTGCCTTACTTTAGATAGTCGCAATATCCCCTTAGCAAACTGCTCAGTTGCATCATTTACTGCCTTCAAAACTGCTTCATCAGCTATCAATTCCGTAGCTGCAAATGCGTTACGTGCAACCGGTGATAGTCTTAGATCATATTTATCTTTATCTGACTCGAAAAAGCTACTGAACAAGTCTTGGGCTTCTGCATAAGCACAGGCAAGCGGAATATATACATCTCTTCGCAAAGCCATCTCACGTTTAATTCTTTCCTTATTCTTCTCTCTAAATGATCTTATATAATCGACAAATATTGTTGCCAACAGGGTCAAAGAAACTGAAATAACAGCAACAAAGCCGGGACTGGCAAACATCTCTTGCATAAAATTTAGCCAATCAATAGCGGGAACACTTTCAGCATTAGGCATTTTGCCCTCTTTATGGTTGCTAATTGTCAGAACACTATTAGCAGTCTATTAGGCAGGATATGCTTTGTGCAAGTTGTTTAGGTGGAATTTTGGATAGCATACCTTTCATACATTAAGGGTCATTCTGTCTGAGGCGAAGCCGAGTTCATGACCCGTTCTCATGCTTTTGACCTACCCATCCCCGTCCAAGCGGAGCAGTTCAGCTCGCAGGATCAGGAGGTCATACTTTATAGCGAGCGTTAGGCGAGCGGCTTTATGACCTCCCCGGAGAGATGAACGATCAGCGCAGCTTGTGGGGTGTCCAGGGGTCCAGGGGAGGGTGACAAGACCCTCTCCTGGGTCGCTAAAGCCTCGAAGAGGCGAGCGAAACAACACCGCCAACACCCGGCACGGTCGCCGGAGCCTTCGTCAGAAGGCCCACCAAACTCCGAGGGGTGCAGGGGACGAGTAGTCCCCGCATATAATAGAAAAGGCCTCCCTAAGGAGGCCCTCCAATCAAAACAAAAAAAGCCGAGCGGCGAGCGTCCTCCCTCAACAGGCAGAAGGCACGTTGCTTTTACCCTTGATCTGGAACCCTTTGCGGAAGGGGCCGGTCAGGTACTCCACCTCGACCCCGCCACTTTGCGCCAGCAGTTTCTTGTCCACCAGCAGTCTAAAACCCTTTGACTGCATCACTTCATCTTCATCTTTGGGCTCGTCCAGAGCCATGCCCCAGGAGGGGCCGCCTCAGCCTATGCCTGCTTGGTAGAGGCGCACGTGGGGGTTATCGCCTTCTTTGCTCACCGCCTCGGCGAGCATCTCGACGGCCTTGTCAGTAATTTCGATCATCTTTTTTTATCCTTGGTTTAAGGTTTCGACTTCACACAATATGTAGATGTGGGCACGAGGTGTTAGGTTACAGGGCACGAGTTCCGGGGAGGTAATACTTGTTTTTGGACTTTCCCCATCGGGCTGTCCAGTGAGGGGGCGAGTAGCCCCCGCATACAATCAAGCTGATCCAATGACCCTCGAAGGCCAAACGCCCATCGCCCAAGCCCAAGCGGCTCCAGCGCGCCCCCCCATTTCTCCCCTTGCGTACAATAATGCGTACATGTACAATAACACGCACAATGAGAGGAGAATCCCAATATGGATACGATGAGCTATTCAGCATTTAGAAGTCATCTGGCAGGAACGCTGGACAAAGTAAATGACGACCACAAGCCTGTTCTGATTACCCGTCAAAACGGCAAGCCTGCGGTGGTGATCAGCCTTGAAGATTTCCAATCCTATGAGGCCACAGCTTATTTGATGGCTAGCCCCAGAAATGCAGAACGTCTGAATCAGGCGATTGCAGAGGTGGAAGGTGGAAAAACAGTACAACATGGACTGATTGAAGAATGATCTTATCCTGGGCGGAAAATGGTTGGGAAGACTACTTGTATTGGCAGCAAGCGGACAATAAAACACTCAGGCGAATCAACAAACTGATCAAGGATATCAAACGCCGGCCTTTCGAGGGTATTGGCGACCCGGAGCCGTTGAAACACAACTGGTCAAAATACTGCTCTCGCCGCATTGATCGCGAACATCGACTGGTTTACAAGGTGACTGACGGTACCATCATTGTCGTCCAATGCCGCTACCATTATTAGGCACCCCACTACGCCGCAGGTTGTGAGCGAGCAGGCGAAACAAAATACAGCAAAACCAATCCATCTCAAGGAAGCAACCATGAAATCGCTATTTTTGAAGGTTCTTATTGTTCTCACGTTGCTCGTAAATAGCTGCGGCGGCGGGAGTTCCTCTTCAACCACCACGGAAGATACCGTAGAACCCGTCTACACCGTCGCATTGGACTTTCAGCGTGGCGACGGCGGTGGTGGGCTTGACCCCTTCACGGTGACGGCGACCATAGGCAACTCGGGAGCGCCCGTCACGGGAGCAACACCCGCGATAACCCTTGGCAGGGGGAGCCATGGTGGCATTACCGATCATGGGGATGGGCGCTACTCCTTCACCGTCACACCCGACCAGACGGGGGAATATCCTGTGACGGTGAGTTATGAGACCGCCAGCCATTCGGAGACCGCACTGGTGCTAAAATCAGTCGCCGACGGCTGGGGGCAGCCGATGGCAGTGTCCGGCCTGGTCAACACCGAGGGCTATGAAGATGGAATATCGATCACGGCCGATGGCGAGTACCTCTTCGTGCAGTATGGACCCATATATTTCAGCGCCATGTTTTACTTCCCCTCCCCCCTGGGCTGTGACGGTCACAGATTGGAGCCAGAGCGCTGCACCCATGAGTGGCTGGACACAACCATAGGCCCCTACACCGCGCCCGAGCGTCCCGACTTCTTCGATGGACGCTTTGACGGCACCACCTTTTTGCACAACTCCAACCTATGGGGATTTGGTATTGACGAAGTCCCGTTTTTTGCGCCTGCGACGATGTTCTACGGTTTCAAGCGCCAGACCGACGGGAGCTATGCGGAGCCGTTCTATGTGGCGTTTGATGACGAGAACGACGCCATTGCAAATCCCTTCGGGATCAGCCTTCGCCGCAACGGGGATGGGACGGCGAGTATTGTATTCGCCCTGGACGATCCTAACAACCTGGACATGCTGATGGTGGACCATGACGACAACGGCACCTTTGACCGCGAGAGCCGGTTCGACGTCTACACAACCGACATCACGCTGGGCCAGCACAACTTGCTGGGGACCTACGTGGCCGGATCGCCGCCGCCGCGCGTAGAACCATTCCCCTCGACGTTGGTCGATTTCGGCAAGACAGGCCCGGACGGCATCTACGGCACCCAGGGCAACCCACACATTTACTACTCTGCCGATGGCACGATTCGGTCGATCTGGACCGATGACGAGTATGATGGGACCGACTCCGATCCCGACAACGACTCGGATGCAGGTGACGTGTCCGCATACGTCTTGACCGACGGGACGTTTCCTTCAGGAAGTTGGACAAAGGTCGTCCTGCCAGCCACAGTCAATGGCGGCGGCGAGCAGCGCATGCCATTCTTCAACGGCCAGGGACTCTACTTCTCACAGGATGTCGATATCTACTACTCCGCCTACACCGGCGCCGACACAGTGGCCGACTACGCTGACGACTCCAACTGGGCCACACCCACCATGATCCTCGAAAAGGACTCGGGCACCGACCTTTTGGCCCCTTTGGGCAAGGTCCATGCGGTGGGTGAGCCGAACATCGCAACGATAGACGATGTTGAGCACCTCTTTTTTGTCTATGTGATCGCGCGTGGTGTTGACGCTGGAAGCGGGCTGGCTGACTTGAATATACAGGCGGGGTATGTTCGAAAAAGTATGGTGGCAGCGAAATAGGGAGTGGTGGCAGGGTCGGCTTCGGCTTTTCCCGCCATGCATCGTCAACGCTTCACCTCAAGGTCGGGTCCGTAGCGTGAGCTAGCCGTCCCCTCCCTCTCGCCTTGCGTTATCCTTGCCTGACAAAAAAATCCTGTGCCGAGTTTTAAAAATGGGGAAGAGGCAAGAAACAACTAAGTTGCACAAAGCAAAGAAGGGTCTGCCCTTTGCTTTCGGCGCTTTGTTTTTGACATTCAACTCCCCGCCGAGCATGACTAGGGGGACAGTCCTTTGCTTTTAGCAGTTGTACTTTTTCGCCTGAAGCCGATTCACCTGGAGAAAAACATGCATACACGCCTAACAAAGCTATTAGACATAGAACACCCCATAATCCAGGGCGGAATGCAATGGGTTGGCCGAGCCGAGCTGGTGGCGGCGGTCTCCAACGCCGGGGGTCTGGGCATAATTACCGCGCTCACCCAACCCACACCACAAGCGCTCGGCGACGAGATCGACCGCTGCAATACACTAACCGACAAGCCTTTCGGCGTGAACATCACAATCCTGCCCACCATCAAGCCGGTCCCCTATGCGGAATATGCACAGGTCCTGGTGGATAAGGGGGTCAAGATCGTCGAGACCGCCGGGAGAAGCCCCGCCCCCTTCATGCCTCTCTTCAAAGAGGCCGGAGTCAAGGTGATCCACAAATGTACCTCGGTGCGCCACGGATTGAAGGCACAACGGCTGGGCTGTGCTGCGGTAAGTATTGACGGTTTTGAGTGCGCCGGACATCCGGGAGAAGACGACATCCCCGGCCTCATCCTCCTCCCGGCGGCAGCCGATCAAATTGAGATCCCCATCATAGCCTCAGGCGGATTTGGTGATGGACGCGGACTGGCCGCCGCCCTGGCGCTGGGCGCGGATGGCATCAACATGGGAACACGCTTCGTCGCCACCAAAGAAGCCCCGGTACACCAGAAAGTGAAAGAAAAGATGGTGGAAGCCACCGAACTGGACACCGCGCTCATCTTTCGCACACTCAAAAACACCGCCCGCATCTTCAACAACACCATCGCCAAAGAAGTACTGGAGATCGAAGAGCGAGACGGAGAAACCGACTTCAACGACCTCGCAGAACTAGTCGCAGGAACACGGGGCCAAAAAGTTTTGACCGACGGAACCATGGAAGAAGGAATCTGGGCAGCGGGAATGGTGATCGGCCTGATACACGACATCCCGACAGTGGAGGAACTGATAACAAGGATCGTCAGCGAAGCTGAAGAGATCATCAAAACCCGGTTGGCGGGTTTTGTCGCGTGATATGGTGGCTAGATCGGCTTCGGCTTTTCCTGCCATGCATCGTCAACACTTCACCTCAAGGTCAGGTCCGTAGCGCTGCTACTGTCCCCTCCCTTTCGCCTTGCGTTATCCTCGCCTGACAAAAAAATCCTGTGCCGAGTTTTAAAAAATGGGAGCGGGGCAAGAAACAACTAAGTTGCAAAACACAAAGGAGGGTCTGCCCTTTGCTTTCGGCGTTTTGTTTTTGACATTCAACTCCCCACCGAGCTGTGCAGTGAGCGGGTGAGGATTCTTTGAGGGTCATGCTGTCTGAGGTGAGGCGTCAAGCCGAGCCGAGTTCATGACCCTCCCTTAGACACGAACGATCGCCGTAGGCGAGCACACGTGCTCGAAGGGGCGCGTCTTTGGTTACTTTCTTGGCGCGAAGAAAGTAACCTCGGGGTGCAGGGGACGAGCAGTCCCCGCATACTATAAACCCGATCCAATGCCCTCAAGGGCCAAGCGCCCAGCGCAACAGCCCAGCGGCGAGCGCCTTCCCTACGCGACGCGGTTAGGCGGAAAAAGACGAAGCCGATCACATCATTTCTAACAACCGCTCCCTAAGTTCCGAATAATGGAAAAGTTCGTTATACTCCATCAACCCCGACAACGCCCGCGACGACACTCTGATCCCCTTCTCCTCAATGATTGAGATCGGGTTCAAGCCACCCACGACCACCGCTCCGGCGTGGCCTTCCCCCACCGGCATTCCATAGAGCGGCATACCTGAGCGCCCCACTTCCATGAACGCGCCCAGCCCGATGCGTTCAAGTTTGTCCGCGAGCAGCAGCACGTTTTGCCTGGATTCAGCGGGTATCTCACGAAAGCTCGCCCCTATGCGGCCATTGCCCGACCCTATCGCGCCCAGGTAGTCGGTCATTCCGCTACGGATGAAAACTTCAAGCGGGTCGATGCTGGTGCCGTCATAGGCTATAAGCTCGACGAAGCGGCTCGCCTTGCCGCCGACCAGCTCCAGCAGTCCTCCAAATTTGGACCGGGTGGGGATGCCGTTCTTCAGCAGCACGCCGTTTACCGTTATGGAGCAGACGGTGCAAAACCCCACGAGCCCCTTGGGCACGCTGGTCTGTCCGATGAACTCCCCCTCGGGCACCAGCCCCATGAGGTGCCCCATTGCGTACCCCTTCTCGAAGACTTTGCAGATGTCGTCGGCGTTATGGAGGAGGTCTGCGGGCTCCACAAAGCTGGTGTTGATGACCACCGTGCCGGTGCGCGTGGCGAGGTCGAAGCTCATCCGGTAGGTCATCTCGTCGATCTTGGCCGAGAGGATGCCCACCCTCTCCAGCGCAGTCGCCGCCTCCAGCTCCACCGCGCCCTTCTCGGTGAGCTGATGGCCGCGCCTGCCCAGCGTGTCGATGTGTCCATTACCGCGAAGCTCCGAAATATAGCCGCGCACCGTGCGCTCGCTGGCCTCGATCCCGCGCGCCAAAAGCTCCTCGCTGATGTCGGAGCTGCTCAAGGGTTGGCTGCTCGCCCTCAGCGTTTCAAGTATCGCTCTGCGCTTCCTGTCCTGCTTGGTACCCATCACCCCTCCCATACCCCCGGAACTACCTGTAGCCCATTTCGGCAATTCTGCCACATGCAAATCACAATTACGACCCCTTTACGGCAAAACTGCCGTGCACGATTCCTCTTTTCCTTTAGGTGATTTTTGTATTGACCCCTGAATACTTGCCCCCCGACACTGTTCCATCCAAGGTTTATATTCGCCACTATATCGGCAATCAACTGCCACAAAGGAGGACGATATGATCCAGTATCCGAAAATGAACGATGCGCTTGGAACCGTCAACCGAGGTAACGCCTGCGAGTCGGGGTTGTGCACGCTGTGCATGAGCGACTGCAAGGGCAAGTGCGAAACATGGCTCTCCTCGTTGGTGGGAAGAAAACTCCTCTACCCGAGAGACTTCGGCAACATCACGGCGGGCTCCAGCAACATCACCGCCGTGGGCGCTGGCTACCACGCGCTGCGCATCCAGGGCTACGCTTACGACTCGGAAGGCCTCGCCGACGGTCTCACCCACGACCCTGACGACTGCATCTTCCCCAATGTCGATGTCTCCACCTCCTTTGGTAACGAGATTGAAACCAAATGCCGCGTGCCGATGATGACCGGCGCACTCGGCTCAACCTTCATCGCCTCCAAGTTCTGGGACAGCTTCGCAGTGGGCGCAGCCCTTTGCGGCATGCCCATCGTGGTCGGCGAGAATGTCGTCGGCGTTGACAAAACATCGAAGATGGCAAACGGCAGCATCACCTCGGCCCCCGAGCTTGACCGCCGCATTGACACCTTCCTGCGCTACTACGACGGACACGGCGCGATCATCGTGCAGATGAACGTGGAAGACACCCGCAACGGCGTGGCCCAATACATCGCCGACAAATATGGCGACAAGGTCATCATCGAACTGAAGTGGGGCCAGGGAGCCAAGGATATCGGCGGCGAGATTCAGGTCACCGACATCGAATACGCCAAGTTCCTCAAAGACCGTGGCTACGTGGTCGACCCCGATCCCTACGATCCCATGGTGGAAGCAGCGTTCAAGTCCCACGCCATCACCTCCTTCGCCCGGCACAGCCGCCTCGGTGGTACCGATCTCTCCAGCAGCGACGCCGTTGAAGAAGCTTTCAAGTCCTCGGTCGAAGGTCTGCGTTCCATGGGCTACAAGCGCATATCCCTGAAAACCGGTGCCTATGGAATGGAAGCGCTGGCGATGTCGATCCGCTACGCAGCCGACTGCAACCTCGACCTGCTCACCATCGACGGCGCGGGCGGCGGCACCGGCATGAGCCCCTGGAACATGATGGACCACTGGGGTGTGCCCTCACTTGAACTACACGCCAGGACCTACGAGTACTTCAAGCTGCTGGACGATCGTGGCGTCAAGGTGCCCGACCTGGCGCTGGCCGGCGGCTTTGCCCGTGAAGACCATATCTTCAAGGCGATGGCGCTGTGCGCCCCCTACACCAAGCTGGTGTGCATGGGCCGCGCCCCGATGATCCCCGGCTACCTCGGCTCCAACATCCAGGGCGTCTTCCAGCCCGAGACCCGCGAGCAGTACAACGGTCGCTGGGATGCGCTGCCCAACTCGGTCAAAGACATCGGCACCTATCCCGAAGAGATCTTCGCCGGATGGGAAGCGGTCAAGAACATGGTTGGCGAAGATGAGATGAAGAACATCCCCTTCGGCGCAGTAGCCATGTACGGCTACGCCGACAAGCTGGCCTGCGGCCTGCAGCAGTTCCTGGCAGGGGCGAGAAAATTCAACCTCTCCAACATCACCCGCGACGACCTGATGAGCGCCAACCGGGAAACCGAAGCGGTCACCGGCATAGCGCACATGATGGACTC
>JAUVAU010000101.1 GCA_030591565.1 Deltaproteobacteria bacterium | reverse complement strand
TATTCCTCCGGTCATTTTTTATATCCTTCCTTGTTCTCGAATAAAATTCAGTGCTTGTCAACGACCAGTCAGGCTGAGTAAGTAGATAGGCAGACAGCTACGAGTAGCCGATTTTCCAGCCAGTTTCCTATTGTCTACCTTTGTCATCAGCCTGAGGGGCCTAGCTACTGCTGGGGGCCCCTTTTTTGTTTCCACAGGGTCTCCCCATCCCCAGCCGAATGTGCTCAAGGGGAAAGACAAAAAATCTCGACCCCTGCATGCTCACATGATAGAAGTTACATGCGTGTGTGCCGCTAATCTATTCAGGTGAGTTGATGTCCTCCATCCTAGTCGTATCATCAGATAAAAACCTCGCTCCGGGGTTAATGGAAGCGATGTCGGCGGTCGTCTCGGACGATGATCGCTTTGAAGTCATGTCGGTGGACAACGCCAAGAAAGCGCTCAAGGTTCTGGAGCGGTACCACCTGGATGTGGTTGTCGCCGATATGGCGAATTCCGATGCCGGCGCGCTGGCTTGGCTCGAACAGGTGAGGCTGGCGCAACCGGCGGTGATAGTCATGCCGGTCGTCGAATCCAACTCCTACCTGGACCTCGCCTCTTTTAGGGGGATGAAGCGCCTTCGCAAGCCGCTAAGCGACCAGAAGATCGCGGCCGAGATAACAGAAGCGTTGGCCAAGGAATCAAAGATAGCGATTTCCGGCACACACATCGGCTACTTCCTCCAGTTCGTCTCTTCCGACAATAAAACGTGCGCCGTGACCGTCAAATCCGAAGGGTCGATCGGTGTCTTGTATTTCGACAAAGGGAATCTGGTGGACGCCACTGCGCCGGGACTCGAAGGCGAGGAGGCCGCGATCAACATCATGGCCTGGGAGGATGAGCCGGACATGCAGTTGCGCTCGCTGTACCTGAGCCCAAAGCCGACCATCAGTGTGTCGCTGGACTCGATCGTGATGGAGTCGGTCATGCTCAAAGACTCGGGCCAGGTGGCGATCCACAAGGTGGTGGAGCGGTTCGACGGGATCTACGACTCGGAAGAGTTGAGAGTCTTTTTGGGTAACCTTGAGTGGGTCGATTCGCTGGTTGTGCTGGACAGAAATGGCAGGTTCGTGACCCAGAGCGGCGGCGGAGACAAGATAGCGCCGCTGGCGGCGTTCACTATAAAGCAAGCGTACAAGCTTGGCGCAAACCTCAGGTGGGGCTCCACCAGGATGTTGACGATCACCCATGCGAGTGGCGACAGGGTCGCGATGATGATCGGCAAAGAGCTCGCTGTGGGCATGGTGGTCAACAGGAAGAAGTTCACCCGCGCCGGCCCAAAGTCCGTGTGGCCCGTTGTCCGGGACGCGATAATCTAGGGTGACTATAGGGATCATGTGATTGAACATATAGAACAAATGCAAGGCGTTTTGGGGACCGTTGTCCAATCCCACTTCGGAGAGATTGAACACAACACCCTGCCCGAATACCTGAACTCCGGAGACCTGGAGAAGGCGGCCGGGGTCCTTTCACGTCTATTCGATATAAAGGCCGGGAGTTCGGGGTCGGTCGTCTCCCTGGAGTTCGGATTATCCAACTACGGGTTGCTGGCCTACCCGATGCCGGGGGGAGCGTTACTTATGGTTGCGATCGAGGAGGATGGTGCGCAACCCGGAGTCGAAGAAGAGATCGGGAAAATTCTAGCCGGTTTTGAGTGATCCGTACGAGACACCACCTGGACGAGTACTGGTCGGGAAGCTGTTTGTGGCTGCCACCGCAAGGTGCTTTCCCCTGCCGGGATATTTCAAAAATGGCTGGCGTGCACCGTGCTAAATCTTTACCGGCCCGAAGAGCGTTTTTAGTGCCTTGCCAAAATCCTCAGGCAGCGGGCATTCCAGTTTCATCTCTTTTTCCAGGCCGGGATGGAAGAAAGATATCTTCCAGGCGTGGAGCAGTTGGCGCGTTATCTCCAGATTTTTACTCTTTCCCTCCAGCACTATTTTCGCTGCGCCGCCATACAGGCTGTCGCCGAGGATGGGGAAGCCCAGCCTCGTCAGCTGCACCCTGATCTGGTGCATCCGTCCGGTGTGCGGGGCCGCCACGACCAGGCTGCAACCGTTCATGGTCTTCAACGTGGAAAAGTCGGTCTCTGAGCGCATGCCGCCGCTCTTGACCACAATCGCCCGCCCCGTCTTCGTCTCTTTCAGGTGGCAAACGTCGCTAAAGTTCCTGGGGGTCTTGCCGGTGACTATTGCGAGGTAGGTCTTTTCAATCTCGCGTTTTTTGAATGAGGCCAGCAGCGCCTTTGCGACCGAGGTATCGGAGGCGAGCAGCAGGATGCCGCTGGTGTCGCGGTCGAGGCGGTGCAGCAGGGTGAGCTTTCGCCCCGTCAGCGCCTCGGCCACCTTTTGCGCGTGTACCCTGTTGGGATCGCGGGTCGGACCGGAGACGAGCCCCGGCCCCTTGTCCACGGCGACCATGAAGTCATCCTCGTAGAGGACACTCAGCTCGGGCGGGGCGCCCATGTCTGCGCCTAACGCGGGTATCCTGATCTCTACCCTGTCGCCGCTCTTCATCGTTCGCGAGGCCATCGGTTCGATCCGGCCATTGACGGAGACAAGGCGCGCATCTATCAGCTTTTTGGCGCGCTTGCGGCTAAGCGCACTTACCGCATGGACCATGAAGAGGTCAAGGCGCTCCCCCGCCTCGCGCTTGTCCACCACACTGGTGAGCGTGGAGCTATCTTTCGGGCGTGTCATTCGACCCTTTCTTTCTCATTATTCCACCATCCCCGGCTTCAAAGCGCTCTTCCAACACGCAGCCGGATGCGCCGGGGTCGCACTCTTCATCCCGTTTCGCGCACAGCCCTTCATCTTCGTGGGGGCAGCCCCAGCCGCCGGTTTGAGTGGCTTTTTCCCGTTTCATGGCCCTGAGGATAAACGCAAATCCAAATGGATGCCACCTAACCCTTGTCGGCCCATGTGTTTATGCAGTAAATTTCCTTATTCATACAATTATCTGACAGGACACTGGAGCCAATCATGGATAAAAATACTTTTCACAAACTTCTTGAAATCGCTACAAAGACCAATGCCAGCGATATCCACCTGAAAGTCGGCGCACCCATACTGCTCAGGGTCAACGGTCAGCTCCAGGAGGCCAAGAGCCCGACCCTGACCACCGATGACACGGTGGCTGTGTGCAAGCTGATCCTCCAGAACGTAAAGCCGGTGGTTGATCTGGACCTGCTCCATGAATGGGATGGCTCCTATTCCCTGCCGGGTATCAGCCGGTTCAGGGTCAATATCTTCAGGCAGCGCAATACCCTGGCGCTGATCCTGCGCTCCATCCCCTTCGATGTTCCCACCATCGAGTCCCTCAACCTCCCTGAGGTGTT
>JAUVAU010000006.1 GCA_030591565.1 Deltaproteobacteria bacterium | reverse complement strand
TGGACGCCGAGCAGGCTCGCCGCTTTGGAGCCGCCGGGATCGGGCTATGCCGTACAGAGCACATGTTTTTTGGCGAAGAGCGGATCAAATGCATCCGCGAGATGATCTTGGCCGAGAATGACGAGGACCGCACCATCGCCGCTGACAAACTGCTCCCCTACCAGCGCGCAGACTTCAAGGGCATCCTTAGAGCGATGGCGGGGCTACCCGTGACAATCCGCCTGCTTGATCCTCCTCTTCACGAGTTCGTCCCCCAGGAGGATGCGTTGGTCGAGGAGCTTGCCCAATCGATGGGCAAGGATGTGGACAATGTCCGCGCCCGCATCGAGCAACTGCACGAGTTGAACCCGATGCTGGGTCACCGCGGCTGTCGCCTTGGCATCAGCTACCCCCAGGTCACCAGAATGCAGGCCCGCGCCATCCTTGAAGCCACAGCGGAACTCACCCAGGAAGGCGTGGACGCGCAGCCGGAGATAATGGTCCCGCTGGTGGGCACCGTGGAGGAGTTCACCGACCAGAAGGCGCTGATCCTTGAGGTCGCCGAGCTGGTAAAGAAGGAGAGCGGCTTGACCGAGCTGAACTTCCTCATCGGCACGATGATCGAGGTCCCCCGGGCTGCGCTCACCGCCGACGAGATCGCAGCCGAGGCGGAGTTTTTCAGCTTTGGCACCAACGACCTCACCCAGATGACCTGTGGCTTTTCCCGTGACGACGCGGGCACCTTCCTGCCCTCCTACGTGGAGAAGGGGATATACGCAAAGGACCCCTTCCAGTCGATCGACCAGAGCGGCGTGGGCCAGCTGGTGGAGATGGGGACCAGCAAGGGACGCAAGGGAAGGCCGGGACTCAAGGTGGGCGTTTGCGGCGAACACGGCGGCGACCCCGACTCTATACATTTCTTCCACCGCGTCGGGCTGGACTACGTATCCTGCAGCCCCTTTCGCGTACCGATCGCGCGCTTGGCGGCTGCCCAAGCGGTGCTGGAAGAGTAAAGCGACCTACTTTTACGGCTGTCTCAATTTTGGGCAGTCGTTTTTTATTTAAGAGGGCAAGGTCATACAAATGCGAAAAGCGATTATATTTCCACTGGCCATTTTGCTGGTTGCAAGTTTGGCCACGGTGGCTTTCAGTTATGTTTCCCGAGTTACCGAAGAGTCCTCCATAGGCCAATCGGACGCACGAACCTGCGGCCAGTGTCACAACATGGAGATGTCGCTCTGGGTCACCCACGCCCACAGCCGCGCCCTGCTGGTGCCCGGCAAGGACAGAAACTTCTACGGCGCCAGCTACTCTTCCTCCACCCCCGGCTACAAGAAGTTCGTGAAGGGTAAATTCACCAAGGACGACGTCAAATACGCTTATGGCTCCCTTGAAATCCAGATCCTCTGGACCAAAACCGACAGGGGCCACGAGCTGCTGCCCGCATCGTGGGATATCGGCAAGAAGAGGTGGGAAAAACTCTCCCCCTTGCTTAAAAAACTGAGGGCTTCCGGCGTAACGCTTGAAAAGAACTGCATCGGCTGCCATGTCACCGGCTACGATCCCGAAACCGACACCTACACCGCCCCCGGAATTACCTGCGTCGCCTGCCACACCGATTATGAAAAACATCTGGTTACCGACGGCCAGGAGACAGCGGGGGTAGCGGTAGACAAGGACCCCGCCTACAGGGCCAAGCTCTGCGGCAGGTGTCACGCCCACGGGACGGACCGGAAGACCTCCCTCGACTTTCCCAGCGGGACGAGCAGCGAACAGTTGGCGCAGTTCGTGATGGCGACGCCTCAACCCGGCAAAACCACCGCTGATTTTTGGCCGGACGGCACCGAGCGGGCTCCCTACATGGAGTATCAGGGTTTCATACAGAGCGGTCATCTTCAGGCGGACTTGAGCTGCACCACCTGCCACCTGCCCCACGGCTCGGATGATGAGAGAAATTTGAAGAGGCGTACCGACTCGGCGTGCGACGGCTGCCACAACCAAATCGACGAACTGCCAGTACACAACAATCACCCCGGCAAGGCAACGTGCGTCGACTGCCACATGGCGAGAATTTCCGACAGCGTCATCGCCAAGGGAATATACAGCCACACCCACACCTTCAAGTTCCTCGAACCCGAAAACGCGGTCAAGTGGCAAATGCCCGATTCGTGCACAACCTCCAGATGCCACACCTCCCAGGATGACAGTTGGGCCGTGGAGATACTAAAGGGATGGCGCGGGCAATAACCAAAACTTTTCCCTCCTACAAAAAAAGCTCCCGTTAATAGCGGGAGCTAGGCTGTTGACAAAGTCAAGAAGGGGCAATTCTTAAAGGAATCGCCCCTTCTCTCGTTGAATCCGGCAAACCCTGGCTCAGCCGGACTGATTGCTGACAAGGGTTGGATTTTTTTCGAGAACGAGGAAGGTGATAAGAAATGACCGGAGGAATACTTATCGTATTTCGAGGATCATTTCTTAGCCTGACGAAGTCAATCGGAGAAAAGACGGGCTTTGTCAGCGATCTGAAAAAGACTCAGCGGCCAGTGGAACCGAAACCGCCCTCGCCCCTTCCCGATTCGGGGAGTTCGTCCATCAGCTCCCAGTTGCAACGGGTAACCGGCGCGATAATCATCTGGGCGATCCGCTCACCCCTTTTCACCGCGAACACCTCATCACCGTGGTTGATCATTATTATGCGTATCTCGCCCCGGTAGTCGGCATCGATTGTCCCCGGCGTATTCACCAGCGTTATGCCATGTTTGACCGCCAAACCGCTCCGGGGCCTTATCTGCGCCTCAAAGCCATCCGGGATCGCCACTGTGAGGCCCGTGGAAATCATGGTGCGCTCGCCGGGGGCAATCTCCACACTCTGGGCCGAGACGATATCCATACCGGCGCTGTGGTTGGTCTGGTATGAAGGCAGCGCCAAGTCCTCAGTTCCGGGAAGCTTCTTCACTCCTATCTTCAGAGCCATTTGATTCACCTCTCGCAAAACAAAAAACGCGCAGCCACTTTAAAAGCAGACTGCGCGTTTGGAGTTATTCACTTACAGGGCGCTTGCCTATGCAACGGGGTCCTCTTCGCCCAGCTCGGCCATGGCGGCCTTGCGGGAGAGTTTGATACGACCGCTGTTGTCGACGTTGACCACCTTGACCTTCACCGTACCGCCCTCGGGCATGTACTTGGTGATGTCGTCGCGATCGATGCGCGCCGCTGTGATTTCGCTGATGTGCACGAGGCCGTCGGTGCCGGGAAAGATCTCGACGAAGGCGCCGAAGTCCATGATCTTGCGAACCGTGCCATCGTATATCTTGCCGACTTCGGCTTCCTGGGTCAGGTCGCGGATCATCTTGATCGCCTGTTTGGTGCGCTCGCCATCGGGGCTACCGATATTGATGGTGCCATCATCATTGATGTCGATGGTGGTCTGGGTGAGCTCGATGATCTTGCGGATATTCTTGCCGCCAGGTCCGATGACATCCTTGATGCGTTCGGTGCTGACCTTGATAACCACGATGCGCGGGGCATAGGGTGAGAGGTCATCGCGATGGGTGGAGAGCGCTTCGGCCATCTTGCCAAGGATGTGGAGCCTACCCTCTTTGGCCTGCTCAAGCGCCTTGCGCATGACATCGACTGTGATGCCCTTGACCTTGATGTCCATCTGCAACGCGGTAATGCCATCCTTGGTTCCCGCGACCTTGAAGTCCATGTCGCCAAGGTGATCCTCGTCGCCGAGAATATCGGAGAGGACCGCGAAGCGGTCGCCATCGGTAATCATGCCCATGGCGATACCGGCCACAGCGTCTTTAATCGGGACGCCTGCGTCCATCAGCGCCAGGGAGCCGCCACACACAGTCGCCATTGAGGAGGAGCCGTTGGACTCGGTGACCTCGGAGACGACCCTGAGGGTGTAGGGGAATTTTTCATGGTCGGGCAATAACGGCTTCACTGCGCGCTCGGCCAGTGCGCCATGTCCAATTTCGCGCCTGCCGGGGCCACGAAGCGGACGCGCTTCGCCCACGGAGAAGGGCGGGAAGTTGTAATGGAGCATGAATTTCTTGTAGTAGCTGCCCTCGGGCACGTCTATCAGCTGCTCGTCGCTCGACGTTCCCAACGTGGTAAGCACCAGCGCCTGGGTCTCGCCACGGGTAAAAAGAGCGGAGCCGTGGGTGCGGGGGATGAGGCCGACTTCGCACTGAATGGGGCGAATCTGCTCCACCGTGCGGCCATCGATACGCTTGCCCTCGTCGAGGATCATGTTGCGCACATAGGCTTTTGAAGCGGCGGCGAAGGCGTCTTTGTAGTCGCCGGTGTTTTCCGCCTGCTCGTCGGTCAATGATGCGACCATCTCGGCCTTGGCCTGGGAGAGTGCGTCGCTGCGCTCTTTCTTGCCGGTGAACTGGTAGGCCGCCTTGCCCTTGTCGTCAAAGCATTTATTGGCGTACTCGACAATGGCAGGGTCGATCTCAGGGGCTTCCACAAACTCGCGCTTGGCCTTGCCCGCAAGCTCACGAAGCTCTTCCTGTAGTGCTACGAGCTTCTTGATCTCCACGTGGCCCGCTTCGATACCGCCAAGCATCTGGTCTTCGCTCAGCCCGTCGGAACCGGACTCGACCATCATGACCGCGTCCTTGGAACCGGCGATGGACAGATCGAGGCAGGTCTCTTCCATCTGCTGCATTGTGGGGTTGATGATGTATTCACCATCTATCATGCCCACGCGCACAGCGGCCATGGGGCCATCGAAGGGGATGTCGGAGATAGTCAGCGCCGCCGAGGCGCCGATCATGCCCAGAACGTCGGGCAGGACCTCGCCATCATGGCTGAGCACCATCACCACCACCTGGGTTTCAAAACGATAACCCTTGGGGAAGAGGGGGCGGATGGGGCGATCGGTCAGGCGAGCGGTCAGGGTGTCAGTGTCATGGGGGCGACCTTCGCGCTTAAAGAAGCCTCCGGGGATCTTGCCCGCTGCGTAACCCTTTGTCTGGTACATCACCGTCAGGGGAAGAAAGTCCAGACCGGGTTTGGCTTTATAGTCGGAAACCGCGGTCACCAGCAAAACGGTGTCGCCGCTCCTTATGACCACCGAGCCGTGGGCCTGGCGGGCCATGTGGCCGGTTTCCAGTGAAATGGTACGACCACCGATGGTGGTTTCTACTGTTTTTATGTCAAACATGTACAAACTCCTCGCTAAATGAGGTTAGCTAATCATCTTCGTTGTGATTGAAAACGGGGATGGCCAATGCATCCCCACGGCTGACTACTTGCGGATTCCCAGGCGTTCGATAATGGCGCGGTACCTGCTGATCTCATTACTCTTCAAGTAATCAAGAAGACGACGTCGCTGACCGACGAGCTTCAAAAGCCCGCGACGGGAAGCGTGGTCTTTTTTGTGGGTCTTGAAATGTTCGGTGAGATAGGTGATACGCTCACTGAGCAGTGCAATCTGAACCTCGGGCGAGCCTGTGTCGCCTTCGTGCAGCTTGTACTCATCAATGACTTCCAACTTTGTTTCTGCCAGCATAACCATCTTGAAACCTCCAGGTACTCTCTCTATTGTTTTCCGCTTTTGTTTGGTGTCGTTTTTTAGCGCGGCCCTCGTTAAGCGCTCTCTGGATAAGGCAGAAGACGCCAGCCGCGAAGAACTCGTATATCTACCACAATTTCTTGAGTCCGTAAAGATGTGAAACACTTTTAAACTGTGCTCAGACAAAGACTTTTCGGGGTTTCAGTTGGTCGCCATCGACCACCGCAAGGGCGACCAACTCACCATCGGGTCCGATCAGGACGGTTTCACCCTCTTCAACCATATTGTCTTCCCCCCCCCTCCTGCCACTAATCCTGCCGCCGTTGCTTATTGTGGCTACCTCCTCGGGGGTGAGCTCACGCTTGGGGAGCCCTTCCACCATCACCTGTGGCCGAAGTAATTTCCCCCACCCCTCTTCGCCCAACTCTTCGAGCTCACCAAGGGTCGCGGCATCTTCCAGTGAAAATCGACCGCACACGCTTCTTTTAAGTCCCCAAAGGGTTGCGCCCGTGCCCAGCGCCTCGCCAATGTCATTGGCGAGCGAGCGGATATAGGTGCCGCTGGTGCAATCCACCTCCAACTCGAATTGGGGAGGATCAAAGGCGGTCAGCTCCAGCCGGTGTATCGTAACTTCCCTGGGTGGAGGCTCAACATCTTCGCCCCTGCGGGTGCGCCTGTGCAGGGGGACGCCTCCCACCTTGATGGCCGAGTGGCGCGGCGGCACCTGGGTTATCAACCCCCTGAAACCCTCCAGCACCCCTTCCACCATCGCTCTGGTGACCGAAGAAGCATCTCGCTCCTCCACCACTTCACCCTCGCGATCAAGGGTTTCGGTCCTCACCCCAAGCCTCACGGTGGCCATGTATGTCTTATCGCACCCCACCAGATATTCAAGGAGGCGCGTCGCCTTGCCGATACCCACCAGCATCAACCCCGAGGCCATCGGGTCCAGCGTCCCCGCGTGCCCGACCCTCTTTATTCCAAGCTGCCTGCGGATGCGGTTGACCAGCGTGTGGGAGGTGATCGAGATCGGCTTATCTACGAGCAGCAGGCCCCAGCGGTCATTGTCAGTCATTATCTGGCATCTGGTTCATGGGTATCGTGCCCGATCAGTTGGGCAAGGAAGAGAGTACTTTTTCGAGAATCATCTCGAAGATCGTATCCGGGTCGGCTGTGACATGTGCGCCTGCGGCGTTGTGGTGCCCGCCGCCGCCCAGCTCGGAAGCTATCGCGGAGACGTTGACCCTGCCGCGCGAGCGAAGCGCCAGCCGGTGGTAGTTCTCCCCGACCTCCTTGATGAGAATGGCGACCTCGACTCCCTCGACTGAGCGCGGGTAGTTCACAAACCCGTCGGTGTCCTCGGAGGTTGTCCCGGTGATATCGAACATCTCGGTATCGACGAAGATCGAAGCCAGCTTCCCGCAATCGGAGAGGCGAAGGGTTGAAAGCGCCAGCGCCAGCAATCTGATCCGCGCAGGGTTCTCCTGCTCAAAGAGCATGGAAGCGACAAAAGCCGGATCGACACCGCATTTTTTCAGCCCCGACGCCATAGTGAAGGCGTCCTGGTCGGTGTTGGAGAATTGAAATCCGCCGGTGTCGGTGAAGAGCGCCACGTATAGCGCGGTCGCACCATCGGCGGAGAGCTCCGCACCCATCTCGCCGAGCAGGTAGTAGATCAATTCGCTGGTGGCGGCGGCTTCTATGTCTATCAGATCGGTGGCCTCCACCATCTCGCCAGGGTGGTGGTCGATGATTATCGCCGGCTTGTCAGGTGCAGGCGAGATTGTGTCGAAGCCGGTGCGCTCCAGCTCCCCGCAGTCCAGGATCACGACCTCGTCATACTCGGCGAAGGGTTTGGGTTCGCTGGTAATCAGCTCAGACCCCGGTATCCACTTAAGCGCTTCCGGCACGCCGCTGATGTTGACCATGTCAACCTGCTTGCCCAGTCGGCGCAGCCCGGCGCCAAGGCCCAGGGTGGAGCCGATAGCATCGCCATCGGGATTTTTATGGGAGAGAACGAGGACCGTTTTGGCCTCGCCGAGTGCTTTGGCTATTGCTTTTAAACGTATGTCGTCTGTCATTTTTTCACGCTACCAAGGAGCTCTGTGATCCTGAAACCGCGATCAATGGATTCGTCGTAGGCAAAGGTAATACTGGGCGTACTTTTAAGCTCCAGGCGGCTGCCCAGCTCCTTGCGAATATATCCGGCTGCACGCGCCAAACCCACGGCGGTGTTTTCGCGCACCTTATCATCGCCTATGACAGTGTAGTAGACCTTGGCGTTCCTGAGGTCCGGGCTCACGTCGGCTCCGGTCAAGGTGATGATACCGATGCGCGGATCCTTCACGTCGCTTAGAAGTATGGCGGCTGCTTCCCGGACTATCAGGTCGCTCACTCTTTTGGTGCGTAATCTACTCAACTGTATTATCCGCTCACACGTGGATGATTTCGATCTGCGTATCCACTATCTCGGCAAGGTAAAGCTGCTCGACGAAATCGGCCACCTTGTCGAGGATCGAATTTGCAAGCCTTGCGTCATTGGAGACAGCCGCGCAGCCGATGATCGCGCTGGTGTGCGCGTCCATCTCTCCAACCTCGGCAGTACTGATCTCGAATTTATTTTTAACGCGGTTTATGATACGCCGCAGGATTGAGCGCTTCTGTTTCAGGCTCGTGACTCCGTGCAGGCGAAACTTTATGGTCAAAACTCCCACTACCAATGGGCGCCTCCTGCTACAGCGTGGCCGCGACCTCTTCGATCCTGAAGAATTCTATCTCGTCGCCGACCTTGATGTCGTTAAAATCCTGAATAGACAGGCCGCACTCGAAGCCCTCGCGAACTTCCTTGGCGTCGTCTTTGAAACGCTTCAGGCTGGAAAGCAAACCCTCGTAGACGACTATGCTGTCGCGGACAAGTCGAAGATGCGCGTTTCGCTGCACAATCCCCTGGGTTACGTAACAACCTGCGATGACACCAATTTTTGTCACGCGGAAGATTTGGCGAACTTCGACCCGACCAAGCTCTACTTCCTTGATCGTCGGTGCGAGCAGTCCGGCCATCGCCTTTTTCACGTCGTCGGTGGCGTCGTAAATTACATCATAGAGACGGACGTCGATGCCGGTATTATTTGCAAGCGCCGCCGCCTTGGCCTCGGCCCTGACATGGAAGCCGACTATGATGGCTTCGGAGGCGATGGCGAGGTTTACATCCGACTCGGTTATGCCGCCGGCTGCTTTATGGATGACTTCCACCTTGACCGCGTCGGTGGCGAGTTTGATGAGCGTCTGGGCCAGCGCTTCAACCGAGCCCTGCACGTCGCCCTTGACGATGATGCGCAATGACTTGATGTCGCCCTCGGCGATCCGCTCGTGCAGATCATCGAGCGACATCCTACTGGCCTGGGCCATCTCGGTCTCGCGGGTCTTATCAACTCGCTTGGAGGAGATATCCTTCGCAACCCGTTCGTTGTCCACCACGACGAACACATCGCCCGCCTTGGGCACGCCGTCCAGCCCCGTAATCTCAACCGGGGTGCCGGGAGTCGCTTCCTTTTCCCTTTTGCCGATGTCATCGGTAAGTGTTCGCACGCGGCCATATTTCATACCGCTCAGCACCACGTCGCCAAGTTTCAAGGTGCCCTCGTGAACCAGCACGGTGGCAACCGGGCCACGGCCACGATCGAGGCGCGCTTCGACGACGACGCCAGCCGCCATCTTATCGGGGTTGGCTGTCAGCTCCAGCATCTCAGCCTGGAGCGCGACCATCTCAAGCAGGTCCTCGATTCCGTCGCCCTTCTTGGCGGAAACAGGGACACACACGACCTCGCCACCCCAATCTTCGGGGGCAAGATTGTTCTCTGAGAGTTCACGCTTGACCCTGTCGGGGCTGGCATCGGGCAGGTCCATCTTGTTGATCGCCACGATGATCGGCACTCCAGCTGCCTCAGCGTGGTGGATCGCCTCCACCGTCTGGGGCATAACGCCGTCATTGGCCGCGACGACAAGGACGACCATGTCGGTGACCTTGGCTCCCCTGGCCCTCATCTCGGTGAACGCTTCGTGGCCGGGGGTGTCCAGGAAGACCAGCGTTCCCCGGCTGGTGGAAACTTTGTATGCGCCGATATGCTGGGTAATCCCGCCAGCTTCGCCGGCGGCGACACGGGTCTCTCTTATGGCGTCCAGCAAGGAGGTCTTGCCGTGATCGACATGGCCCATCACCGTGATAACCGGCGGACGGGGCTGCATATCTTCGAGCTTGTCCTCCTCGCGGTTGAGTATCTCCTCCTCGTTCATGGCCACGTTCTCAACCTCGTAGCTGAACTCGTCAGCTACGAGGGAGGCGGTGTCCGCGTCAAGAAGCTGGTTGATCGTAGCCAGGATGCCAAGGGCCATCAGCGCCTTGATGACCTCGGTCGATTTGACGCCCATGCGCTTGGCCAGCTCGGCGACGGTGATGACATCGCTGATCTTGATGCGGCGCTTGATCGCCTTGGGTACGGTGATCTGGGTTTTCTGGCTGGAGCGCTGCTGCCTGTCGACCCTCTCGACTCTCCTGCCCTTCTTCTTCTTGGCCTTGCGCTCGGCGCGACGCGCTTCACGCTCATTCTTGGTCATGGGGTAGGCAGGCGGGGTGAACGTTTTAGGCTGGTCTTCGGGACGGATGAACCGGACGACTTTGAGTCCGAACTCCTTGTCCTCTTCAGCTGGTTTTTCTTCAGCAGGCTTTTCTTCGGCGGCCTCGTCTTTGGCCTTTTTACCCGCCTTTTTACCCGCCTTTTTGGTAACTTTTTTCTTGGCTTCACCAGCAGCCGCCTCGGCGGCGGGCTCTTCTTCCCCAGCCTCTTTCCCGGCCTCTTCCGGCGCTTCTTTTGCGGCCTCCTGCTGGGGTTCTGCCTCCGCTTCAGGGGTCGCCTCTGCAGCTTTGGCCGGCTCTTCCTCACCCTCACCCACACCCTCAGCGGTCGCAACCTCCGCCTCTTCATCTACGGCGGGCTGGTCCTTTTTCCTGCGGCGGACCATGAGTTTGGGTTCACTTGCGTCCGTGGTTTTCTTGTCTTCGGCAACCTTTTTGCCCAGCACTTCAACGGCGCGATCAAGATCTTCCTGATCGACGGGTGACATGTGACTGCGCACCTTCACGCCATTTTTCTTCAGGACGCCCAGAAGCTCCTGGACATCCAGCTCATGCTCTTTAGCCGCTTCAAATACGCGAACCTTAGCCATTCAATCCATCCTGTGCAGGCGCTCGGTGATACTTATCGCCTGTGGGGTTCCAATATAAAATTTACTCTTCGGTGTCCTCGCCCTCGCCGCCTTCAACTTCTTCGGCTTGGGCTACCTTCTCATTATCTGTTTCAACTGCGTCGGCTTCTTCAACCGCGTCAGCCTCTTTGGCCGCATCGTCAACATCGACTTCTTCAACCGCGTCAGCCTCTTTGGCTGCGTCGTCAGCATCGACTTCTTCAACCTCTTGGGCTGCTTCAACCGCAACCTCCTCCGGTGTCTGGGAGGAGTCATCACCCTCAGCACCCTCTTCCTGTGCGGCCTGGGCTTCAGCTTCAGCTTCAGCTTCCTCTTCGCCCTCCCCGCCGGTCGCTGCGATAATTTCGGCTTCGTAAGCCTCCGTGGCTTCTTTTTTCAGCGCATCCACTTCATCGGCGGTTATTTCAAGCACCTCGGCAATCAGTTCGGGAGAAGCCGTGGAGAGTTCACCCAGGCCGTGCACGTCGATGCGCGCCAGATGGGCAACCTTGAAGGGGTCCATACCGGTCAACTGGAGCATCTTGTGTTTCTGGTCTTCGCGCTTCTTGCTCTCTTCTTCGCTGATAATGTCGAGCTTCCACCCCATCAACCTGGCGGCAAGCTTCACGTTTTGGCCGCGCCGCCCGATTGCGAGGCTTAGCTGGTCTTCGGCGACGATGACCGTCATTGCGGTCTCTTCCTCGTCGATGAGCACCCTTGCGATCTGCGCGGGCTGGAGCGCGTTGGCGCCGTACTGGGCGGGATCTTCATCCCACACCACGATGTCGATGCGTTCGCCGCGAAGCTCTTGGACGACGCCGCGGACCCTGGAGCCGCGCATACCCACACACGCGCCCACCGGATCGACATCTTTATCATGGCTGACCACCGCTATCTTGGCTCTCTCGCCGGGTTCGCGTGCGCACCCTTTTATCTCGATGACGCCTTCTCGTATTTCGGGCACTTCAATATCGAAGAGCTTTTTGACGAAATCGGGGTGGGTGCGCGACAACAGCAGCTGCGGCCCGCGAGATTCTTTCTGCACCTTGAAAAGCAGCGCCCTGATGCGGTCGCCCTGGCGGTAGTTCTCGCTTCTTATCTGCTCGGCGTAGGGCAACGCGGCGTCGGTGCGGCCAAGGTTGACGATGATGTCGCCCTTTTCCATACGCTGAACGGTGCCATTTATGATCTCGCCCTTGCGGTCGATGAACTCGGTGTAGATCAGTTCGCGTTCCGCTTCGCGTACCTTCTGGATTATCACCTGGCGGGCCACCTGTGCGGTGATCCTCGACCAGTCGCCGGCATCAACGGTCACGCCCAACTCATCGCCCACTTCACAAGCGGGGTCGAGGCTTTCCCGAGCCTCTTCAATGCTGATCTCGGTGTAGGAGTCTTCGACTTCTTCGACCACAGTCATGTATTCGTAGATATTGATGTTGCCGGTCTCTTCGTCGAAGTGGGCTTCCAGATTCCGGTTGCCCATCTTTTTCCTGGCTGCGGTGACCATCGCCTGCTCCAGTGCATCAATGAGCACTTCGCGTTCGATGCCCTTTTCCCTCACCACCTGGTCGATTACACGGTTCATTTCTATCATATTCAGTACCAGATCTCTTTTATCCGGCCCGCGCCATGTGGCGGGCTTTGGTTCCATAAGAAAAGTAAAAGTTATTTGATCTTTATTTCGGGGTCGAGGTTGGCCTTCTCGATATCGTCCCAGGCCAAATGGAGCTGACCGCCGGAATCTTCCACTTCCAACACGATTTTTCCATCTTCGTCCAGGCCAAGGTTCACGCCCCTGAATCTTTTGCGGCCATCCAATAGCCCGCGCAGCGTAATGCCGACCTTTTGATCCTTGAACCTGTCAAAGTCCGAGGGCTTGGTGAGCGGCCGCCTTAATCCCGGGGAGGACACTTCCAGGACGTAGGCAGCGGGTATGATATCGGCCACTTCCAGATGGGGCGACAATTCGCGACTGAGCTTGGCGCACTCGTCAATCGTTATGCCGCCGGGCCGGTCAGCCAACACCTGTACCGTGTAGCGTCCGCCATCCCCACCAAGCATGCGTAGCTCGACGATCTCGATATCCATCGATTCCGCAACTTCCGTTACAATCTCATGGACTTTCAGTTTTAAAATTTTTACTTCCATTCCAAAAAACAAAAAAAGCGGGTGTGAAAACCCACTTTGTACGACTCGTACCGAAGTGTGGGGGCAGGTTATAACATGGGCAAGACACCTTGTAAAGCCCGAGGAACGGCCCAAAGGGGCTTTTTTTTCAGTGGAGCTGTGAGGTTTTTTCACCCAGCGGGGGCTGGAGAAAAGTCACTGGGAGGCGGGCGCCTCTATTTCCAACTCCTTCATCTTTTTGTATAAGGCGGAACGGTCCATTCCGATCGACGACGCGGTCTGGGTCACGTTCCACTCGTTTTTCTCCAAGCTATTGGTTATAAAGCGTTTTTCAAAATTTCGTCTGGCCTCTTTTATCGGTCCGTCGGCCAACTGGTCATAAACTGCCGGTTTGGCAGGCACGCCCTTTATCATCGCGGGGACCTGATCGGTGTTGATCGTGTCGGCGGTGCATAGTATCACCATGCGTTCCACCACGTTTCCAAGCTCCCGGATGTTGCCGGGCCACTCGTAGTTTTGGAGAAGGCGGATGACATCTGTGTCCACCGCCAAACTATCGCGCCGATGCTCTGCGCCGCTCAACTTGACGAAGTGGCGCACGAGGAGCGGGATATCCTCACGACGGTTCCTGAGCGGTTCGACGTGTATGGGTATGACGTTTAGCCGAAAGAAGAGGTCTTCGCGAAACTTCCCCTCTTTTATCTCACGCTCAAGGTCCTTGTTGGTCGCCGCTATGATGCGCACGTCCACGTCGTAGGTGCGGCTGCCGCCCACGCGCTCAAAACGCATCTCTTGAAGCACTCTCAGGATTTTTGCCTGGGTGGGCAGGCTCATGTCGCCGATCTCGTCGAGGAAGAGCGTGCCGCCATCGGCGAGGTCAAACTTGCCCCGTCTGCGGTTGGTGGCGCCGGTGAACGCGCCCTTTTCATGGCCGAACAGTTCACTCTCAATCAGGTTTTCAGGTATCGCCGCGCAGTTGACTTCCACGAAGGGGGCGTCATTGCGCTTGGAGGACCCATGCACAGCCTTTGCCACCAGCTCCTTGCCCGTGCCGTTTTCACCTGTGATGAGGACCGTAGCGCGTGTGGGGCCGACGATTGCAATCTGCTCACGAAGCTCCTTCATCGTCCTGGAGTCGCCGACCATTTCCGTGCTGCTAACGGCCAGGTCACGCAGGAAGAGGTTCTCTTGTAGCAGCTTGCTGGTGCTCAGCGCCTGCTCAACCTCCAGAAGGACCTTGTCCAGGTTGAGCGGCTTTTCGATGAAGTCGAACGCTCCCAGTTTGGTGGCTTTTACCGCCGTCTCAATCGTCCCGTGGCCGCTCATCATCAGGACCGGCAGCGCGGGGAATTTCTCTTTCAGGAGGCCAAGGGTCGCAATACCGTCAATCCCCGGAAGCCAGACATCGAGCATTATGAGGTCGGGGTCCTCGGCCTCGGCTTTTTCCAGCCCCTCCTCGCCGCTCAGCGCCGTGACCACCTCGTAGTCCTCATCTTCGAGGATATTGGCCAGGCTGCGAAGTATGGCCTGCTCGTCATCTACTATGAGTATCCTGCTGCTCATCTGTCATGCTCCGGGAAGTGGGAACTCCAAAATGAATCTCGTCCCCCTGGGCTTATTGTCGACTGCTCTAATGTAGCCCCTGTGATCTGCGACTATGGATTTTACAATGGACAAGCCCAGCCCCGTGCCGCCTTTTTTGGTGGAGAAGTATGGCTCGAACAAGCTTTCCCTCGCCTTGGGTGTCAGCCCTGGGCCATTGTCGGAGATCACCATTCTGACCATCTGCCGATGGGGCTCGTGCTGCGTATCCACCTCTATAAAACCGTGCTCCTCACCCTCCAGGGCGCTGACGGCGTTATCCAGCAAATTCACCACCGTGCGTTTTATCTGCTCCGGGTCCATCTCGACTGTGGGGATCGTCTCGTCCACGCGCAGCTGAAAGGTTATATCGGAGTGCGCCGGTCTGTACAGACTTACCACTTCTTCGACGATCTTATTCAAGTCCACCGGCACCGGCTTGGATTCAGGCATCTTCGCAAACCGGCTGAACTCGTTCACCAGCTGCTTTAGCCCCTCCACCTGGGCGATGATGGTGCGCGTGGCTTCATCGAGCGCATCCCCCTCCGATTCCTCCAAAAGATCGCTGTAACGACGCCGCACCCTTTGGGCCGAGAGTTGAATGGGGGTCAGTGGATTTTTGATTTCATGGGCCACGCGTCTGGCGACCTCTCGCCACGCCTGCGCCCTCTCCGCTTTGACCAGATCGGTCAAGTCGTTTAGCACGGTCACGGTGCCCGACGCCCTGCCATCGGCGTCCCTCAACGTCGTGAGATGGACCATGACGGTGCGGCTGATGCCTCCCGCCGTAAGATGTATCTGTCGGCGTATGAAGTCGCTCCTCTTCTTTCGTTTTTCATCCGCCAGTGACTCGAAAACACCCAGCGCCTCGGGTGGCAACACCTCGGTATAGGGTTTGCCCCGCACGTCCTCGTCAGCCCCCAGCATCTCCATGGCGGCCGGGTTTATGGTGGTTATGTCACCGTTGATGTCGGTGCCCACCACACCGGCGGTCACTTTGTCCATAACCGTTTCCATATATATGCGCCACGACTCAAGCTCGGTGTTGGCCTCGGTGAGCGTCTGGCGCGCAGCCTCCACCTTTTCCCGGCTCTGCCTGAGATCCCTGGTCATCATGTTGAATGATTTGACCAGGGTGCCAAGCTCATCGGGTGTCTCAAGGTCGAGCTGGAAGTCCATATCTCCGCTGGCTATGCGCTGGGTTGCGTCGGCCAGCGCGCCAATGGGTTCGGTAAGTGTCCTGGAAAGATGGAAGCCGAACCAGGTGCCGGCGAAGATTATCAGCAATGCAACTATGAGCAGCGGGAAGATGTAGCTGGCCTTGATGGCCACCCGCAGGTGTTCGGTTTGGCGATACTCCTCATACCCTTTGGTAATCTCCTGCATTTTGCGAAAAGAGCTGATGGAGATCGCGCGGTCGGCCACAACGACGGCGGTGACGCTGCCTCCGTCGGGGGAGTTGACCGCGACGATAGATCTCAAGATGTCAGTGTCGGGCTGGCTGATGTGCATCGCCGAGTCCTCACCATTGAACCCGCTCTTTATAGCCTCGGCGTTGGGGTCCACAAAAAGTGGGGCCGCGGATGGCCGCAAAGTCTCAACGGTCGAGCCGTCAGGGTAAAAGATGCTGATAGCGTCCAACCTGTAGAGTTCAAGCAGCTCTTCAAGCCCCGCCTCCAGATTATTTTCGTGCGACCCCTCCAGCGCCGCCAACTGCCCGGCCACCAACTTGGCCGAGGCGGTTGTGGACGCCTCCTCGGCGGAGTAATAGGCCCTTGCAATATTTAACGAGTTCTCAAGCGCCTGATCGACGCGGACGCTAAACCAGCCATCAATGGAGCTGGCTAAAAAGCCCGCGCTTATCAAAAAAAGCGTGAAGGTGGGGATAACGGTTACGGCAAGAAAGGTCAGCACCAGCCGGGTCTTGAGCTTGGAGCCGAGAATGCCCTTCCTGCGCTCCAGCACCAGCTTGGCGAGGTTGCGCATGGTGAGGAAGACCAGCAACAGCAATAGCAGGATGTTCACGTTGATCAGGGCGAACGCGCCAAAGGTCTCGGTCACCGACTCGGCGCCACCCACCCTGAAGAGTTGCCACTGCATGGCGGTGAGTCCCGCCCAGAGAAGGAACAGGACGCCAATCACCCATTTTGCGACGGGCTTGCCCGGCTCCGCTCCCCTGAAGGAGACGGGTCTTAGCGGGTCTGGGATATGTTTTTGGGTACCGGCAGGACTAGCCATGGCGTAGTCTCATCCCAGAGCCCGGTGAAGGGCAGAAAGCGGTGCAGGAGAAAGGGCAACCGGAACTCTTCGAGCTTTACCTGGAGTTCGAGCTGATAGTTCTGGTCGGGGAGTATGGAGGTGAGGGGGACAACGTTGAAGTTCTCGACCGTGCGCATCAGCTCCAACGCCTGGGCAAGGGTTTCAAATTCCCTGACCTTCCCGCCATCGTCGTCGCTCACGCGATAGGTGTTGGTGAGGTTGTCCTTTTCCAGCAGCCTGTCGAATTCCCTGTCGGAGATGACACCCCCCAGAAAAAAGCTGGCGGAGCGCACGACGCGCGCGCGGTAGGTGATGCGTACGGAAAGCCCTGAGTCAAGGGTTTCGACGATCTCCTTGGAGATATCGCCCTGCAAACCAAAATCGATCAGTAGGGAATCGCCGCCGCCGCGCTTGAAGGAGACGCTATCGACCCTGGGCGCTATCTCTTCGCCATCGGCAAAAGATGGCGGCACCCAAAAGGCCAACGCCAAAATGGCAAAGATTATTCTTGTGGTCAGCTGTGTTCGCATACGATCCCCAAAGCTAAAAGGGCGAAAAAATCATTTTTCGCCCCTTACCTGAAGATCGTATTTTAGTTTAGGCTGCCCGGTCAGGCAAGGGCATCGACACAAAGGGCGCAAATAAGCTCTCTAGGAGTTTGTTGAAAAACCCCGGATATCCTCCGATTGACGTTGTCAGGGGCGAAAAATGATCCTCGAAATACTTATTGGTATGCCTGCGGTCATTTTTCTTCCCTTCCTACCCCTCGAATGATCTTCGGGGCTTCCAGTTTATCGGAGAACCTCCTAGGCGTGTAGCGCCGCCACTTTTCCCAGCTCCACGACGTGCCCGCCAAAGGAAAACTGGCGTACCTTTGAGGGGGCGTCAATCATTTTCCAGGCGTCGGGGCGTGAAACAAGGGCCGCCACCAACAGGCGGTGCAGTTCATGTCCACCCTTGTGGACGATCAAATGTCCCTGGACCGGGACACCCGCCAGCGCCAGATCGCCAACGGCGTCCAGCATCTTGTGACGAACCATTTCGTCTGGCATCCTCAGACCTTCGGGGTTGAGCACCCGGCCGCCGTCAAGGGCCACCGCATTGGACATTGACGCGCCACGGGCTTTTCCGATTGATCTGAGCATCTCAACGTCGCGTACGAAGCCGAAGGTGCGAGCACGACTCAACTGTCTGGCGAAGCTGGAGGGTGAAATCTTCAACATATAGTGCTGCTCGCCGGGGAAGCCTTCGGCGAAATCGATCGAATAGGTGACCCTGAAATCAGGCGAGGGGCGCAGGATGGAGAACTTGTCGCCCTGCTCCACTCTGATCGGTTTTAAAACTTTGAGCACCTTTCGCGGTGCGTTCTGCTTTTTCACGCCTGCTTTTTTCAGTTTCTCCACATATTGGGTCGAGCTTCCGTCCAGAATCGGCACCTCGGGACCATCCACTTCCACCACCGCGTTATCGATGCCCATGCCGTAGAGCGCCGCGAGGCAGTGCTCGACTGTGGAGATGGTGGCGCCCTGGCACCCCAGCACCGTGGCCAGGGAGGTATCGACCACATTTTCAACCTTCGCGGCTATATCAACCACGGGATCGAGGTCCACACGGCGAAAACATATGCCTGATCCGGGGCCGGCAGCCTTTATACAAAGGGTGGTCTGTTCACCGTTATGAAGCCCGATGCCTTTTAGAACCACGTCGCGCCCGACTGTACTCTGGAATTCCATCTTGATAGTGTCCTTATGGCCTTTTTACCGCTTCTCCAAAAAGTAAAACTTGGCGGCACAGGAGAAGCAAAAACCGTTCCCCGACTCCAATAAATATGACTTATTTTTGTAACATGCTGTAATGTAAAGCAAACTATGTATTTATCACCGTTTTTATGCACTTTTGTGGTCGTTGACTAAAAGCCACAAACCACCATATTCGTAGTGGAATGATTGCCACACAGGCGGCATGCTACTTGCTACTTCACAACAGATACCCTTATAAATGACCCCAACCGGACCGATAATCGCCAGATGAACGGTTTCTCTTTTTTTATCGACCAAAACCCGTCCATCCAGGGACGTCAACGGAGCAGCTGACCGATATGGAAATGGTAACTCACCTCCTGCAGGAGATGCTCGCAGAGCTCTGGGAAATATTCCCCTATTTCATGGCCGGGGTGCTCCTCGAAGCCTTCATCCGCACCATGAAGTGGCACGTGAAGATCAGGAAGACGCTGACGCATTACGGTTTTGCCGCCATCGCCATAGCCACCGCGCTGGGAATAATAAGTCCACTTTGCGCATGCGGCATATTGCCGTTAACCATAAGCCTGATCCTGGGCGGCTTGCCCCTTGCTCCCGCCATGAGCCTGCTGGTCGCCTCACCGCTCATGAGCCCGGCAGGGTACTCCCTCGCCGTTAAAAACATCGGACCCCAATGGGCAAACGCCGAGGTGTTGGCCGCCATCTTCATGGGGCTATTTGCCGGCACCATCGTCCATCTGCTTGAGCGCCGTGGTTTTAACGCCCGCGAACTCTTCAAACGCGAGCTGCCCGAGGGGGACTTCCACGACGAGGAATACCCGGAAGAAATTCTGCGCTGCGCCTGCAACGATATGTTCTCGAAAAAAGTTGAAAAAGCAGGTGGCTCGCCGATCTCCGTCTATCTGGCCAAGGTTTGGGAGGGCGGCTACAAGGTGGGCAAATACATGGTGCTTGGCGTGTTCGTCTCCATACTCGTGAGATATTTCATTCCCGACGCGTGGCTCGACGCCCTGCTGACTTCGACCAATCCGCTGGCGGTGATCGGCATCACCCTGGGTGCGGTCCCCCTCCACATCACCCAGATCACCGCCACCGCCTTCATGTTCGGCCTGATGGACGCCGGGATAAGCCCCGCCGCCGGTATGGCGCTTCTGGTCGGCGGGCCGGTTACCGCGTTGCCGGTGATGAGCGTCTTCCTCACCCTCTTTCGCCCCAAGGTCTTCTGGCTCTACATAGGCCTTTGCGTAACAGGAACCCTTATCGTGGCCTACCTTTTCCAGACGATCGCCGGATAGGGCTACGGGAACAGAACTGTGGAAAAAGGGCTACCGGGGGCAAAACCACGGACCCAGGGCAAAAAAATGGCCCCGACTCCAGGAGGAGGGTATCGGGGCCAAACAGGGTGTAGCTGATACGAATATACCCGGTTTTTTTCGTTTGTGGAGTAAATAAGTCATTTTTATTACATTACTTGCATTTTTTTGATTTTAGTCAACAAGGCTGCGCAAACAGGCCAGATTTTTCCTGTCATCTTCAAGGGTTTCATCCTTGGGCGTCTCAAGAACCATCGGGTGGTCTTTAAAGCGCGGGTCATTTACCAGATTTGAAAATCCGGCGAGACCTATCTGCTCCTTGCCTATGTGTCCGTGACGATCCTTGTGCGAACCCAACTCCCCCAGCGAATCGTTCAGGTGGAACCAGTTGATCTTCTCCAACCCCACCAGTGTGACGAGGTGGTCCATCGCTTCCCTGTAGCTGTCCGCCCCTCGTATATCGTAACCGGCGGCAAAAGCATGGCAGGTGTCGAAGCACACTCCGAGCCGCTCGGGGGTGGCCGACATATCTATGGCCCTCGCCAGCTCCTCGAAGGTAGACCCCAACCCATTGCCGGCGCCCGCCGTGTTCTCCAGAAGGACGGTAACCCCCCGGGTGCGCGCGAACACCTCTTCGAGCCGGGTGACGAGGTTTTTCAACCCCACCTCCACCCCTTCGCCCACGTGTGAGCCGGGATGGATTATGGCGTAGGGAATGCGCAACGTCCGGCAGCGCCCAAGCTCATCCACCAGATTTTCAATCGACTTTAACCCCAGCGCGGGGTCGGGAGTGGCGAGGTTCAACAGATAGCTGCCGTGGGAGGCCACCGGGGGGTTGCCCAACTCTTCCCAGCGGCCCAGGAACTTTTGCGCAGTCTCGTCACCAAGGGGAGGCGATTGCCACCGACGTTGATTTTTGGTGAAAATCTGAAGGGCCTCGCCGTCAACGGCTTCCAGGTGGTCGAAGGCTTTTTCCAACCCTCCTGCCACTGACATATGTGCGCCGAATAGCGGCATGCGCGTTACCTCAAGTTGTAAGGGGGTTTGCTTTCTCGTTTAGTGGGCAGTTAGTCCGCTTCGCGGTTGACGCGCTTCCAGCCTTCATCGTCATCCCACTTCCAACGGTGCATCCGGGCAAGGCGGCGCTGCCGTATTTTTAGCCGGTAGGCGACCACCGCCTGGATGGTCAGCCAGTAGCCTGCGATACCCACCGGGATTGCGGCGATCAGCCCACCGACCCAACAGGGCAGGAGGATGTCGGAGAGGATGAGCCGCCAGTTGGTCAGCGTCTCCACAAAGCCGTCGGGCGGGCTCAGCGCTCTCCCCATCACCAGCGCCCCCAGGGTGTAGGTGGCGGAATAAAGCGGTATGAGCGTTACCGGGTTGGAGAGCCAGCAGCCGATGGCGGCGCTGATTTTACTCTGGCGCGCTATCGCCGCGATGGGGATGGCGATAGCCATCTGCACGCCCATGGTCGGCGTCATCCCCACGCCCAGACCGATGGCCATGCCCATGGCTATCTCCCTTGGCGATCCGTGGATACGGACAGCCCGGAAATACAAATATCTGGGGATTCGCTTGAGCTTCATCTGCACCGTTGGGAAGAATGCTTACTAAAAGAGAGTTTGGAGCATAGCAACTTTGTCAAGCAGCACAAAAGAAAAATCGCTCGCGGCACGGAACCGGGAAGGGAAGAAAAATGACCGGAGGCATACTGACAGGTATTTCGAGGATCATTTTTCGCCCCTGACAACGTCAATCGGAGGATATCCTGGGTTTTTCGACGAAGCTCCAGGAGGCTCCCCAAAAAACTCTCCCGAAGCGGGGGGTTAACACTAAACCGGAGATTTTAGCCGATCCGGGCAAACCTCCCACCAAGCCGACGATAAACAGGAAACCCAGAAGATTCTTCGAGGAGTAGGAAGGGAAGAAAAATGGCCGCAGGCATACCAAAAAGTATTTCGAGGATCATTTTTCGCCCCTGACAACGTCAATCGGAGGATATCCTGGGTTTTTCGACGAAGCTCCTAAACCGGCCGCTTGTAGCGGTTGGTTATGGGATAACGCCTGTCTTTGCCAAACGCCCTGGGCGTAATCCTGACCCCCGGCGCCGCCTGGCGGCGCTTGTATTCGTTCCTGTCCACCAGCGCTACGATCCGCGAAACGGTCTCCTCGCCATAGAGCTCCCTAACCCCGTCAAGCGCCCCATCGTCTTCCACCAGGACCTTGAGGATCGGGTCCAGCACCGCATATGGCGGCAGTGAGTCCGAATCCTTCTGGTCGGGCCGAAGCTCCGCGCTGGGTGGCTTCTCGATTATGGAGGTGGGTATCCAGGGGCGGCGTGTCTGTCCGTTTCGCCAGTGGCACAGCTCATAGACGAGGGTCTTGGGGACGTCCTTTAGCAGGTTGAACCCCCCCGCCATGTCGCCGTAGAGGGTGCAGTAGCCCACTGAGGTTTCGCTCTTGTTGCCGGTGCTGAGCAGCAGCCAGCCAAATTTATTGGAGAGCGCCATCAAGAGCGTGCCCCTGATCCGCGCCTGGAGGTTTTCCTCCGCCACGTCCATCTCAAGCCCCGCGAAAAGGGGTGCGAGCGACTGGATGTAGGCATCGAAGGGGTCGCCGATGGGGATGTTGTGTATCTCAACCCCAAGGTTTCGGGCAAGCTCCACGCTGTCGTCAACGCTGCCTTCGCTGGAATACTTCGAGGGCATGGTGACGCCCACCACATTCCCGGCCCCCAGCGCATCCACCGCTATCGCAGCGGTCAGCGCCGAGTCGATACCGCCGCTGAGCCCAAGCACCGCCTTATTGAAGTCGTTTTTCCCCACGTAATCGGAGCAGCCGAGCGTCAGCGCTCTGTATATCTCTTCCAGTTCGTCCGGTTCGGTTGTGGTGTGTGTGGCTATGGGTGGCTTTACATTGTCGTACAAGGGCACCTCAACGAATTGAAGTGTGCGCTGCCCCTCAGGTTCCATATCCCTCGCCGCGCGCCGCCGGGGTTCCTTCAGCCGCTGGTCAAGCGCCTGGGAGAGGTCCACGTCGGCAACTATCATATGCTCTTCAAAGGGCACGGCCCTGGTGATGACCTCGCCCGCCGGGGTGAATACTGCGGAGTTGCCGTCGAAGACCAGTTCGTCCTGACCCCCAACCATGTTGCAGAAGGCGACGTATACACCGTAATCGGTGGCCCTGGTGGCAAGCATGGCCTCGCGCCGCGCCGGTTTGCCCCGGTGGTAGGGAGAGGCGGAGATGTTGACTATAAGCTCGGCCCCGCCAAAGAGCGACTGCTCCCGCGCCGGACCATTGGCGTGCCAGAGGTCCTCGCAGATGGTGACGCCGACCCTGGCCTCCCCCATCTTCAACACCACCGGACACTCGGCGCTCTGAAAGTAGCGATTCTCGTCAAAGACGCCGTAGTTGGGCAGGATCGACTTTTTGACCACTCCCTTTATCTCGCCGTCGGCAAGAATGGCCGCCGCGTTGTAGATGTCGTCGTCACGGTGGACAAAGCCCACAAGCGCCACAAGCCCCCTGGTGGCCTCGGCAATTCTTTGAATAGCCTTGGTATTCTCATCGATGAAGGAGCCTACGAAGAGCAGGTCCTCTGCCGGATAGCCGGTCACGGCGCATTCGGGGAAGATCACCAGCTGCGCTCCGACCTCCCGGGCGGCTGCTATCCCCTGCAATATCTTTTCGGTATTGCCCTCAATGTCGCCCACGGTGGGGTTCATCTGGTGCAAGGTAAGTCGAACCATGCCAAATCCTTCGGTAAAAATCCCGTATCCAGTCGTTCAAACCCCAAGCCTAAGATACAAAGCTGGTCGCGTCCATTCCCTTTTTACCCTAATTGGCTTGCCATGCCCAACTTCACACTTACAATAGGGGTCTGACCCAGCTGATGGAGGTGGAAAATTGCACACCACATGTAAGTCTCTGTACACGTCTCTGGCGCTTCTCCTCTGTCTCCTGCCGGCCGCCGGGGTCTTGGCCGAGCATAACTCCACCGCCCAGCGCGAGACCCCGGTGGTCAAGGCGATACGCAAGGCGGGCCCGGCGGTTGTGAACGTCTCGACCAGGACAGTGGAGCGGCGACCCTCCTCGCTGCTGGGCAACCCCCTCCTCGATAAGTTCTTCCGCGATTTCTTTGGAGAGCTACCCGACAGCGTGAGGGAATCCTCAACACTTGGCTCAGGGGTCATAATCGACACCGCCGGACATATCCTCACCAACGATCACGTGGTCAACAACGCCACCACCATAATCATCACGCTCTCCAACGGCGACACCTTCGAGGCCAACCTCGTGGGCGCCGATGCGCGCACCGACCTTGCCGTCCTGAAGATCGACACCGACAAGACCCTCCCCTTCATCGAGATGGGCCACTCGGGCGACCTGATGATCGGCGAAACGGTCATAGCCATAGGCAACCCCTTCGGCCTCTCCCACACCGTGACCACCGGAGTGGTCAGCGCGCTGGACCGCACGATCAGGGGCCGCGACGGCAAAACCTACAGCGAATTCATCCAGACCGACGCCTCCATCAACCCCGGCAACTCGGGTGGCCCCATCCTGAACATCCTGGGGGAGCTTATCGGCATCAACACGGCTATTTACGAGAGCGCAGAGGGGATAGGCTTCGCGATCCCCATCGACAAGGCCCGCCGGATAGTCTCCGACCTGATCCACTACGGCGAAGTCCACCGCGCCTGGATGGGCATACAGGTTCAGGAGGTGGACCGGGACATCGCCGAACATTTCGGCCTCGAAAAACCTGTGGGGGTGCTGGTCAGAAGGGTCTTCGACGCAAGCCCGGCCCGGAAAGCCGGCATCGCTAGGGGCGACCTGATCGTCAAACTTGAGGGGCGACAACTTCAAACGCGGGCGGATTATCTCGACCGCATGGCGGGGTTCACGGCGGACAGCAAAGTCGAACTGACGATTTTGACCGGCGGTGGCGAGAAAAAAATCTCCATTCAAACCGGTTCGATACCGGAGGACTATGCCAAGAACCTCGCCCTGGAGTGGTTGGGACTCACCGTGATCGAGAACAGCGGGGCGCAGGCCGCCAAGCTGAACCTCTACACTTCCCGTGGGATGCTGGTTGACCGGGTGACCAGAAACGGTCCCGCCGATGAAGTAGGCATCGAACCGGGTGACCTGGTGCGGCGTATCAACGACGTGTCAGTGGACACCAGCGGTGCGTTTGAGAAGGCCCTGCTAAACGCCAGCCACCGGGAAACCGTGGTGCTCCTCATCCAGCGCGGCAAGGTCGGCTACCATATCTCGCTAAATCCCTAGAGACGCCAAGCTGTTGACAAAGGCAGACAAAAGGAAGTTGGCTGGAAAATTGTCTACTTGCAATTGTCTGTCTACTTACCCAGCCTGGCTGATTGCTGACAAGGGCTGGATTTTCTTCGAGAACAAGGAAGGTGATAAGAAATAACCGGAGGAATACTTGTCGTATTTCGAGGATCATTTCTTAGCCTGACGAAGTCAATCGGAGAAAAGACAGGCTTTGCCAGCGATCTACTCAACCAACTCACACCTTGGGGCCAGCGCTCTCCACTTCCGGCGCGGCCTTGGCTCCGAGTTTCGCGAAATTTTTCTTGAATAGCCCTGCCAGTTCATTGGCCTTGGCGTCGTAGCCAGCCTTGTCTTCCCAGGTGTTCCTGGGGTTGAGCACCTCGGCAGGTACGCCTGGACAGCTCACCGGGATATCAAGTCCGAAGACCGGCTCGGTGGCCCACTCGACCTTCTCCAGCTCACCGCTCAAGGCAGCCGCGATAAGCGCCCTGGTGTGGGGCAAGCTCATACGGGAGCCCACGCCATAGGAGCCGCCGGTCCAGCCGGTGTTGAGCAGCCAGCAGCGTGCGCCGTGGGCCTCCATCTTCTCACCCAAAAGCTTTGCATACTCCGCAGGGTCCAGGGGCAGGAAGGGCTCGCCGAAGCAGGAGGAGAAGGTCGCCTGGGGTTCGCTGCCAAGTCCCTTTTCAGTACCGGCCACCTTGGCGGTGTAGCCCGCCAGGAAGTGGTACATAGCCTGCTCGGGGGAGAGGCGCGAGATGGGAGGCAGCACGCCAAAGGCGTCGCAGGTGAGCATGAAGATATTTTTGGGGTGTCCGCCTTCGCCCGCTTCCAGGGCTCCGGGGATGTAGCTCACCGGGTAGGCGGCGCGGGTGTTTTCCGTATGCTTGTCGTCATCGTAGTCTATCTCACGGGTGTCTTCATCATAGGCCACGTTTTCAAGCACGGTGCCAAACCTTTTGGTGCAGGCGTATATTTGCGGCTCGGTTTCCGCGTTGAGGCGAATCACCTTGGCGTAGCAGCCGCCCTCGAAGTTGAAGACGCCCTTGTCGGTCCAGCCATGCTCATCGTCGCCGATAAGCAAACGGTCGGGATCGGCCGAGAGGGTCGTCTTGCCGGTTCCAGACAGTCCGAAAAAGAGCGCCGAGTCACCCTCTTTGCCCACATTGGCCGAGCAGTGCATTGAGAGCACGCCCTTTACCGGCATCAGGTAGTTCATGACCGAGAAGATCGACTTCTTGATCTCGCCGGCGTAGCTGGAGCCGCCGATGATAATCATCTTCTTTGCGAAGTTGACCACCACGAAGGTGGAGGAGCGGGTACCGTCCACTTCAGGATCAGCCAATGCGCCGGGGGCGCACAGGAGGGTGAACCGGGGCACGTGGGCCTTGATCTTGTCCGGGGCCTTCACCGTGATGAACAAGCTGCGGGAAAAGAGGCTGTGCCAGGCAGTCTCGGTGACGACGCGGATGGGCAGCGTGTGCTCATCGTCAGCCCCAACATTGCAATCCTGCACGAACAGATCACGCCCTTCGTAACGGGTTTTGACCTTTTCCAGCAGCTGGTCGAAATGCTCGGGGGAGATCGGGCGGTTCACATCACCCCACCAGATGCGCGCCTCGGTGGTGGGCTCCTTGACGATGAACTTGTCGTTGGGGGAGCGCCCCGTGTGCTCGCCGGTCAGCGTCATCACCGAGCCATCGGCGGAGAGAACACCCTCGCCCCTGCGCACGACATGCTCGACGAGCTCCGCCCTGGTCAGATTGCAATAAATGTCTTTGGGTTTTCGCAGCCCATAGCTATCAAGCCCATGGTCAGCGGGCCTGCCAAGAATCGCCATTAAAGCCTCCTCAAAATGCAAAATAATTTCAAAAGCCGCGAGATGGTAACATAAAAATAGTACGTGTACAGGTGCTTTATTTGGTCGCTGCCAAAATCCTCGGAGCGCCGCCGTAGTCGATCAATTCGCCCACATTCAATCCCGCCTCAACCATCCAATTTCCAATCTCCCCATGCGCATATGCCCGCCCCGAATGGGTCACCGCGAGCATGTGGACACTGAAGATCGCCGCCGGCACGGGAGCGGTGCGCGAGGACTCAAGAAAATGCTCATGCACGGCGAGCGTACCACCCGGACTTAGCGCCTGGACCGCCCTGGCTATAAGCCGGGCCGCGCCCTTTTCATCCAGCATGTGGAGCACTTGGCTCATCCAGATGAAATCGAAACCCTCGCCAAGGGGGTCGGCAAGAAAATCGCCGGAGACAAACCGGATGCGTTCGGAGTTCTCTTTGCCCGCCACAAATTTTTTGGCGATCTCGCTCGTGGGCCTGAGGTCAAAGTGCGTCACGGTCGCCTGGGGAGCCTCCCCTGCAAAGCAGAGCGCATAGTTACCCGGTCCCGCGCCCACGTCCAGTATCGTCTTACGGTCCGCTAGCGCCAACCTTTTGGCGATGATCGGGGCGGCATCCCTTGTCACCACCTCCATCGCAAGGATGAAATTTTCATTCTCGGCCGGGTCAGATGGAATCGTCTCATCTTTTCTTTCGCAGAGCGCGTACCCCCGCTTCCAGGTGCAGGCCAGCTCGGACCAGTCACGCCAGGTCGCGTTCATGTGGAGCAGGAGCGAGCCACAGTAATCGGGGGATTTTTTAACCAGATAGCGGCTGCAATCATCCGTGTTGAAGTAGCGTTTACCATCTTTTCCAACTAGGGAGGTCGCCACCAGCGCATCCACCGCGATTCTCGTGGCGCGCGGATCGGCGTCGATCTTTGCAGCCAGCTCTTCATGGTCAAGGGGGCCGGAGTTCAGAACCTCAAATACTCCCAGCTCAAGGGCGGTCATAAACAATTTGGCGAGCTGAAAATTCCCGGCGATGGAGCGTAAACTGTCAAAACCCATTTTGCCTGCCTCCCTTGGCGCTACCTGTTGGTCACCCATTTGAGGATGATCGCGAAGAGCGGAGCGGAGTGGAAAAAGAGATCGAATATATCCAGCGGACGTTTAAGCTCCCCCGCCAGCAACATCTGTACTTTTTCTATCAGGTGCGGCTTTTGGGTGAACGGCGCCAGGGCCATTACGACGGCTAACCCTATGAGGAGTGTGTAGGGCACCGTCTTCAGCATCAGCCGCCCTTCTTCTCCGAAATCCACAGCGCCATCTCGTCCAGAGTGGTCTTCCCCCATTCGCCCGATACCCTCAGCTGGGTGAACTGGGCGAAAAGCTCGTCAATTATTTCAAGGCAGACCCTGACGTGTCCCATGCGCACCAGCGCCGTGGCTGCGCCGTCATCTTCTTCCTCCTCGGATTCGACCTTGGGAATCTTCATGGAGGTGATGTCGAAGGTTCGTCCATCAATGAGGAAGCTCCACTGGAACTCGCCCCTTATCATGCCGAAACGTGCGCGGGTGACCTTCTTGCCCACCGCCAGCGCTGCTGCGGCCTCGGCGGAGCTGGAGACTTCACCGGATTTGAGGATGTTCTCCTTGCTGTCGCTGACATCGCTCTCAAGCACCATGTGGTCCTCGACCCAGAGACTCGCGGGGCCGTGGGAGCCGCACTGGAACTCGCCCCCCTCTCCCTCGGACCTGAACCAGAGCCAAGTGAGAAAGTCATAACCCCAGAACGCCTTGTCATCTATCGCCTTTAGCACATCCATTAGCGGCCCTCCCCTTCGGCGAAGGGTGTCTCATACACAGTCGAGGCCTGCGCCGTACCCTTTTCATCCAGCTCCCGCACCGCAAGCGCAAAGGGGATGAGCGGGCGCAACGTCGCCGTAAATGTCTTCTCGAAAATAGTGCGAAAGGACTCGTTGACCTTCTCCGCGCAGCTGAAAAAAAGCAGCTCGGAGCGGTCCAGGTCCCAGCAAAAATCCACCCCGCGCACCGAGGGCAACACCCGTGCGCTGAGGTTGCGTGTGACGATTGACTTCACGTCATCGCGCTCGGAGCGGCTGAGGCGATCGCGATCATTCTTCTCTTTCCACTCCGCTTCGAGCTTCTTGCACTCGTGGACAAGAATTTTGGAGGGGATCTTGCGCTCGTCGAGCCGCAGCGTCATGAAAATCTGACGCCCCACCCCGATGCGGCCCGGATAGAGATCGGTGTCGAACCAATCGTCGGTAGCCACCCAGCCCACCGCCTCGGTGCGCACGTCCTCGTCGCTGAGGGGATCAAAGCTGAAATGTTTGATTTTTTCGGAATATGTCGTCGCCGGGTCTTCGGGGATTTTCCCCAAAACCTGGTAACGCCTGAACCTGACTGCACCTGAATAAACCGCCATTGACTTTGCCTTTCCTGAGGGGAAATACAGTTAGCGGATGATAGGTGGCGGGGGGGGGCGTGTCAACCGAAGTCGGGCAAATAATCCCCACCTCTGCGCCCCGCTTTTCTCCACCAAAAAAACAGGGGTTGGCGACCCATACACCTTGGCTCGCAACTGAGCCTCTCTTCATGGTATTTTGGCCTTGGTAATCACTTTTTTGAAGGTGAATGGAGGAAAGCATGATGGAAAAAATCTACTCCGACTTCATAGACAAAATGCCCGAGGCGGACATCCCCTTCGAGGGCGTCTACTCCCGACTGCTCCAGGGCGAAAAACACCAGGCGCTCTTCTTCAAGCTGCCCAAAGGCACCGTTGTCCCGCCCCACAGCCACTGCGCCCAGTGGGGGATAGTGGTGAGCGGCCAACTCAAGTTGACCATTGAGGGGGTCACGAAGGTATACGGCCCCGGCGAGGTCTACGTTATCGACAAAGATGGCGTCCATGAGGCGCTCTGCCTCACCGATGTAGCCGCCATCGACTTTTTTGACGACCCGGCCCGCTACAAATCCAAATAAACGTGAGGTGACTCCAGCCTCCGCAAGGATGCTTCTGGTATCTTTATAGGCGGCTCTCCGAAAAACTCTCCCGAAGCGGGAGCGTAACGCTAAATCGGAGATTTTAGCCGATGTCGGGCAAACCTCTAACTAAGCCACGATAAACTGGAAACCCCGAAGATCCTTCGAGAACTAGGAAGGGGCTAAAAATGACCGCAGGCATACTGATAGGTATTTCGAGGATCATTTTTCGCCCCTGACAACGTCAATCGGAGGATATCCGGGGTTTTTCAACAAACTACTGGGTAGTGGAAATTCTTCCCCTTTAAGAATGGAGTAGCTTATGTGGGATATGCGCTGGACCGCGCTGGCCGTCATGGCCGTGCTGACGATAGCAGTGACAACTGTGGTCAAGGATAGCGAACCGGCTATTGCGCCCCAGGCAACACCGGCCGTGCAGGCGCAGGTGCAGGGTACCACCCCTTCCAATATCGCCATATTGAAAGTGAAGGGGATGACCTGCGGGTCGTGCGAGGCCACCATAACAAAAGCGCTCAACGCCACCCCCGGCGTCACCGATGTCGCGGTCAACATCCCGCGCGGGCTGGTTGCCGTGGAGTATGACCCGGCGACCTCCCAGCCCGCAAAGCTGGCCGACATAGTAGGCAAAGCCGGCTTCTCCGCCGAGCATGTGGGCCGTATGGATGATATGCCCGCCAACAGCGGGAAAAGCGCAAAAAGCAGCGGTTGCGGCGGAAACTGCTGCTCCGAAAGTTAAAATTCATCCCAAAAAGTGTTAAACTTCCCCTCTCGTCAAGGTAGAAAAGTCGAACCGTAGAGGCTCGGCATTGCGATAGGGGACTTGGGAATGGAACCTGGTCTGACAACTGGCCTTGGCGCCTTTGGCGCCACCTTCGGATTGATCTTCGTAGCCGAGCTTGGCGACAAAACCCAGCTCGCGGTCATGGCGCTCAGCGCGCGTCACAGCTGGCGCGCAGTATTGGCCGGGGCGGCAGCGGCGTTCGTTGTGCTGAACATCATGGCGGTCGCAGCAGGAACCCTCGCCAACAACTTTTTCGATCCCTTCTGGACCCAAACCGGCGCGGGGCTGCTCTTCATAGTCTTCGGCATACTCGCCCTGAGGGGCGGCACTGAGGAGAGCGATGAGGAGCGCAAGGGCTTAACCAACTCCATCTTTTTCACCTCCTTCGCGATGATCTTCCTGGCCGAACTGGGCGACAAGACCCAGCTCGCCACCGCAGCGATGGCGGCCCGCTATGAGGCGGCGCTTATGGTATTTGTCGGCTCAACACTTGCGCTCTGGACCGTCTCCGCAATAGGCGCACTCTTGGGGAAAAAGGTTCTGGGCAGGTTGCCCGCTCGCACCGTCGGGCTGGTCGCGGGCTCGCTCTTCATCCTCTTCGGCCTGATGGCGCTATATTCTGCCTGGGCCATCACATAAAAAAGGGAGGCTCTTTTTAAAAGCCTCCCTCAGATCGCTGATAAACTCCGCCTTTTATCCGATTGACGGTGTCAGCCTGAAAAAATGATCCTCGAAATACCTGTCAGTATGCCTGCGGTCATTTTTTGAGGCTTCCTTGTTCTCGAATAAAATTCAAAGTTTACAGCGATCTGTCAGGCTGAGCCGGGGTTTGCCGGATTAAACGAGAGAAGGGGCAATTCCTTTGAGAATTGCCCCTTCTTGACTTTGTCAGCAGCCTGAGGGAGGCTCTTTTAAAAGCCTCCCTTCCCTGTTTTTACCCTTAGATAATTTCTTTTATTCTGGTGCAGCGAAACTCCTCTGCCCCATCTCCCTGTCGACCATGAGCAGCCCGCGTCCGTCACCCTCTACAACCTTGAGATCGCTTGCGAGCTGCTGCGCGCTGGCGACCTCTTCAACCTGCTCGGTGACGAACCACTGGAGCATTATCTGCGCCGCGTGGTCGTTCTCTTCCTTCGCCAGCGTCATCAGGTCGTTTATGAGCGAGGTGACCAGCTTCTCATGGTCCAGCGCGTACTGGGCCGCGTCCAATGCGGAGGAGTAATCACCCTTGATCTCCGGGAAGGGTTTCAGCTCAACCTTCGCGCCCACTTCAAGCATGTATTCAAAGAGCTTCTCACCGTGGGACAGCTCTTCAAGGGCCTGAATATTGAAATAGTTGGCCAGGCCGGGCAGGTCATTGGAGGAGTAGTAGGCCTCAATAGCCTTATAGATGCCCGCCGACCACCATTCCTTGTTTACCTGATCGTTTATCGCCGCTCCGAGTTTTTCGCTAATCATCCCAAATCTCCCTGAATTAGAGTTAATCATTACCATCTTCGCAAGGAGTATACATAACCAGCGTAGTTTTAAAAAGTGCCGGAAGTTGCCAAGGGCAATTTTGGCCGATTCGCGCTTGCGCGAGGCGCTACATGCCGGCGGCGCACGGCTGGAGATTGAATACCTGGACTACGACTGGAACCTCAACAGGTGATTACTTGAACTGCCCGTCACTTATACTGCCCGTCACTTAATACTGTGAGAGGAAGCGGGCCATCGAACGGTCCCAGGTTTTTTCCACTTCAGGGGTGAAGTAGCAGGCGACCATCTCATTCCTGTCGCGGTGGTAGGCGACGCACTGGCAGCAATTGCCGTGGCGCTCGCAGCCCGCGTAGGTACAGGGGCAGTTGTCGCCACATTTTTGATTATCGCAACCCATTCATAGCCTCCCTGTTATCGCCCAGGCCATTATCTGTCGAATAGACTCATGATTTGATCCTCCGCCAACGGGATACCCCCTCCTCCCGCCTGCGAGGTGATGAACTTGTCTGTCAGCTCCATCTTTTTTTCTTTGAGGAGCTGAATCTTCTCCTCCACCGAGTTCCTGGCGACCATCCTGTAGGCGAACACCGTGTTGACTCTGCCGATGCGGTGGGCGCGATCGGTCGCCTGCGCCTCCACCGAGGGGTTCCACCAGGGGTCGTATATGATAACATAATCCGCCGCCGTCAGGTTCAGCCCGGTGCCGCCGGCCTTGAGGCTCACCAGAAATGAGCTTACCGAAGCGTCGGTCTGGAACCGGTTCACCAGCTTCTCGCGGTTTCGTGTCGAACCATCCATGTAGAGGTGGTTGATCCCCGCCTCCTCAAACCAATTCTTCATTATCTTCAGCACTTTAACGAACTGGCTGTAGACCAGCACGCGGTTGCCCTCCTCGACCACCTCGGTGACGAAGTCACAGAACTGATCGAACTTGGCCGACCCGATCCCGTCGCCAAGGCCACCGGGCAAGACCTGCGGGTGGCAGCAGGTTTGGCGCAGGCGCAGCAGCACCTCCAGGATCGAGGTGCGAGCGCCGCCGACCCCCTTCTCCTCGATGGCGCGGCGTACCTTCTCCCTGCCGGCGTCGAGCAGGGAGTTGTAGAGCTGCTCCTGGGCCGGGTTGAACTCGCTCCCGAGGATATTCTCGATCTTGGGCGGCAGCTCCGGGGCCACTTCGCTCTTCATGCGTCGCAGGATGAAGGGTGCGATGCGCCCCTTTAGCAGCTCGACCGCGTGCTCGTCCCCCTTATGGATAGGACGCTCGAATTTTTCCGCAAACTGTTTTTGCGACCCCAAAAGCCCCGGGTTCAGGAAGTTGAAATGACTCCACAGCTCTCCCAGATGGTTTTCCAGCGGGGTGCCGGTGAGCGCAAGCCTGCGCCGCGCTTTTAGCCTCTTTACCGCGCGCGCTGTGGCCGTGGCGGCATTCTTTATCGCCTGCGCTTCATCCAGGATCACATAGTTCCAGTCGATCTTTTCAAGCTGCTCGATGTCGCGTCGGGTTATGGCGTAGCTGGTTATGACGACGTCCGCCCCTTCGAGGCTGTCCAGAATCTTTCCACGATCTGCGCCATGGTAGCGCAACGGTGTCAGCCCCGGAGCATGGCGTTTGGTCTCATTGTCCCAGTTGGGCACGACCGAGGTTGGCGCGATGACCAGGCTGGGGCCGTTGGAGGTGTTGTGCTTCTCCCAGCTTAGCAGGGTCAGCGCCTGTATCGTCTTGCCCAACCCCATGTCATCGGCAAGGATGCCGCCCACCCCCGCAACGTCGAGGAAGCCAAGCCACTGGTAGCCGCGCTCCTGGTAGGGGCGCAGTTCGCAGTCGATCCCCTGGGGTAGCTCCCGCTCGGTTGCGGCGGAACCATCGAGCAGCTTGATCAGATAATCGCGCCAATCTTCGCCGTCGTCGGTGATGACCTCGTCGGCAAACCGGGCCAACTCATCTGCGACGGGGGCCATGAAGAGGCTGCTTTTTTCAGGCTCGGAGCCGACACCGAGCTGTTCCAATAATCCGACCATCCCTGCGCGCCATTTGTCGGGGATGATTCCGTGGGCGCCGTCACTCAAACGAACGAACCTCGACCCCTTTTTCAACGCCTTCAGTATGCGCTCGATCTCAACCGGGTCGCCATCGCTCTTGGCCTCGGCATTCACTTCAAGCCAATCCACACCCGACTTGACCGCGACGTTCATGGTCAACTGGTTGCGACTTACCCTGTGGCGAACGATGGAATTGCGCCCGAAAATCTGCCACCGCTCCGCCAGCACAGGCAGATGGGTGAGCAGGAACTCCAGCGCATCGTCACCTGAGGCCTCGAATCTCCCCGGCTCCACCTGAACCAGCCCCACCTCGCGCAGCTCTCCCACCGCCTCGAACTCAGCCTCAAGGTCGCGCTGGATGCACACCGGCTCGGCTCCCACGTCTATCATCAGCACCGGCTGCGGGTTGTCGTCCCCGACCTCGATCTCGCCATAGCCGAAACGCAGGACAACACTGAGCTTCCTGGCGTCTTCCTCCAGATATAGGCGCGGCATGCACTCCAGGTCGGCGATGAAGTTGCGGCCTGGGCTGACCTCCACGCTGGTTCGCGCCCCCCAGCTATGGAGCGCAGGCATGGCGGTGCCGAGGAAGGACCCGACCTCGGCTGCGCTTACCCAGGCGCCCTCATCCATCAGCTCCTCAAGCGCCTGGCCGTCGGCGACGCCGTAGATTGGACGAAGCACCCAGCCATCTTCGATCCACGGACCGGGACCTGCGAAGATTCTCGGCTCGGCGGGCACCCACGCCCTGTTGTCGGCCAGGGTCCATTCAACCGAAAGGTTCACCCGCTCACCCGTCTCCCTGACCATGATCTTGGGGATGGCGGCCAACGGATCGAAGGAGACTCGCCTCCCGTTCTCCCAATAGACATAGGGGGCCTGGGCGAGAGCGCGAAAAACCGCATCAAGGTCCGTGGGCTCGGGCCTGATGATGGTGGCTTTCAGCTCACCGCGCTTGGCTGCTTTTACGATGGTCGTACCGATGGCCGCCTCTATTACCCGGCGGTCGAGAGGGGTGACAGCCGCAAAGCCTGGGGACGCTGCCTCCGCCGGTTTGACCACCTTGCCCCTGCCGATGGACTTGGGTCCGGGCTTATGCAGCTTCCAGCGGATTTCCAGCCCCCACCCGCCCGATTCAAGACGGCATGGCTGAAGCCAGTGGACAAAAGCCTCGTGGCCCGGGGGCGGCAGCGGGGGTTTCTTGAAGGGGGCGAGGCGCTCTATCAGTTTTCGCCAACGGCTCTGCCCTGAGCTCTGGTGGGTATACCTGTGTCTGGCCCAGTGGCGGGCCAGCTGTAGAGCGTGGGAGCAGACGCCGTCAAAGTTGCAGCTGCAATGGTGGCCCGCCTCGTCGCCGTCGGCGTCGATTGAGACCTTGAAGGTCGCCAGGGCGTCTGAATCGATCGCTTCGCCATCCAGGCGCAGGGCGTGGGGACCCATGTGGACGTGCATATTCTCTATGCTGCAGCCGCTTTTTCTGGCTCGCTCGCGTACCGCCGCCTGGGCTTCCAGCTTTTTTAGCAACTGACGGGGATTCTCAAATATTGACAACTTCAAACTCCAAAAAACCGGTTGTTTGCAAAACAAACGCTCATCATAGAATATGGGTCTTATTCGGGCAATGAATCAAAGTGTAAAGTTTTAAGTTTGGAGCTTTATCATGGTCACAGCCAAAAGCCTTATCATCATAATAGTCGCCCTGGTGGCCGTCCTTGTGGCGGCGATTCATTTCAAACTTTTCGACAAGGGTGTCGCCGCGCTCATCAAGGGGCTCGTCTACTACCCCGACAAAACCCTGGTGGCGGACCCCTCGGCTGCCGGACTGGCCTACCAGTCAATCGACTTCCAGGCCGGGGACGCCACCCCCCTGCATGGCTGGTGGATAGAGGGTGAAATGGACGCCCCCGCCATAATCCTTTTCCACGGCAACGCGGGCAACATCTCGCACCGCATATACCTCGCCGCCGAGCTTCGCAAAAAACTCGGTGTCGCTATCTTCCTCTTCGACTACAGAGGGTTTGGCCGGAGCGAAGGCGAGCCGTTTGAGGCGGGGCTCTATGCCGACGGAATGGCCGCCGCACGGCTGGTCAAGGACAAGGGGTGGGCCGAAAACGGTTTGATCTACTTTGGCCGGAGCCTGGGAGCTGCGGTGGCGCTGCAAACGGCGCTTGACCTGGCCCCCGATGGGCTGGTGCTGGAGGCCCCTTTCACCTCGGTGCGGGAGATGGGCGGACACCACTATCCCCTATTTAAACCGCCAGCGCGCTTTAACAAGATTGAGGCCTATGACAGCCTGGAGAAAGCGGCTGAGATCACCTCTCCCCTGATGGTTATGCACGGGAGGCTCGACAGGATCGCCCCTTTTGAGATGGGGCGGAAGATATTTGAGCGCAGTACCGTCGCCAAAACTTTTATCGAACTACCCAACTCCGACCATGAGGACGGCTTCATCACGGACCACGATATCTACATCAAGGGCTGGCGGGAATTTCTGGAGCGCTTCAAGAATTAATCTGCTGCGAGGCCATCAGGTAGAGGTCAAGCTCCAGGGATTTCTCGCTGCTGATGTCGGGGAAGTAGATCGAGACCGTGTAGGAGCTTGCGTCCGGCTGCTCTTCTTCGGGGTCGATCCTTACCACCACTCCTTCGCACTCAAAGCGGTAGTGGTTACCATCTTCACCTGGCAGGTTCATCTCCACGGTCATCCTGGCATAGAGCGGGACATAGTGATCGACCACGCAACTGATGCCACGAGCCGAGATGTTTTGAGACTGCCCCTTGATACCGCCATCGGGCAGGTCAATCTCGAAATTGACGTCGCAGGGATATCTTGTCGCTTTTCTTCTCTCGCCCATATGTCCAACCCTGTTTTCTCCGTAACCGTTAACGCTGCACTAAATGATATCCCAGGATTGTCCAGATGCCACATTTACGAAATTTTTTCAGTCAAAACTTTTTATGATTGCGTAGTCGGTGGCTCGTTGCGCCGGGTTGAAGCCAGCGTCTTTTATGAGGGACACTACCCGCTCCTTGTCGATCCTGAAACTCACCCCGGCGGCCGCGACCACGTTTTCCTCCAGCATGGTGGAGCCCATATCGTTGGCCCCGAAGCGCAACGCGACCTGCGCCACCTTGTCGCCCTGTGTCACCCAGGAGGCCTGGACGTTGTCGATGTTGTCCAAGACAATGCGGCTTAGCGCCAGGACTCGCAGGTAGCTCACCGCGCCTGTGCCTCGACTCCCCAGCTGTTTGCCAAGCTCGGTGTGGGTGGGCTGGAAGGTCCAGGGGATGAACGCGGTGAACCCGCCGGTGCGGTCCTGGAGTTCGCGCACCCTGAAGAGGTGCTCCACTATCTCCTCGTCACTCTCCCCCGCCCCGAACATCATCGTGGCGGTGGTGCCCATGCCCAGCTTTTGCGCGCACTCCATCACCTCGGCCCATTTACGCCAGCCGATCTTGTTGGGGCTTATCTCTTCGCGCACGCGGTCCACCAGCACCTCGGCGCCGCCGCCGGGGATCGAACCCAACCCCGCAGCCTTCAGGCGCCCAAGCGTCTCTTCCATAGTGAGACCGGATACTTTGGCGATCTGGTCCACCTCAGCAGGCGAGAGGCTGTGCAGCCTTATGCGGGGAAAGCGCGACCTTATCTGGGTGAATAGGTCTTCAAACCACTCGATATCCAGCTCGGGGTGAAGCCCCCCCTGCATCAGTACCTGGGTGCCCCCATGCTCTTCCAGTTCCCTTATCTTCGCGAACATCTCTTCAAACTTTAATACGTACCCTTCCGGGTCACCGGGGGCGCGGTAGAAGGCGCAGAAACGGCACTGGCAGGTGCAGATGTTGGAGTAGTTGATGTTGCGGTCAACCACGAAGGTCACGACGTTGTCGGGGTGCTTCCCGATGCGAACAGCGTCGGCGTGTCGGCCAAGCGCCAGGAACTCCTCACCGCGCAGCAGTCGGAGCGCTTCGCCCCTGTCGATGCGACCGGCCATCAGGAACAGACCTCCAGCTCATTGTAGAGCGAATCCCTCTCCACCGGAATTTTGTCCGCCTCTTTGATGAGGGACACCAAGTCCTCGCGGCTCATCTTTTCGCTGCTCTCGGCTCCGGCGTCGTGGGCGATCTTCTCCTGGGAGACGGTGCCATCCAGGTCGTTGACACCAAAGTGGAGACTCACCTGGGCGATCTTTTCACCCAGCATGATCCAGTAGCCCTTGATGTGTTTGAAGTTGTCCAGATAGAGCCGCGCCACGGCGAGGGTCTTCAGGTCATCAAAACCGGTGGTGGGGCTGCCCGAGGCCAGTTCCGAGTGTTTCGGTTGAAACGCCAGGGGGATGAAGACCTGGAAGCCGCCGGTCTCGTCCTGCAGCTCACGCAAGAGCCTCATATGCTCTACCCGGTCACCATAGCTCTCGACATGGCCGTATAGTATAGTGGCGTTGGATTTCAGCCCTATGGAGTGGGCGGTGCGCATGATCTCCAGCCAGGCTTTCCCGCTGATCTTTTCGGGGCAGATCTTCAGCCTCGTCTCCTCGGCCAGAATTTCCGCTCCACCGCCGGGCATCGACCCCAATCCGGCTGCCTTCAACCCCCTGAGCACTTCCTCGATGGAGTTGCCGGAGATGTTGGCGAAGTGGTCTATCTCCACCGCCGTAAAGCCCTTGACGTGCATCCCGGGCATCGCGTCCTTGATCCGCGCAATCACCTCTTCGTACCACTCAAGGGAGAGGGTTGGGTGCAACCCGCCAACGATATGAATCTCATGCGCACCGTCAGCATGGGCCTTTTGAGCCTGGCTAAAGACCTCGTCGGAATCCATCTCATAAGCGCCCTCTTCATTCTCGCTTCGGCTAAAAGCGCAGAACTTACAGCGGTTCACGCAGATGTTGGTGGGGTTGATGTGCCGGTTGACATTGAAGTAGACCTTGTCGCCATTCACCCTGCGATTCGCCAGGGACGCCAACTCACCCAGTAGCAACAGATCGTCGGTCTCAAAAAGGTTGACCGCGTCGGCCTCGCTGATACGCTGGCCCTGCTCTATCTTCGCTCTGATGTCATTCATATCAGGCAAACCAAATGTCGAGCAGGGTCGCGAAGAAGACGACCACGCTGATGACACCGTTCATGGTGAAGAAAGCCGCATCCAGCCGGGAGAGGTCGGAGGGAGTGACCAGCGAATGCTCATAGAAGAGCAGCGCGGCCACTGCGACCAGTCCAAGAATGTATATCCACCCCAGCCCCATGAGCGGGACCAGTGACAAGAGCAGGAGCAGCATGGCCACGTGAAGGCGTTGGGCCAGTTTTAGTGAGCGCCCCACCCCCAGCTTTCGGGGCAGGCTGTGGATATTTTCAGACCTGTCGAACTCCAGGTCGTTCAGCGCGTAGAGGATGTCGAAACCGGCGACCCAGATCACCACCGCGAGGGCCAGGGGCAGGACATTCCAGCTCCACTGGCCGGTCACAGCTATCCACGCACCAAGGGGGGCTGCCGCGAGACAGACCCCGAGGATATAGTGGCAAAGATCGGTATAACGCTTGGTATAGGGATAGATAAAAAGTGCGAATAACGCCACGGGCGCGAGTTTGAGGCAAAGAGGATTGAGCATCCACGCCGCCAGCATCAAGAGCGCCACACCACCCGCGGCAAGGTACCACGCCTCACCCATCGCCACCCTGCCGGTAGCGAGGTGACGATCAGCCGTCCGGGGGTTTTTGGCGTCGATATCCCTGTCGGCGATCCTGTTCCAGGTCATGCCCGCGGTACGGGCCCCAACCATGGCGACGACAACCCAGACGATCACCCTTAACGGGGGCAGCCCATCAGCAGCCAGAACCATCCCCGTCAACGCGAAGGGCAACGCGAAGATGGTATGGGAGAACTTTATCATCTCAAGCAGCTCGGAGAGCCTGCCGGTTCTTGCCTGATTCATCAAAAAAACCATTCCATTCAAGGCTTGCGGACGCGGTACTCCGGCCCGGAGAGCGGTCGATTATACATAGATGCGGGCCGGGGGGGAATGGGAAGAAAAACTCTTGTCACTTATCGGCTAAAAGCTCTTCCATGGCCTCAACCATCAGCGCTATTTCAGCCTGGGTGAAGACCTTTTCCAGGACGGGCAGCTGCGCCATGAGCATCACCTCCGCGTCAACCATCTCGCCCTCGAAGCAGCGCAACATATCGCGGTCGTAGCGCGACCAGCTCATCAGGTGCGCGATGGGGTTCCTGGCGCTGAAGACCACCCTGGCGTTGCCGATTCGCATCAAATCTATAGGGAATAACGCGCAGGAAAAGGGCTTGCCCTCGTGTATCTCGCAAACGTCATCGGTAAAATGGTCGCACCGCTCCTCCACCTTGCAGCAGAGGTTGCGCCCCAGCAGCGGTCGGCAGCGCGCAGGGTCGCAGCTCCACGGTTCGGCCAAATCGGGGTCGAGGTAGATGCCCGCCCGTAGCGGAATCATCGTCTCCAGAAATATCCTGGCGTCTTCGTCCAGGTCGATCTCGGTATAAAAATCGTCATCAATCGTGTTCACACACTTCTCCTTCAAAATAGGTCGGTCTATTATACACCAACCACAGCCACTGGAGAGGGCCATGAAGATAAACGATACGCTAATAACCACGACAACCGCTGACATCACCACCCAGCACCTGGACGGAATCGTCAACGCGGCCAACTCCTCGCTGATGGGGGGCGGGGGCGTGGACGGGGCTATCCACCGCGCAGGGGGACCGTCAATCCTCGGTGAGTGCAAAGAAATCGTGGAGCGGACAGGACGGCTGCCCACCGGCAAGGCCGTATCGACCACAGCAGGGGACCTCCCCGCCAAGAGGGTGATACATACCGTCGGTCCGGTGTGGTACGGGGGGGAGCGGGGCGAGGCAGAACTGCTCGCCAGCGCATATACCGAGAGCTTGAAAGTCGCGGTGGCTGACGGGCTGAAGAGTGTCGGCTTCCCCTCTATTTCCACGGGGGCTTACCGCTATCCGGTGGCGAAAGCCGCTGAAGTCGCGGTTAAAGCGGTGGCCCGGTTTCTGGCGGCGGACACCGGATTGGAAGAGGTGCGGTTCGTGCTCTTCTCCGAAGAAATAAAGGGGTACTACGACGCGGCGCTTGCCAATCTGGAAGGGCTGGAAGGGCTGGAAGGGCTACTCGAAGAGGAGTGACAGGTCCACGGCGGGCGCGGAGTGGGTGAGCGCCCCGGCTGAAATGAGGTCAACCCCCGTGGCGGCAACCGAGGCCAGCCGTTCCTTGCTCATATTGCCCGAGGCTTCCAGGATCACCCTGCCCTCTGCGCGTTCTACCGCCCGGGCGAGGGTTTCATTGTCCATATTGTCCAGCAGCACGGCATCGGTACCCGCCTCAATCGCCTCATCCAGCTCCGCGAAGTCGGTGACCTCAACCTCAATCCGAAGGGTATGGGGAGCGCGCTTGCGCGAGTTCCGGACCGCTACTGTAATTGACCCGGCGGCCTTGATGTGATTTTCCTTTATGAGGATGCCGTCAAAGAGGCCCACGCGGTGGTTCTTGCCGCCGCCGACCACCACGGCGTATTTTTCCAGCGCCCTCAACCCCGGCGTGGTCTTGCGGGTATCCACCAACTCGGTCCTGGTTTCGCCCAGTTCGGCACACCAGCTGGCGGTAAGCGTGGCTATGCCGCTGAGCCTCTGAAGAAGATTCAGCGCGGTGCGCTCACCGGTCAGGAGCGTTCGTGCGTTGCCGGTGACGGTCAGTACCCGCTCGCCGCATTGCACGTCGTCGCCATCCTCGTGAAAGAAGACCCATTCCAGCTTCCCCTTGGGGTCGAGCAGCTCAAACACCCGCACAAAGCAGTCACGGCCGGCCAGACGCAACCCCTCCTTGGCCACCAACACAGCCCTGACCATCGCATCAGCAGCTACCGTCACCTCGGTGGTGATGTCGCCGGTGCCTACATCTTCATCAAGCGCTGCACGGATGACGCGGTCGGCGGCGGCTATGGGAAATGAGCGCATTTATTATCTCCTCAACCCTGCCCGGTTATGCGGGCGAGCCCTTCGCGCAATTTGGCTATATTGTCTGCAAGCTCGACTGCCCTGGCTTTTTCCTTTTCGACCACTGCGGCGGGAGCTTTATCGACAAATTGGGGATTTTCAAGCTTCTTCATGACCTTGTCGGCGTCGCCTTCCAACTTCGCGATCTCTTTTTGGAGGCGCTTCTCCTCTTCGTCCAGATCAATCAACCCAGCTAACGGCAGAAATAGCTCCAGTTCGGCTGCCACCGCCTGGGCGGCCTTGGGGGGTTTGGCCTCGTCAACATCGATGAAACTCACCTCACCTGCGGCGGCAAGCGCCCTGACGAACTCCACTTCCTCCTCTATCACGCCGCGTGGCCCAGCTGCACCCTGGACGATCACCTCGATCTTCCGCGATGGCGGCACATTCATCTCGCCCCTGATGTTGCGGATCGCGCTCACCACCTCCTTGACCTTCTCCATCCTCACCTGCGCCCCGGTGTCGCTCTCGATCTCTTCCGCCTTGGGGAAATCGGCGATCATGAGGCTCTCGGCCCGCCCGTCCAGATAGGTGGGCCAGGGGAGCTTGAGCCACAGCTCTTCGCTGATAAAAGGCATGAAGGGATGCACCAGCCGCATGAGCGTGTCAAAGACCTCGATAAGCGTCTGCTGCGCCGCGAGGCGCGCCTGGGTATCGCCATCCTCGGCGTAGAGCGGGCGTTTGGACATCTCCACGTACCAGTCGCAGAACTCGTGCCAGGTGAACTGATAGATAGCGGAGGCTGCGTCGTTGAAACGGTACTCATCGAGCCCGCTTCGCACTGTTGTCACGGTCTCCTTCAAGCGGGTGAGTATCCACCGATCAGCCGAGGAGCGCCGGGAGAACTCAACCCTGGGCGCGGAGGTATCGAAATCCTCAAGGTTCATCATAATGAAGCGCGCGGCGTTCCATATCTTGTTGGCGAAGCGCTGATAGCCCTCAATCCTGCCCTTGGAGAGCCGGATGTCGCGCCCCTGTGCGGCAAAGGCCACAAGCCCAAACCTGAAGGCATCAGCGCCGAACTCGTCGATCACCTCCAGGGGGTCGATCACGTTGCCCCGCGTCTTGCTCATCTTCTCACCCTTGTCGTCGCGAACAAGGGCGTGGATGTAGACATCGGTAAAGGGCACCTCGTCCATGAACCAGAGGCCCATCATCATCATCCTGGCGACCCAGAAGAAGAGGATGTCGAAGCCGGTTACAAGGACGCTGGTGGGATAGAACTTTTTAAGCTCCGGCGTCTTGTCGGGCCAGCCCATCGTGGAAAAAGGCCACAGCCCCGAGGAAAACCAGGTGTCGAGCACGTCGGTCTCCTGCTCCACCGCGCCGCCGCACTTGGGACAGCTCGTTACATCGGTGCGGGAGACGACCATCTCACCGCAGTCAACGCAGGTGTAGGCCGGGATGCGATGGCCCCACCAGATCTGGCGGGAGATGCACCAGTCGCGGATATTCTCCATCCAGTGAAAATAGGTTTTCTCCCACTGGGCGGGGACGATGCGGGTGCGACCGTCGCGCACGGCGTCGATGGCTTTCTTGGCCAGGGGCTCAATGCGCACGAACCACTGTTTGCTCACCAGCGGCTCGATCACCGTGGCGCAGCGGTAGCAACTTCCCACCGCGTGGTCGTGGTCGTCAACTTTGAGCAGGACTCCCTCGGCTTCAAGGTCGGCAACGAGTGCTTTTCGGCACTCGTAGCGATCCATCCCGGCATATTTACCGGCAGCCTCGGTCATGGCGCCATCTTCGCCAATGACGTTCACCCGCTCAAGATCGTGTCTTAGCCCCATGGCGAAATCGTTGGGGTCGTGGGCAGGCGTCACCTTGACCGCGCCGGTGCCGAATTCAGGATCGACGAAGGAGTCGGCGATAAACTTTATGCGGCGGCCGATGATGGGGAGGATTATCTCCTTGTCCATCAGCCCCTTGTACCGCTCGTCATCGGGATGCACGGCGATGGCTGTGTCACCAAGCATCGTCTCTGGCCGCGTGGTGGCCACGACCACCTCTCCCGAGCCGTCGGTAAAGGGGTACTTGAGGTGCCACAGATGGCCTTTGCCATCGGCGTGCTCCACCTCCAGCTCGGAGAGCGCGGTGTGGCAGCGCGGACACCAGTTGATGATGTAGTCGCCCTTGTATATGAGGTCCTGCTCGTAGAGCGAACAGAAAACCTCGCGCACAGAGCGGCTCAGCCCCTCGTCCATCGTGAAGCGCTCGCGCTCCCAGTCGCAGGTCGCGCCCAGGCTTCTGAGCTGCTTGATGATCGTGCCGCCGGACTCCGCCTTCCACTTCCAGACGCGCTCGATAAACTCCTCGCGCCCGATATCGTGGCGGGTGACCCCCTCGGCGGCCAGCATGCGCTCGACCACATTCTGGGTGGCGATGCCCGCGTGGTCGGTGCCGGGCATCCACAGCGCCTCGAAGCCATCCATGCGCTTGTAGCGGACAAGCACGTCCTGGAGGGTGTTATTGAGAGCATGGCCCATGTGGAGCGAACCGGTAACGTTGGGCGGCGGGATGACTATCGTGTAGGGAGGTTTCTCGCTGGCGGGGTCGGCGTGAAAGTAACCCCTCTCTTCCCAGAGTTCATACCATTTTTGCTCTATCTGCTTGGGGTCGTAGGAACCCAGAGATTTATCCGAAGCTGCCATGATTGTCCTGTTCCATGAAAAAAAGCGATCCGTACATTTACGGATCGAGGCTGTTGACAAAGGTAGACAAAAGGAGGGTGGCTGGAAGATTGTCTACTCGCAACTGTCTATTTATCTACTTGCCCAGCCTGACTGATTGCTGACAAGGGCTGGATTTTCTTCGAGAACCAGGAAGGTGACAAGAAATGACTGGAGGAATACTTGTCGTATTTCGAGGATCATTTCTTAGCCTGACGAAGTCAATCGGAGAAAAGACAGGCTTTGCCAGCAATCTGAATCCGTACATATGCAGGGCAGGGAGTGTACGGACCGCGTGATATTTGCGCAACCTGTTCAGGGTTTTTTGCGACATCCCTACTTGGGAGGCTCCTTCAATTTCTCTATCGCCTCCGCGATCATCTTCTCGGCCAGAGCGGGCACGGTATCCCACACAACCTTTTCCACCGCTGCCTGGACTACTTTTTGGAGCTGCTCGGCATTGACCACCTCGCCCACAAGCTTTTCAACCGCCTCACGGCTGGCCTGCTCCGCCTTGGTGCTGATATCCAGACTATCCGAAGCGGTCAGCGCCGCTATTTCGGTCATCTCGTCTTCGTAATCGTCAAAGTCGAAATCATCATTATCCGCGATGACAGCCTCAACAGCTGCCTCTGCAAAGTCATCTTCGTGACCACCAAAATCGAAAACCCCTTCACCCGCGAGGACAGTTTCCAATGTAGCCGCCGCCGGCTCATCCTCATGGTCGTCGAAATCGAAATCGTGCTCCACCCCTTCCGTCGCGAGCCCACCGGCGGCGACAACAGCCACCTCATCTTCGTGCTCGTCGAAATTGAACTCCTGATCCTTTGCTGCGGACCCGGTCGCCAAAGGTGCAGGGGCGATATCTTCCTCATGGTCGTCAAAGTCGAAATCCTGCGCCTCTTCAACGGGGGCAGGAGACACTTCGCCTGCCTCCTCTTCGTGGTCATCGAAATCGAAGTCATCATCGTCTTCGACTTGCTCGACAACCACTTCCTCAGCCACCTCAGCTTCTGAAGGTTGCTCTTCTTCGACAGCAACAGGCGGGACCATCGCCAGCGACTCAAGCTCTAGCTCTTCCATTTCCGGCGCTTCACCGCCGCTATCAAAGGCGGTGGCTTCTAGCTCAAATTCATCCTCTTCGCCGGAGGGGGCCAACCCCTCCTCTTCGGTAGATGTTTTTGCCACCAGCTCAAGCTCGGATAAATTCTCGTCTTCCTCTATATGCTCCTCGAACTCGTAAATCTCCCCTTCAAGATCCTCATCGGTGTCGAAGATCTCCAGCTCCTGGTCCTCTTCGGATTCAAAAGTTCCGGCCACATCATCGTCCTGGAGATCGTAAACCCCATCGTCCCCAACCTCTTCAACATCAACAGCCTCTCCCTCAAGCTCCTCTAGCTCGACAGGCTCACCCTCTTCTAGCTCAAGCTCGACCTCTCCAGGTTCCTCCACCTGGTCCAACTCACCAATTTCTGCTTCTTCCTCCCCTTCCACCACCTCTGGCCGGGGCGGGAAGGAAAGCTCGGGAGAGGGCTCCGGGGTGGGTTCCTCGACCGGGGCCGGCTCGGGCTTGACTATTATCCCATGGAACGCGGAATCGAAATCGGCATCGCTAAAGGCAGTGGGGTCGTCCGAGACCTTGGCCGCTGCTCCCCCACCATCGCTCTTGGCGAGCACTTCGCTCAACTGCGCCGAGTCGAAGGGGACCATCAGGGGATACGCCTCGGAGATTATCGACAACAACTCATTATCGGGCTGCGAAGCGGCCAAGATGATCGGGAACTTTTTCAGGCCGGTGATGTCGCGCAGCTTGTTGGCGAGATCGTAACCCGTGGACAAACCAAGATCGGCGGCGCAGATCAGAACATCGGGGGGGTCGTCTCCGATCTCTTCAAGAACCTTATGCGGCTCCGCCTTGGTCTCTATGGTCCATTGGGCTTCGTCGAGGAATCCGTAGGCCACCGAAGTCAGGCTGTCATCGGACTCGACTATAAGTAAACGTTTTGGCATAGCACCTCCAAAATCGGCATATCTCAATGTAAATTCAAACGCGTAACAGACTACAACACCTTCCAGGGTTTCGGCATGAAAATCGACTCAAATAATTTTATAGCGTACCGGTCAGTCATGCCTGCGATGAAATCAGTTGCCATTCTCTCAACCGTTTCCCCCTCAAGGCACTGGGCAGAGTGCTCGGCGAGCCACTCGGGGTTCTCCAGGACATGTCCGTAGAGTTCCTCCAACACCTTGATAGCCTTGAGGAAATCGGCGTGGACCGCAGGGTTGTCATACACGTATGCATAGAGGAAAGCTCGAAACTCAACGAGCACATCGTGTATCGCGTCACTGGGGGAGATGCGTGCAAGGTCGCACCCCAGCGACGTCTCGATCACATCGGTCACCAGCGCTGATATCCTCGCGCCATGCCCCGCTCCCAGCGCCGCCACCGACTTGGGTATATCCTGGGGCCCTATCACTCCCGCTCTCAACGCATCGTCAAGGTCATGGTTGAGATATGCGATCAGGTCGGCGACCCTCACCGTCTCCGCCTCCAGGGTGGAGCACTTCACCCATATCTTCCCCTTGCCTTTGGAGTGGCGGAGAATCCCCTCCCTGACCTCCTGGGTGAGGTTGAGCCCCCTGCCATCCCGCTCCAGCACCTCCACTACCCTGAGGCTCTGTTTGGCGTGGTGAAAGCCGCCGGGGCTCAGCCTGTTCAAAACAGACTCGCCTGCATGGCCGAAAGGGGTGTGACCCAGATCGTGACCCAGCGCTACGGCTTCGGTCAAACTCTCATTGAGACCCAGCGCCTTGGAGAGGGTGCGGGCTATCTGCGCCACCTCCAGGGTGTGGGTCAAGCGGGTGCGATAATGGTCGCCCTCAGGCGCAAGGAAGACCTGGGTCTTCTGGCTGAGCCGCCTGAAGGTCTTGGAATGAAGAATGCGGTCGCGGTCAACCTGAAAAGAAGGCCTTATATTACAGGGGGTTTCATCTCTTTCACGACCCAGGCTTTTTGCCGAATGCGCGGCCCTGGGGTGGAGGTTAGCCTCTTCCTGCTCTTCGAGACGCTGGCGTATGGATTTGCCCATTGATTTCTCCGGTTGTAAACTATCGCCTAAGAGTACAATATTTCTAACCATTGAGCCAGCAAAGGCCGCATATGGCGGCGGCTGCCGGTCCGTGGTATTGTCATGATACGGTCACAAAAAAAGTTGAACCTGTACCAGAGGAGTCAGCGCGGCATGCAGGATAAATTTTCAAGTCCAGAATGGAACTCCCAGGATTGGCAAAGCGCCTGGAGCATCGGAGTGGGTAAGGTCTACCGTTGCACCGAGTGCGCCAACAAGGTGATGGTGGTGCGCGGCGGCACGGGGACGCTTGATCCACGCTGCCACGGCAAAGCCATGAAGCCGGTCGAGCAGAAGAAGTGAACTCCACAGTCGTTTTGGGACGCCTCTTCAGGTGTGAGATTTGCGGTTCGGAGATGCTCGTCTTGAACCCGGCGACGGGTGAGCTGGACCTGCACTGCTGTAACCAGCCCATGGACCCGATCGATCCGCCGGTGCCGATCTACCACTGCGACCTCTGCGGCGCCGAAGCTGCCGCACTCAGATCCGATGGTGGAGAGCTGGAGATGATCTGCTGCAACCAACCGATGAACCAGCTTGAACCCACGGGAGTAGCCGCCTGAATGACTGACACCGGGACCGACGGCAATGTTATCTGGCAGAGCCTTTTAAGGCCTGAAAAAAAGGCTGGCCCAAAGGTAATGGTCGTCGCAGCCACCTCCCAGGAGCTTGGGTGGGTGGACCCTCCCCCCGGACTGAAACCCGACTTCCCCCTGATTCTGGAAGCTGGCGACACGCTCTTCGTGGTCACCGGCCCCGGCCCCGCCAACACCGCGCTGGCAATAGGGCGCGCCCTGGCTTTTGGCAGGCCCGAGTTGATTTTGAACGTCGGCATAGGCGGCGCGTATCCTGGCTCGGCACTCCAGATCGGCGACCTTGCGGTGGCTACCGTGGAGATCGACCATGACACCGGAACAGAGCCGAAGTTACCCGGCGGACCTCCCGGTTCCATAGGGGTACCCACCTCACCGGGTAGCGCCGAAAACCTTTTTGCCGCCGACCGCGAAACAACCGAGCTTCTCCTTGAATCCTGCAAAACCCTGGCCAACTGCAGAAAAGGGGCTTTCGTGACCTCGGCGATGGTGACCTCCTCCCAGGAAAGAGCTGAGAGGATCGCCGCCAACTACAGCGCGATCTGCGAAAACATGGAGGGCGCTGGTGCTGCACGTGCGGCACTTTATAGCGGCTCCAAATTCGTCGAGGTCCGGGCGATCTCCAACATGGTCGGGCCTCGGGACAAGGAAAAATGGAAGATCCCCGAAGCGATTGAGCTTGCGGGACAGGCTGCCAAGGCCTTTCTTGCCACGTTGACCTCCTGACCCAAGCAGCCCCCGGATCATAATTTGCTATGAAGACAATCAGATTCGGCTTCTCTCCCTGCCCAAACGATACGATCCAGTTCCACGCGATGGTGCACGGCCTCATCGACACCCACGGCTACAAATTCGAGCCGGTAATGGCCGATGTGGAAGAGCTGAACCGCATGGCGCTGGGTTCAGAGTTGGAGCTGACCAAGGTCAGCTACGGCGTGCTGGGCAAGCTGTTGCCCGACTACTGGTGTCTGCGCACCGGCGGGGCGTTGGGGCGCGGGTGCGGCCCGCTCTGGGTTGCGAGAGGAAATACAGGAGCGGCGCAATTGGCGCGCTCCCCCATCGCCCACCCCGGAGTCAACACAACCGCATACCTGCTGACCAAGCTGAGGCTTGGGGACGATTTTGACGGCGTTTCCATGCTTTTCAGCGACATAATGGAGGCGGTGACAAGCGGCGAGGTACCTTCCGGCATCATCATCCACGAAGGCCGCTTCACCTATGCTGACAAGGGACTAACGAAGATCGAGGACCTGGGGCAGTGGTGGGAGCGGGAAACCGGGCTGCCCATTCCACTGGGGTGCATAGTATTGAAGCGAGAGCTGGAAGGGGTGGACCCGGCCCTCATCCAGTCAATCATGCGAGAAAGTCTCCGCTTCGCCAAGGAGAACCCGGCAGAGGCAACCGCCTGGGTGCGCGAACACGCCCAGGAGCTTGACGAGGAGGTGATCGAGAGCCATATCGGCCTCTACGTCAACGAGTTCAGCGAGGATATCGGCGAAGAAGGTGAGCGCGCAGTGCGCGAGCTATTGGCCCGACAGAGGGCGATTGAACCGGAGCTGGCCAACTGGACTGGCGACCTCTTCCCGCCTGCCTGACAACCCCATGAACAATGTATAAAAAAGGCCCCGCAAAATGCGGGGCCTTTTCATTTCCATAAGAGCTTGTCTAGGAGGCTCTCCGAAAAACTCTCCCGAAGCGGGGGGCAACACTAAACAGGGCTAAACCGGAGATTTTAGCCGATGTTGGGCAAACCTCCAGCTAAGCCGACGATAAACCGGAAACCCCGAAGATCCTTCGAGAACGAGGAAGGGAAGAAAAATGACCGCAGGCATACCGATAAGTATTTCGAGGATCATTTTTCGCCCCTGACAACGTCAATCGGGGAAAATGTCAGCCTTTGCCAACAGCCTGACTGATTGCTGACAAGGGCTGGATTTTCTTCGAGAATCAGGAAGGTGATAAGAAATGACCGGAGGAATACTTGTCGTATTTCGAGGATCATTTCTTAGCCTGACGAAGTCAATCGGAGAAAAGACAGCCTTTGTCGCCTAGCTGAGTCTTTCAGCCATCGCCTTGCCCAGATCAGCCGGACTCTTGACCACGGTGACTCCGGCGGCTTCCAGCGCCGCCATCTTCTCAGCCGCAGTGCCCTTGCCGCCCGCGATTATAGCACCGGCGTGACCCATGCGCTTGCCCTTGGGTGCGGTCTGTCCCGCGATGAAGGAGACCACCGGGACTTCGATATTCGCCTGGATGTAGGCCGCCGCTTCCTCTTCCGCAGACCCGCCAATCTCGCCGATCATTATGATGCCTTCGGTCTCGGGGTCATCCTTGAAGAGGCTGAGCGCATCAATAAAGGTGGTGCCTATGATCGGGTCGCCACCGATGCCGAGGCAGGTGGTCTGGCCGATGCCCAACTTGGTCAGCTGGTCAACCGCCTCGTAGGTCAGCGTGCCGGAGCGGGAGATGACGCCCACCGGACCCTTTTTGTGGATGTGACCGGGCATGATGCCAGCCTTGCACTCCTCGGGGGTGATGACGCCGGGGCAGTTGGGGCCGACCAGATGCACGTCGCGGCCGCTGAGCGCCCTCTTCACCTTGACCATATCCAACGCGGGGATGCCCTCGGTGATGCAGACGATCACTTTAATCCCTGCGTCGGCTGCTTCCATTATCGCGTCGCCCGCAAAGGGGGCCGGGACAAAGATCATGGAGGCGTCGGCGCCGGCTTGCTTCACCGCTTCGTCCACGGTATCGAATACGGGAACGCCCAAAACTTCGGAGCCGCCCTTACCGGGGGTGACGCCGCCGACGAGGTTGGTGCCATAGGCCTGGCACTGCTCTGAGTGGAATTTACCATTGCCGCCGGTAATCCCCTGGCAGATCAGCCGTGTGTTTTTATTGACAAGAATGCTCATCTTCTCACCTCGTTTATGTTAGGCGCGCGCGGCGGCGACTACTTTTTCAGCAGCGTCGCTCATCGTTTCCGCGGTTATGATCGGGAGACCTGACTCGGCCAGCATCTTGCGGCCAATGTCCACGTTGGTGCCTTGCAACCTGACCACCAGCGGCACGCTGAGGTCGATCGCCTTGGCGGCCTGGATGATCCCCTCTGCTATGGTGTCGCAGCGCATGATGCCGCCAAAGATGTTGACCAGCATCGCCTTGACCTTTTCGTCAGAGAGGATGAGACGGAAAGCGTTCTCAACCTGCTCGGCGTTGGCTCCACCCCCAACGTCCAGGAAGTTGGCGGGCTCGGAGCCGTAGTACTTGATGATGTCCATCGTGGCCATCGCAAGCCCTGCGCCGTTGACCATGCAGCCGATCTCGCCGTCGAGGCTGATGTAGTTGAGGTCGAACTTGGAGGCTTCCAGCTCCAGCGGGTTCTCCTCAGACTCGTCCCTCAGCGCGGCAATGTCTTTGTGGCGATAGAGCGCGCTGCTGTCGAAGTTCATCTTGGCGTCCAGCGCTATCACGCCACCGTCGCCGGTTATTACCAGGGGGTTGATCTCCGCCAGGGAGGCGTCGCACTCTACGAAGCAGTTGAAAAGTCCGGCAATAAGCTTCTGGGCGTTCTTTGACGCGTCGCCGCCAAGTCCCAGCGCGAAGGCTATGGACCGGGTGTGATAGGGCATCAGACCCGTGGCGGGGTCGATTGATTTCTTGAAGATTTTTTCCGGAGACCTTGCCGCGACCTCTTCGATCTCGGTGCCGCCCTCGGTGGAGGCCATGATCGTCACAAACCCGTTGGCGCGGTCGATCACCATGGCAAGATAGAGTTCGCGCGCGATGTCGCACCCCTCTTCAACGTAGACCTTGAGGACTTTTTTACCCTCGGGGCCGGTCTGGTGGGTGACGAGCTGCATCCCGAGGATCTGGCTCGCCGCCTCCTTGGCCTCGGCGGGGTTGGCTACCACCTTGACGCCGCCGCCCTTACCGCGCCCACCGGCGTGAATCTGGGCCTTGACCACAACGGTCCCGCCGCCAAGCTCAACAGCAGCCGCGTGGGCCTGGTCTACGGTCTCGACCACGATGCCGCGAGGCACGACTACGCCGTATCCCTTCAATATTTCCTTTGCCTGATACTCGTGGATATTCATATCTCCTCCAACGTCGATACAGGTGTCAATTACCCGGTTGAGTTTGAACCATCTTTTTAGCTAGACTAAAAAATTTTCGCAAGACTTAAATTCGTGGTTGTCCATTTAATTTGCAGCACACCAAAACAAAAGGGCGAATCCACCATTTGGACCCGCCCTTTCGGTTCCATCAATGGTTGTGATCGGGCTACCTGATCGTGCCCTCGTAGTGGGCCGTGAGCTGGTGGCTGCGCACCTCTTCGGTGGTGTAATCGGGCAACAGCAGGGGGGCCACCCGGTCCTCGGGAACGTTTAGTCCTTTGACCTCTTCCATGAACTCCTTGGCATGAGCCAGTCCCGGCTCGCCGATCTCTCCACTAAAGTCACTCACATATTGGGCAGCCGATTGACCAGCGCGGCGACCGAAGACGGTGACATCAAGTAAGGAGTTGCCCATGAGGCGGTTTTCGCCGTGGACGCCGCCGGTGACCTCGCCAGCGGCGAAGAGGCCGGGTACGCCGGTCTCGGTCTTGGCGTTGATCTTGAGTCCACCATTTTGATAATGCAGGGTCGGGTAGACGAGCATGGGGACTTCGCGGATGTCGATGCCGTAGCGCATGAACTGCACGAACTTGGCGGGCAGCTCCCGCTCCACGGTGCCGGGGCCTTCCAGCTCTTCGATCATCGGAGAGTCGAGCCAGACGCCAAGGCGTCCCACCGGGGTCTGGATGCCGTTTTCACGCTCGGCGCACTCGCGGATGATCGCGGCGGACTCAACATCGCGGGGTTCACGCTCGAAGACGAACTGCTCTCCGCTGATGTTAAGCAGGTTCGCGCCCAGTCCCCGCACCTTTTCGGTGATGAGCAGGCCAACGTTTTGTTCCGGGTAGGCCGCGCCGGTGGGGTGATACTGGGTGGAGTGCATGAATGCCAGCGGTACGCCTGCGCGGTAGCCGAGCACCAGGCCGTCGGCGGTGGCGCCGTAGTGGTTGGTTGTAGCGAAACCCTGGACGTGGAGCCTGCCGAAACCGCCGGTGGCGATGACAACCGCCTTGGCGCGAATGGTGAAGTACTCTTCAGTCTCCAGGTTGTACATCAGCGCTCCGCTCACGCGGCCCTGTGAGTCCTTGAGAATCTCAACGGCTGCGGCGAACTCTATCAGCTCTATGGAATCGGTGTGGCTTCTCGCCTCGTCGCGAAGCACGCGCATGATCTCGGAGCCGGTCATGTCGCCCGCCGAGTGCATCCGCTTGCGGCAGGTGCCGCCGCCGTGGCGCACACGCATACGGCCATCGGGGTTCTTGTCGAACATCATGCCCATATCTTCGAGCCACTTAATGACCAGCGGCGCGTCATTGGTCAGCGCCGCCACCAGCTCGGGGCTGTTGGTGAAATGACCGCCGCCGATGACGTCGAGGTAGTGGTAGTAGGGGCTGTCAACTTCCTGATCCGCGCCCTGTATACCCCCCTCGGCCATTACCGTATTGGCGTCGCCGTGGCGAAGCTTGGTGGCGAGGATGACCTTGTTGCCCTCATTGGCCGCAATGATTGCAGCCGAGGTCCCGCCGCCGCCGCCGCCGATGACCAGCACATCGGTGGTGAAGGTCTCCAGCACACTGAAGTCCACCTTGTCGGGGTCGATGCGGGGATAGGACTCAAGGCAAGCCACGAACTCTTCGGGGTAGACGTCGCCCTTGTTGGGGCCGACCCTGACCGCCACACGGCCATCGTCCTTGTAGTCGGGGTGAAATTTATTGAGCACGTCGGCGCGTTCATCAAGGGTCATCGCGGTGAAATATTCACCATTCTTGACGCGCTCGACGCGGGCAGCGCGGGTTGCTTCAACGCGCTTGATGAGTTCCATCATTTCGGGCGTGTATCCCATTTTCTTAAGCTCCCTTTTCTATTTCCGTATGCCCTAGAGGTTTGCCTTGTCCTGGGGTTCCCACCCTTCGGAATCAAGGGGTTCCGCCTCGCGGGCCACATAAAGCTCTTTGAGTTTTGGCTCATCCATCCCGGTGAGCGCTTCAAGCGCGCCTTCGTATTTACCCGCTTCGACCTCGGAAACGCGGGATACCAGATGCTCGGCTCCGGGGGCCACGTATTTTCCGTAAAGCCTGCGGCAGAGCTGCGCCACGTGGTAGTGGGCTATTTGGGCAGGGCAACGCGCCGAGCACATGCCGCACTGGATGCAGTCGAAGGACTGGCGGGCGGCGCGGGTAATGTCGCCCCTCATCGCAGAGTTGATATACCCCATCACGTCGATCTCCATGGGGCAGGCTCTGGTGCAGGTGTTGCAGCCCACGCACTTCAAAATCTCGGGGTAGAGCAGGCTCAACGTCTCGGCGGTGGCCTCAAGCTCTTCGAGTTTGTAGTCAGCGCGGTTGGCCGGGAAGAAGGGCATCTGCGCCAGGACCATGTTCTCTTCGATCACTGTCTGACAGGCCAGCCCGAAATGGAGCTGGTAGTCGCCTATCACACGCCACACCGTCGGGCACGCGCCACAGATGCCGCCACGGCAGCCGCAGGAGCGCACATACTGAAACCCGGCGTATTCGATCGCCTTCTGGATCGTCAGGGTCTCGGGCAGCATGTACTTCTTGCCCATCACATAGACTGGAATGAATTTTGCGCCCTCGGGCAGGATCGTTGTGTCACCACTGGCGATCGTCTGGGTACTCATCTTTAAATATCCTCCTCGGCCTTCCACGGCCGCAAATTACACTGGATGCTTATCAGAAGTCCTCGGCCCCGGATTCCTCCTGAAGCTCATCTTCTCTGAAGACACTGAGCGGGATCGGGTCTTCAAGACTCGCCCCCGCCTTGTAGTCGAGCATCCCCTGGACCCCGTTGGCCACCTTGGAAAAGAGCGACGCTACGGGAAGGCCCATGGGACACGCGGTATCGCACAGCCCGCAGCCGATGCAGGAGGTAGCCATATGATTGAGCCTGGTCAGATGGAAGAGCATGGTTTCCGAGGGCATCTTCTGCACCCCCTTGCGCATCGCCCACTTGGCGTAGGAGCTGCCGGGGTGATCGAAGGTGGTGGACTTGAAGATGCACTGCTTGCAATAGCATATCGGGCAGTTCTCCATGCAGTTAAGGCAGCGGATGCAGGTGGAGAAGCGTTTTTTCAAGCCTTCAAGACTCTGGGCGTCCTCGGTCATCTCGGCGAAGACCTTTTCACGCGCTGCTTCGCGGCCCTTGTTGACACCTTCCACAACCGCATCGCGTCCCGAAAGCGGCTCGGCGTCGAAAGTCACCAACGCAGCCCCGGCCAGCGCATCGGCAAGCTCGTCGCTTGCCGCGATGGCGACGGACTGGGAACCCTTGGTCCCATAGACATGGAGTTGAACGTCGCCCCAATGGGCGCTGGAGTTCACACAGATGGTACATGCGGTGCGAAGGCCAACACCATCAGCAGCCGTGGCTGCGCCCGCTTCCATCTGGTCCACCATGCGGTTTGATTCGGTCTTCATCTCCAGTCCCGACTCCTCAAAACCCTTTAGCTCACAGGTTCCGGGGCAGTCGATGGTGACGAAGGTGATATTGTCGGGCAGTATCTGCTTGAGCTTGATCAACTCGATGGCCGCACGCGCTTCGCAGGGGCGAAGTACCACCGCCACCTTCATTCCCGGGTCGTCGAAGCTCAAGCGGCTCAGAAGACGCGCACCCTGGACCGGCATCACCGGCGCCCAGGGGATTATCGCGTCCATTTCTGTCACGTCGGCAAAGACCGCCATCGACGCCGAGCCGCCCGGCTGCGCGGCGGGGGCCATCACTTCATCAACGATGCCCTTCTCAATCATTCCGGCCAAAAAGGCGGAGAGCGCCCCGTTGGGATCGCCGTTGGTTTGCAATAGTGCTGTTTTCATCGTCATTATCCCTTTAAACGTCCCAACCCAGCTTGAACTCCACCGGGCCCATCTCGCGTACGGCGTCGGTCATTTCGTTTATTGTCTCGGCGAAGAGCCTGCCCTCGCTGGCGCTGATCCATTTGAGCCAAACCCGGTCCTGGCTCACGCCAAACTGGGTGAGGATATTCCTGAGGATCGCCACGCGGCGGCGCGCCTTGTAGTTGCCCGACTGGTAGTGGCAATCGCCGGGATGGCAGCCGCCTATGAGCACCGCGTCGGCGCCGTCCATCAGCGCCTTCAGCACGTAGACCACATCAATCGCGCCCGAGCACATGAGATGCACAACCCGGATGTTGGGCGGATACTGCTGACGGGTGGTGCCCGCCAGGTCCGCGCCGGTGTAGGTGCACCAGTGGCAGAGAAACGCCACTATGCGGGGTTCAAAATCCTGTTGGGTTACTGCCTGTTGGGCCATCTTTCAATTCCTCACGGTTTTTAAATCTTGTTGAAAACCCCCGGATATCCTCCGATTGACGTTGTCAGGGGCGAAAAATGATCCTCGAAATACCTATCAGTATGCCTGCGGTCATTTTTCTTCCCTTCCTACTTCTCGAAGGATCTTCGGGGCTTCCAGTTTATCATCGGCTTAGTTAGAGGTTCGTCCAACATCAGCCAGAATCTCCGGTTTGGCGTTATTCTCCGCTTCAGGAGAGTTTTTCAAAAGCCTCAGTTTTATTAAAGCAATTCATCCAGAGCCGCCATGATCTGGCCGGGACTCGATCCGTACTGGCGCGCGGCCTTGTTGGGGCACGCAGTCACGCACGCGCCGCAAGCACGGCAGACTATCTCGTCGACCACCGCCACGTTGGCTTCCATGTCCAGCTCCCTGGCCCCGTAGGGGCAGGCGTCAACACAGAGTCCGCAGCGGCTGCAAATTTTATCCACAACGAAGGAGGGATTGACCGGGGCCTGAACCTCGCCGGTCGCCAACACCGCAGCCAGCCTCGCGCCCGCCGCCCTGGCCTGCACAATCGATTCCTCGATGTGCTTGGGTGCGTGGGCAAGCCCCGCCACATACATGCCGGGTTTGGCAAAGTCGGTGGTGGCGGCCTTGGGGTTCTTCTCGATGAAAAAGCCCGCCTTGTCGCTTTCCACTCCGAAGAGGCCAGCCAGCCTCGCGACATCGGCCACATCCGGCTCCATACCCACGGAGAGGACCAGCCAGTCAACCTCCGCAGTCACTTTTTCGTTGATGGAGTTTTCAGTGTAGACGACCTTTATCTTCTCGCCGCCCACGTCAACCTGCGGCTCGTCGTCCAGCGTATAGGAGGTGAAGAGCACCCCCTTTTCGCGGACCGACTGGTAGTTGCGCTCGAAGTTGGAATAGGTGCGAAGGTCGCGGTATAGCACGGTAATCTCGGTGTCGGGCGACAGCTCCAGGAGCTTCTCAGCGTTCTTCACCGCATGGGTACAGCAGACACGGGAGCAGTACTCGCGGCAGCCCTCGTCGGTGCGACGGGATTCGACGCACTGGATCATCACCACATTGCCGCCCTCAAACTGACCCGAGGCCAACTTACCCTCAAGCTGCTTCTGGGTGATCACCCTGGGGCTCTCGCCATAGCCGAAGCTCTTTGGCTCCGCCTCGCTCGCGCCGGTCGCCAGCAGCGTCGCCCCGTGGAGGACTTCGACCACCGAATCGGGGGCCTCCACCGTAGTGCGGTACGCGCCGATACGGCCAGCCGCTTTGCTTACTCTTGAGGAAGTGTAGACGGTGATCTCGGGGTGGGCTTCAACCTTCTCGACCAGCTCTGCGGCCAATGCACGCGGGTCGTTACCCTTGATCGTATACGCTGCGGTGTTGAGATTGCCGCCGAGCTTGTCGGATTTTTCAATCAGATGGACGGGGTGACCAAGCTCGGCCAGCGCCAGGGCGCTGCTCATGCCCGCTGCGCCGCCGCCGATGACCACCGCCGAACGCTGTGCGGACTGGCGGTTGACGGGAGAAAAGACATTGGCGTGGGCGCTGGTCACAGCATTGGCGACAGTCGCTTTGGCCGAGTCCACCTCGCCGGAGCGGCAGGCGAATCGCAAATCGGCGATATCCACGACAGCGGAGTGTACGCCCATCTGCTTGAACATATGTTTGTAGAGGTCTTCGACGATGTGGTGGGAACAGGTCGCCAGCACCAACCGGTTTGGCTCCCTGGTGGCGAAAATGGAACGGACTTCATCCATGCCGACTTTGGAGCAGGCGTGGCTGCAACGCTCGACGAAATCCACATCGGCTATATTTGCTACCTCAGCCGAGAGCGCATCGAAATCCACCAGCGCGGAGTTGTACCCTTCGCAGTCGCAGAGCACCACGCCGGTCCTGGGGGCTTCTTCCCTGAAATCAACGGGGGTCGGGCAAGCCGCCAACTCGGCGAACTCACCGGCGTCGAGCAGCTTCGCGGCCATCGCAGCAGCGGTCGCGCCCTCCTGTACCGAGTCGGGGATATCCTTGGGTCCACGGAAGGCTCCGGCGGCGAAGACGCCGGGAACCGCGGTGGCGCAGGGGTCGAACTCCATGTCATCCAGCAGACCGCCGGAATCGCAACCAAGGCCGAAGGCGGCACAGAGGCTTGCGGTGTCTTCATCCTGATCGAAACCCGAGGCCAACACCACCATCGAGTGGGTCTGCTCGGTCAGCTTGCCATCCTCGCCGGTCACCGCCAAAAGCATGTCGGAGGTGGCGGGATTCAGCCGCGCCACCGAGGGCATGGCGCGCACGAACTCTATGCCAGCCTTTTCCGCCTCGCGGAGGTAGTTCTCGTAATCCTTGCCGAAGGCGCGCAGGTCCATGTAGTAGATCGTCACCGCCATTTCGGGGTGGCGTTTTTTGGTGAAGAGGGCCTGCTTCAGCGCGAACATACAACAGACGCTGGAGCAGTGGGGCCTGCCATTTGCCGGGTCGCGTGAGCCGACGCACTGGATGAAGGCCAGACTTTTCGCTTCTTCCGAATCGCTGGGCCTGACCACTCGTCCGCCGGTTGGGCTTCCCGCCGCCAACATCCGCTCAAACTTGGCTGAGGAGAGTACGTTGTCGTAGCGGCCAAAGCCGAACTCACCCTTGGCGCCGGCCTTGTAGAGTTTCGCGCCGGGGCTGAGGATCACCGCTGCTGCGTCGATTTTCGTGGTCGAGTCCCGGGCGTCCAGGTCAATCGCGTCGGGGTCGCAAACCTTTACGCACTCGCCGCAGTTGGTGCAGTTCTCACGGTCGACTACGTAGCCCTTGCCGACGGATTTGGGATAATAGCGGTAGATCGCCTTGCGTGTCTCAAGCCCGTCGCCAAATTCGCGCTGGACTTCTACGGGGCAAACCGCTTCGCAAGCGCCGCAGTCGGTGCATTTGTCGGGGTCTACGCAGGTGGCCTTCAGGTCAAAATCAATTGTGAAATCACCCGCTTCGCCCGACACGTTGCTCACCGTGGAGGAGGGCAGCAGGGTGACGTTCTCATGGAGATCGCACTGGACGAAGGGGCAATAGGTGGGCGTGTCGCACGCCATGAAGCAGACGCCGCAGCTCTGGGTCGGGAACTGATTGTCCAGGAGCGGGAATAGCCCGCCCGCAGCCGGTGCCTTGTCGGCCAGGACGACTTTGTGTCCCCTTGCCGCCATCACCAGCGAGGCTTGCATCCCCGCAGGCCCGCCGCCCACTACCAATACGGTGTTTTTCATCATCGCGTTCCTATTTGAACAACCCGGAAGGGTCGATCACATGTTTCTTCCACCATTTGTCCCTGCCCTCGCACTGGAACGCCTCGCCCAGCAGCTCGGTTATGTAGAGGACCGGCAATTTGACCTCGCCCTGGCGCATGTCCATGTTTGCATGGCAGAGGCCGCAGGAGACCACTATGGCGTCGGCCCCGGCTTCCGCCGCTTTCACACCGAGGTTGGAGCAGATGGTCCCGGCGTGTTCACCGTGGCTGATACCCATGTCGGCCCCACAGCAATCGACCTTGTAGGACCAGTCGATGGCGCATGCTCCAGCAGCTTCGCAGGCGCTCTCCAGCGTGGTGGGGTTCTCCCAATTGGTAGCGTCGGTCACCTTGGGGGGCCGCACCAGCTGGCAACCGTAGTAGGCGACAACCTTCAACCCCTCCAGGGGTTTCTTCACATTATTGCGTATCTCTTCCATCGCCTCGGGACGTTGGAAGAACTCCACCAGCGACCAGACGTCGATGGGCTTGTCCCATTCGCGGCCCAGGGTTTTCTTGAGGGCGTCGGCTTCCTCGCCCCCCTCTTCCAACGCTTTCAGGGCGCGGCGCAGGTTGTTGTAGCAACCGGCGCAGGGAGCGAAAAGGGTGCGTCCGGCCTCTTGGGCGGTGAAGAGGTTGCGAGCCGGTAGTCCGAGCCCGACCATGCGGTCGAGGGCGCGCGCGCTGGCGCCGCCGCAGCAGTTCCAGTCTTCGATCTCTTCAAGGTTGTGTCCCAGCACGTCAAACACCGCACGGGTGGAAGTGATGAACTCCCACGCGGTGGAGTGCGCGGTGCAGCCGGGGTAGAAACTCAGGTCCATCGTTCTATCTCTTATCCGCCGAGGAGGCCATCACCTTGTCGATGTCGGCCTTGCCTGCCACGCGTGAGGGTTTGAGCGGTATCTTGCCCTTGAAAAAAAGCTTCATGCCCACGCCCACGTCGGTGAAAAAGTCGCGGGTCTTGAGCTTGTAGTTAACCAGCATCGACATCTCGTGGACGCGGCCATACTTGGCGACGGAGTCCACAAAGGAGGTATGGAACGCCATCACCGAGGGTTCTGCCGAGGCCACCTTCTCCGCCTTGGCCATGGAGCGCATCGCGTCCATGATTGAAGAGATATGGATATCGTTGGGGCAGCGGGTGCCGCAGGTCTCACACGCGATGCACATCCAGAGCGCATGGCTTTTGAGCAGCTCCTCCTTCGCTCCCAGCTGTATCTTTCGAATAAAGCCGTGGTTGGGCCACTCGAACCACTGCACCGCCGGGCAACCGGCGGAACACTTGCCGCACTGGTAGCAGCTCGAAATGGGCTGGCCGCTCCTCTCGCTTATCTCTTTGGCGAACTCGTTCATGGACACATATCCTCTACGCCGCCGATTCATCTTCGACGAGGACGTCGATCTGGTTCAAAACCTGGGTCGGCGAATCATTTTTTACGCCACAGCTCTTATTCGGGCAAACCGCCACACACGCGCCGCACCCCTGACAGAGCGCCTCGTTCACGCGGCTGAACTGTGCACGCCTGTCCACTTCACGAGCGTCGTAGGGACAGGTCGGCACGCAGAGACCGCAGGCGGAGCAGAGGTCCGGGTCCACGCTGCATACCAGCGGGTCCTGGGTCAGCTCATCGTTGGCAAAAAGGCTCTGTATCTTGCCGGCAGTCGCCAACGCCTGGGAGACCGAGTCGGTTATGTCCTTGGGATACTGCGCCGCTCCGGCGAGGTAGACGCCCATTGTAGAGCTTTCCACCGGCCTCAATTTGATGTGGCTCTCCTGGAAGAAACCGTTGGTATCGGTGGACGCCCTGAAGAGCTGGGAGACCTCCTCATAGCCCTTGGAGGGTTCGACCGCCATCGCCAGCACCACAAGGTCGGTCTTCATCTCAATGCGCTGGTCCGAGATGGTGTCAGCCGTCCAGATGCCCACATCGCCGTTTTCATCCCAAACCTTGGAGACACGGCCACGGATGTAGACGATGCCCAACTCTTCGGTGTTCTGCTGGGAGTACTCTTCGGTGAGTTTGCAATCGGTGCGGATGTCCATGAAGCTGACGAACGCCCTGGCTCCAGGGTTCTGCTCACTGATCAGCGTCGCCTGCTTGGAGGTGTAGAGGCAGCATACTCTTGAACAATAGGGCTTGTGATGTTCCGGGTCGCGGGAACCGGAGCACTGGATGAACATGACCGATTCGATGGGCTTGCCGTCGGAGGGGCGCTTGACCGGTTCGCCGCTCTCCATGCTCTTTTTGAGCATCTCCTCAAAGGTCAGCGAGTCCACGACGTTGGCTATTTTCCCGCCGCCGTATTCGCTCATCTTCTCCACCGGGTAGAGGTCGTAACCGGTGGCGACGACGAGGGCCCCAATCTCTTCTTCCGCTTCTTCGCCCTGGGAGGTTTCGATCTTCACTTCGAAGTTGCCCACGTAGCCGGTGACTTCGGTTACCTTGCTGCCAAGGTAGAGCGTTATGTTCTCGTGATTTTTCAACTCTTCGATGCGGGGCAGGAGTATGGCGTCGGCGGTCTCATGGTAGGGGAAGGTCTTGGACAAACGCCTCAGCTTGCCGCCCGGTTGGTCATCACGCTCGACCACCACCGTCTCATACCCGGCGTCGGCCAGCTCCAGCGCGGCGGTCAATCCCGTTATACCTGCGCCTACTACCATGGCCCTGCGGGTGAGCGGCACGCGAATCTCCTCAAGGCTTGCGTTTCTCCTCACCTTTGCGATGGTCGCCTTGACTATGTTGAAGGCCTTGCGGGTGGCGGCGTCCTTGTCGCCCTGGTGGACCCAGGAGCACTGCTCGCGAACGTTGGCGATCTCCACCAGGAAGGGATTGAGTCCCTCGTAGGTGGCGGCCTTGCGGAAGGTCTTCTCATGCATCCGGGGGGAACAGGAGGCGACCACGACACGGTTGAGCCCCTTGTCGCGTATGGCGGCCTTTATCAGCTCCTGACCGGGATCGGAACACATATACATATAGTTCTCGGCGTGGATAACGTCGGGAAGCTCCCGCGCCAGCTCCGCCACCCGCTCGACATTGACCGATCCAGCGATGTTTGATCCACACCAACAGACAAATACGCCTATTTTTTCCATCATTTCCGCTTTGCCGTTAAGCCGGAGGTCGCAAGAACGCTCCGGCGATCAAAAATTAATTCAAGCCACTTCGCGTCTGCGACGGGCCAGGAAAGACTGACACTTGGAGGCCGCGCCCGAGGCGTGGGCCACGGTGTCGGCTATGTCGCGTGCGCCCTGGGCGCAACCGGCGATGTAGATGCCGGGGCGCGTGGTCTCGTTTGTGCCCACCTTGTAATGCGCTTCCTTCCAAAAACCATTGTCGTCCAGTTCGATGCCGAGGACTCTGCCCAGCTCCGCCTGCTCCGGGTTGGGCGTTATCGCCGTGGCCAGCACTACCATATCCGCTTCCATCTCCACGGCCTGTCCCGATATGGTATCGGCACCCCAGATGACGATCTTCTCGCCTTCGCGGTAGATCTTGGAGACGCGGCCGCGCATGTATATCAGCCCCTCTTCCTCGGTGGCCTGCTGGATGAATTCCTCGTAACCCTTGCCCGTGGCGCGCAGGTCCATATAGAAGATGGTGGCCTTGCCGTGGTGTACCTTGTGCTTGTAGAGGCGCGCATGCTTTGCCGTGTACATGCAGCAGACGCGGGAGCAGTAGGGCTTGTGATTCTCCGGGTCGCGTGAGCCGACGCACTGGATGAAGACGATG
>JAUVAU010000066.1 GCA_030591565.1 Deltaproteobacteria bacterium | reverse complement strand
TGGCTCATGCCCATGCTCAATTCATTCATCTCAATATTATCGATGCCCATATCGTCAATGCACCGGCTCAGCTGCCCAAGCTGCCTGAAATAGGGGCGCGCCTCGTCGGGGTCGGAACAGTAGGGAGGAATCGTCATCAACCCCTCGACCCTTAGATTCTCCAGGGGGGAAACCTCTCTGGCAAGGGTTATCATGCCGGCCTCGTCACCTCCCGCCTTGCTCAGCTCGTCACCGATGTTGACTTGCAAAAGCACCGGCAACCGGACCCCGATCGCACCGGCAGCCTTATCGAGCGCCTTGGCCAGCGAGAGCCGGTCGAGGGTTTGCAACATGGAGAACCCATCGACCACGCGCTTGGCCTTATTGGATTGCAGGTGTCCGATCATGTGCCAATTGATGTCGGGCGGCAAGAGATCCATCTTCGAGAGCGCCTCCTGCACGTAATTTTCACCGAAATCCCTCAACCCGGCAGCATAGGCTTCCCGTATATACTCCACCGGCTTCCTCTTCGATACGGCGAGGAGGCGGATGGAAGCGGGGTCTCGTCCAGCTCTCTTGGCCGCACCGGCAATACGCTCCTGCAAATCCTCAATCCGCTCACGTATGGCGCTCATCTCTTTGCTTCCTTCCATATATCCCAGGGGGCAAAGCCTGCCTTGGACAACGCCGCAATCGTTTCGGTCAGCGGCAAACCCACTACGTTAGTATAGGAGCCCTCTATCGCCTCGACAAATGCCGCGGCCAGCCCCTGTACGGCATAGCCGCCCGCCTTGTCCATCGGCTCACCACTTTTCACATACCAGTCAATCTGTTCCGGGCTAAGCTCGGCAAAGCTGACAAGGGTGGAGACTGCGAAGGACTCCTCAACCCCGGGTCCCACCAGCGCGACCCCGGTTACTACCTCATGGGTGCGTCCCGAAAGGCTTTCCAGCATAACTCTTGCCTCAGCCTCGTCAGTCGGCTTGCCTAACACCTGGCCCTCCACATGGACCAGGGTATCAGCGCCAAGCACCCAATCGGTGTCGAGCGCCTCTATCCCCCTGGCTTTGCGCTTGGCTACAGCCCTAACCCCCTCGGTTATGGAGCTGTTCGCAGGAAAGGTCTCATCGCAATTGCTTACGACTACCTTGAGCGGTATTCCCAGCTTCTCAAGCATTTCCCGTCGCCTGGGTGAGCCCGAAGCGAGTATGAGCTTTTGCATAAAGTCCGATCCAAATCACCCAGGTGGTTTGTTTGTCCACAACGAAATCCAGTCGCTTATTTTTTCCAACCCATAATGATAGAGCATCGCTAAATTAGTGTCAATCGATGCAAAGAAAGGCGACCAACAACTGGGACGCCAGCGACTATTTATACCATGGAGCCCAAATATCCCTTGAAAAGAAGGGGAAAATAACCTAAACGTGAAAAATAACACAAATTGTGGCGGCTTCGCCATCGCGGTGTCTGTCGGTTGGAACGTGCGGGTTTGGAACATACTGGTGTAGTTTTTCACGGTGTAACGTTGATCCATTTTAAATTTATTTCAAGCGAGGAAGAAACATGTGTAATGCTGGGAAGTCACGCCTTATCTTATCGGTCGCAGCCTTCATCGGTGCGATGCTCCTCTGTTCACCGACTTTGGCGAGCATCGACGATAGCCAATGCATAGAGTGTCACGACGAGTTCGACCACGAGGCCTATGCCGCCTCAGCCCACGGAAGAGACGCCTGCAACAGCTGCCACTACGATGTTGTGGATATTGAGGTACACGAGGACTGCGGCTCCGCCACCCAAGAGGCGGTGGAGACGTGCCATCGCTGCCATCCGATTGAGGGCGGCGAACACTTCGCCTCGGTCCACATGCTAAACGACGTCGAGTGTGCCGACTGCCACTCCGAGATACACACTGCGGGTAAATGGGACGGCAACAAGCAGAGCATCGTCCAGAAGTGCGTAGGCTGTCACGATGGCGATGACTACTACGCCAGCGCGCACGGCAAGGCGGTCATGAACGGCAATGCCGACGCACCCAGCTGCGCCGATTGCCACGGGTTGCATCTTGTCAAGGCCATGGGCGATCCCAACTCACGCGAGTTCAGGGAGTTCCACACCACCACATGCCACGGGTGCCATTCGGACGCCGAGATGATGGCGCGCAACGAGGTGCTCCCGGTGGCCGTCGCCACCTACGGTGAGAGCTATCACGGTAAAGCCGGCAGGCTCGGCTCGGCGCTTGCCGCCGGTTGCGCCGACTGCCACTCGGGCCACAAGGTGCTCAAGGCCGACCACGCGGAGTCGACGATCAATCCCGACAACCTCTCTGCCACCTGCGCCAAATGCCATCCGGGTTCGACCTTCAACTTTGCACAGTTCTACGCCCACGCCGACCACGCGGACAGGGAAAATTACCCGCTGCTCTACTACACCTATATGATTATGACGGCACTCTTGATCAGCGTTTTCGCTGTTTTCTGGCTCCACACTTTCCTCTGGTGGCGACGCGCCTATTGGTCAAGGCACGATAAAAATGAATCGTGGGAGTTCCACCACCCCGAGATCGACGAGCCGCTGCGCCCCTACCGCCGCTTCACCTGGTTCGACAAGCTGCAGCACTTCCTGATGGCCACCAGCTTCCTCGGGCTGGTAATCACCGGCGCGCCGCTCAAGTTCGCCTCCGCACCCTGGGCGCAGGCGATCATCGATATCCTGGGCGGCCCGCACATGGCCGGCTACATCCACAGGGTCTGCGCGGTGGTCACCTTCTTCTACTTCGGCTCCTGCTGCCTCTACGTACTTTACTATTTTTTCATAAAACGCACGGGCGGCACCTTACTACAGCGCCTTTTCGGCCCCGACTCCCTCTTTCCGAACCTGCGCGATGTCCATGACATCAAGGCGATGATTCGCTGGTTCTTCAAGGGGGGCAAGGAGCCCACTTTCGAGCGCTGGAGCTACTGGGAGAAGTTTGACTTCCTGGCGGTCTTCTGGGGCATGTTCGCCATCGGCGGCTCGGGACTGCTATTGTGGTTCCCCGAATTTTTCGGCCAGTTCATGCCGGGATGGGGCTTCAACGTAGCGATAATCATCCACAGTGACGAGGCGCTGCTGGCTTCGGGCTTCATCTTCACCGTCCACTTTTTCAACACCCATTTTCGCCCCGGCAAGTTCCCCATGGACATGGTGATCTTCCGTGGCTGGGTTCCAAAAGTAGAGATGTGGGAAGAACGCCTCGACTGGGTAAAACGCCTCGAAGCCGAGGGGCGTCTTGATGAAATGAAGACCAAGCGCTCACATCCGCTTCACGATCTGGCGGGCCAGATCTTCGGCTTCACGGCCCTGGGCCTCGGCTTGCTATGCATCGGCCTCATCGTGTGGGGATTCTTGGCGCACTAAGAGAGTCAGATTCTTTTCAACTGATCCATTTCGCCCGGGAAGGCTTGATAGGAGGCCTTTCCGGGCATTTTTTTGCCAGCGACCCATGGCTTGGGTGCATCGGGAACCCCTGTTGAATCGAAGCTGCCATGCAGGAGGGCAAAGCATTAACGAAGCGGTGTCACGGATGTCATGAAGTCCCCCCCATGAAGAGTCCCCCATACAGAGGATTGCCTTGCGCGCCAAACCGTACATGAGGTCACCACGTACATGAGGTCACCACGTACAGGAGGTCACCACGTACAGGAGGTCACCACGTATGGGAGGTCACCACGTACAGGAGGTCACCACGTACAGGAGGTCACTGCGTATGGGAGGTCACCACGTACAGGAGGTCACTGCGTATGGGAGGTTTCTACGTATAAGGGGTCGCTACTTGTGGGAGGTCACGCGACTGAGCCGAGGGCTTGGGGAAACACCGCACGCCGGACAAGCCACGACGAGGGTGGTGGTGGGCAAAGGGGATTGCGTGACCCTACGTGACCTAAAGGACCTAAGGGACCTACGTGGACTACGGGATCTGGGGGGATATGCCAGTCAGGTGGGAGGCGGCTAGCTTCTATTCCCGCAAATGCCGGACATGTGGTACTCGAAACCATCTTCGCCGCTTCGTTCCGGCGTATGGCATTTCAGGCAGGTCTTTTTTGTGGGCAGGGGTTTCATCGATTGTTCGCCCTTGGAGAGAACATGCAGGTCGCCAGGCCCGTGGCACGATTCGCACTGGACGTTGTTGAACTTCTCTACATTGGCCAACGATATGTTGCCGTTGTCGCACTCAAACGCCAGCGAGTGGCAGATGATGCAGCTTTCATCATACTGGCTATTTTTCTTTACCAGCACTTGAAAGGCTTGTGCGTGTTTGGTCTTTTTCCAATTGGCGAAGCGCTCTTCATGACAGCTCCGGCACGAATCGCTGCCCACGAACTCCTTGCCGCAGTCGCTCTCGTCTACATGGGCGCCATTCATCTTTTCCAACTGCGCCGCCGAGATGTGGACCTTCGCACCGAGGACCATCGGCCCGACAATCGGATGATCGGGGATGTCGAGGCGGAGCTGCACGTAGTTATTGCGCAAGAGGCGGTCATTAACGACCCTCCCACGCGTTGAAGAGCCCTCTTCATCAGCCGTGTCGGTGACCGGGTCGATGTCGAGCTGGCCCACGCCTCTGCCGCCCCTGTCCAGGTGGATGATGTAGCTGTCATCCACCACGAGGGGCAGGCTGCGATTGTTACGCTTGTCGCTGGAGATAACAATGTCGATACCGGGGGCTTTGCGCACGAGTTTGCGTAGCGCCCCGCCCTTCAAATCCGTGAGCACCACTATCAACCGGGCGCCCTCTTCAATCAACTGGGGGACCAGCTGCTGCGCCTCTTTTATCGGGTCGGCCACGACGAGCTTGTGGCCTGAGGGTATTTTGTCGACCTTCAACTTGGAGTCGGTGAGGCCAAGGATGCCCACCTTGTAGCCGCCCACCTCCGTTAACACTGTGGGGGGGAAGAGGCGCTGGCCGTGGCGGTTATAGAGGTTGGCTGAGAGAAAGGGGGCTTTGCTCTTGGAGAGTTTGTCGATGAGGTAGTCGATGCCCAGCGAAAGGTCGTAGGCGCCTATGTTCAAGGCGTCGTACTCGATATATTCGTTGGCCGCGATAATCAACTCGGCAGTTAACTGGGCGGCCTTTACCTTGTCGCTTTTATGCGTCTCGCGCTTAAAGAGCATATTACCCGCGTTGACCGCCAGCACTGGCCGTCCTTCGTCCCGTATCCTCTTGAAATAAGTCGCTCGCTTGGCAAGACCGCCGCGTGGGTTTTTCTGTCAGCCGCAGGGCTCTATCTCGCCGCGCTCATCGACAGAGTACAAAATGGTCATTTTGATGTCGTCTGGTTGAGCGGCTGAGGCAGTGGAAAATTGTATGGCGACACTCAAAACTACAGCTACTGTCAAAAGTATTCTTGAAATCAACACCGTCTTCCTTTAGCCTGTCGGCAATTGAACGTTCCCGTGCTTGCAGGCTGAACCTTAAAGTCGACGGCAACCCACTACGTCCTAATTTCCCTTGTATTATAGGTCTTAGTGTATTTAAATTACAACCCGTTATGGCTGGGTTTGTTCAAAGACTAGATTGCAGTTACTTTTATTTTTCAGGAGGGATGTCCTATCATGTTGCGTAAAATCTGGAGGCTCCACAGCATTTTTTTCCGAGGCATAATGCGGGAACTGATAACCGGGATAAGGGAGAACCGCAAGGGTCTGCTCATCTCGGTTACGATAGTCTTCCTCGCGCTTGTCGTCTTCACAACCGTACTGCTAAAGGTTACGGCTTCTCCGGAATTTTGCGGATCGTGCCACAATATGCAGAGCTACATCGACTCCTGGCGCTTATCGAGCCACAAGGATGTCAGCTGCATGGACTGCCACTTCGAGCCGGGCCTCTTGGGATCTCTTGTCGGCAAGTGGAAAGCCCAGGCTCACATCGTCCTGAAGATTACGGGCACCGCGCACGCACGCCCGCACACGCAGATCAGCGATGTCAGCTGTCTGCGCGAGGGATGCCACTCCACCGACACTCTCAATGCGAAAAAAGTAGTCTACAAGGGAGTCGACTTCCAACACAACACCCACCTGAACGAGCTTCGGCGTGACAGAAAACTTCGCTGCGTCACCTGCCATTCGCAGATCGTGCAGGGCGAACATCTCACCATCACCCAGAGCGCCTGCTTCACCTGCCACTTTTTCGGCGGCGATGTCGAAAGCGAGCTGGCCAATTGCCAGCTGTGCCACGTGAGGACCAAGGACAAGATATATATCGACGCCAACGAGAACATGCCCTTCGTCCACCAGGAGTACCTGGACCGGGGCGTCAAGTGCGGTCAGTGTCACTTTGATATAGTGACCGGCGACGGACACCTGAAAGATAACATCTGCGTTCAGTGCCACTCCGAGCCCGATATTATTGAAGCCATCCGCGACAGCGTCGCGATGCACCGCAATCACGTAACCGACCACAAGGTAGAGTGCTACCGCTGCCACGCGGTGATCGACCACGGCATCCGGCGCGCCACCGAGGACACCGACATACCGCAGAAATTCGACACCCTGCTCGGCTTTGCGACCTCGCTGGGGTCTTTTACCGACAAGCAACTGGACACCGACTGCGACAAATGCCACAGCTACGACCAGCATAAATCGATACGATTCATGTACATCGGCGTAGGCGCCACGGAAGTGGGAGATATGCCCAGCCCGATGTACTCCGCACATGCCGACTGCGGCAGCTGCCACATACCTCTCCAGACCACCGATGGCGGCACAACCGACACCTTCCGTATGGAATTTGCCGACATCATCAAGTCCTGCTCCGATTGTCACGGCGAAGGCTATGATGTCATGGCCAAAAACTGGAAGAAGGTCCTTACCGAAGAGATCAACAAGGCTGAGGACGCTCTCGCCAGAGCCGGTAAGAAGTTGAGTTCTTCCGGTGTCGCTGCCGAAAAGGTTGCGGCTGCCAAGGGGCTGCTCGACGTTGCGCGACTGAACCTGAACTTCGTCCTGAGGGGCAAGGGGTTGCACAACATCGACTACGCCATCGAGCTTTTGGCCGATTGCCAAAAACGCGCTGAGCAAGCGATGGCGGCGGTCGATACCGCCTATGCCATGAAGGATATCGAAGCCCCCAACGGCTGCGCCCAGCTTTGCCACTCCTGCGTAGAGTGTGTGGAAGATGGTAGCCCGATCCCCTTCGGCACCGTTTCGTTCCCCCACGATGTCCATATCGATGATGAGGGCCTCGAATGCGAGGATTGCCACTCTCCCCGCTCAGAACACGGCCAGACCCTCATACAAGGCTGCAACGAGTGCCACCACGGCTCGGGCCTGGGTGAGGTCTCCTGCGAGGATTGCCACCAGGAGAACTTCAACCTCTACACCGGGCAGCGTGCTTGTGACGAGACAGGTTGCGACATAACCGGCGTCCCCAACGTGATGGCCTCCGACGTGGAATGCGACGATTGCCACACCCAGATTGCGGATGACAAACCTCACACCAGGCAGAGCGTGAAAGACGCTTGCATGGGGTGCCATGATGATGATGAGGCCTACTCCAAGATGGTGGATGAGCGGGTCGCCGAGGCTGAAGCCCTCAACGTCGAGGAGATGTCTGAGCTGTTGCGCTCCACCCAGCAGATGGTGTTGCACATGATACGCGCCGGGCAGTACACCTACGAAGCCCAGGATCTGCTCAACTATGCGGAGAGAAACCTGGAACTCGTCACACGGGGCAACCCGCTGCATAACATACCCTTCTCCAAGGAGTTGTTGGGCAGGGTGAACGACCTAGTCCTGCAGGCGCAGGACGCCATGAAGATATACTCCACGATCGATACGCTGGAGAAGAAAGCGGGCGAGTAACGCCTCGCCTCAATTCAAGAGAACAAGCGGGGGCATTCCTTAGGGGGTGCCCCCGTTTTTAGGCTGTTGACAAAGGTAGACAACAGGAAACTGCCTGGAAAATCGGCTACTCGTAGCTGTCTGCCTATCTACTTACTCACCTGGCTGATCGTTGACAAGCACTGAATTTTATTCGAGAATAAGGAGGGATATAAAAAATGACCGGAGGAATACTCAGCGTATTTCGAGGATCATTTTTTAGCCTGACGAAGTAAATCGGAGAAAAGGCAGTGTTTGTCAGCGATCTGGACGAATATGGACCCCATCACCCACACCCTCACAGGAATCCAGCTCGGACGCTTGGGCCCTGCGCACAGGATGCGCGAGCGGGTAATTCTCGTCACCCTGGCCTCTTTAATGCCCGACGTGGACTTTATCGTGGCGATGCTGCTCGACACTCCCCTGAGTTTTATGGTGCGTCGCATGTACACCCACTCCATTTTAGGCCTACTCATAAGCTCCATTGTCGCAGCCCTCATCCTTGGCCGCATCGTCAAACACCGCACCTTCGCCAACCTGCTCGCCTGGATGCTGCTCGGTTCATCCATACACGTCGCGATGGATATTCTAAACTCTTATGGCGTGGTTCTATTCCATCCCATGAGCTACAAAAGGATAGAGGTTGGCTGCGCCTTCATAGTAGATCCGTGGATGTGGGCAATCCTCGCGGCCCCGCTGCTTTTGGGCTTTCTACCCTTTGGCTGGGCGGATGTTTCCAAGCTGGCAAAGGGTTCCCTGGCGGTTTTATGCATATACATCATAGGCTGCATGGGGGCGCGCCACGCCTCTATTTCAATACTGGAAAACCAACTCAAGCGTGAAGGGGTAACGGCTGATATGCTGCACGTCTTTCCCGAACCCTTTGGCCCTCATAGGTTCAGGGGGGCAATCCTTACAGGGGACACCTACCGTCTATATCTAATTGACTTGATGGGGAGTTCAGCGACATTTACACGGGAAGAGCATACTGCGAAGGGCCTTGCAGCGGTGTCACTGATTAGAAAAACAGCTGCGGCTCAACAGCTTGATTGGTTTTTCGCAGCGCCCGTATGGAAAAAAGTAGAGGGAGTGGAGGATATTTATGAGGTCTCAGACCTCAGGTTTCGCTCCCTGTTGCTGGATTTGAAGCGCCACCCCTTCACCTACCGTTTCAGGGTGGAAGGTGAAGAGGTCGAGGGGCCCTGGAAGCCTACCTATTGATGTCGAAGCTATAGAGCCTCACGTCGAGTCCGCCATGACTCATGGGGTAGTAGTGCAGGGGTTTTAGCGCCAGGGGTTTCAGCATGGATTTATTGGGCAGGAAAAGAAGAATTCTGTACCCCCCACACCGCTCTCTCAATAGTGCGCCCAATTTTTCAAAGAAGGGGATCAGTTTTCTCTCATCATCCAGGCGGATACCATAGGGGGGATTTGATATGACGGTGGCGCCCCACCCCTTCTTTGGATGGAAGTTGTCCACATCGTCAACGACGAACCTGGCGCACCCTGCCAAACCGGCGGCTTCGGCGTTCACCCTCGCAGCGGTGACCGCGTCCGGGTCGGTGTCGGAACCCTGCAAGACCAGCTTGGCAGGTATTTTCACCCTGTTGCGGGCCTCCTCCAGCATACCCTCCCAGCGCTCCGGCTCAAAATCCGGCATCCGCACAAAGGCAAAATCAGGATTGAGCAAACCGGGAGCGATGTTGGCTGCGCGCATACCGGCCTCGATCACCAAGGTTCCCGAACCGCACATCGGGTCCAGAAAGGGACTGACCCCATCCCACCCCGAGTACTCGATAGCCGCAGCCGCGAGCGTCTCGGAGACGGGCGCCTCCACCGACCTTTTCCGATAGCCCCTTCGGTTCAACGGTTTACCGCCAAGGTCCACCGAAACCGAACAAGCGCCGGAAGGCGCCACATGGGCAAATATCCTGAAATCAGGATTTCTGGTATCAACTGAGGGACGTGCGCCGAACTTGTCGCGCATCCTGTCGACCAGGCCATCCTTTAGCTTTAACGCGATGAACTTCGAGTTGACCAGCGCATCGGTACGGCCCTTGGCCTCGACGGAAAAGGTCGACTCGGGAGTCATGAGCTTCTCCCAGCCTATCTCCACCGCGCCTTTGTAAAGCTGCTCGGCGTCGAGAGAGCGAAACCTGTTGATCTGCCGGTACACGCGCACGGCGCAACGAAGGCTGAGCACAGCGCGCCAGCCCTCCCAGGGGGGGCCGGAGAAACGGCAGCCGCCAACCTGGCGCTCGGCCTTGGAGAACTTTTCGCGTTTAATCTCGGCAAAGAGGGCATCCTCCACACCGGGGGGACAAACTGCGAAGTACTGATGATTTATGACTTTCCTGGCCAATTCCACACACCTGTTTTCGTTTGCAAACGGGACTCTACTTCTACGAATCCTAATACCAAATAGGATGAACACAAAAACAAAGAGCCCCGATTACGACTTTTGGGTCGTAGTTCGAGGCTCTTTGTTTATAAAAGGTTCGGCGGCGTCCTACTCTCCCACCCGGTTGCCCGGGCAGTACCATCGGCGCTGAGGGGCT
>JAUVAU010000076.1 GCA_030591565.1 Deltaproteobacteria bacterium | reverse complement strand
TAGAGGCTGCGAATCGTTGACATTTCCGCGCCCGGACCGGTATTCTGTCCAGATTAATGTAATCTGAGGAGCGCATGGAACGGACAAAAGTTCTAGTGGTGGACGACGACCCGTTTTTTAAACGGTTCTGTACTGAAACCCTTACGAATACCGGTTTGGAAGTAATAGCCGCATCAAGCGGGCCAGAGGCCCTGTCCATCTGCCGCACGGAGCCGGTGGGGCTTGTGATCGTGGATATCTACATGCCAAAAATGGGCGGCATTGAAATCCTCGAAGAGATCAAGGCCCACCACCCGAGCATAGATGTCGTCGTTTCAACTGGCTACGCGTCGGTGGACACCGCCGTACAGGCGTTGAAAAAAGGCGCTTCCGATTATCTGCGAAAACCCTTCGCGCCAGAGGAGTTGGTGGCCTCGGTCGGCAACATCATGGAGCAGCGAAGGCTCTACCAGGTCAACGAAGAGCTGAGAAACCAACTGCGAGTCTATGAACTCTCCCGCTCCTTCGCCGCAGTGGAAGAGCCCGCCCGCGTAACGGCCCTGGGGCTGGACTCGCTACGGGAGATGACCTCGTCGGGTTCGGGGTTTTGCCTGACCTACAACCAGGACGAAGCCGAGCAGAAACTTGAAATCTCGGTGGACCGTGACATAACCATCCCCCAGAAGGAAAAACCGCTGGCGGCGCTGCTAAAGGTTTGGGAAGAGGATATCCTGACCAAGGCGGAGCACCCGGCCCTGGTCTCCAAAGAGAATTTCGAGAAATGGTTTTCCCCTGTCGCCGCCAAAGGCGTGGACAAGGCAGTGCTGGTTCCCCTTCGCTACGAGGGCCAGACCAGCGGACTCTTCGTCCTCTTCAGGAATCGCGAGCAGAATGTGTTTGACGAAAATCATATCCGCTACTGCGATTTTCTCGGGGCGCAGGTCGCGCTGGCGTTCAAATCGGCGGCTCGGCTGCAAGAAGCCAAGGGACTTGCCTACATTGATTCGCTCACCGATCTGTACAATTCCAGATACCTTCCGATTATCCTTGAAAAAAGAGTGGAAGAGGCTAAGATTATCGGCCGACCCGTGAGCCTGCTCTTTCTGGACCTTGACAAGTTCAGGGACATCAACACCCATTTCGGCCACCAGGCCGGTTCCAAGGCGCTTATCGAGACGGCGTGGATACTGGGCGGTAACGTGAGAAGCGAAGACACCGTCATCCGCTACGGCGGCGACGAGTTCACCGTCGTGCTGCCCAACACCGACACCGACACCGCAAACGAGATCGCTGAGCGAATATTGAACCAGATACGCACGCACACTTTTCTCGGACGTGAAAACAAGAAGGTCAAGGTCACCGCCTGCATCGGAGTAGCCACCTACCCCGATGACGCCAAAACCCCAGAGATGCTGATCCACCTGGCCGACCAAGCCATGTACCGCGGCAAAGACACAACGAGAGATACCGTCGTTCTGGCACGAAACGAGTAACAATAAATGAAGGTCAAAAAATTAAAGGGGTTCCGCGACGTACTCCCCGAGGAATCGCCCGCCTGGATTAAACTCGAACAAGTGGTTTCCCAAATATTCACGCGCTATGGCTTTGCCCAGGTTCGCCTGCCGCTGCTCGAACAGTCCACGCTCTTTAGCCGCACAATAGGCGAGGCCACCGATATAGTCGAAAAAGAGATGTACACCTTCGTCGATACCGGGGGTGAGCAGATCACCTTGCGCCCAGAGGGCACCGCTTCGGCGGTAAGAGCCTTTGTGGAAAATGGCTTTGACCGCTCCAACCCCAAAGCGCGTTGGTACTACATCGGTTCGATGTTTCGGCGCGAACGTCCGCAAAAGGGGCGCTTTCGCCAGTTCAACCAGGTCGGAGTCGAGTGCTTTGGCTGGAAGGCCCCCGGCGCCGACGCCGACGTGATAACGATGCTGTGGGACCTTTTCACTGCGCTTGGCCTCTCGGGCAGGGTTTCTCTTGAGATCAACTCGCTCGGCTGCGCGGACGACAGGAAGGCCTACTCGGACAAGCTGGCCAAGTATGGCGCCGAGCGGATTGACAAGCTGTGCGACAACTGCAAAAAACGGCTGGGCAAGAATCCGCTACGCATTCTCGATTGCAAGAGTCCCAGCTGCCAGGAGGCAACCGCCGACGCTCCTTCGCCGGTGGACAGCCTTTGCGACGAGTGCACCGAACATTTTTCCACCGTGCGGATATTGCTCGACGACCAGGGGGTACCCTTCAAGGTCAACCCCCGCATGGTGCGCGGCCTCGACTATTATTCACGCACCACCTTCGAGCTTTTGACCACTGAACTGGGAGCGCAAAACGCCGTGGCCGCCGGTGGCCGCTACGACGCGCTGGTGGAGCAGCTGGGAGGAAGACCCACCCCAGGGCTGGGTTTCGCCATCGGACTGGAGCGGCTTATCCTGCTTTTGGGCGACGAGTGGGCATCCGCCGACACCCCGGATGTCTACATGGTCTACACCGGAGCCGAGGCGTTCCTGATGGCGATGCGCTTGAGGCGGCTGCTGATGTTGCGCTCGACCACCACAACTATCGACTTTGAACAACGAAGCATGAAGGCGCAGTTCAAGTCCGCCAACACTTGCGGCGCGAAGTGGGCCATGGTGATCGGTGAGAGCGAAGTGGAAAAAGGCGAGGTGACGGTAAAAAATCTTGCCGAGTCCCAGCAACAGACGCTCTCTATCAACAACGCCATCGAACTAGTTTCGACTAAAATAATCGCTTCAGATGAGGAATAATTCCAAGATGAATATCGCCCACCGGCTACTGTTGACAGCCGGTCTATCAATAGCACTCGCCCTGGCGGCGACGACCGCACTGGCGGCGTCCTGCGTTGACAACGGTTGCCACCAGACACAGATGTCCTACAAATATCTCCACGGTCCCCTGGCCGCTGAGGAAGCGGGGATGGATGGCTGCAACATGTGCCACGTACCCGAGGGCGCCCCCTGCACCGCGTCAAGGAGCGGCTCTTACAAGATGGCCTACTCCAGGGACGCGCTCTGCATCAGTTGCCATGAAAAGAGCGAAAGCCCCAGCCACGTGGGCAGGGTCAAGGGCTGCATAAAATGCCACTCCTCCCACGGCTCGAATAAAGACTCAATGATGCTAAGGGACTAAACGCGAGAGTTGTTTATCAAATTCAAATAGCGAGAAAGACGTCGGGACGGTGTATCTACCGGCCCCAGGCTGTTGACAAAAGTAGACAACAGGAAGCTGGCTGGAAAATAGGCTACTCGCAGCTGCATGTCTGTCTACTTACTCAGCCTGACTGATCGTTGACAACCACTGAATTTTATTCGAGGCAAGTTTTCAAAACCGAAAACTTGGATGCGCATTAGCGCACCTTTAGGCGAGGCCCCCGAGAGGGACCGAGTCAACAAGGAAGGATATAAAAAATGACCGGAGGAATACTCAGCGTATTTCGAGGATCATTTTTTGGCCTGACGAAGTAAATCGGAGAAAAGGCAAGGCTTGTCGGCGATCTGGGGACGGTATATTTACCGGCCCGTCTCTATTTTCTGCAAAAAAGCTCTAACTGGAAAGGCTTAAAATGCAAGGTTTTCAAAGAACGCATGATCTGGGCAGCTTGGGCACAGACCACATAGGCCAGAGCGTGACACTCATGGGCTGGGTCCACCGCCGCCGCGACCACGGCGGGCTGGTGTTCATCGATCTACGCGACCGCGAGGGTATCACCCAGGTGGTCTTCTACCCCGATGTTTCAAAAGAAGCCCATGAGCTGGCTCACCAGCTACGCGGCGAGTTCGTGATCGCGGTCAAGGGAGAGGTCAACCCCCGGCCCGAGGGCACCGCGAACCCGGATATGCCCACGGGCATGATTGAGGTCCAGGCGGTCCAGCTCACCATACTCAACAAGGCCAAGACCCCACCCTTCTCCGTCGCCGAAGAGGGCGAGGTGGGCGAGGACCTGCGCCTGCGCTACAGATACCTCGATCTTCGCCGCCCGGAGCTGGCGCACAACATGAGGCTGCGCCACAAGGCCGCCTCGGCGGTGCGTCGCTTTCTCGATGATGAAGGCTTCATCGACGTGGAGACCCCGATGCTGACCCGCTCCACCCCTGAGGGCGCACGCGACTTTCTGGTGCCCAGCAGGATGAGCCCCGGCAATTTTTACGCCCTGCCCCAGTCGCCCCAGCTCTTCAAGCAACTCCTGATGGTCTCTGGGTTCGATCGCTACTACCAGATCGTCAAGTGCTTTCGCGACGAGGACTTGAGAGCGGACAGGCAACCCGAGTTCACCCAGATAGATATCGAGATGAGCTTTATCGACGCTGAAGAGATAATGGCATTGATGGAGCGCATGATGGGCATGGTATGGAAAGAGACCCTGAACACGGAGCTGGACACCAAGTTTGCGCGCATCAGCTACGCCGACGCCGTGAGCCGTTTTGGCGCCGACGCCCCCGACATGCGGTTTGGCCTTGAGCTGGCCGACGTCACCGAACATGTCGCCTCCTCCGATTTCAAAGTATTCGCCTCCGTGGCGGCATCGGGCGGAGCGGTGAAGGGGATCAACGCCAAGGGCGCAGGCACGGAACTGTCGAGAAAAGAGATTGACGACCTGGCCGGTTTCGTCGCCCCCTACGGCGCAAAGGGGCTGGCGTGGATAAGGATAAAGCCCGATGGCGGCTGGCAGTCGCCCATCGCCAAATTCCTGAACGATGAGGCACGCGAAGGTATCACCCAGGCCCTCTCCCCCGAAGTGGGCGATATAATGTTTTTCGTAGCTGACACAAAAGACGTCACCAACCTCGCGCTCTCCAAGCTGCGCGTCCATCTGGGCAAGCGGCTGGGCATGATTGACGAGAACGCGTGGGCATTTTGCTGGGTGACTGACTTTCCCCTGCTCGAATGGGACGCGGACGCCAAACGCTACTTCTCCATGCACCACCCCTTTACCAGCCCCCGCGAGGAGGATATGGAGATACTGGCGACCGACCCGGGCAAGGTGCGGGCCAGGGCCTATGATCTGGTGCTGAACGGCACCGAGATCGGCGGAGGCAGCATAAGAATTCACGACAGCGAAATGCAAAACATCGTCTTCGAGGCTCTGGGCATAGACGACGAGGAGGCAAATGAAAAGTTTGGCTTCCTGCTCGATGCGCTAAGTTTCGGAGCGCCGCCCCACGGTGGTATCGCCTTTGGGCTGGACCGGTTGTGCATGTTTCTTTGCAACGCAGATAGCATCCGCGACGTCATCGCGTTCCCCAAAACACAAAAAGGCTCATGCCTCATGACCGCAGCTCCCTCACCGGTCGATAGCGCACAGCTGAGAGATCTCGGGTTAAAAGTGAGAAAACAAAAGTAGCATTCTTGACACAGCTGCAGCGGGTAGGTATTGTCACCTCATTATGTGACAATACGCGGAGAGGTTTACATGAAACTTACTACAAAAAGTCGTTACGGTGTGCGCGCCATCTTTGACATCGCCTACAACGCCGGTGGCCTGCCTGCGCAGATCAAGGATATCTCCGAGCGCCAGCGCATCAGCCCGCGCTACCTTGAGCAGATATTCCAGAAACTCAAGAAGCAGAAGATTCTCGGCTCCAAGCGCGGCCCCAAGGGCGGATACTTCCTGAAGATGGATCCCAAGGATATAACCCTCTATGAGATCATCACCGCCACCGAAGGCCCCATTGAGCTGGTCTTCTGCGTGAGCACCGATGAACACGGCGTAAACTGCGGCCCCGAGTGCGACATGAAGCCCGAGTGTATAGCCAGTCCGCTCTGGCAGGATGTGGGCGAGCAGATCGCGGCGATATTCAAGAAAACCACTATTCAGATGTTGTGCGACAAGGCTGAGAAGCTGGGCATTGAGCGAAAGCTCGACGCGCGGTTCATGTACTACATCTAACATCAAGCAGACTCTTCCAAGGCTTCTAGCTAGCGCCCCGGTCAAAAGCCGGGGCGTCTTTGGTTTTTATACCCAACATCTCGTGTTATCTTGTAAAATCTCTTGGTCGGGCAATATTGTGGAACCGGCACAACCGCTTTACCCTGCAATCATGGATAGAGGACGGATTCATTGAACCATCCGATACGCATTGCGATAAATGGATTTGGCCGGATCGGGCGCAGCGCCTTTCGCGTGCTGCTCGCCCAACCATCCGTTGAGGTCGTCGCGATCAACGACCTTCACGACCAGAAGCTGCTGGGGCACCTTCTCTCCTACGATTCGGTACATGGCCGTCTTGATCTGCCGGTGGCTGTGGCAAACGGGCGAATCCGCGTGGGCGACAAGGTCGCGCGCGTCTTTTGCGAGGCTGAACCCGCCAACCTGCCCTGGGCTGACATGGGCATAGACGTGGTGCTGGAGTGCACGGGGCGTTTTGCCGATTCAGGCTCAAGGGCGCATCTTGGCGCAGGTGCCTCCAGGGTCGTGGTCTCCGCCCCCTCTGCCGACGCGGACGTGACGATAGTCATGGGCGTGAACCACACAGATTATCGCCCCGGCGAACACCTTATCATCTCCAACGCCAGCTGCACGACCAACTGTCTGGCCCCTGTTATCAAAGTCCTGCACGACAACTTCGTCGTGGAAAAAGGGCTGGTGACCACCGTGCACTCCTACACGAACGACCAGATGCTCACCGATCAGCCCCATGAGGATTTACGTCGGGCGCGCTCGGCCTCCATGTCGATAATCCCGACGACCACCGGCGCTGCCAGGGCGGTGGGGCTTGTGTTGCCCGAGCTGGAGGGAAAGCTGGACGGGGTTTCGGTCAGGGTGCCCACCCCCAACGTCTCCTTTGCCGACATTACGGTCAAGCTCGCCGGGCGGGTCACCTTCGAGGTGGTGAACGAAACCTTGAAAAAAGCTGCCAATGGTGAGCTGGAGGGAATACTAGGCTACACGGAGACGCCACTGGTCTCGGTGGACTATATAGGCTGTGAAGACTCCGCCACCGTGGATGGCCCGCAGACCCGCGTGGTGGACGGCGATCTCGTAAAAGTTTCCGCCTGGTATGACAATGAGTGGGGCTACGCCCACCGGCTGTGCGACCTGCTAAAACTGATTGCAGCGCAAAATGTAGCTTCCCGTTACGGGACTTGAGCGCAATTTCATTTCATATTTTTTCAGGAGGCTCACCCGATGGCGATCAGGACTCTGGACCAGCTGGAGTTGGAAGGCGCTAAAGTCTTCGTCCGGGTCGATTTCAACGTCCCCATCAGGGGGGGTGAGATACAGGATGACACCCGCATCCGGGCTGCCCTGCCGACTTTGAGAAAAATTCTCGGCTCCGGCGCAGCCGCTATCGTTGCGAGCCATCTGGGAAGGCCCAAAGGCGTTATCGACCCCGCTTTTTCGCTGGCCCCCGTTGCAAAAAAACTTTCCTCGCTGCTCTCCATCGATGTCAAATTGGCCGCTGATGTTGCAGGCCCGGACGCTGCGCATCTGGCGGCGGCCCTTGAAAGTGGCGAGCTACTGCTCCTTGAAAACGTGCGCTTTGAACCGGGCGAGACAAAAAACGATGTGGAGCTTTCCCGCCGCTTCTCCCAACTGGCGGACCTTTATGTAAACGACGCTTTCGGCACCTGCCACCGGGCCCACGCCTCCACGGCGGGCGCTGCCGCCTTTTTCACCCCCGAACACAGAGCTGCCGGGTACCTTCTCGATAAAGAGATAGCCGCCTTTTCCCGCGTCCTCACCAACCCCGCCAGACCCGTGGTCGCCATACTTGGCGGCGCGAAGGTCAGCGACAAGATCGCCGTTATTCAAAACCTCCTTGGCAAAGTGGACCGCTTGATAATAGGCGGCGCGATGGCCTTCACTTTTTTAAAAGCCGCCGGGGTCGAGGTTGGCGCTTCGCTCGTCGAGGATGAAAAGCTGGACCTCGCCAGGGAAATCGTCCGGGAGGCGAAAGAACGGGGCGTGGAGCTAATGCTACCCCTCGACCATGTCGCCGCCGGGGAGATAAGCGATACCGCCACGGCCACGGTAACCGGGGGCCAGCCGATACCCGCCGGACTTATGGGGTTGGACATTGGACCCAAGACACGCGAAAAATTTTCGGCAGCCGTGGCCGATGCCGGTACGGTAATCTGGAATGGGC
>JAUVAU010000085.1 GCA_030591565.1 Deltaproteobacteria bacterium | reverse complement strand
GGCTGTTGAAAAACCCCGGATATCCTCCGATAGACGTTGTCAGGGGCTTCTCAAGAAGCCTCCTGGAAGGTGGTTTCAAGTAAATGCCCAAAGTTTCGACAAAAGCCTCCAACTTCACCGAGTCGGTTATCAGGGAAATGACCCGCCACGCCCACAAACACGGCGCGGTCAATCTGGCCCAGGGGTTCCCCGACTTCCCCTGCCCCTCCGCGCTTAAAGAGGCGGCATGCGCGGCTATAAACGCCGACGTGAACCAGTACGCCATAACCTGGGGCGCCAAGAAGTTCAGGGACGCGCTGGTGGCGAAGACGGCGCGTTTTACGGGGATAGAGTATGACCCGGAGACCGAGGTCACCGTCACCTGCGGCTCCACCGAGGCGATGATGTCATCGCTGCTGGCGCTGGTGGACCCCGGCGACGAGGTGGTGGTCTTCGAGCCTTTCTATGAGAACTACGGCCCCGACGCCATCCTCTGCGGGGCCACGCCAAAGTATGTAACGCTTGCCCCTGATGGACCGGATGGTGAATGGGTCTTCGACCCGGAGCAGTTGCGTGCCGCCTTTGGTTCTAAAACCGCCGCAGTGATAATAAACACACCGCAAAACCCCACCGGCAAGGTCTTCACCAGGGCGGAATTGGGGCTGATTGCCGAGCTGTGCATCGAGCATGACGTTGTCGCCATCACCGACGAAATCTATGAGCATATCCTCTTCGACGGAGCTGAACATATTTCAATCGCCACCCTACCCGGTATGCGGGAACGCACGGTGACGATCAGCGGCCTCTCCAAGAGCTATTCCGTCACCGGTTGGAGGATCGGCTACACCCTGGCCTCCCCCACGCTCACCCGGGCGATACGCAAGGTTCACGATTTTCTCACCGTGGGCGCAGCGGCCCCCTTGCAAGAGGCTGGCGCGATTGCGTTGTCCCTGTCCGACTCCTATTACGAAAAACTAGCGCAGACTTATCGCAAAAAACGCGATATCTTTGTTCCTATGCTTGAACGGCTGGGCTTCGAGGTGAAATTACCACGCGGCGCCTATTACGTCATGGCAGGCTTTTCATCGCTGTCTCGGGAAAAAGATGTAGACTTTGGGGTACGGCTCATAAAGGAAGCGGGAGTGGCTACGGTGCCGGGGTCCAGCTTCTTTTCCAAACGGGGAATTGGCGATAAACTGATAAGGTTCTGTTTCTGCAAGCGGGATGAAACCCTGCATGAAGCAGCTGAAAGGCTTGAAAGTTGGGTGAAGAACAGCTCCTGAGCAACTGTTTCATCGGCGTCGATGTGGGATCGGTGGCGATAAAAGCTGCGCTGGTCACCGTCGGCCCGGTTTGTATGGAGGACTCCGCCGGTTATCTGACCCGGCTGGAAGCGCCGCTGTCCGCCCACCGAATATATCTCTCACCCTATAAGAGAATCCACGCCAGCCCCATGGAAGCGGTCGAGGAGGTGCTGGCCCGCATCACCGGAGTTTTACCCCCGGGCTGCGATCCGCAAATCATCTTCACCGGGAGCGGCGGGCGAACCCCCGCCAACATGCTTGGCTGCGGCTACATCGGCGACTTTCGTGCGCTGGCCCGCTCGGCCTCGGCCCTCTACCCGGACTCGCGTGCGTTGATGGAGATGGGCGGCGAAGGGTCGCGTTTCATCCAATTCGACCCCAATGGCGAGGGAACGCTTGAGATAATCGCCTACGGTGTAAATGGCGACTGCGCTGCGGGAACCGGCTCCTTCATGGACCAGCAGGCCACACGGCTGGGGTTTGAAGTGGAGGCGATAGGCGCCGAGGCCCGCTCGGCCTCGCGTTCCGCCAAGATAGCCGGGCGCTGCTCGGTCTTCGCCAAGTCGGACATGATCCACGCCCAGCAAAAGGGAGCCGAACCGGCCCAGGTGCTCAAAGGGCTCTGCGAAGCGGTAGCGCGCAACTACAAGGGCACGGTGGCGAAGGGAATGGAGCTTGGGGGCAAGGTCCTCTTCACCGGCGGACTGGCGCGCAACTCCGGCGTGGTTGAAGCAATGCGGGATGTTTTCTCACTGGACGGCAACTTGACGGTCGCCGACCAGCCGGAGTTCATGGGGGCCATCGGCGCGGCGCTCGCCCTGGCCGACCCAAACCACTCGGTGAAGAAGATTGAGCAGGCCTACGGTGAATCTGATGAGAGTTGGCCGCCGCTGACCTCGAATGAGGTGACCTTCCTCTCCGATTCGGTCACGCCCCCTCCCCGACTGACCCCCGGTGAACCTCTCTACCTGGGGGTGGACGTGGGTTCGGTCTCCACCAACCTCGTGCTCATAAGGAAAAACGGCGAAGTCGTGGACGAGCTGTACCTGCGCACCCGCGCACGCCCCATCGAGGTGGTGACCGAGGGGCTCGCCACCTTCGGCGAGCGCCACAGGGGTTTCCCCATCGCGGGAGTGGGCACCACCGGCTCGGGCCGGGAGCTGATAGGTGAGCTGATAGGCGCGGACACGGTAAACGACGAGATAACCGCCCACAAGACCGGGGCCTTCCACATCGCCTCAAGCCAGATCGACGGCGAGGTCGACACGATCTTCGAGATTGGCGGGCAAGACGCGAAGTTCATCAGCCTCAGCGACTCGATAGTGGTTGATTTCTCCATGAATGAAGCCTGCGCCGCAGGGACCGGCTCCTTTCTCGAAGAGCAGGCCGAGAAGCTGGGCATACGTATAGAAGAGGAGTTCTCCGCCCTGGCCTTCGCATCAAAAAGGCCGCTGCGCCTGGGCGAGCGCTGCACCGTCTATATGGAGTCGGACGTCGCCCACCACATACGCATGGGGGCAAAAAAAGAGGATGTCATCGCCGGATTGGCCTACTCGGTGGTGCAGAACTACCTCAACCGGGTGGTCAGGGGTCGCGCCATCGGCGATACGATCTTCTTTCAAGGGGGCACCGCCTACAACCGCTCGGTGGCGGCGGCGTTTGCAGCCATCCTGGGCAAGAAGATTATCGTGCCGCCCATGAACGGCGTCATGGGGGCCTACGGCGCCGCGCTGCTGGCGCTGGACAAGATGTCCTCCACCGAGTGCGAATCCACCTTTCGCGGCTTCGATCTTGAGAGCGTGGACTACGACGTCATGGAGTTCACCTGCAACGCTTGCGAAAACCGTTGCGATATCCAGCAGTTTACCGTGGAGGGGAACAAGACCTACTGGGGCGACAAGTGTTCGGAGAAATACCGGAAGGCCTCGGTGGTGGAACGGGAGCCGGTGATCGAAGACCTCTTCGAGATGCGCGCCGCCCTGCTTGAGCTGGACTACTTCTCCCGTTTTTTGAGCGAGACGACCGGCGAAGCGGCCAGCGCGGCCAAAAAGTGCCGCAACTGGTCTGAAAAGTCAGGCAAAGCCAGGAAGAAACCGACCGTCGCCATGTTGCGCGCGCTCTACTTCTATGACCGCTTCCCCTTCTGGAAGACCTACTTCAATGCGCTGGGGATGGAGGTGACCGCCTCGGAACACACGACCAGGAGGATCGGCGACTCGGGGGTGGAGTGTGCGGTGGCGGACCCCTGCTTCCCCATCCAGGCTGCCCACGGACACCTGGCCTCCCTGGAAAGCTCCGAGGCTGATCTGATCGTCCTCCCCGCCAGGATCAACGTCGAGACCGATGACAAGTCGATACAATCCCACTCCTGCCCCTGGGGCCAGACTCTCCCCTTCGTGCTGAAGGTCAGCCCCGCCGCCAAGGGTCTGGCCGATAAGCTGGTCACGCCGCTGGTCCATTTTCGCGAGGGTGAAAAATTCGTTGAGAGGCAGCTCTGGTCCCACTTTGGCAAATATGCGCGCAACCGCGCCCACCACAGGGCTTCCATACACCTTGGCTACCTCGCGCTTGGACGATTCACCGGTCAGCTGACGCAGGCCGGAACTGCGGCAATCGAGGCCCTTGAGCGCGGCGGCGAGCAGGGTATCGTGCTGGTGGGCAGGCCCTACAACCTCTACGACCCCGGCCTCAACATGAACATCCCGGCCAAGCTGCGCTCACAATATGGCATCAACGTCATCCCAATGGATTGCCTGCCCCAGTCCGCTTGGGATGTACCCGTGCCCCACTCCAACATGTACTGGAACTATGGCAGGCGCATCCTTCGGGCCGCGAAATACTGTAGTATGAACAAACGGTTGCACATGATATATCTAACCAACTTCAAGTGTGGCCCCGACTCCTACGTCAAGAGCTTCGCCGTGGATACGGAGGAGAAGCCCTTCCTCACCCTGCAGTTTGACTCCCATGGAAACGACGCCGGTATGATGACGCGCTGCGAAGCATACCTGGACAGCAAAGGATTCCTAAGATGGTGGAACGACCCCTCGAAAGACCTCTCTCAGACCGGATCATGTACGTCCCACGTCTGTGCAGCGGCACGGTAAAGGTCTTCGTCGGCGCTTTCAGGGCGCTGGGGATCGACGCACGTCCGCTGCCCGAGGGCAACGCACGCACCAGAGAGCTGGCCGCCGCCCACCTCACCGGCGATGAGTGCTACCCCCAGGCGATTACCCTGGGAAACTTCCTCAAACTCGCCGAGGAGCCGGGTTTCGACCCCGCCAGGACAGCTATCTTCATGCCCTCAGCCTCGGGTCCATGCAGGTTCGGCCAGTACGCACACCTCTTTCGCCGCACCATGGACAATATGGGGATGGAGGAGGTGCAGATCGTCTCCCCCGTCTTCGATGACGGCTACAGGGGACTCCAACAGAGCGGACACGACCTCTTCCGCTACGTCTGGTGGGCGATTACGGTCGGCGACATCCTGAGAAAGGCGCTGCACCGCACCAGACCATATGAGCTTGAACCCGGCGCAACCGAGCGCGTCTACGATGAGTCCTTGGAACGGTGCTGCAACGCCCTGGCGGACACCTCCACCGCCGGTTCAACCAAGTTCAAGGCGCTAAAAGCAGAACTTGAACAGTGCAGCGTCCTCTTTCACGCGGTAAAAGTGGACCGCACTGAGGCCCGTCCGCTCATTGGTGTGGTGGGTGAGATTTTTTGCCGCTTGAATGACTTCTCCAATGAAGACCTGACAAAGAGGATCGAGAACCACGGCGGCGAGGTCTGGGTCTCCGACATCACCGAATGGATACTCTACGGCTACACCTGGGAGCGCGAAGAGATGCGCTCATTCGGGGGCAAGTGGTCGCGTAACTACCTGACATCCATACTGACCGAGAAAGTCATAAAGGGCGATCTGCACAAGCTGGAGGGGATCTTTCACGAGCTGCTTGCGGGACGGGAAGAGCCGGCTTCCGTCCAGGTCGTGCTGGACAACGCCGCGCCTTACCTTGACCCCCACGCCGGCCTTGGCGAGATGACGTTGAATATCGGCAAGGCAATCTATCTGCACCAAAAGGGGGTCGCCGGGATCGTGGATATAAGCCCCTTCTCCTGCATGAACGGCATCGTCTCCGAGGCGATATACCCGACCATGTCAAAAGCGCTGGACAATATCCCGATAAAGGTCTTCTACTTCGACGGCACCCAATCGACGCTGGACGACGACGTGGAGATATTCATGGAGTTGGCGATGAGCTACACCCGCAAAAAAGGGGCTGCATCAAAGCGCACCGCCTGAAGGGGTGCGGAAAAAACAAGCACCGCCCTACTCCCCCTCTTTGACCCGTCCCCTGCTGGACTTCACTTTACTGCGGCTCTTTTTGCTCTTTAGACGGCGCTCTTTGGAGGCTTTTGTGGGGCGGGTCTTGCGGCGGGGCTTTGGCTTGTGTATTGCGCGGCGGATGAGGTCGAGGAGCCTATCCAATGCATCGGCGCGGTTGGCTTCGCGGGTGCGGAAGCGGTCGGCTTCGATGACTATCTCCCCCTCGGTGGTGGCGCGGCTCCCGGCCAGCGCAAGCAGCCTGGCCCGTACCGGCGCGGGAAGCGAGGTTGACCCGGCTGCGTTGAAGCGCAGCTGCACCGCTGTCGCCAGCTTGTTTACATTCTGCCCGCCGGGACCCGAAGAGCGGATGAATTTCTCCGTTAGCTCCCCTTCGTCGATATGGATATCCTCAGTGACCTTTATCATTTGGCCTCTCCCACCTTGAAGCGCAGTATCTTCAATCCGCGTTCAGGGTCGGCTTCAGGGAACCCTTCCCCTGCCCCCAGCGTCTCGATGTGTATTGCTTCGGGAAGAATAGCTCCAAAAAGGTCGAGGAGGAAGGCGGCGGGCAGGTGCGGCGCGTTGAGGCAGGCGATTATTGTAGCCTCCGGGGCCAGCAGCGTGGACAGCTTTCTAATGATCTTGGGCCAGTCACGCTCGGCCTTGAACGAAGTCCCCTGGTCGGTGGGAGGGTCTATGACGGCAAAGTCAAAGGGACCGAGCTTCTTGAGTTTGCCAAAGGATTTGAAGAGATCATGGGGAAGAAATGAGGCGCGGCGAAGGTCCAGGCCATTGTCCCGGTGGTTTTCCCTTCCTGTTTGAAG
>JAUVAU010000014.1 GCA_030591565.1 Deltaproteobacteria bacterium | reverse complement strand
TCGGCATAGGCGTTCTTGGTCTGAACGTTGACGCCGTCAGCGCCGAAGCCACCGCCGGAGTAGCGGGCATCATCAGGTTTGAGGTAGGTGCTCTTACCGTAGATGTTGTTGACTTCACCGTACCACACGACGGATACGTAGTCGTTGATGGTGTTGGTCCACTTCATGCGAAGACGCTGGGTGACGAAAGTCTCGTGATGAGCATCGTCGCCATCATACTGGGGCGAGTCATTCATCTGAGCGTAACCCTGGGTGCGGAAGTAACCACCAATTTTGTGGTCAGCAAGGGCAGGTACGGCCATAGCAACGACCAGGGCCCCGCAGAGTATACCAATTAGCTTTTTCTTCATTCTTTTGTTCCTCCTGATGGGTTGTTAAAACACAACTGTGGTGCGCCCCTCGGCGCATTCATGTTGTTCTTTTCGTTAGTTAATTTGCTTGTTTGCTACATTTCACTGCTTTTAAAATGTTTACGAATGATTGCTCGAGCGTCAGACCTCCTTTTGCGTGCGGTTTGGTTTTTTCCGATTTTCGCTTTCTGACTATTTATCTCACGTAATTCGGATGCCCAACCTGCCCGGACAATCCCGAGTTATCACAGTCTACACGTACAATGATGCCGGATCATAACAGCGGTTTAAATCCGGTGTCAAGTCTCAAAACATCATATATGCAAACATCGCAACCCCCCGAAACGCTGAGGTTTGCAAAATCCTTTGCCGAATTTGTTGCGAAGTGTAGCTATTCGAGCGACATTATGCAAGCAATACCAGCCTTACTGTAATGGTTATGGTCGCCTGGGACCGTGAGAAAATCCCTAACTCGGGGGCTTAAATTTAAAAAAAGCCAAGGTAAAAATTACTACTGAAAAACGAACGCAATCAAGGGGCTGCATTTCATTGAGTAGAGTGCTGAATAACAATCTCTGGCGGTGGTTGTTTCACAATTTGAAAATTTTGACTGTTTAGATAGAGACAAGTTGATCGGCATTATTTACCATCGCCTCGCTTGAGGAGAAGGGCGTCGAATGTTAGAGTGCGCGAGGAGGTTTTGGGCGCCATGAAGACTGAAAGTAAAATAATCGTTCTGCCGGAAGAAGTCGCCAATAAGATCGCTGCGGGCGAAGTTGTAGAGAGGCCCGCAAGCGTGGTCAAGGAGCTGGTGGAGAATTCCATAGATGCCGGAGCGCGGCACGTATCAATTCAAGTAAAGCGCGCGGGCAAAGAATCAATAGCGGTCGCTGACGATGGCGCGGGAATGAGCGCCGGGGAGGCTGCACTCTCACTAAAGCGTCACGCCACCAGCAAGATCTCCGGGATTGAAGATCTGGACGATATAAGGACGCTGGGTTTCAGGGGCGAGGCGCTGCCCACCATTGCTTCGGTCTCCCGCATGGTTCTTACCACTCGCACCAGGGACTCAGATGGGGCGACAAGGTTGACGGTTGAGGGCGGCGCCGTTGCTTCCAGCGAGGCGGTGGCCGGACCTCCCGGCACCAGCATCCAGGCCGAGGACCTCTTCTACAATACTCCGGCACGCCTTAAATTCCTGAAGACCGACGCCACCGAGCTTAGAAACATAGTGGACATTGTGGGTAAAATTGCCCTTGTGAACCCCGCTGTGGGGATTGAGCTGGAGAGTGACGGCAGGAAGCTGCTTGCCCTTCCGCCCGATCAGGGTGTCGAGGCCAGGGCCGATGAGTTGACCGGCGGGTCGAAACTCTACTGGGTTAGCGTCGCAAGCGGCGAGCGCAGGTTGAGGTTTGCCTTCAGCGCCCCCCACGAGGGCAGGGGCCGCTCAAATGGAATCAAGCTCTTCGTAAATCGCAGGGCGGTTAGCGACCGGTTGTTGTTCAGGGCGGTCATGGATGGATACCGGGGGTTGATAGGGAGCGGGCGCTACCCGGTGGCGCTCCTCTGGCTGGAGCTTCCACCCGGTGAGGTGGACGTGAACGTACACCCCGCCAAACGCGAAGTGCGTTTTGCCGACGAGGGCCGCTTGTTCGGCTGGGTGTCGGGCAATATAGCCAAGGCGCTCTCCGCCTCCCCCTGGGCGGTCGGTGGTGGTGACAGCGAAGCTCTCCCGGCAAACCCCTCCCCCTGGTCGGCGGGCGCGACAAAGGACCACGACCCGGATAAAAGGGGAGCCGACAGGGTCGCCGAGGCGCTGGCCGGTTACGGGGCTTCTCTCCGCGCCGGGGCGGGGCAGGGGAGCTTTTCCCCACACCGGACCAAGGGTGGCCTGCCCTTTTCCCCCAGGGTCCCCCGCTACGACAGCGCTGCCCAGGGCGAGGCCGCGGCAATAGAGTGCGTCTATGGAAACCTTCGCCCCCTTGGCTCCTTTGACGCCACATACCTCCTCTTTGAGGATGAGGGTACGCGCGAACTGGTGTTGATCGACCAGCACGCAGCCCATGAGCGGGTGTTGTATGAGAAGCTGCTACAGCCTTCGGCCGGTTCTTCGGTCAACGCGGTCAACGCGGCCAACAGCCCGGCTCAGCAGCTGTTGGTGCCGGTGGTCGTGGAGTGTTCAGCCGATGAGATGGCCGTTTACGAAGAACGCAAAGAAGCCCTCGCAACGATCGGCTTTACCTCCCAGCCCTTTGGCAGCCGGAGCCTCTCGGTGATTGAAGCTCCCAAGGGGCTTACTTCGGCTCAGATAACGGCGATAGTCAAGGATGCCCTGTCCGACGATGAGAACGCCGCGAGGGACTTGCATGCCGATATGACCGAGAAGTGGGCTGCCCGCGCTGCCTGTTCGGCGGCGGTAAAGGCCAGAAGGAGGTTAACCCCCAGCGAGGTAGTAGCGCTGCTCACCCAACTGGGCGGATTGCAAAACCCCACGCACTGCCCCCACGGCAGGCCGCTCATCCTGCGGCTCGGCAGGGAGGCGGTGGAGCGCCTCTTCCATCGTCGCTGATTTCATGATGAATAAAACCACAGACAAAAACGGTCTCCCCAGGATCATCGTCATCACCGGGCCCACCGCGTCGGGCAAGACGGGAGCCTCCATTGCGCTCGCCAGGCGGCTTGGGGGTGAAATCGTCTCGGCCGACTCCATGCAGATATACCGGGGGCTGGACATCGGCACCGCCAAGCCCACTATGGAAGAACGCAGCGGCGTCATCCATCATCTCATTGATATAGTGGACATTGACGAGCACTACCATGTGGGGCGCTATCTTGTTGACGCCACCGAAGCGATTGGCGATATCACGGCAAGGGACAAGGTGGTGCTGGTGGTTGGCGGCACCGCACTGTATATAAAGGTACTTCTGGAAGGGTTGGCCCCCGGACCGGGCAGGGATGAAAAAGTCAGGGGTGAACTGGAAGAGAGCTGGGAGGGTGGCGGCGCGGCCAGTTTGTGGAGCGAACTTGAAGAGGCCGACCCGGTAGCCGCCGAAAAGCTGCACCCCAACGACCGGAGCCGGATCATCCGCGCCCTGGAAGTGTGGCGCGCAACCGGTAAACCCCTCTCCGCCCTCCAGGCCGAGCATGGCTTCAAAGAAAAGAAATTCAACGCCCTCATATTAGGTATGGACGTTGGGCGCGACCTTCTCTACCGGCGGATCAATGCGAGGGTTGACGCGATGTTTGCCCAGGGGTGGCCGGGAGAGGTGCGCTCAATGCTGGACCGTGGATATTCGCCCGAACTTTCTCCCCTGAGCGCCATTGGCTATCGTCAGCTTTGCGGCTATATTAGCGGTAGTAGGGGGGAGGGTGGCGACCTGGAAGGGGTGAAAGAGGAGATAAGGGCGCAGACCCGCCGCTTTGCGAAAAGGCAGATGACATGGTTTCGCAAGATGGAGATTACCTGGGTGGAGCCGGGGGCGGAAGAACTAATTTACGAAAAAGCCAAAAATTTCTTGCAATAAAATTGCTTGGTCGTAACATTGTTAAGTCGGGTGAAGGCGTACCCGCATTTATATTTTTTTATTTGGTGTGGTGGTTGATCGTTATCGGTCGTGAGACCTTAATTTTATTGATCTTGCTCCACTATGCATTGCCCCACAGGAGGGGATTATGGTCAAAACCAAGATAAATATTCAGGATCAATTCCTAAACAACATCCGCCGCGAAAAAGTTCGGGTCACGATCCAGATGGTCTCCGGTGAAGAGATGGAAGGGATGCTCAAAGCCTTCGATAATTTCTGCATCGTCCTGAAATCCGGTGAGAACTACCATTTACTTTACAAACACGCCGTAGCGTTTGTACGGCCTTTCCAGCCGCTGAAGAAATTTGAGGCGATCTACGAAAACTTCTAGACGGTACTTCACGTGCGCACTGGCGGCGGTTGTCTTTTTTGCAACCGCCGTTTTCGCCTTTGGCGCAGTGTCAGCCGAAGTAACCGTGCGAATTACGGATGGGGATGTCTCCTCCGCCAGGAAGGGAGCCCTGTACGCGGCGCTCGCCGAGGCGGTGCTGACGATCGCCCGGCGACATGTCACCGCCGACCAGTTGAGCCAAGACCGCAACATCCGCAAATTCATCTCCGACAACGCCAACAGCTTCATATCCCGTTACACCATCGACTCCGAGGGGGTCGAGGATGACGACTCCGTGGAGGTGGAGAGCCTTCCGGGTGAGACGGACCCTCCCCAGCGCTTTCGCCTCTTCATCAATGCGAGTATCGACCGCGCCAGGTTGCTCTCAACGCTTGAAAAACGCGGCCTTGAGGTGCTGAGGCTGGAGAGGTCGCCCCGCGTGCTCGTTGGTAGCGGTGGTGACGAATCTTCTGTCAGGGCAGCAACCATCCTGGTTCGCCGCCTGGGCCAGGAGGGGATCGACGCCACCCTTTATGGGGGCGCGGTCGACCCGGAGGTGAATATCGGCGAGCTGCGCTTTTATGGTCTTGAGAAGGCCGACCATCTGGTCGCGTGGGTCTATGCGGGTCCTCCACCCCCCGAGCTGGATGAGGAGGGGAACCCCATAGTGGAGGCGGATGAGCTGGCCGGGGAGGAAGTTGAAGAGGTGCCGGAGGGCCCCGCCGAGGTGAAGGTGGAGCTGGTGGCCGAGGGCGGCATGATGGATGTGCGCGACGGTCAGTGGTTCATCCGCTCGGAGGCGAAGTTCATCGGGCGCGGTCCCGACGAGGATTCGGCGACAAGCGCTGGTGTGGAAAAGGTCGCAGAGAGGCTCTTCCAATCGCTCTACGCCCAGTTGGTCAAGTCGGGCTGGAGCATGGGTCGGACGCTGGCCTTTCTTGAGGTCGAGGTGGAGGGGATGAGCGGTCCCGCGCAATTGGAGATAATCGAGACGGCGCTTGGCAAGGTCAGTGAGTTCTCCACGGTGAAGTTGCAGTCGGTTTCCACGGCCAGGGCGGTGTGGCGGCTGGAGGCTGTCCATTCCGGCTTTGGCTGGGAGAAGGTGTTGGCTACGATTGGGGTAAAGGGGACGGACATACACTGGACCGCCACCGGCCTCAATGCGCCCACAACCGCTGAGACACCCATAAAGGTCAAGGGTTTATGGACTCCGAAATCACCCCAGCCGTTGATCCGGTAGCCCCAGCCAGAGTGCTTTCCCTGGGTTCGCTTAACTGCTCGCCGCCGCTCTTTCTCGCCCCCATGGCGGGGCTCAGCCACACCGCATTGAGGAGGTTGATACTGGAGCTTGGCCCGGTGGGCTGCCTCTTTACCGAGATGCTCTCGGCCAAGACCCTCACCGTCGGCGAAAATCCCGAGCGTTCCCCCTTTCTCAAACGCACCCCCGAAGAAAAGCCGCTCTGCTATCAACTCCTGGCTTCCGAGCCGGAGGAGACCGCGAGGGCGGTAAAGATCGTTGAGCGGCTTGGCGCGGATATGGTGGATATCAATCTGGGCTGCCCCGCGCCGCTGATACGCAGGAGGGGTGCGGGAAGCAAGTTGATGGAAACGCCCGACAGGGCCGCCGGGGTTGTGGCGGCGGCGAGGAGTGCGACCGCGTTGCCGCTCTCGGCCAAGATACGGCTGGGTGAAAAACTGGATGAAAGGGCGCTGATCGACTTCGTCCGCATGCTGGAGGGCGAGGGGGTCGATCTCATACATGTACATGCGCGGCTCAGGGGCGAGCCCTACGGGCGAAAGCCCAGGTGGGAGTGGATCAGCAAGGTGAAGGAGGCGGTGGGTGTGCCGGTTATCGCCAACGGCTCGATCTTCAGCGTGGAGGACGCGCGGGCTTGCCTCAAGGCCAGTAACGCCGATGGCCTGATGATAGGGCGCGGCGCGCCGACAACCCCCTGGCTCTTTGCCCGGATCGCCAGGGAAATTTACGGCGTGGGGCAGGGGTGTGAGGCCCCGGACCTTCCCGGCGTCTACAAGCGGTTTGTGGAGCTGCTGGAGGAGAGCTTTTCGCCGGAACGACGGCTGGGCAGGCTAAAAGAGTTCACCCACTACTACGCAGCCAACTACAAATTCGGCCACACGCTGGTCACCAAGGTGCAGGGTGCGACTACGATGGAGGCGGCGGTCAAGAGGGCCGAAAAGTTTTTCATCAGGGCAGATAAGGAGTTTACGGGATGGGCGTGAAAAAAATCATTCTGGCCTCCACCAGCCCCTTTCGCCGGGAATTATTGGAGCGGCTTGGCCTTGAATTCATGGCGGACACCCCCGACTTTGATGAAGGAAGCGTCTCCGCTTCCTCCCCCGCCGGGTTGTCCGAACTACGTGCGGTTGGAAAGGCACGGAGCCTCGCCGCCCGCTATCCCGATGCCCTTATCATTGGCTCCGATCAAGTGGCCGACCTCGATGGTGAACTGCTGGGAAAAGCCGGAGATGAAGCAGGGGCGGTGGCGCAACTGACCCGGATGTCGGGCAACACAGTCCACTTCCACACCGGGCTGGCGCTGGTCAGGGGGGAAGAGCAGCTGGTGCGCAGCGAACTCTTCATCGTACACCTCAAACCCCTCACCCAGGCACAGATCGTCAACTACGTTCGCCACGACAAACCCTTTGGCTGCGCGGGTTCATTTATGATTGAAGGGTTGGGCGTGGCGCTGATGCGCGGGATGGAAGGGCGCGACTACACCTCGCTCATCGGCTTGCCGCTCATCCTGCTCACCGAAATGCTGGAGGAGTTGGGGGTGGAAGTGCTCTAGTACCCAGATCGCTGGCAAAGTCTGTCTTTTCTCCGATTGACTTCGTCAGGCTAAGAAATGATCCTCGAAATACGATAAGTATTCCTCCGGTCATTTCTTGTCACCTTCCTTGTTCTCGAAGAAAATCCAGCCCTTGTCAGCAATCAGCCAGGCTGGGTAAGTAGATAGACAGATAGTTGCGAGCAGACAATTTTCCAGCCAATCTACCTTTGTCAACAGCCTGAGTCCTGTAGTATCCCAACCCGTTTCACTATTTAACGTAGTACCCCGTCACCCGCCACACTCCATCCGAGTCTTTTTTGGGCGTCACCAGTTCGAGGGCCGCTGCTTTGTTCGCAAAGGAGGTGGTGAACTGGAGGATGACGTATTCGCCATCGGGTGCGCCGTCCAGGCTGGTTTTGTATTCGGCGCTTTTGAACTCTCTGCTCAGGACACTCCCGAAGGGCTTTCTGAAGACCGTCATCGAAGTTTCCCATTTTGCTTTACCCAGTGACTCGCGAAAAAGTTCGGAGGACTCGTCCCAACTTTCAGCGTAGGCCCCGGAGTCTATCAGGGGAAGCCAGCTCAATGCTGCTGCTTTGGCCTGCTCGATATTGGCATCGCTGTTGTTGGCAGCCTGGGCGTTGTCATCCTGATCACTGGCCATACGGGCGTTGGCGGCCAGGGTACAACAAAGAACCAGGGTGAATATTGCCGCTGCGGTAAAAAGTTTGTTCATTCTTTAAGCCTCTTCCTCTTCGATTAGTTGCCACTTGGCGTAGCCCTTTTTACCAGCAGAAACTGGTCGGCCCTTCAAGGTGGCCCTTGTTTTGGTTGGATGGGTCTTGACGTCAATAAATGCACGAACCAGATTTGCCACAGTGGCCTCCTGGAAGGTGAGGCTCGTGCCGTCCACAAATTTTATCGTCGTGCGCAGATGATAGTGTCCCTCTGGTATTTCAACTTTGATTTCCGCTACTTCCTCATTTGAAATGTTTCGCTCCGCGCCCATCTAGAATCTCTCGATCATCTTGTCGATGAGGAAGGTGGATTCGCGTATGGCCTGGTCGCTAAAGGGGCCGAACCATTCGGCGATGCGCTTGAATTCTTCCAGAAAAGCGTCAACGTCGGCATTTCTCAATACCTCAATGTTTTGGGCCAACCCCTCCACGTAGCGGCAAAGCAGTTCGCGTCTTTGCGGGCTGGAGAAGATGATGTCGGCGTAGAGTTCCGGGTCCTGGGCAAAGAGCCTGCCGACCATGCCAAGCTCCAGCCGGTAGATGGGGCTTGAGAACTCCAGCGTGCGCTCAAGGTCGATGTCGCTCCTGCTCAGAAACTGGCCGAACGCGAAGGTCGCGAAGTGGCGAAGCCCCTGCACCACGTCCATCGCGGCGTCGTGCTCCTCCGCCTCGGCGTTCACTATCACCGCGCCCCAATCGGCAAACTGGTCCACCACCCACCGGCAGCTATCCCCATCGCGCCCCTGTGTCACGACCACTATCTGTTTGTCCAGCGCGTGGGTCGTCGGGCCAAACATCGGGTGCAGCCCCAGTACCGGGCCGGGGTGCGCCTTGAGCATCGCTTTTAGCGGTCCGGCCTTGTTGGAGGTGATATCGGCCAGTACGCAAGCGGGGGAGATGAACTTGGAGATGCGCCGGGCGGTCTGCTCGGTTACCGCGATTGGGACCGACAGCAGCGCCAGATCGACACCCTGGCAGAGTTTTTCCGCGTTGTCCCAGTCTTCCTTGTCCAGAACGCGCACGGTGTAGCCCGCCGAGGAGAACCACTGGCCCAGGCATTGGCCCATGGCGCCGAGACCGCCGACCATCAGCACGGTGGCTCCCGGTTTCACCGCCTTGTCGGCGAGGGATCTGGTCTGGGTGATGCGCGAGCCGCGAAGCACCTTGCGAAAGATCTCCTCGATCATATCGGGGTCGAGGTCAAGGCGTCCGGCCTGGGCGCGCCGCTTGGAGATGAGGTCTTCTTCCCGCGCCGGGTGATAGACGGCCAGACCATGCTCCCTCTTGAGGCTGGCCACGCGGTTTATCGCATCCCTTCGCTTGGCAAGCAGCTCCAGGAGGTTGGTGTCCAGCTCGTCGATACGCTCACGCTCGCTGGCGAGCACATCGTCAAGCTGCTTTTTTGCTATTTTATCATCCATCGTAGAACCCTTGATGAGTTTTGCGGGAGCGCGGCTACGCAGTCCTTGTGTTGAGCATCAGGTTAACACTAGTAAACCGGCACTAACAAACCGGCCCCAACAGACAGGAAAGAGCGGGGGGATGTCAAGGCAATTTAAAGGCGAAACCTTTCCAGCACCTTCCAGGTAGTATATAGGGTACATATTCACCACCCGGCAGCTTGACTTTGCGGGGTGGGGTGGTTATTTTCGTCCTGGGAGACGTGAAGGTATATGCTGAAAAAACTTTTCATCGCGATTCTGTGTTTAGCCCTGAACTCGGGGGCCTTGGCGGCAATGGGCCAGGAGTGCGAAGTTGCGCCCTGCTGCTGCGACTCGGTGGGTAGCGCGGTGGCCTATGCGGACGCGGATGCGCGAAGCTCCTGCTGCTGCGACGGTAATGGCGAGTCCACCTGCAAGATGGACTCCTCCAAAGGTGGTAAAAAAAGTGCGCAGGCGGCAACCATCAACACCAGCCCCGAGGCGCAACGCGCGCAACCGCTTATCGCTTCTACGAAGGGCGCAATTACCACACCTGCGCCTGTAATATTTAAACGAGCCGACCTGGCTCGGACCCTCCCCCTCGCCAGTTCAGCTTTTTTGGTACAACGACTCCTCTGTTGATCCCCCCTTTGCAGGACAGGTGCGCCCGGATGGGTAGCGGTGCGTCTCGAAATCAAGAAAAATTCATCTAGTCACTCAGCCTGACTGATCGTTGAGAAGCACTGAATTTTATTCGAGGCAAGTTTTCAGAACCGAAAACTTGGATGCGCACTAGCGCACCTTTAGGCGAGGCCCCAAAGAGGGGGCCGAGTCCACGAGGAAGGATATAAAAAATGACCGGAGGAATACTCAGCGTATTTCGAGGATCATTTTTTAGCCTGACAAAGTAAATCGGAGAAAAGGCAGGGTTTGTCAGCGATCTGAACACCTTAAAGGAGATTTTTCATATGTCCTCAAAAAATAGAAATGACAAATTGGCAGCGAAACGCGCCTCGGTAACCGGTAAAAGCGGCGGCGGCAACGGAAAATTCATCGGTATAGCTGTAGTCCTCCTTGCAGTTAGCGGCGGGATATTCCTGGTTTCGAACTCCAATGGCACCCCCACCAAGGGCGTCACCCCCCAGGTCGCCCAGGAAGTAAAGCAGGTCGAGGCCGACAGGGTCACCTACGACGCGGCGCTCTTTGACGATGGCGAGGCGCGCTGGTTCAAATACACAACTTCCGATGGTCTCGATATCCGCTACTTCGTGGTCAAGTCCACCGACGGCATTATCCGCGCCGCGTTTGACGCCTGCGATTCCTGCTGGCGCTCGGGCAAGGGCTACCACCAGGAGGGCGACGAGGTGGTGTGTGGTAACTGCCGCATGCGTTTTCCCACCGACAAGATTAACGTGGTCAAGGGCGGCTGCAACCCCTCGCCGCTCAAAAGATCAATGGAGAACGGCAAGGTCGTCATAAAGGTCTCCGACATCGAAGCTGGAAGCGGTTACTTCGACCTGAGAGGCAAAGGCGGTTAACCATGAGGCTGACCGATATTGCGCTCTTGAACCTCAACCTGATCCCCTACCTGACCATCGTTGAAAACGTGATGCTGCCGCTGGCTACCCTGTCGATGAAGAAGAGGGAAAAACATGCGCTGGCGGCGCTGGCGCTGGAAAAGGTGGGGCTTGGGGGCAAGCTCGGTCGGTTGCCCAACCAGATCTCAGGTGGCGAGCAGGAGCGGGTGGCGGTGGCGAGGGCGATAGTCAACGATCCGCCCATACTGCTGGCCGACGAGCCCACGGGAAACCTCGACTCCAAGACCTCGGAAGATATTATGGGCATCATCAAGGGGCTCGTCCAGCAGGGGGTCACGGTGATCATGGTGACCCACAGCGAAAAATGCGCGGCCCATGCCGACCGCCACCTGCTTATGGAGGATGGTTTTCTGGTCTCTGAAAATGCGGAAGGTCCGGCGGTCATTGCTGTGGTGTAGGGACGGCGGGATACGGACGCCTTAAACGCTGATAAAAAGAAAAGCCGCCCCTGACAAGGGCGGCTTTTCTTATGTGATCTTTCTTGTGATGACGAGGGTATTTACATTGGCTCAAGCACGGTGAAAGTCGTCGGCTCGTCCAGGCACATGCTCGTCGCTGTCACCAGCTGTTGCCGCTCTTCCGAGGCCAGCCAGGTCTCCCAGTCGGGAATCGAGCGCCAGGTGGAGATGACGACATGGTGATGGGAGTTGGAGACGTCGCGCAGTGTCTCGCCGGATATGTATCCCGGAAAGCCCGCCGCCGATTTGCGGGCGGTCTTCAGCGCGGTGTGAAATTCAGCCTCCATGTTGTCGGCGACGGTCCTGTCTATGAGCACACGTATCATAACCATCCTCCTCACCCAAGCTATGCCTGGCTAACTATTTAAAATCCGCCCGGGAGTTTGTTGAAAAACCCCGGATATCCTCCGATTGACGTTGTCAGGGTCGAAAAATGATCCTCGAAATACCTATCAGTATGCCTGCGGTCATTTTCCTTCCCTTCCTAGCCCTCGAATGATCTTCGAGGTTTCCAGTTTATCGTCGGCTTAGTCAGGGGTTCGCCCGACGCCGACTAAAATATCCAGTTCAGCGCTCTTGCCGCTTCTGGAGAGTTTTTTAAGTAGCCTCCTAGTTGTTCAATATGCTGAGAAGTTTATCTCCAACTGCCTCTTTCTGCCAGTTTTTTAGTAGCGATTCCAGCGCCTCGACGCCATCCCTGACACCACTCTCAAGCACCGCCCCCGAGGCGAGAAGTCCCGCGTCGATGCCAAGCTCCTTGGCGACGCTGTTGCGCCCCTCCTTCAAGGCTGAGAGGAGCTTTTTCTCTTCAGCGGTCATGGGCGGGCGGCGGTTTTTGGACTGCGGCTTTTGGGGCCACTGCGCCTGGGGCAGAGCGGCTGCACGGGCCGAATCCTCCATGATGCGCTCCGACAATCTGGAGAGGAGGCCCTTGCCCGCGCCCCTGGTGTCGATCACAGCCTTGCGCGTCTTGGGGGGCGACACCGCCCATTCGAGCAGCACATGGTTGGACAACACCTTGAAGGGCGGGCGGTCCCACTCCCTCGCCATCTCGTCACGCAGCTCAAGCAGGGCTTGTAGCACCGCCAGCGCCTTTCCAGCCAGCTTGTTCGACCCCTTCACGTTAAAGCATGAGGGTGGCGCCGGTGGGGCCGGTTCGATCCGTTCGAGCAGCCTGAACTCCTCCTCGGCCCAGTGGAGGCGTCCGAGCTTGACCAGCTCCTCCTCCAGTATCTCGGACAACTCCACCAGCCGGATCACATCCATGGCGGCGTAGTTCAAAAGCTCTCCGGTAAGCGGGCGCTTGGACCAGTCGGCCTTCTGGTACCTCTTGTCCACCAGGAGGCCAAAATGGGCTTCGAGCAGCGCGGCCAGCCCCAGCTTCTCCCTGCCGACCAGCTGCGCGGCGATCATCGTGTCAAAGACGTTGACCGTCTCAATCCCCGGCCCTTTTTTCAGGAGCCGTATGTCGTAGTCGCCGCCGTGGAATATCTTCCGGTGCCCGCTGTCGGTCAGCATCTTGCCCAGGGGTTCCAGCATGTCGGTGGAGGCAAGGGGATCGACGATCGCGCAGCGCCCGTCCGAGGCCAGCTGGGCCAGACAGATGAAGTCGGTGTAGCGGTGAAGGCCGGCGGCCTCGAAGTCCACGGCGACGTGCGCGCCGGGGGCTATTTTCGAGAGCCACTCCGCCAGCTGGTCGCGCTCTTTCACCAGGGGGCAGTCACATGTTTCAACGGGGGGGGTATTTGTATTCATTCCAGCATTATTCCATTGCTTGAATCAGTTTCCAAGCCGTGTAGTTTCCCTTGTGGGTTGGGGCGTTGTCCCTGTATATTCAACGATTGAATCATTGGAGTGTAATCTGATTAGGCAATTGAATGAAATCGAATTTTAATGGGAGCTCGTGTTTTGAGACTTAAAATATTCATGGCGTTTGGTGTTCTGACGGCTATTTTGACTTTGGGCGTGGTGAGCGCAAACGCCGAAATGGGCGGGATGCCGGGATTCGCGGGTAGCGATTCCTGCAGGGAGTGCCACCCCTCGGTCTATGCACAATGGAGGCTCACCCCCCATGCCCGCATGCTGGTGGACGCCAAGCGTGACCCCTTCTCCATCCTTGCCGATGATTTCAACGATGGCATCCCCTTCTCCCCCGAAGATATCGACTACACGGTGGGCAACCACTGGGTCCAGAAGTATCTGACCCGGATCGACGGCATCCTCTACGTGCTCCCCAAGTACTGGAATGTGCCCAAGCGCGCCTGGGAGCCCTACTCGATCTGGAACTGGCGTCAAAATCCCTACAATATCCACTGCGACGGCTGCCACACGGTTGGCTTCGACCCCGAGACGCTCTCCTTCTTGGAGCCGGGCATCGGGTGCGAGTCCTGTCATGGACCGGGGGAGAAACATGTCCAGACGGGTGGACGGCTCAGCGAGATCGTGAACCCCGCCAACCTGGATGAGGACCGTGCCCAGATGATCTGCATGCAGTGCCACACCGATGGCATGGACACTCGCCGCGATCTCATGGTCGAGGAGCTGATAAAGGACACAAAAAAGGAGCTCAAGGCCCAGGGGCTCAGCAAGAGAGAGTTTAAAAAGGCGCTCAGGAAGGTCAAGAAGGAGGCCCGGGCTGTGGCCGCCGAGAGGTATCCGGTGGAGTTCAAGTTTCCGGTGGGCTTCCTGCCCGGCGATGACCTGAACGATTACTTCACTGAATTCTTCATGCCCAAGCCGAAGAGCAAGAAGTGGTACTGGGGTTCGATGGACCTGCTGGAACGAAAGCGCATGTACTACTTCTTCCAGTCCAAGTTCTACTCCACCAACCGCGCCTGCGAGGTGTGCGGCTTCGACCGTGGAGCCGGGGCGGGGGGAGAAAAACACGTGGAGCGCTACATGACCAGGAGCGAGTACTGCGGCACCTGCCACAAGCAGCGCTACGAGAACTTTCTTGAGCACTCGGGGCACAGGCCCACGAACACCCTGTGCACCGATTGCCACATACCCGCAATGGCCAAAACCGGGCAATCCTACTCGGTCCATGACCACAAGTTCGACTTTAGCCAACCACCCCCTGCTTGTACCGAGTGCCATGACGAGACCAACCCCAGGGACTCGGGTGTGGAAATGATAGACGAGGAGACCGGCGTCACCATCTGGAAGCCGGAGCCGGAGCACCACACTTTCCACATTGAGGAGGTGAAGTATCCGCGTGAGATGACCACCGAGGAGGCGTGTATCCTCTGTCACAAGGAAGAGACCGTCACCTGGGCCCGCGAGCGGATTCCGGAGCTGGTGGACAGGTTCATAGTCCAGTAGGGGCTTGAATGTAAATCTCCAAGCGGGGCGGCTCTATTGTTGGGGCGGCCCCGTTTTATTTAAGGGCGGTATGTATACGCTGGATAACTACCGGCATCAGCCGGTACCGGCCGGTACCAAAAAAAAGGAAAGCGACCATGAAAAAATTCCTGATAGGGCTGTTTATCCTAGCGGTGGGCGTGTTTATCGGCGGGACCATAACCGCCATCGTATCATTGGTTGGGAGCGGTCAGATGGCCGAGATGCAGGGCGAGCGCATAGGCGTGCTGGAGGTCACCGGCTTTCTTTCCGACTCATCGTTTTTTGTCGATGGCTTGCGCGAGATGACCGAGGACGATGAGATCAAGGCGATAGTGATCCGGGTGGATACGCCCGGCGGCGTGGTCGCACCCGCCCAGGAGATACACGATCAGGTCAAGAAGAGCGCCGCGGTCAAGCCGGTGATCTGCGCGTTTTCCTCCGTGGCGGCCTCGGGGGGCTACTACCTCTCTGCACCCGCCACGCAGATCGTCGCCAACCCCGGCACAATAACCGGCTCCATCGGGGTCATCGCACAATTCCCCCAGTACAAGGTTCTCATGGACAAGCTGGGGCTGCGCGCAGTGACGATCAAGAGCGGCGAGTTCAAGGACACCGGCAATCCCGGCAGGGAGATGAGCGTTGAGGACCGGCGGATAATCCAGGGACTCATCGACGATATGTTCGACCAGTTCGTGGAGGTGATCGTGGACGGACGCGGCCTTTCGCGTGAAGAGGTGTTGAAGCTGGCCGATGGCAGGGTCTACACCGGCAGACAAGCTCTGGAGCTGGGGCTTGTGGATGTCATCGGTGGGTATTGGGACGCGGTCGAGCTGGCCGGGGAGCTGGCGAACTTGGGCGACAAGCCCGCTATCCAGATCTGGGAAGAACCCGAGGAAGGGATTTTGGACCTGCTCCTGGGCAAGAAGGGCAGGGCCGCCGCCGAGCTGCTGGTCGCGCCGGCCACAGCCGCACCTTTTCGCTACATGATGCCAGTCTGGTAGAGGTAGATAACCCGGAATGGACTTGGCTAAACTGTCGGCGCTGTGCCGCACCCTGACAGTCGCGTGGCAGGGGTGTTTCATCGGCAAGAGCTGGATCGATACACAGGGTCGCCTCCTCATACGGATGCGGCTGCCCGGCAAATCCGCTTACCTGCTGCTCTGCACGGACAAGAAGAAGTTCGGCTTCGGCCTGGTCGAAGCGCGCCCCCCCTGCCCAAAGCGCCCCCCCCAGCTAGCCGCATACCTCAGGGCCCACGTCGAGGGTGGACGGCTGGTATCCGCGATGGCTGATCCCGCCCGCCTGCTGGTCGAGTTTACTTTCGCCAGGAGAGATAAAAGATTCACGCTGGTACTGGACGGCCAGACTCGTCACCGTGGTCAAACCCGAATGTTTATCGCCGACGATGACGGTATCCTTCGCTGCGCAACCCGCTGGGATGCGGACGACGGGTCGCCCCTTCGCCCCGGTGCGCAATACTCGCCCCTGGCCGTTGAAGAGGAGGTCAACTCTGACGTTGGGCCGGATTCCGATGAGGAGCTTCTCTTTGAGACCGGGGCAGAGCTGGTGGAGGGGCTGGAGCTTATCGAGGCCGCAAAGGATGAAAAGAACTCGGCGAAGCATGAGAAGCGGTGGCGAAAAAAACTTGAGCGCAGGATTGAAAAGATTACCGCCGAGCTTGAAGGGGCGTCCGACCTGGCTGGGGCAAAAGAGATCGCCGACGCCCTGGGGGGCAACCTCCACCTGGTGAAGAGGGGGATGGAGAGGGTGACGATTGAGGGGGGTGAAGAGGGTGGTTTAGTCATCGAGCTGGACCCGTCGCTCGAACCGGGCGAGAACCTCAACCGGCTCTATGACCGGGTGAAAAAAATCAAGCGCACCGCCATCCACGCGAAGAGAAGATTGAAACAGACGCGGGAAGAGCTGGCTGAGGGGCCACCCAAAGCGCCTGAAGTGAAAAAGCCGGGTAAAAGGGAGCAGCCCGCCCAGCCCTTTCATCGCTTTTCCACCTCCGATGGTTGGACCATCCTGGTGGGCAGGAACCGGCTGGAGAATGACCGGCTGGTAAAGGAGTCGCGCCCCTGGGACCTCTGGTTCCACGCTCGCGACGGGGCGGGGGCGCACGTCGTCCTGGTAAAGCCCGGGCGCGATTCAAAACCCACACAGTTGAGCCTTAACGAGGCTGCGGGGGTGGCGGCCTACCACTCGAAGTTGTCGGGGGAGACAAAGGCCGAAGTGATGTACACCGAGATCTCCAGGGTCAGAAAACCCAAGGGGGCTGGCCCTGGAAGGGTGGTGGTCGCCGACGACAGGACGCTGATTGTCAGACCGTCGTTGCCCAAAAATGCCAAGTGAGGTTGAATCGCCGAGGTTACTGGACTAATATCCGGCGGATTAATATTAAAAACTGAACAGGGTTCATTAGCAATATAAAAAACGGAGGTCCCAAAAGGGTCCATGAAGCATAACCACTATGTATTACACATTGTTTTGGCGCTGGCCTGTGTGCTGCTCATCGGCAGGCCGCAGAGGTTGTGGTCCGCCGTCATTCCGCTCTTCGGCCAGGAGTCGCTAAAACGTTTGGATGAATTCTCCTCACCCGCCAATGGCCCGGCCGATTCGCGTGAGCGGCTGGCGATGCTGGAAAATGCCGCCTTCGAGTCAAACGGCGCGGTCAATGTGAGCGGGGTGATAAAGAGCGGCGAAAATCTCGACCTCGTCCTTCGCGGGGCGGGCATCTCGGCGGGGCGCTCGCTGGCGTTTGGAAAGAGGCTCAAAAAAGTCTTCGACCCGCGTCGCTCAAGGCCCGGTGATAAATATTCAATCTGGATCGCCGACGGACAGATCAGCCACTTCTCCTATCGTCGGAGCCCGGTGGAACGGTATGAGGTCTACTGGAACGGTAGCGATTGGGAGCCCGAACGCATTGAGGTCCCCATGACAAGGACGCGCGACGAAGTGGCAGGCACCTTGCGGGGTTCGCTGTGGGAGTCCTTCCAGCGCTCGGGGGCGGACCCCGATCTTATAATGAGCTTTATCGACCTCTTCTCCTGGGATGTGGACTTCACCCACGAGTCGCAAAACGGCGACGAGTTCCGGGTTGTCTACGAAAAGCTCTATGCCGACGGCGAATTCCTCGGCAATGGCAAGATACTGGCGGCGAGCTACCGGGACAGGGACGAGACGCACCGCGCCATCTATTTCAACTCGGGCGAGACCAAGGGCTATTTTGAGGACTCGGGCAAGAGCGTGCGGAAGAGCTTTCTGCGCGCGCCGCTCCAGTTCAGCCGGATATCTTCACGTTTCAGTTACAGGCGCAGACACCCCATAACAAAAAAGGTGAAGCCGCATTTGGGTGTCGACTATGCCGCCCCCATAGGGACTCCGGTGTGGTCGGTGGCCAACGGCACAGTGATGTTCGCGGGTAGAAAAGGGCAGAACGGTAATATGATATCGATCCGCCATGCCATGGGGTATGAGACTTATTACCTTCATCTGAGCCGGTACGCCAAGGGCGTCAGGAGGGGTGCGAGCGTGGGCCAGGGGCAGGTGATCGGGTATGTGGGGTCCACCGGGATGTCCACCGGTCCCCATCTCGACTACCGGGTCAAGAAGAGCGGCAGGTGGGTCAACCCCATAAGAGAGAAGTACAAGCCCGGACCGCCTGTGCCCGAAGGGCAGATGGAGGAGTTCACCCAGTGGGCGCTAAACTGGACCGGGCAGCTTGACCGCCTTGAGCTGGGCACCCGTGTTGCGGAGAGCATCCTTTGAGGGGTGTGGTCCAGCGGGTGAGTAGCGCTGCCGTCACGGTGGGGGGCAAGTGTGTCGGCTCCATCGGGACCGGCTTCATGGTCCTTCTGGGGGTGGAGGAGGGCGACACCGTAAGCGACGCCGATTACCTGGTGGATAAAATTTCAGGGCTGCGCGTCTTCGAGGATGATGAAGGCAAGATGAACCTGCCGCTTGAGGCGGTGGATGGGGAAGTGCTGCTGATAAGCCAGTTCACCCTCATCGGCGATTGCCGCAAGGGCAGGCGGCCCTCCTTTGTGCGCTCCGCCCCCCTTGCGCTGGCCGAGGAGCTTTATCTCCGCGTGGCGAGTGGGTTGAAGGAGAAGGGGCACCGGGTAGAGACCGGAGTTTTCAGGGCGGAGATGTCGGTGGAGCTGGTTAACGAGGGGCCGGTCACCCTGCTGCTGGATTCTCGAAAAGGGTTCTGAGGCGATGTTGATCGGGGTCATCTCGGACACCCATACCGATACCTTTGACGCATCCATGGCGAGGGTGGTGGAGGGGGTGCTGGCCGAGGCTGATGTAATCATCCACGCCGGCGACCACACCGGCGCTGATGTCGTGGAGCATCTTGAACACGTTGAAGCGCGCCCCTATTACGGGGTGTCCGGTAATATGGATTTTCACACCGGCGCGGGCCGGTTGCCGGTAAAGCGAACGGTAGAGCTGGGCGGCGTGACCATCGGTATCGTCCACGGCTCCGGCTCAGGGGTTGGGTTGGAAAAGAGGGTGGTGAGCTGGTTCGATCCCCTCCCCGACGTTATAATCTTCGGCCACAGCCACAGGCCGCTGGTGAAGCGGATTGGAAGCTTGCTGCTGGTGAATCCCGGCTCCCCCTTCTGGCCCCGGGGGTCGGGTGTGGGCACCGTCGCGATGATTGAGGTGACCGGGACGGGGATTGGGGCACGCATAGTGGAGGTCGGTGGATGAGTCCGAAACTTTTATGGGCGCCGTGGCGCAAAGTCTACGTGGGGGGCGAGCGCGTCGAGGGTTGCGTGTTTTGCCACGCCGCCGCCAATAGGGATGACCCCGCCTCTCTTGTGGTCCACACGGGCGAGCAGGTGATGGTCATCATGAACCGCTACCCCTACACCTCGGGCCACCTGATGATAACTCCGTTGCGCCACGTGGGCGGGATGGAAGAGCTGACCGAGGGGGAGAGCAGGGAACTCTGGACCTTGGCGGTTAAAAGTAAGGCGGCGCTTGACGGGGTGCTGGCCCCCGACGGCTACAACCTGGGGCTGAACCTTGGCGAGGCAGCGGGGGCGGGCATAACCGACCATCTCCATCTGCACGTCGTGCCGCGCTGGAAGGGTGACTCCAACTTTATGCCGGTGCTGGGCGATGTGAGGGTCATGCCGGTGCACATGGAAGAAATTTTCGCGGAATTGAAACGCGGGTTTTCAAGATGATGATAAAATAAGCTATGATGTTTGTTTGAGTAGGACAGTTTTTTCAGGAGGCAGCGATGTTCGCTTTTATTAAGAAAATATTCCTGGCTTTCGTGCTGGCCGGGGTAGTGCTCTTCGGCTATCAGAACATGACACCGTTAAGCCAGGAGATCAGCTTCTCCTTCGACCTCTACTCCGAAGGGCTGACCTACCAGACCCCTGAATTTCCGGTGGTCTTCCTCTTCATCTCCTTTTTTCTCATCGGTGTGATGATGGCTGGTTTTGGCGGCATTTTCGAGAGAGTGGCGCGCAAGACCGAGATACGTCTGGCCAAACGCAAGGTGAAGGCGCTGGAGAAAAGGGTTTCGGAGCTTGAGGGCGAGCAGACCAAGATAGACAAGGAAAAGCTGCCCCCGCCGCCCAAACCCCTCTCCGGGGATAAGAAGGCTGATGAGGTACCCTCTTCCGAGAAGCCCGTAGCCATTGGGGCGACACCTGTTAAAGCAATGTTGGAGGTCCCCCCCACCAAATCCTCACCCCTTCCCCTGGATGAGGAACCGACCCTTTGAGTCGTATGGGTAGCGCCTCCCCATGACTCGGAATCCCGAATCGCCGGCGCCCGAAGTGTCAGGCCCCGAAGTTTTAAGCCCTGAAGTTTCAGCAATGCGCCCGGAGCGCGTCACCCCCATGATGCGCCAGTACCTCGAACAAAAAGAGAAGTACCCCGACTGCATCCTCTTTTTCCGGCTGGGCGATTTCTACGAGATGTTCTTCGAGGACGCCGTGACGGCCTCTGAAATCCTTGAGATAACGCTGACCAGCAGGTCCAAGGGGGCAGACGCCATCCCCATGTGCGGAGTGCCCCACCACTCGGCGCGCAACTACATCAACAGATTGGTCACCAGCGGCCACAAGGTCGCCATATGCGACCAGGTGGAGGACGCGAGCCAGACCACGAAGCTCGTCAAGCGCGACGTGGTCCAGGTCATCACCCCCGGCCTCGTCACCGACACCGAGATGATCGATGCGCGTGCGCCCCGTTATCTCATGGCCGCCGTGGCCGATGACGCCGGATGGGGGTTCGCCTATCTCGATGTGACCACCGGCGAGTTCCGGGTGGGCGAGGCCGAGGACGACGAGTCCATGGGTGAGGAGCTGGGCAGGATAGCCGCCCACGAGATAGTGATAGCCGACCCCGATGGTGGTGGGCAACCTCCCGCCTGGGTGGACAAAGAGGTGTCCACCACACTGGTGCAAGCGGCTCCCTCGGTTGACGCGGCGCACAAAAGGCTGGCAAAACACTTCGGCTTGCGCGACCTGGGAGATTTTGAGCTTGAGTCCATGGGGGTGGGGTTCTCGGCGGCGGCGCTTGCGCTGAATTACCTTGAGACCCACAACAAAAAAGGGCTGGAAGCGGTATGCATACCGGCGCGCCACGTGGCGTCCGAGGTGATGTTCATAGGCCGCACGACCCAGCGAAACCTTGAGCTCTTCCACACGATGGCGGGCCAGCGCAAAGGGTCTCTTGTTTCCCTGATGGACATGACCCGCACCGCCATGGGCGGTAGGGAGCTGCGCCGTAGACTGGCTTATCCGCTGCTGGATGTGGAGGCGATTGCACAGCGCCACGGCGCGGTGGCCGAGCTGGTCTCGCTGGGTGAGACCAGGCGCAACCTGCGCGACGCGCTGCGCAGCGTGGCTGATGTGGAGCGGCTAACGGGCAAGGTGGCGATGACCTCGGCCAACGCCCGCGATCTGGTGGCGCTTCGCCGCTCATTGGAGGCGATCGGAGAACTTGGCGGGCTGGCCGCAACGTTGGAGGACCCCTACCTAGTGCAGTGGGTCGAAGCGCTGGACCCCCTCCCGGAGGTCGCCGGGCTGCTGGCCCGCGCCATAGCGGACGAGCCGCCCGCCCTGATCACCGAGGGTGGGATAATACGTGAAGGGTTTGATGCGGAAATAGACCAGCTGCGCGAAATCCAGAAGGGAGGACGCAGCTGGATCGCGGAGCTTCAGGCGGGTGAACGGGAAAAGACCGGGATAAATTCGCTCAAGATCGGTTTTAATAAAGTTTTTGGTTATTACATCGAAGTCAGCCGCGCCCGCCTTGAGCAGGTGCCCGAGGATTATGAGCGCAAACAGACCCTCGCCAATGCCGAAAGATATATCACCCCGGAGCTGAAAGAGATGGAGGCCAAGGTCCTTGGCGCCGAGGAGCGGTGCCGGGTGATGGAGCTTAATCTCTTCATCGAGCTTCGGGGGCGGGTAGGCGAGTTTGTAGCCCGTTTGCGTGGCACCGCAACGGCGGTGGCCGTGGTGGATGTGGTGGCGGCGCTGGCCGAGCTGGCGGTGCAAAATCGCTACGTCAGGCCCCATGTCCACTCGGGAGCGCAGCTGGAGATAGTCGGGGGCAGACATCCGGTGGTCGAGGCGGTTGATACCGGTGAGCGGTTCGTCCCCAACGACGTAAGGTTTGGCGAGGTCGCGGACAGGCTGCTGGTCATCACCGGCCCCAACATGAGCGGCAAGTCCACCATCCTTCGCCAGACGGCGCTGATGGTGCTGATGGCCCAGATGGGCTCTTTTATCCCCGCCGAGTCCGCCTCCATCGGCGTGGTGGACAGGGTGTTCACCCGGGTGGGGGCGTCCGACGATCTGGCGCGGGGCCACTCCACTTTCATGGTCGAAATGATGGAAGCCGCCACCATTTTAACCAACGCCACCAAGCGCAGCCTGGTCATTCTCGACGAGCTGGGCCGTGGCACCTCCACCTTCGACGGGCTGGCAATCGCCTGGGCGGTGGCGGAGTACATACATGACCTGGGTGCGCGCACCCTCTTCGCCACCCATTACCATGAGTTGACCGATCTGGCCCGCACGCTGAAGGGGATCAAGAACTACAACGTGGCGGTGAAGCAGTGGCAGGGCAACATCATCTTCCTTCGCCGCCTGGTGGAGGGTGGCGTCTCCCGCTCCTATGGGATAGAGGTCGCCAAGCTGGCTGGGTTGCCGCAAAAAGTCACCGACAGGGCGCGAGAAGTGCTGGGCAATCTGGAGAGCGGTGAGCTGGACGAGCGCGGAGTTCCCAAATTCGCCCACTCCGCCACGCGCAAGCCCGAGGTGGCGAACCGGCAGCTGGACCTTTTCCTTGGCGTGGACAACACGAGAAGGGATAAGGTGCTCGACGAGCTTTCCAGGCTCAGGACCGACAACCTCTCGCCCCTTGAAGCGCTCCTGTCATTGGATGGGTTGAGCAAGGAGGCGAGGCGGGTTCTGGCAGTTGAGGGGGAATTTGAGGGAGAGGAAGAGGAGTCGGATGATTAAATGGCTGGCCGCGCTAGCGGCTTTATATGCGATTGTTTTTGCCCCTGCGGCGCACGCCAAGGGTCTCTCCTCCGAGCAGATTATGAAGGGCCACCTGGCCCAGCGGACCGGCGACTACGACACCGCCGCCGAGTATTACAAGGTCGCGGTGGAGATCGACCCGGCAGCGGCAGAGCCACGGCTAAGGCTCTCGCGGCTCTACCTCCTCTTCGGAGAGACCGAGCAGGCGCTTGGGGTGTTGAATAAAGGCCTTGAGTACCGGCCCGACCACCCCGAGCTGCTTATCAATAAAGCTCGAACCCTTGTCCTGGCCGACCGCAAAGGGGAAGCTGTGGATGTCGCCGTCAAGGCCGCCGAGGGAGGCGGTGACCCCAAGGCCTTCGGGTTGGCCGTCAAACTCCTCGGGGGCGAAAAACGGTTCAAGGAGCAAAACGAACTGGCCCGCCTGTGGGTGGAAAAGCATGACAGCGCCGAAGCCAACTTCCATCTGGGAAGAAGTTTTGAGTTCCTGGACCAGGACGTGGAAGCCGAAAAGTACCTGGTCAAGGCGCTGGAAAAGATGCCGACCCATCAGCAGGGGCTGGAAGCGCTCGCCAAGCTCTTGGTGAGAAGTGGAAGAAACGCCGAAGCGATAGAGAAGTTTGAAAAACTTATCAGTATCAACCCCCACATAATTCAGATACGCATAGAGTTCGTTCAGCTGCTCCTGGACCTCGACAGGAAGGATGAAGCCGTGGCGGCTCTGGACGAGGCCCAAAAGTGGCTCCCCCGGGAGACGATCCATCTGCTCAAGGTCGGCCTCTTGAACCTGCTGGCCAACCGCCCACAAGAGGCCAGGACGGTCCTTGAAAAGATCGACCCCGACCAGCGCGATGCGCGCACATGGTTCTTCATCGGCATCGCGGAGCTGGAGCTGGACAACAATGAAAAGGCGCTGAAAGCGCTAAACCGCATCGGGCCGGAGAGCGCCCTCTACATGGACGCCCTCATCAGGAAGACCCGGGCGTTGCAAGCGCTGGGCAAGATAGAGCAGGCCGAGACAGATTACAAAAAATGGTTCCAGGCGCACCCCGCCGACCCCGACGCCGTGCTGGCGCTGGCTGCCCTCTATCAGGAGATGAAGGTGTACGGGAAGGGGATCAAGGCGCTTGAAGACTTTCTCGCCAACATCCCGGCGGATAGTGAGACTACCCGGCTGCTTTTCACCCTCGGCACGCTCTACGACAAGACGGGCGACTGGGAAAAGAGCGTGGAGCTGATGCAGGGGGTTCTTGAGATCGACCCCGAGCACCCCCATGCGCTCAACTACCTGGGCTATACCTACGCCGACAAGGGGATCAAACTCGATGCGGCCGAGGTGATGGTAAAAAAAGCGGTCGAGTTGATGCCGGGCAATGGCTACATCATCGACAGCCTGGGTTGGGTCTACTTCAAGCAGGGGCGCACCGAAGAGGCTATTGAGGCTCTTGAAAAAGCGGTGGTTTTGGCCCCGGAGGATGAAGTGATATGGGAGCACCTTGGAGACGCGAAGCTTAAACTTGGGGACAAGGACGGGGCGAAGGACGCTTACACCAAGGCGCTGGAACTCAAGCCGGAAAGCCAAGCGCTGTCCGGGAAGCTGGATGAGCTGAAGTGAAGAGCTTGCGCCACTTCCCCTTTGCCGCGTTTGCCATAACCATTGCGCTGGCCGCCCTGATTGGGCCGATCTCGGGCTGCTCCGGTCCGAGGATCAAGGCTGTCGAGCTGGGGGGAGTCGTCGACATGGAAGCATTGGCGGGGAGGCTCCGGGAGTTCAACGGCGCTCCTGTCAATGTCAAGGCGCTGGGCCGGGTGATCTATCCCGGAATGGGCAGCGCCGAGTTCGGAGTCAGGTCGGAGGTGGAGAGGGGGTTCAAGCTTGACGCCTTTACCGGCGCGATGGGCAGGCTGGTGCTCTCGGCAGCGTGTCTGGACGATGGCGAATGCAGGATATACCAGCCCGACAAGGGGCGGCTGCTCGTTGACTCAAACCGAAACGCTGCGCTGATAGTGGGCGCGATAATGGCGGGGAGGGTGCCGGTCATGGGCAAACCCGTGGGGGCGTGGAGGAGCGGGGAGGATCGTTTGGTGCTGAAGCTGGCTGACGATGCGGGCAATTGGCAGCTGGTCATCTTCCCCCGAGAGGGTCCGCCCGAGAGGACGGTCCTTGGGAGCCGCGACGGGTCGCCGGGGGGAAGCGGCAGTGGGGAGCCGGGGCTCGAGATCGTTTACTCTGCCTACGCCGGGTACTCTCTTTCAGATAAGAGGTTAGTGGCGCATACTGTGCTGGTGGGCGGGCATGACTCGGGTGACGAGATCATTCTGGAGTTTTCACGGTTCGTGATGGATGCGCCGCCGTCGAAAAAAGGCTTTGAGGTAAAAGTGCCGGAGGCGACTGAAGTAGTGGTCTCCAACGGCGGCGACTCCTGGCGGCGGCTGGGGCTTTTCTGGATTCCCCGCCGCCCAGTGGCGAAGCCTCCTACGAAATGAAGAGTAAAAAGTGGTGAAGAACGATAAAGAGGCCGGTAAAGAAACTGGCCTGCAGGCGTCGATAAAGGCGACCCTTGATTTCGCGCACCGCTCAGGCGCGTGGATAGTCAGGGATGGTCCCGCTTCGCCCCAGCCCAGCGCAGCAGAGGATTCTCCCAAGGACCTCCCCATCATCTCCTCGCCCCAGGGCGGTGAACTCGCGCTGATCCGCGAAGAGATAGGCGAATGCACCCGCTGCAGGCTCCACACGGGGCGGACCCACATCGTCTTCGGAGTAGGTAACCCCAAGGCCCGCCTGCTCTTTGTCGGTGAGGGGCCGGGCAGGGATGAAGACCGGCAGGGGGAGCCCTTCGTCGGTCGCGCCGGGATGCTCTTGAATCGGATGATCGCCGCGATGGGTTTTAAGCGCGAAGAGATTTACATCGCCAACGTGGTCAAGTGCCGCCCGCCGGGAAACCGTGACCCCAGGGAAGACGAGGTCGAGCAGTGCATACGCTTTCTCTGGGAGCAGATCGACGCGATAAAGCCCGATGTGATCTGCGCTCTTGGGGCGCACGCTGCGAGAAACCTTACCGGCAGGGATGAGCCCATAGGCAGGATGAGGGGAAGTGTGATAAGAACCAGGGGGTGGAATGTGGTGGCGACCTACCACCCCGCCTATCTGCTCAGAAACCCCGCCGCAAAACGGCTGGCGTGGCAGGACCTCCAGCTTGTTCTCGCGAAGCTGAATGACTGACGCTGTAGTGGAATATCTGACGCTATAACGGGGTAATCACCGTAAAAGTTTGAAAAGAGGCAAGAAAAAGGTTCCAATGCGGTTGACGACCGGCTATGTGGTTGTTAGCTTCTGAGGACATGTTTTGTTGAAAAAAACCTATGACCGGAGAAAGCCATGAGCTGGGACGGACAGGGATTCGGGGGACCAGATCAAAACTTCCCCGACCCCAAAGAACTTTTCGATAAATTCAAGGAGCCCTTCAAGAAGCTGGCGGGCGGTGTCTTGAGCTTGGTGATTTTAGTGATACTGGGCTTTTGGGCTGCGACAGGCTTCTATATCGTTGGCCCCAACGAGATGGGAGTGGTGAAAAGGTTCGGCGAGTTCGTCTACACGACCGAGCCTGGGCCCCATTGGCATCTGCCCATGCCCATTGAGACTGTGCTGAAACCCAAGGTCACCGAGGTCAAGAGGCTTGAGATAGGCTTCAGGACCATCGACGCGGGGCCGCCGGCGCGGTACAAGTCCTTTCCGCGTGAAGCGCTGATGCTCACCGGCGACGAGAACATCATCTCCTGCGAGTTCATCGTCCAGTACCAGATCAAGAACCCCCAGGACTACCTCTTCAACGTCTATGACCCCGAGGGGTTCGTGCGTGACGCCGCCGAGGCCGCCATGCGTGAGGTGGTCGGGGGTAACCTGATCGACGCCGTGCTCACCGAGGCCAAGAGTAAAATTCAGATCGAAGCCCGTGATCTGATGCAGCTGATCCTCGACGACGCCAAGACGGGTGTGGTCGTGCACAACGTCAAGCTCCAGGATGTCATCCCCCCCGCCCAGGTCATCGCCGCCTTTCGCGACGTGGCGAGCGCCCGTGAGGACAAGGAGACGTTGAAGAACCACGCGGAGGCCTACGCCAACGACATCGTGCCCAAGGCGCGGGGCGAAGCGGAGAAGAGGCTGAACGAGGCCGAGGCTTACCGGGAGACCGTCATCAAGTCCGCCCAGGGCGACGCGGCGCGTTTTCTAAAACTCTATGCAGAGTACAAGGGTGCACGCGATATCACCCGCAAGCGTCTCTACCTGGAGACGATGGCGGATGTGATGTCAAATGCGAGGATAGTGCTATCGGATGGCAAGAAGTCGGGCATTTTACCGCTGCTCTCGATTGACCGCCTAATCGGGGAAAAGGAGTAGCGCCATGAAAAACATACTGAGATTAATTGGAGTTCTGGCCATAGTCGCCTTCATCGTGCTGAACGTCTTCGTCTACGTAGTCGACCAGACCCAGACCGGCATCCTGCTCGAATTCGGCAAACCCAAGGGTGGTCCACTGCAGCCCGGTATCCATTTTCGTGTACCCGGCCTGCACAAGATCGTGATCTTCGATGCGCGCCTGCTCGAATACGATGCGCAGGCCCGTGAGGTCATCACGCGGGACAAGAAGAACCTCAAGGTGGACAACTTCGCCCGCTGGCGCATCATCGAACCGCTCACCTTCTACAACAAGGTTCGCGATGTCTACCGTGCACAGGAGCGCCTCGATGACATCATCTACTCGCTCTTGCGCGAAGAGCTGGGCAAGTACAATCTCATCGACATCGTCGCCAATGACCGAACCAAAATCATGTTGGCTGTGACCCTCGCCGCAAATGAGGCGGCCAAGCAGTATGGGATTGAAGTCACCGATGTGAGGATCAAGCGCGCCGACCTGCCCGACGAGAACGCGAAGCACGTCTATGACAGGATGAAGGCGGAGCGTACCCGCCAGGCCAAGCGCTACCGCGCCGAGGGCGAGGAGGCGAGCCGCAAGCTGAAATCCCAGGCGGACAAGGAGCACGACATCATCCTGGCCGAGGCATACCGCAAGGCCGAGGAGATAAGGGGCGAGGGCGACGGCAAGGCGACCAAGATCTACGCCAAGGCCTATGGCAAGGACCCGGAATTCTACGCCTTCGTCAAGAGCCTTGAGGTCTATCGCAAGTCGATCGGCAAGGACGATGTGCTGGTCCTCTCCCCCCAGGAGCCGCTCTTCAAGTACATGAGGTCGGAGAAGGCCAAGTAGCTTGAATTTTTAAAGATGCCAAGGAAACGGTGAAGCCCGGCCCTGTGAAAAGGGTCGGGCTTTTTAACCGGATAAAAAAAGACAGATGCGACCTGGCGATTTTTTCTACGACCTCCCCCCTGAACTGATAGCGCAGGAGCCTGTGGAGCCACGTGATTCTTCACGGCTTTTGAGCGTGGAGCGTAATGGGACCGGTATTAGTACCGGCCTGCGCGACCTGGCTTTTCTTGACCTGCCCTCGCTGCTGCGCCCTGATGACCTGCTGGTGGTCAACGACACCCGTGTCATCCCGGCAAGAGTGTTTGGGGTGAAATCTACCGGTGGCCGTGTCGAGGTGCTGCTGCTGGCGCGTCAATCGAAAACCAGTTGGGAGGCGCTCGTGCGCTCGGCCAAGCGACCGCGGGTGGGGATGGTGGTCGAGGTGGACACGGAGGCTGGGGGCGACGCCTCCTTCCTCGTCACCGAAAATCTGGGCGACGGCGTCTTCACCGTGGAGTTGAGAAGCAGGGCTCCGGCGGACGAGGTCATTGAAGAGGTGGGGACGATGCCGCTGCCGCCCTACATCAAGCGGCCGGAGCCGCGCGCCCGGGACAAGCGCTGGTACCAGACGCTATTCTCCCACGAGGACAAAGCGGGCTCTTCGGCGGCGCCCACTGCGGGGCTGCATTTTTCCCGTGCAATTATGGACAAGCTGGAGAAAATGGGCGTTGAAAAAACATGCGTGACCCTGGACGTGGGGTTGGGCACCTTCCAGCCCATACGCGCTGACGATGTGGCCGATCACAAGATGCACAGGGAGCGCTACCATATACCGGAAGAGAGCGCGGACAAGATCAACCGGGCGCTTGACCAGGGCAGGCGGGTCGTCGCGGTGGGCACCACGGTGACAAGGGTGCTGGAACACTGCGGAGGTAGCGGTCACGTGGAGGCGGGCAGCGGCTGGACCGAGCTATTCATCCTCCCCGGCTTCCAATTCAAGATAGTCGGGGCGCTCCTCACCAATTTTCACCTGCCCGAGTCAACGCTCCTGATGCTGGTCAGCGCCTTTGGCGGCAAGGATAATATGCTCGCAGCCTATGAACACGCGGTCAGCCGCAAGTATCGCTTTTTCTCCTACGGCGACGCGATGTTTATCGGAGATATGAGTGAAGAAGATCATGACTGATACGGACTTTGGTGACAATACCGAGTTCAGGCCCTCCTTCGAGCTGCTCGGCAAGGACAGGGGAACGGCTGCGCGAAGGGGTGTGCTGACGCTGCTCCACGGCGATGTGCAGACCCCCGCATTCATGCCGGTGGGCACCCTCGCCACGGTAAAGGCGATGACCCCCGAAGAGGTGAAGGAGCTTGGGGCCGAGATCATCCTGGGCAACACCTACCATCTCTATCTTCGGCCCGGCCACGAGCTGATAGGCGAGCTTGGCGGGCTGCACAAGTTCATGAACTGGGACAGGCCGATCCTCACCGATTCCGGCGGCTATCAGGTCTACAGCCTCGCCGATCGCAGGAAGATCGAGGAGGAGGGGGTGACCTTCCAGTCCCATCTGGACGGCTCGCGCCACAAGCTCACACCTGAGCTGGTGGTGGAGATTCAGGAGAGGCTGGGCTCGGATGTGATGATGGTGCTCGACGAGTGTCCGCCGCACCCCTCCACCCGCGAATATCTGGAGAAGTCGTTAGCGCTGACCAACCGGTGGGCGCTGCGCTCGCTTCGGGCGAGGACCAGGCCGGAGCTGGCGCTCTTCGCCATCATACAGGGGGGGATGGATACGGAGCTTCGTCTGCGCGCTGTCCGGGAGCTGACCGCCCATCCCTTTGACGGCTTCGCCCTCGGCGGCCTGAGCGTGGGAGAGGGGCAAAAAGCGATGCTGGAGACGCTGGATGCGACCACCCCGCACATGCCTGAATTGAAGCCTAGATACCTCATGGGAGTGGGCACCCCTTCCGATATTGTCGAGGCCGTCGCGAGGGGGGTGGATATGTTCGATTGTGTACTCCCCACGCGCAATGCGAGAAATGGAATGTTCTTTACTTCACAGGGGAATATTGCTATAAAACACGCTTCGTTCACCCGCGACGAAGACCCCCCGGACAGGCAGTGTAGCTGTTACACCTGTTCCAATTACTCGCGGGCTTACATACGTCACCTGTACAAGGCAGGTGAAATACTGGCGTCAAGGCTCATAACCCTTCACAATCTCCACCATTATCAGCGGTTGCTCAGTCGAATACGCGAGGCGGTGGAGGCGGGTGAATACTCCCGTTTTGTTGAAGAATTCAGGAAGAGCCCCGAGACGGGCAAAACCACTTAGGAGGAATAAAAATGTTTTCATGGTTGATAGACAGCGCCCACGCGATGGGCAGCGCAGGCGGAGGATCGGCAGGCGGCGGAGATGGCACCATGATCGCCCAGTTCATGCCTTTTCTCCTGATTATGGTCGTCTTCTATTTTCTGATGATCAGGCCCCAGCAGAAGAAGGCCAAGGAACACACCGCCCTTCTTGCCTCGATCCAGCGCGGTTACGAGGTTGTCACCGTCGGTGGCCTCATGGGCAGAGTGACGGCAGTGACTGAGGAAGTCCTCACACTGGAGGTGGCCCAGAACGTCAAGGTCAGAGTGCAGCGCAGCTCCATAGCCAGCGTCACCAAGGTTGGCGGCGGCGAATAAACCTACCTAGTCAATTTGATTTTTTTATTAGAGGAGTTGCGATAGATGAGTGCCAATTGGCGTCTGGGACTAGTGCTTAGCGTTGCCGTTATAGCATTTTTGTTCCTGTTGCCCTCTTTTGTCGATAAGCCCAGTGACACCATTCCGGGTTTTCTGCCGCAAAGACCACTCAACCGCGGGTTGGACCTTCAGGGCGGTCTTCACCTTGAGTTGAAGGTGGAAACCGAAAAGGCCGTGGAGAACTCGCTGAACCGCTTGAGCGAGCAACTTGACAGCAGGCTGCGCGAAGAGCGCGTGCGCATCAAGGGCGGCTCCAAGGTCAACCGCCGTAACATAATCTCCACCGTGCGCGGAGATGAAGGCGCCCAGCGGCTGACCAAACTTATCGAAGATGAGTTTGGTGGGTTGCGTGAGGTGTCCAGGAGCGGCGCGGGTGGGGATTACATCACCGTCACGATGACGATGACCGACGATGAAGTCGCTGCGATTGAGCAGTACGCCATCGATCAGGGCATCGAGACGATCAGGAACCGTATTGACCAGTTCGGCGTCGCTGAACCTGTCATAGTGCCCCAGGGCAAGGGTGAGATACTCATCCAGCTCCCCGGCCTGGGTTCGCTCTCTGCCGACAAGATAGCCAGAGATGTGACTGTCCTGCTGGAAGAAAAGGGCATCGCAGACTTCACGGTGGAGCCGATGGGCAGCCAGGTCAAGGTGATACTCCCCGACATGGTGCTGGCTGAGGAGATCGCCGATTCGGCGGTGGGCCTCTACGTCGGACTCTCGCGTGACAAACTTGAGTTCAATCCAGATGGCAAGGTTGAACTGGTCCTCGGGCTGGCCTCCTCCCAGCGTGCAAAGAAGCTGATAGGACAGACCGCGCAGCTGGAGTTCCACCTGCTCGACGAGTCGATGACCCCGCAAGCGGCCCTGGCAGGTGGTGTGCCGCCCGACTCGGAGATACTCTACGGTAAACCCGACGTCGACCTCCGCACCGGCAAGCAGAAGCAGGGTCGTCCCGCATATCTGGTCAAAAAGCGAGTGCTGCTCACCGGCGAGGTGATAAGCGAAGCCCGCCTGTCGGTGGATCAGAACCGTGCGCAGTACTACGTCATGATGGAGTTCAACAGCCAGGGCAAGAAGCTCTTTGGCGATATAACCACTCAGTTTACGCAAAAGTACCTCGCCATCGTGCTTGACGGCGTGGTCCAGTCGGCGCCGGTAATACGCGAGCCGATAACCGGCGGACGCGCTTCGATCAGCGGCACTTTTACCCGCAACGAGGCTCGTGACCTGGCGATCGCGCTGCGCTCGGGCAGTCTGCCTGCTCCAGTCAGCGTCATGCACGAGATTGAAGTTGGCGCTTCGCTCGGTAACGACTCGATCAAGGCGGGGATATTGTCCCTGCTGATCGGTTTCGGGCTGGTCGTCCTCTTCATGGCTGTCTACTACAAGGGCGCCGGTTTCCTCGCCGTCCTGGCGCTGGTGCTGAACGTCCTCGTGGTGCTGGGCGCGCTAGCGGCGTTTAATGCGACGCTTACCCTGCCGGGTATTGCCGGTATCGTCTTGACGATCGGCATGGCGGTTGACGCAAACGTGCTGATATTTGAACGAATACGCGAAGAGCTGCGGCTTGGCAAGAGTCCGCTAAACGCGGTGGACAGTGGTTACGCCAAGGCGTTTACCACGATTCTCGACGCCAACGTCACCACGCTCATCGCCGCCATCGTGCTTGGCTGGCTGGGCACCGGCCCCATCAGGGGTTTCGCGGTCACTTTGGGCATCGGCATCCTGGCTTCGATGTTCACGGCAGTTGTCGGCACACGTGCCGGTTTTGATAAATTTTTGGCGAAGCGCGGCACCAAGCGCTTGAGCATTTAAAGGAAAACGGGGAAGGCAACAAATGGAAATCATCCGACCCGGTTTAAATATCGACTTCATCGGCAAGCGCAAGCAGTTCATGATGGTCAGCCTCATCGTTATCCTCATCGGCCTTGCCGGGCTTGTCGTTAAGGGCGGCCCCCGCTACGGCATCGACTTTACCGGCGGCACTATGGTGCAGGTGGGTTTCGCTGTCGATGTCGAGAGCGACCAGATACGCGAGTCGCTGGCGGGCGCTGTGCAGGGCAAGCCGGTGATTCAGGCGTTCGTGGGCAAGGATCGCGAGTTCATAATCCAGCTTGAGCAGACCTCCGAGGACCTGGGCGGCGTGGAGGCCCTGGTGGAGCGGACGCTTGGCGCGACCTTCGGCGTCGCTAACGTCTCGGTGAGCCAGGCCAAGATGGTTGGCCCCAAGGTGGGTGAGGACCTGCGGCAAAAGGGACTCTATGCAATCATCTTCGCCCTTGGCGCGATCATGTGCTACATCTGGTGGCGCTTTGAGCTTCACTTCGGTTTCGGCGCGCTGGCCGCGCTGGTCCATGATGTGATGATCACGGTGGGCATCTTCTCATTGCTGGATAAGCAGTTCGACCTCACCATCGTCGCCGCGCTCCTGACAATAGTCGGTTACTCGCTAAACGATACTATCGTCGTGTTTGACCGCACCCGCGAGAACATCAACCGCACCGGCGGACGCGGAGCGTTGGCCGAGGTGATGAACCGCAGCATCAATGAAACGCTCAGCCGCACGCTGCTCACCAGTATGACCACCCTCGCGGTGGTGCTGGCGCTCTTCTTCTTTGGCGGCGGCGTCATCCATGACTTTGCCTTCGCACTGCTGGTCGGCATCGTGGTTGGCACCTACTCCTCCATCTACGTCGCCAGCCCGGTGGTCCTGTGGCTCGGCACGAGAGGTGGACACGCGAAAAAGGTGGGAGTAGCCACCTGATGCTGTAAAAGTGACGGCGCGCTGGAATGTAAAGACAATCAACCCCGATCTCGTTGGCCAACTGGCTAGCGGGCTCGGGGTTTGTCGTTTGACGGCAACCGTATTGGCGGCAAGGGGCTTTGAAAACGCCCGGGATGCCGAGCTGTTTTTCAACCCCACACTCTCTTCCCTGCCCGACCCCCTTGGCATCCCCGGCATGGCCGTGGCCGTAAAATTCCTGGCTGACGCCATTGGTGATGGGTCGCCGCTGTGGGTCTACACCGATTTCGATGCCGACGGCATCACCTCTGCGGCGCTGCTCGCCACCTTTTTTAACGATATCGGAGTCAAGTGCAGGACCCGGCTACCCCGTCGCGACCGCGAAGGGTATGGCCTGCATGTGAGCGTCCTTGAAGAAATCCACAGGGAGGGCGGCGGCACGATAATTACCGCCGATTGCGGCGTAACTGCGGTAAAGGAAGCCAAGCGCGCCCGCGAGCTGGGTATTGGGTTGGTGATAACCGACCACCACAACCCCACCGAAGAACTTCCCCAGGCCGATGGACTCGTGAACCCCAAGCTGGAGGGGTGCGAGTATCCCGACCCGATGATCGCTGGCGTGGGGGTGGCGTGGAATCTGGCGGCTGCGCTAAGGCGCGAACTGAGCGAGCGGGGTTGGTTCAGCACAAGGGAAGCGCCGGACATGAAGGGGTATCTGGAGTTGGCCGCGCTCGGCACCGTGGCCGATGTCGTCCCCCTTAAAAACGTCAACCGTGTGATCGTCCACTTCGGCATCAAGCGCATGAATGCTGTCAGGAGCGTCGGCATAAATGCGCTGGCCCAGGTGGCCGGAGTGGATGGAGGGCTAAGAGCCGGACACCTGGCCTTCCAGTTGGCTCCAAGGATCAACGCGGCGGGGAGGATGGATGACCCGGCCAGGGCACTGGAGCTGCTGATCTGTCCCGACCCCGCGAAGGCCGGAGCGCTGGCGTCGCATCTGGACAAGTTGAACCGCCAGCGACGCGACGAGGAGAGCGGTGTGCTTGAGTCCGCCCGCTCCACCGTTGAGGAGAATGGCTGGAACACGGATAACTGGTCCATCGTCGTCGATGGCGACTGCTACCACCAGGGGGTGATCGGGATAGTGGCCTCCAAGCTGGTGGAGGCCTACCACAGACCCACCATCGTACTGTCGGTGGATGGTGAGACTGCGAAGGGGTCGGCGCGCTCCATCCCGGGTTTTGATCTCCATGAAGCGCTGGGTGATTGCGACGAGCTGCTCATTCGCTACGGCGGGCACAAGGCGGCCGCCGGGATGACCCTGGAGACAGCGAATATCCCGGAGTTTCGCGACGCCTTTGAAAAAGCTGTGCGTGCGAGACTCGCCGAAGAGGATCTTACGCCCTCAATCTTGATCGACGCGGTGGCCTCCCCTGTTGAGCTGGACATGGCGACTCTGGGCGAACTCGATAAACTGGAGCCCTTCGGTTTCGGCAACCCGACCCCGGTCTTTCGTCTGGATGGGGTGACGGTGAAACAGGTAAAGGCCATAGGCAGGGACGGGGTCCACATAGGACTCACCGTCGAGGCGGGAGGTTCGACCCTCGACGTCGTGGGGTGGGGCAAGGCGGTTGAGATGGAGGGGATAAGGCCGGGGGATACCCTGGACCTCGTCGGCAATGTTCGCGTAAGGACGTGGCGCGGCTCAAGTACGATACAGTTCACACTCAAAGATTTCAGGACTTGAAGCAGATACCCATGAAAATAGCGTCATTGAAAAAAATAGCTGTGCCGGCAGCTGTTGCGCTGCTGCTGTTTGCCGGCAGCGCCAGTGCTGAAGGGGAAGACACGGGCCACTGGGGCGGGCCGCTCTACCTGTCGGTTTATTCCGGCGTCGCGTCGATGGACCCCTTTTGGCAGGTGGCGGGGTTGGCGGGTGAATATATCGGCTCCCAAATCGTGGTAACCGCCCTGAACCAGACTTTCTACACCGAGGAGCGGTACCGCTGGGAGGTCGAGACATCGGTGGGCAAACACTTTGGACGCCAGCACCACTGGGAGTCCACCGTGGCGCTGCTCTTTCGGTGGACGCACTTCATCTGGAACGACGCATTTCCGACGACCTTTGCCCTTGGCGAAGGGTTCTCCTACGCCACCAGGCTGCCCGCCGTGGAAGTGGAAGACCACACTCACACGAGCAAACTGCTGAACCACCTTGTCGTAGAATGGACGGTGGGGCTGCCCGAGTGGGAGGATTGGGAGTTGAACTTCAGGGTGCACCACCGGTCAGGCATTTACGGCACCATCGACGGGGTGAACGGTGGTTCTGATTTTGTGTGTTTGGGGGTTCGCTACAGGTTCTAGTTTTCAGATCGCTGACAAACCCTGCCTTTTCTCCGATTTACTTCGTCAGGCTAAAAAATGATCCTCGAAATACGCTGAGTATTCCTCCGGTTATTTTTTATATCCTTCCTCCTGGACTCGGCCCCCTCTCTGGTGCCTCGCCTAAAGGTGCGCTAATGCGCATCCAAGTTTTCGGTTCTGAAAACTTGCCTCGAATAAAACTCAGTGCTTGTCAACGATCAGTCAGGCTGAATAAGTAGATAGGCAGACAGCTACGAGTAGCCGATTTTCCAGCCAGTTTTCTATTGTCTACCTTTGTCAACAGCCTGTAATATTTTTTAAGACTTGGTGCCCTCGTAAAGGGTCGCCACGCCGAAAGTAAAGTCCTTCCACTCCACCTTGGAAAAGCCGCACTCTTCCATCAATGAAGCGAACTCATCCCTTGGCGGGAACCCCTCCACGCTTCTCGGCAGGTATTTATACGCCTCGTAGTTGCCTGATACGAGCCCTCCCAGCAGCGGCAGGACGCGGTGGAAGTAGAAGCCGTAACCTACTCGCACCAGCGGATTGGGTGGTATGGAGAAATCCAGTATCAGCGCCTGACCACCCGGCTTCAGGACACGGTGCATTTCCATTAGCGCCCGGTCGCGGTTGGTGACGTTGCGGATGCCGAACGCGATGGTCACACCGTCGAAGACCCCATCAGCATAGGGCAGCTCCTCGCCGCTGGCCGCCGTCAGGGTGATGGCGTCGTCCATCTTCCATTTCACCACCTTGGGCTTGGCGGCGGTGAGCATCGGCGGGCTGAGGTCCGCCCCGGCCACGCGGGCCTGGGGGCGTCGCCTGACTATCTCGATCGCCACATCCCCGGTGCCGCAGGCCAGGTCCAGTATCGAGAGTTCACCCTTGGGGAGTTTGTCCACCATCTCGCGCCGCCACCTGACATCGATGCCGAAGCTGAGCACGCGGTTGAGCAGATCGTAGGTGGGTGCGATCGCCGAGAACATCTTGCGCACCGCAAGGGTGTGTTCGGCGCTGTTGTCTGCACTTTTCAATGTTAACCGCCTCCGACGAATTGGACTATTTCGACCTTGTCGCCCTGGGAGACCGCAGCCGAGTCATGACCGTCGCGAGGCACTATCTCGCCATTCAGCTCGACGACGACTTTGGTGGGATCGACCCCCAGCGCGGCCAGGAGCCCGGTCACATTCTCAACCCCTGCGACATCTTTTTCGATATTGTTGACTCTGACTTTCAACCCTGAACCTCCCCACCGTCACGCCCATCGTCTTGCAGATACCCCACATCCCAATCCTTCCACACCGGCTCAAGCCCCAACCGCTCAAGCATGAGCGCCACCTCGGCGGGGGTGCGGGAGTCCTCGATGGAGAACTGCTCCTCTGCGCTCCCCGGCTCCGTGTAGCCACCGGGTTCGGTGCAGGAACCGGCGCTCATCATCGTCACGGCTATGGGAGCCAGCCCGTCGCGGAAGGTCGCGCTCTCGCGGGTGGAGAGGACCACCCCGGCGTCGGGCAGCAGCAAGCGTAGCGCACATATCATCTGCACCAGCTCACGGTCACTTACAGGATGGGCCGGGGCAAAGCCGCCTGCCGCCTCGCGCAGCCTTGGCACGGAGATGGAGATATGGGTACGCCAAAAAGTCTTTTGCAGCCACATGGCGTGCAGGGCGAGACAGACGGCCTCATAGCGCCAGTCGGTCAGTCCCAGCAGCGCTCCTATGCCGATACGCCTGAACCCCGCTTCTCCGCCCTGTTCCGGCGCTCTGAGCCTGCGCTGGTAGTCCGACTTGGGGCCGCCGGGATGAACCTTTGCGTATATGACCGGGTCATAGGTCTCCTGGTAGATCGTCAGCCCTTCCACGCCCACATCCACAAGGCTCTTATACCCATCTACGTCCAGGGGGTAAACCTCCACCGAGAGCGAGGGGAAGAGGCTGTGGAGATTTTTTGCCGTCTGGGCCAGCATCTCGACCGGCACTTCTTTGCGGCTCTCTCCGCTCACCAGCAGGAGGTGTCGAAAGCCCTGCTCCCAGAGCGAGCGGGCTTCCGCCTCTATCTCGCGCTGGTCAAGCGTCCGTCGTTGTATGCGGTTCTCCACGTTGAAGCCGCAGTAGACGCAGCTGTTGGAACAGTGGTTGGAGACGTAGAGAGGCGCGTAGAGGGTCACGACCCTGCCAAACCGCTCGCGGGTGAGCCGTTGGGCGCGTGCTGCCAGCTCTTCGAGATGGTTGATGGACTCGGGCGAGATGAGCGAGAGGAAATCATCGAACTCCACCCTGGGCGAGGCCAGCGCGTCGCGCACCCCTTGCGCTCCAGTCCTGTTTACGCGTTCCAAATATTGGGTCAGGGGTGCCCGTTCAAGCAGGTGAGAGAAGCCCATATCAGTCACGCAGGAATCCTGTAAGAGGGCTTGAAGCGGAGGCGACACGGGAAGAGGACGCCAGCCCGGCTACATATGCCTCGCGGCCCGCTTCTACTCCCTTGGCGAAGGCGCGGGCCATCATCACGGGATCGTCGGCCACCGCCATGGCGGTGTTGACCAGCACGGCGTCGGCGCCCAGCTCCATCGCCTCGGCAGCGTGGGAGGGAGCGCCCAGCCCGGCGTCCACAACCACGGGGATGTTGGCCTGCTCGATGATGATCTCGATGGCGGCGCGGGTGATGATGCCCCGGTTGGTGCCGATGGGCGAGCCCAGGGGCATGACCGTGGCGGTCCCGATCTCTTCAAGCCGCTTGGCGAGGATGGGATCGGCGTTGATGTAGGGCAATACCGTAAACCCTTCCTTCACGAGAATCTCGGCGGCGATCAGCGTCTCCACCGGGTCGGGGAGCAGATACCTGGGGTCGGGGGTGACCTCCAGCTTTATCCAGGGCTCCATGCCCGACGCCTTTGCCAGCCGCGCCAGCCGCACCGCCTCATCAGCGTCACGCGCTCCCGAGGTGTTGGGCAGTATCAGGTATTTTTCCGGGTCTATCGCGCTCAGGATGTCGTGGTCGGGGTTGGTCAGATCGACCCTCCTCAGCGCCACCGTGACTATCTCGGCCCCCGAAGCGGCGATGGCGTCGGCCATCGTTTGGGAGCTGGAAAACTTGCCCGTGCCCACCATTAATCTGGAGGTGAATTTTCTGGAACCTATAATCAGGGAGTCGCCCTTGGTGGTGTTATTCTGCTTCATCTTGCGCCTTTGTAAGATGCATCTATTTTGCTTTTTTTACGACCCGCTTTTGCTTTATATACAATTGAACAGTATACCCCGGATCGACCTTGAAAAGGTTAGTAACTTTTCCGCTCCAAATGAATCTCAATCAATATGGTCAAGAATACATTGGCAACTTTTTGGGAGAGAACCTGATGAGGAATTTTATAGCGGTGTTGACTTTGTGTGCAGCGCTGGTGGTGCCCGCTACATTTGCCGGCGACGCCCATAGCGCCCCCGGTGCCATTAGCGCCGAGGAGATACGGCAGCTTCAAAAAAGCGAGCCGGACAAGCTCCTTCTTCTCGACGTGAGAACCCCCCGTGAATACCAGCGCGGGCATCTGCCCGGTTCCATCCTGGTCCCGATGAATCAGGTGCCGAACAACCTGCACCGGATCGCCAGGGAGAGGAAGATCGTGGTCGTGTGCGCCACGGGGGCGAGGAGCGGCGCGGTGACAAACTGGCTCTCCAAACAGGGTTACCCCTGGGTCAAGAACTACACCGGCGGCGTGATGGATTGGTCCAGAAGGGGACTGCCCTTGGAGCGCTAACCGTCCCTGACAACGTCAATCGGATGATATCCGGGGTTTTTCAACAATTCTCCTAGTCCTTATATATCGCGGCGGCAACCTGCTCGAAAACCGCCAGCGCCTTGGGATCGTCGGGCAGCTCGTTTCGGGAGTTGTCCACCATCTCCACTGCCTGCTCGTGTTTGCCCCACGCTTCATAGGCGTTGGCGATGTTGAGAAGGTGATACCAGCCCCGCTCCGGGTCGGTGCGGTAACAGTGCTTGAACAACTTCACCGCGCTCTCGGCATCCTTGCCCCCCTTTGAAATCAAAAGAACCCCCAGCGGTATCAGCGCCTCCATCATGTCGGGCTTGCGCATGGTAGCCATCTGGTAGGCGCTGATGGCGCCATCAATGTCCGAGGCCTCCCTGAGTATATGGCCCCAAAGGGCTGCGATGGATGGCTCGGTCCTGGCAACCTCTCCGGTAAGGGGGTCGATTACCTCAAGCGCCTTTTCCGGTTCCGACATCTCCAGCAGGATGGAGGCGAGCATCAACCTCGCGCTCCGGTCTTCAGGGGCGGTTTCAAGCCTTTCCTTCAGCAGCGCCACGGCCTCGCCGGCCCTCTTGTCTTCTTTCAGCGTAGCAGCGAGGTGAATCTTCGCACCAACCAGATCAGGGTTGCGCTCAAGCGCTGTCCTGAAGTGCTTTTCAGCCCGCTTCAGCTTCCCGGTGAGTGAGGTGACCAGCCCCAGAGCATAGGCGGTGGCCGCCACCGGCTCCTCTTCCTTCTCCGCCTTTTTAAGGAGGGTCTCGGCAAACTCAAGCTCCCCCTGTTGAAGGGCCACGTAACCCTCCTTGAAGGTCCGGCCCAGCCCCGCGAAGCATTGACGCTCCTCCTCGTCCATCCCCTCCATGTAGAGTTCAAAAAGCTCGTCGGCGTCGCTCTCTGCCCACTCTTCGTCCTCCGGGGCGCAGGAGGTGGAGGCGCAGCCGCCGCAGGAGGGCTCGAACATCCGTTTGGGGGGTGAGGGCCGGGGTGCGGGTTTTGCTCCCCCCCCCAACTTTTTGTTCTCGCGCCGCGCCAGCTTGGCCAGCTCCTGGTCGTCCCCGGCGATCTCCACGGCCAGCTGGGTGTGCTCGGCTGCCCGCTCCGGGTCATGGCCCGTAAGCGCCCGTGCTTCCTCTATGTTCCACTCCACGAGGTTGCGGCGGCACACGGCCATCCCTGCTTTTGCTTCCTCGTTGGCGGGGTCATCTTCAAGCGCCTCCTCAAACCAGGTCATCGCCTCGGCGGCTCTTCCCTGGGTCATGAGCTTTTTTGCTTTCTCAACGGCGCGGTCTTTCGTACCCTTTTTGAATAATCCGAAAACCATGTCAGCGGTTCCTCTCAAGTTGTTGTGATGGGGGGTAGAGCCTAACGGCCTGCGCGGGCGGGTGTCAATCCATGGAAAGCAGGTAATTGTGGCTAAGGTCATTATTTATACCGATGGCGGTTGTTCAGGGAACCCCGGCCCGGGTGGCTGGGGGACGATAATAGTGCGCGAAGGCCACTTTGAAGAGCTGGGGGGGCACGCGCCCGATACCACCAATAATCGCATGGAGATGCTGGCGGCCATTGAGGGGTTGAAGCAGGTGAACCCTCCCGACACCGTGCGAGTGGTGAGCGATTCCAAGTATCTCGTGGACGGTGCGACCAAGTGGATATGGGGGTGGCGCAAGAAGGGGTGGAAAAAGTCCGATGGTAAAGAAGTGCTGAACCTCGACCTCTGGCTGGAGATCGACACTCTTCTGGGCAAATTGAAAATAAACTGGGAGCACGTGAAGGGCCACGCGGGGCACCCGGAAAACGAGCGGTGCGACGATATTGCACAGGGGTTCGCCCAGGGCGAGACGCCGGAGCTGAAGAAGGGTGACGGCTCCTGGATAGACCGCAGCTCCACGGTGAAAGCGGCAAAAAAATCCAAAGCTCGCAAAGTCGCCACCGGCAGCAAGGGCGAGAAGTATGAAAAGCCGCTCTACCTCTCCATCGTCAACGGCGACATAAGGGAGCATTCTGTGTGGTCCGAATGTGAGGCGCGGATAAAGGGCGTCAAAAACTCGCGCTGCAAGAAGGTGACTTCCAAGGGTGAGCACATCGCGGCTATCGCCTCATGGAAGGATATGGTTTGAGGTTGCCCGATAAGGCGTTCGTCCTGGCGGCGGGGTTCGGCACGAGGTTGAAGCCCCTGACCGACCACCTCCCCAAGCCGGCATGGCCTTTTTTCGGTCTCCCCATGCTCATCCATACCCTGATCCAACTAAAAGAGGGTGGGATGAGCGAAGCGATAGTAAACCTCCACCACCTGCCCGAGAAGCTGCGCGAGGCGGTAGCCCCCCACCTCCCCGAAGGGTTGAAGGTTATCTGGAGCCATGAGCCTGTAATACTTGGGACCGCCGGGGCGCTCTACCCCTGGTTGGAGCGGTTGGGAGGAGGTCCCTTCTGGCTGGTCAACGCCGACACCCACAGGACTATTGATTTCGCTGCGATGGCCCGTTTTCATGCCCAACGCGGTGCGAGGGCGACGCTGAGTGTTGCTCCCCTGCCTCGGGGTGAAAAAGGGCCGATAGCGGTGGACACCGAGGGCCGGGTGGTCGGTTTTTTGAATTCAAACATCCGGGGAGAACCGACGGGGACGCAATACCAGTTCACCGGCGTTCATCTGCTGGAGAGTGAAGTCCTCAAAGAGATAGAAGCGCTGGGGCCGGGTAACCGCTGCATAAATTCCGGCGTTCATTTGCCCGCATTCGGCGATGGTAAACCGCTTTGGGGCTACCAGTGCGAGGGGTTCTGGAGTGATCTGGGGACGCCGGAGAGCTACCTCGCCGCCCACCGCGCCTTGTTGGCTTCGGGCGATATCCCCGCCGGGGCAGTGGGACGGTTCGTGGGTGAAGAGGAAGAGCTGGACGGTGGGGGTAGAATCCTTCCTCCCAGCTTTTTGGGTGAGGACGTTTCGGGGGGTATGGGTTCTATTGTCGGTCCCTACGCTGTGGTGGGCAGGGGAGTCAGGTTGCGGGAGAATGTTACCATCCGCGACTGCGTCGTATGGGATGGTGTTGAGGTGGAGGAAAATTGCGAGAAGGCTATTGTCACCGGGTATGGTGAGATCATTATAGAAAGCTAAGTGGAGTATTCATGAGGATAGGTATTATGGGTGCGGGGGCGGTGGGCTCCTACTTCGGGGGCAAGCTGGCTCGTTCCGGAAACGACGTGGTGATGGTCGCCCGCGGGGAACACTATGCGCGGGTAAAACATGACGGGCTGAAGGTGCGGAGCATCGACGGCGACTTCCACCTCTTCGTGAAGATGGTCCCGACCCCTGCCGATGTCGGCGAGTGCGACCTGATCCTTTTCTGCGTCAAATCCTATGACACCGTGGAAGTCGCCAAAAGTATGGAGTCGATGGTGGGGGAGGGTACCACTGTCATCTCCCTGCAAAACGGCGTGGACAATGAGGAGAAGCTCTGCGAAGTGGTGGGGATGAATAAGGTAGTCGGCGGACTCTGCTACGTGGGCGCCAGAATAGACAGGCCCGGCGAGGTGATCCATTCGGCTGCGGGCAGGGTGATTATCGGCGAGCTTGACGGCCGCATGACCATAAGGCTGGCCGGGCTTCATCAGCTCTTTGAGGAGGCGAATATCCCCGTCGTCTCCACCCCCTACATCGCGCTGGAGCAGTGGCAAAAACTCTGCTGGAACCTCTCCTTCAACACGATCTCGGCGCTCACCCTCTCCACGGTGGGCCAGATACTGGACCAACCCGCCTGCGCCCAAGTGGTGAAGGGGGCGATCGGGGAGGCGGTGATGGTGGCGCAAGCCAGGGGGATCGACCTGCCCGAAGATTATCCCGAGCGTGTGCTCACGGAGAACGACGCCTACCGGGACATCAGAACCAGCATGTTGCAGGATGCGGAGAAGGGCAGGCGGCTGGAGTATGAGGCGCTAAACGGCGTGGTGATGCGCTACGGACGAGAAGCCGGGATAGCCACCCCGATCAACGACACCCTCTACGGGCTGGTTTCCTGCATTGACGCGAAGTAGTAGGGCTGCAAAAGGAAGGATGTAGCCTGACACTCTCGGGTGGCTGGTTGCGAAGTGCCCGGACAGTCGGCTTTTAAAAAGGACCGGTTTTGGATAATCACAACTTGACGTTGGGTATTGGGCGGAGTTAGGCGATTGCAGAACAACACTATCTGACGCGCCAAAAGCATGGTGTGCAGCACATAAAATGGGGCCAGTGCCATCAATGTGAAGTCGAGTGTAGACAATTAATAACTGGATAAGTAATTTTTTTTGAAACATTTTATCCGCTTTACACATCAATATATTGAGATAAAGTTTTCAGGGACAGATTGTCTTCGTGGCCCATAAAACCAGACAAGGGAGAGATTGAAATGTCAACACCAGGCAGTTCGAGATTCGGCACCATCGCAGCGCTCCTCCTCATCGCAACCTTTTGGTCTTTCACCGCCGCCACCGGTCAGGGGAGGTCCAGCTATCCCGGGAACTTCCTGGTCTCCGGCCAGTGGCTAAAGGCCCACATAGGCGACCCCGACACTGTGGTAGTGGATGTCAGACGGGATAAGTATTTCGACGGCAGGGTCATCCCCGGCGCGGTGCGCATGCCGCTTAGCCTCTTCAGGATCGACAACCCCGTCGAAGCGGTGGGGAGCCAGTTCGCGGGGGCCGTGCCGGCCCAGGAGATTCTCGGCGCCCACGGCATCTCCAGGGAGGACACCGTCATCCTCTACGACTCGGTGAAGCGTGACGGAGGGGCCACCTCCTCCTATGTCTTCTGGGTGCTGGAATCCCTCGGGCACAAGAAGATCAAGCTCCTGGACAGGGGGATAGACGGCTGGGCCGATGCGGGCGGCGAGGTTACCGACACTCCCGTCACACCGGAGCCGGTTCTCTACCAGGCCCCCGCCGACGAGCTCAACGTCGCCATACACGCCGACGGAGAGTTCATTCACAGCCGCCTCGGTGACCCCCATTATGTAATCCTCGACGTGCGCTCCCCGGAGGAGTACATGGGCGAGAAGGGTAACAAGGCCTACGGCGGCGGCGGCCTCAAGCTGGGCCACATCCCCACGGCGGTCAATATCGAGTACAAGCTCAACTGGACCGACAAAGAGTCCAAGGAGGTGAAGGACTACGCCGGGCTCTTGGAGCTCTACAGGGGGATCGACCCGTCCACCACCATCATCCTTTTTTGCCACTCGGGGAGGCGCGCCTCCTACACCTACTTCATCCTACGCCTCATGGGCTTCACGAACATCAAGCTCTACGAATCCTCCTGGTACGAGTGGGGGAGCTTCGACCGCTTCTTCCCCGTGGAGATTGAGGAGCGAAAACTCTCCGGCGCGGGTCTGCCCACCGACATCCGCAAGGCGCAGTCCGGCACCCAAAAGACCGGCGAAAAGGGCGGGGCCACCAAGGGTGGCTACGTCTCCTGCGGAGGTTGAGCGATGAATAACGAAAAATACTGGGACTGGTTGCCCGCTGCCATCGCCCTCTCGGGGGTGATCCTCTTCATCTTTGCCACCTTCGGGCCACCCACTTCGTCGAGCGGCTTCGTCACCACCTTGAAGGGAATCCTTGAGCCCCTCGCACCGGACTATATCGCGGGGAAGGAACACTACGCCATGATGCCGGGGCCTGGCTCCTGGCTGATGACCTTCGTCCTCGGCATGGCCATCG